>DATJWB010000207.1:0-3248 GCA_035501495.1 Bryobacteraceae bacterium | reverse complement strand
GGCATCCAGACCGGCGACTCGGTTCCCGTCGTCATCAGCGTGGCAGGCCAGACCAGCCCTATCACCCCGCCCGTGACGATGGCGGTCAGGTGAGGCGGCGCGCCGCCTTGCGCACATCCTCCAGCACGACCTCCATGTCGTGAAACGTGGTCCGGTAGTTGAGCACGCAGCCCCGTAGAGCGAACCGGCCGCCGACCTTAGTATTCGAGAGGTACGTGCTTCCGCCGTGCTGGACCTCTACCAGCAGACGCTCGTTCCACTCGTTGAGGTCGCGGCCGTAGCCGTCGGGCAGGTGGCGAAAGCAGAAAATGGAAAGCTCCACCGGCGCCAGCATTTCGAAATCGCTGCAGGCCGCCACCAGGCCCTCGAAGTATTTCGCGCAGGCAATGTTCTGTTCGATCGCCTCGCCCAGCCGCGCTGCGCCCGCGTACTTGATGAGCATCCACAAATCCAGCGCGCGGAAAGGCCGCGAAAGCTCCGGACCGTAATCCCAGAAAGCGAAGGCCTCGTCCCGCTCCAGGCCGATCCGCCGCGTGTATTCGGCATCGTGCCCGAATGCCGTGCGCGCCCACTCGGGGTCGCGATACAACACGCACCCCGATCCCACCGGGAGGAACAGCCACTTGTGCGGATCGAGCGCCACCGAGTCGGCCTCCGCGATGCGCGCGAAGAAATGCCGCGCCGAGGGAGCCAGGGCCGCGAACCCTCCATAGGCGGCATCCACATGCAACCAGAGCCCGTACCGGTGCGCGAGGTCCGCGAGCTCGCCGATGGGATCGAACGCACCGGTGCCCGTCGCGCCGGCGTTCGCCACCAGGCAGAACGGCAGATGTCCCTCGTTGAGGTCCTGCCGCACCAGGTGCTCCAGTTGGGCCAGGTCGATTCGCAGGCAGCAGTCGGTCGGGACTTCGCGAACGTTGGCTTCTCCCAGCCCCAGGATTCCCGCGGCCTTGCGGATGGAGAAGTGCCCTTCCGCGGAGACGTAGGCGCACATGCGCTTGCCGGTGGCCGCCGCGCCGTCGCGAACCACGTTGGCCGGAGCCTTCGCGCTTCGCGCAGCCGCCAGCGCGGAGAGGTTCGCCATCGAACCGCCGCTCGTGAACAGTCCGGCCGCGTCTTTGGGATAGCCCAACATCTCCTTCAGCCAGTTGATGGTGACGTGCTCCAATTCGGTCCCTGCGGGCGCCGAGCGCCAGCAGGTGAGGTTGGCATTCAACGAGGCCGCCAACATGCTCCCCACCGTGGTAACCGGAGTTCCCGGTGAGGAGACATATCCGAAGAATCTCGGGTGGGCACTGTGACGGCTGAACTGTACGATTACCTGGTCGAACGTTTCGAGCAAGGTCTCAAAATCCGCGCCATCCCGCGGCAGCGGCTCCTCGAGCCGTGCCCGAATGTCCTGCGAGGTCGAAGGTACCAGCACCGGACGGCATGCCAGGCCCTCGTAATACGCCGCCACGCGTTCCAGAGCGGCGCGCCCCATGGCCCGGATCTCGTCCGGCGGAATAGCTAATCGATCGGACATGTTGTGCAAGCTAAGAGTAGCAGTAATCGGGTGGTATTCTGTGACCGTGACGGTCGCAGTCGAGTAACGTCTTGTATCACCTGAGCCGCCGAAGAAGTTGGAAGAGTACAGCCAGAAAGGTGTGCCCAATATCTGGCTGATCGACCCGAGGCTCGAGAAGATGCTCCTCTACCAATCCCGTGCCCTGCAGGAGGTCGAAGACGTCCTCGCGACCGACAACCCGCGCCTCGTACCGACCCGCGCAGAAGTGTTCCGGAAGTAGCCCCCCAATCCCCAACCTCCAACCCGCGAGCAACGCGAGCCAACTTCCATACACGTTTTCGCCTCCTCCAGAGTTCTTCTCTGTAGAAAGGCATGACCACGTTCCTGGCAACCGTCGGTCCCATGGACAGCCCCGAAGGGCGCTCCAGCGTCCTGGACGCCGCCAAGGCCGGGGACCTGGCTGCCTTCGAACAGATCATGCGGCAGTACGAGCGCATGGTCCTCGTCACCGCGCTGCGCCTTCTCGGCAGCCTGGCCGACGCGCAGGACGTCTCTCAAGAAGTCTTCCTGAAGCTGTATCGCAACCTCGGGAAAGTGGAATCGTCGGCGGCTTTCCCGGGATGGCTGTACCGCGTGACCGTCAACGCCTGCCACGACCTCCGGCGCCGCCGCCCGCCCTCGGTGCCCATGGAGGACGCCGGTGAGATGCCGTCCGGTGAAGCCGATCCGCAGCAGCAGACGGCCGCCGGGGAGAGGCGCCGTGTACTGGAGATGAGCCTGCGGATCCTCTCGGAGAAGGAGCGGGAAGCCCTGGTCCTCCGCGATTTGGAGGGGCTCTCCACCGAAGAGGTGGCGCGCGTGCTGGGCTCCTCCGAGGCCACCGTCCGCTCGCAGATTTCCAAGGCACGGGTGAAGGTGAAGGGATTCGTGGAGCGCTACTTCCGGAGGCGCGTATGAACTGCAAGGATTGGGAAGAGCGGCTGGCACTGTACGCCGGGGGCGATCTCCCCCCAGACCAAGCCGCGGCGGTTGAGCGGCACCTTGGAGAATGCCCCGGCTGCCAGTTATTCTCCAGCGGGTTGAAAGAAGCCGGGCAGAGGCTTGCCGAGTGGCATGGCGAGCCTCTCCCCGCCGCACATTTCGCCGCCGTCCGGGCTCGGGTGTTGGCGGAATTGGAACGGCAGCGGCGGCCGTTCTGGCGGCGGGGGTGGGCGTACGGCGTTGCCGCGGCGGTCATGGCAGCTTTGCTGGTGCTGCTTGCGGTCAAGCCCCGGCCGCCCGTGTTACAGCCGCCGGCGGTGGCGATCGACCGTCACCCTCAGCCGGCCGCTCCGGAACCTGCCGCGGATCGGCCGGCGCCGCAGCCGATCCGCCCCGCCGCCACCCCAATTCCCCGTAAGCGGCACGCCTCGCAACCGGGGGAACAGGTATTGATCCGGGTGGTCTCGAATGACCCGGATGTTGTCATCTATTGGATTGCAGACACGAGAGGAGAATGATGTGAAACGACTTTTGCTGTACCTGCTCATGGCCGCCGGGACGCTTGCGGCACAAGCGCTTAAAGACGCCGACGTGCCCATTCAGAAGCTGGTCACCCTGAAGTACGTGGAACCCAACACCGTGCAGCGGCTGCTGGCACACTTCGGGGTGGACATTCAGTGGGACGTACGCTCCAAGGTCATCGCCATCAGCGGGCCGCGGAACCGGGTCAGCACAGCGGAGGATGCCATCAAACAGCTCG
>DATJWB010000206.1:0-2482 GCA_035501495.1 Bryobacteraceae bacterium | reverse complement strand
CAGCCGTGTCGTTGGAGCCGTGTAGCAGATAGAGGACGGGATAGCGGCGCGTGGTCCTGGCGTACTCCGGCGGTGTGTAGATCCATATCGCTCGCGTCTCGCCGCCGATGACTTTGGATTTTTCCCAGTTGATCTCCACTGCCCCATGCGGCACGTCGCGCGGCTCCCAGAAGGCCGGGGTATCGTCCCTGATCTCGACCAGGCTGGCCGACGTACGAGCGCGCAGCTTGATCCGCGGGTTGACCGGGTCGGGTATGGCCATGCCATCGACATTGAAGGAATAGATATAGATACTCGGCTCCAATGGGCCGAGCGTGACGCTCCACACGCCGTGTTCGTCCCTGGTCAATTTCGGCGGCGGGGTAGTACCGAGCCAGTCGCCGGTGAGGGTCACTTCGGAGGCTTTGGGCGCAAAGATGCGGAACGTGACGCGGTGGCCGGACGACACCTCCGGAGATTGTACCCGCTCGCCTATCGGAGGTTCGCGCCGCTGTGCCTGGGCCGCGGCAGACGTTGTGAACAGGCCGCTGATCGATACGGCGACGAATAAGACGGCTCGTTGCATCAGCGGGCCTCCTGAAAAACTTTCTGAGCGAACTCGGCGAGCGCGTGCCGCCAGACTTTCCATTCGTGCACACCCGGGGTGGGATACCAGACATAGCGGATGTTGTGCTGCTTCAGTTTGTCGGCAAGGTCGAGTTGACCGATGTACCGCGGATCCTCGGTGCCGCAGCTCAAAAACAAGAGCTTCAGTTTCCGGTTCACGTCCTCAGGCCGATCCAGGAATCCAGGCAGGTGCTGTTCCAGGTGGAACTCCCTGTCGCTGACCAGTCCCGAGCTGAATTCTCCCACCCACGCGAACAGGTCCAGGTGTTTCAGCCCGATGGTGAAAGCCTGGCCGCCGCCCATGGAGAGACCGGTGATGGCACGATTCTCGCGGCCGCGCGCCACGCGGTATGTTCGGTCGATCATCGGAATGATGTCGTTGAGCAGCTCCTGGCTGAGCAATTCGATTCCTTCGGGCGAGCTCCCGCCCGGCCAACTGCCGTCTGTATCGCCGTTAGGCATCACGATCAGCATGGGCATGGCCTTATGTTGCGCGATCAGGTTGTCCAGAATCACGCCAGCGCGGCCGGTGCTGCTCCAGTTCTCTTCGGTATCTCCGCTGCCGTGGCGCAAATAAAGAACCGGGAACCGGCGATTGGTCTCGAGATCGTACTGCGGCGGCGTGTAGACGTAGAGTCTGCGCAGCGTCTTCAGAGGCGTGGAAAGATACGTGTGGATGTGCAGCGCACCGTGGGGCACCGCCTGCACTTCGTCGAAGCGTGGTGGATTGCCCGGGACCTCTACGATGCTGGCATCGAGGGCACGGCCGTTCTTCAGGTGAGGGTTTCCGGGATCCAGGATCCGCACTCCGTCCACTACAAAGTTGTATTGATAAATCTCCGGTTCCACCGGGCCGACGGTAACGATCCACACGCCGTTGTCGTCTTTGGTCATGGGCTTCGACCCGGCGAATGAGAGAGTGACCCGCGCTGCCTCGGGCGCCCTCAAGCGAAAGACGATCGTGCGGTCGGGACGCACCTCGGGTGACACAAGGACGGGCCGGGCAGCGCCTCCGCTGGAATGATAAGTGTTCCTGGGACGCGGAACATCCTGCCCAAGCAGCGCACACGCACACACGGCCGCGGCGGCAACGATCTGTTTCATAGCTGCCCTAGATGATAACGCCGCGGCCGTCCTGAAAGACTCCCGACTTTCGAGTAGCGCGGTTCCGGGCAGGCCGGAAACCTGCCCCACCGATCACAGCGCCTGTGACGAGTGGATGCCTTCGCCTTCGAGCACGGTGGCCATCTTCTTAAGGGCGATCTTGTGGATCTGAGAGACGCGGCTCTCGTTGACGCCGAGCACGTCGCCGATTTCCTTCATGGTCATGTCGTTGGTGTAGTAGAGGAAGACAACCTTCTGATACCGCTCGGGCAGCTTGCCGATGGCGCGGGCCAGGGTGACCTGGAGCTGGCGGCGCTCGCATATGCGGTCCGGGCGCGAATCGGGGGCACCGGCGAATTCCATGGGGCGCTCGTGCTCCTGGTCGGGGTTCGGGGTGGCGGAGACCACGCCCGTCATGCTCAGCTCCATCTGGACGCGATGCCAGCGGTCGGCATCCAGGCCCATCTCCTGCGCTACTTCGGTTTCGGTCGGCGTGCGGCCGAGCTTCACGCTGAGGTCGCGGGTGACGGATTCCACCTGCTTCTGGCGGCGGCGAAGGTCGCGCGAGGCCCAATCCAACTGGCGAAGGCTGTCCAGGATGGCGCCCTTGATGCGGTGCTTGGCATAGGCATGGAAAGCCACGTTCTTGGAATCGTCGTACTTGATGACGGCGTCAAACAGGCCCATCACTCCGGCGTGAATCAGGTCGTCGAGATCCACGTGTACGGGGAGGTTCTCGTGGACGCGAACGGCGATCGCCTTCACGAGCGGC
>DATJWB010000205.1:0-22095 GCA_035501495.1 Bryobacteraceae bacterium | reverse complement strand
TCGAAACTCCAGTAGCCGATCAAGCCCGCCGTCGGGATGCTTCCCACCGTGTTACTGACGGTCACCGTGACCGGCGTGGAGGTCGTTTTATTACCCGAGGTATCGTGAGCGATGGCGGTCAGCGTGTGGGTGCCGTTGCTGGCAAGCGTGGTGTTCCAGGAGATGGAATAGGGCGCTGTGGTGAGGTCGGCCCCGAGATTGACTCCGTCCAACTGGAACTGCACGTCCGCGACGGCCACGTTATCGCTGGCATTAGCCGACACCGTGATCGTGTTCGAGACCGTGGCATTGGCTGCCGGCGCGGTGATGGAGACGGCCGGCGGCGTGGTGTCCGGGGGCGCACCGCCGCCCGTATAATTCAGGATCGCGGTGACCTCGGCTGCGCTGAGCGCCCGGTTGTAGAGCCGCACCTCGTCGATCGCGCCGTTCCAGCCGAAACCGTTGGATGCGAAGTACCGGCCGATGTAGAGGGGCAGGTTGGTGTTCGCGGCAGTCCCGGTGTCGCTGCCTACCAGCACGCCGTCCACGTAGAGCCTGGCGGTGGCACCGTCAAAGGTTGCGGTCAGCAGGTGCCAGCCGATGGATACTGAGCCTCCTTCCGCGCACCCATAGCTCAGGCCGCAATTTGCGGTCGCGCCCGCCGCGCCGTTGACGATGAACTTGTAGCCGGTGCCGGCGAAATTCGTTCCCAGATAGAAGCCTGGCGAGTACTGAGTCTCCGCAACCCTGGCGTATTCGCCTTGCTGGGTGACCGGGGAGTTCACCCATGCCGAGACAGAGAAGGTCGAGCCCAGCGGAATGCCCGGTGTGACCACATCGCTCGAATTGCCAGTGAAGCTGAGAGCGGAATTGATCTTTCCGGCGACCCACGCGGCGTTGTTCACCGTTCCGTTATATCCGCTGCTGGAAGTATCGTGGGCAATGGTTCCGGAGTCTTCGTCTAAATTCCAGTAGCCGATCAAGCCTGACGTTGGTGGACCCGTTACCGTGTTGCTGACCGTGACGGGAACCGCGGTGGAAGTAGTCCTGTTGCCGGAAGTATCGCGCGCGATGGCGGTCAGGGTATGGCCTCCGTTGCCCGCCGTAGTGGTATTCCACGAAATGGAGTAGGGCGAAGTGGTCAGATCGGCTCCGAGATTGACTCCGTCCAACTGGAATTGCACGTCCGCGACCGCAACATTGTCGCTGGCCGTGGCGCTCACAGTTACCGTATTCGACACCATGGAATTGGCTGCCGGTGAGGTGATGGAGACGGTCGGCGGTGTGGTGTCCGGAATCGACATGGTCGTGGCAGAGGCGGGTGAGGACGGGGCGGACGGGTTGCCCGAGGAGTCATACGCGGTAACGGTGTAGGAATAAGTCGTGGAAGGAGCCAGTCCAGTGTCCGAGAACGAAGTCGTGGTGACGGTGCCGGCGAGGCTGCCATTGCGGTAGACATGATACCCTGCGAGCGGCGCGGAACCAGCGCTGCTAGCCGACCACGAAACGTTGATCTGTGAGGAGGAAACCGCCGCGGCCGTGACATTTTGTGGAATGGATGGCGGGGTCGCGCCGCCCGAGACGGAAATGGAGAAAGCCTGTGCTTGCGAACTCAATCCGGACGCGGTATCCGTCGCGGTGATGGTGAAGTTGAAAGGGCTGCCCGAGGAAGAAGACGGCATGCCGCTGATCGTCCCGGTGGACGCGTTCAGCAGCAGGCCGCCCGGCAGTGATCCGGAAGAAACCGACCACTGGCGGGTCGCGGGGTTTCCGCCCACCACGGAGATGGTCGCGCTGTAGGATGTGCCGGACGCGGCGCCCGGCAGGGTGGTGGGCACGACGTACGGTTTGGTCTGCCCGCTGAGGTCGAAGACCTCCAGCATGGAGTTGTCCACCACTTCCAGGTCGCTGGCGTGGAAGTGCTTGATGCACGCCAGGTCGTCGTCATTCCAGCGAACATCCGGAACGCCCTGGATGAATGCCGGGCTGCCGTGATCGCTCATGTAGGCGCCATACTGCTGGAGCGCCTGGAGCACCGTGGCGGCCTGCGGGAAGGAGCTCACCGGACAGGTTGCCTGCCAGTTCACGCTCGCTTTCAAGCGATAGAGCAGGCCTTGCGGCGGCCCGCTCCCGCCGCAGCATCCCGTCCCGGGCCACACCCAACCGTTCGTCGGCGACGGCCAGGAGATGCGCAGGGGGTGATTGACCCCCAGAGGAACTTCACTGTAGCGGATCAGCAGCGGCACCATCGGGATCCCAGGCGAATCCTGCGCGCCGTTGTCCAGGGTGGCAGCCGACGCCGCAATCTCGTTGCTGTTCAGAACGTAGTGGACGCCCGACAGCACCGTCCAGGTATTCGTAGCCGCATTGAACATACTTTGGACCGGGGTGTCCTGATAAGTCTCGTACAAAACGCACGGGCCGGTCTGCGGGCCGGTGATGTTATTCACGCTGGATTGCAGAATCAGGATGTGGTGGTCTTCGCCGTCTGGTCCGTAATTGGTGGTTTCGATCGCGGCATTTGGATAGGCGGGGAAGGGCCAGGCGTAGATGCCGTTACCATCGATCTGGCCGCCGGTGGAAAGCAGTACGTTGGTGAGTGGCTGATTGGCCGGCACACGCATGAAGGGAATGCCGCCCGGAATCGGGTAGAAGCCATGGCCAAAATCGGGATGAATCGGGTCGGGCAGATACCCCGATGGAATCTGATGCGACGGGTTGGTGTCCACGGGCAACTGATCCGCTCGCTGATTGTAGATCGAGTCCGCCGGGAACATCTGGCATCCGCCCATGCTGCCGTCGCTGTTGACGCCGAAGTTGAGCGTGGCGGTCGCGACGTTCGGTGCGGGCGAGGCGCTGTCGCTGACCTGCACGGTAACGGCGTAGCCGCCCTGTCCGGCGACCATCGTCGCACTCACCACGCCGGTCGAGGGGTTGAGGGTCATTCCCTCGGGCAAGCTGACCGTGGTGGAAGACACGACAGACCATGTATAGGGCCGCGTGCCGCCAGTGGCCGTCAACGTGGTGCTGTAGCTTTGGTATTGAGTTGCGACGGGGACCGTGGTGGTGGTGATTTGCAATTGCGCGCTGGCAATCGCCGGCAAAATCAGCAGCCCGTACAAAGATGAACTGTATTTTTTAAGGCAGGGTCGGGACATAATGGTGCACACGATAACACATAGATCCAGAATCATGATCGTACTAGTACCTCACGTGGGAGACGATACGAATTTTGGATAGTACCTTCGGCTAACCGCGGGATAGTTCGCCTGACGTGGCATCATGACGGGATGGACCTTTGGAGCCTCACCGATCTCGCGACCCCCTGGAGTGTGCACGTGGTCGCGACGCTGCGAATCGCCGACCACATCGCGGCGGGCACCAGCGAGATCGGGGCGCTGGCTGCGCAGGCGGGCGCCGATCGGGATTCGCTGCACAGAGTCCTGAGGCACCTGGTAGGCAAGGGACTGTTCGAGGAGCCGTCCCCGGGGCGGTTCGCGTTGAACGATCTGGCGCGACGATTACTGGGAGAGTCCGGACGCCTGGGCTTCGACCTCGATGGAATCGGCGGGCGGATGGCCTATGCGTGGGGGACGCTGCTCTCGGCGGTCCGCACCGGAAAGCCGGCTTACCACGAAGTTTTCGGCCGCGGATTCTGGGACGACCTGGCGGCGCATCCGGACGTCGCCGTCACCTTTGATGCACTGATGGGACCGATGGGGCACGGCACTCCGGACCCGCACGTTCTGGTCAATCCAGAAGATTGGGAATCGGTGAAGACGGTGGTGGATGTTGGCGGCGGCACGGGTGCGCTGCTGGCGGAAATCCTGCGGAACCGGCCTGTGGTCCGCGGCACACTGATCGACCTGCCGGGAACCATCGAGCGGTCGGGTGAGACATTCCAGTCGGCGGGTGTGGCCGACCGCGTGACGGCGGTCGCCCAGAGCTTCTTCGACCCGCTGCCTGCGGGTGCCGATCTTTATATATTGAAGAACGTTTTGGGCGACTGGCCGGACCCCGAAGCGACCGCGATTCTGCGGCGCTGTGCGGAAGCCGCGCGGCCCGGAGGGCGAGTGGTGGTATTCACGGGATGGCCGGGCGACCCCGCATCACCCGAGTTGCTGATGATGGTGCTGGTGGGCGGCAGGGGACGGACCTTCGAAGAATTCCGCGAGATGGCGAAGGAAGCAGGGCTGACGGTGAGCGCGGTCGGCCGACAGCCTTCCGGCCGCGTGATCACGGAGTGCCGCCCGGGGTGAGGTTGCCGGGCCTGAGAACGATCAACCTTGAAGACCCTTCTTGGGCTGGCGGCACTGTGCACGTCCGGCAGGCTCGAGTGCCGCGCCACCAAACTCCGCGGGGCAGCGAAGGAGCGCTGCCCTGCCGCGCGCGGACCGTTGCCTAGCTTAATATTCGTAGCTGACCGTCACCATCGGCACGAAATCGTGCAGCAGGCTGCCATACTTGGTGCCTGGCGCCGGGGTGAGGACCGCGGTGGGAAATGCGGTGATATAGTCGCGGAACTCGGTGCGCAGGAAGACGTGCGGCTTGAGCGCGTACCTGACGCCGACGCCAAATGTCCCCATGGGCTTCAGCGCCTGGGTTTTGGTGAAATAACCGAACTGGCTCAGAGGTTGATAAGCGGCCTCGGCGCCGGTGGCGCGAAATACCTTGAGACCGCCGCCGACCGCGGCGAAGTACTGGGTGCGTGAACCCTTGCGGTTGGTGTGGAACACAACATCGTAATGGATTACGTGCGCCTGGCCGGAGAACGTCGCTTCGGTTCCACCGCTCTGCAGCTTGAGATTGCTCTGCAGAAAGGCATAGTGCAACTCGCCGCTGATGTGGTTGTAGAGGTTTTGCCCCGCGAACGCGCCGGCCGCAACCCCCGGCTGAAAGCCGGCAGTCGCGGGCCCCGCCGCGCCGGTAACCCCGACGCCGGGCAGAAATCCTGCACCCGCACCACCCCCAAATTCCCAATGCTGGGCGAAGCAGGTAGTTCCTGCGGCCGCCAGAAACAAGACCACCAGTTGAATCGTTCTCATTGTCCGTGTCTCCCTCAGTTACATCGGCGGAATCGCCGGATTGGTGTATAGCCCGCGCCTCGAGGTGGATCGTCAGGCGGATTTTTCTGCGCCCGGCTTTAGCGCCGGCGCGGGCTGGTTTGTTACTCCCGATTTCAGGCCCTACGGATTCACCACGCGGACGTTCAGCGTGGTCGAACCGGCACCCTGGTTGATCACCAACGGAATACTCAGGCCCTGCGGTACTTTACCCGGGACTGTCGCATTGATCTGGTAAACCCCCACTTCGCCGGGCACCAGGCCGGCGAACACCACGTTGAGCGGCATGCCCCCGAGTGTGACGGCCGGCGCAATGATCGCGGACCCCAGCGGATCGGAAGGCGAAGGCTGACCGGCGTCTACTGCCGGCTGCGTGCGTCCCAAGCCCGTGGCGTAGATCACAATCGCGTCGTTGGGGTGAATCGGGTTGGTCGGAGTGATCAATTGGTTGTCGTCGGCGCGCACGATGGTCGCCAACCCGGTCTCCGGTCCGGCGGTGCCGTTGCGGAAAATGCTGGGTGCCGCCGACAGGATGGTGAAGTTGAAGTTGTCGCTGATGCCGCCCGGCGTCCGCAGGGTCATGGTGGCGTTGCCATCCACGTTGAACGGCAGTTGGCCGTTAATCTGCGTGCTGGAAACGAACAGCATCGGCACGGCCACGCCGTTCACCGTGAGGCAGGACTCGCCGAGCGCCGTCGGCAGAGGAATCTGGCTGGTGGCCACGTTGACCGGGCTCATCTGGGTGCCATACACGCTGATCAAACCGCCCGGGGCCACCGGTTGCGTCCCGTCCGCCGCGTTCACGATGGAGCTGATCTTGGGAGGCGCCACCGCGGCGTCATACGTCCAGGGCAGCACCGTGATGCCCGAGACCGACAACGAGATGATGGCGCTGTGGTCAAAGAGCGGGGCCAGGGTGCGCAAAAAGGGCTGCGACTGGCTGGTAGTCAGAGGGGCCTCGACGGTCGGAGTCGGCTTGATTCCGAGGCTGGCCGAAGGATCCACCCGCTGGATCACACCAGGGCTGCTCGCGCCCGGATACGTGGTACGAATCCCGGTCGAATCCACAAACGCGAAACCGTCGGCCGCTCCCGAGGAGGTCTCGAGAGTGGCCTGGGTCACCAGCGAGGCATTCAGAAGATACGGCCCGACCACATATGTGCCGTAGCTGGAAGCCGCATATCCTCCCTGGAGGGCGGTGTAGTCCTTCCTCGAGATGGTGAAGGTGTCGGCATTGGCATCGTAGAGCATCACGTTGCCATCGGGCATCGCCGCCAGAATCGACCCGCCGTTGGGGGCTGCTGCCAGCACGCCGCCCGGGTTCACGCTGTTGGTGTAAATCCCCAAGGTGGGCAATTGGGTGGCTTTCCCCGACACCAGGTTGACGGTGTCGATCGCGCCGGGCGCATCGCCAGTGACGTCGCGGACCAGCGCCAGGATCTGCTTTCCGGACGCCGCGATCTGCCGGGGATAATGGCCGCCCGGAAACGCGACGGGCGTCTGCGGCTGCAGCGTATCCAGATCGTAGACGTACGCGAATTGCGAATTATCGTGTCCCACGATCAGGTATTGCTGATCGAAGCTGATGGCCATCTGGGTAGGGGTGGTCGCGGTGCGGAGGGTCGCCACCTGCTGGAAAGAAGTGGAATCGAACACCAATACCTGGTTCTTGTCCTGGCGCACCACATAAAAATGATTGCGCTTGGGATCGGGCAGGATGTCGGTCAGAGTCCCGGGCGTATCGACGATGGTTCCGCGCTGGTTCGGGTTGCGGTTGTTCACGAGCAGGCGAACCGAGGGCGGGAGGTTGACGGCCGTGCCGGACGACATGGTAATGGGGATAGCCACGGTGCCGTTCTGGTTTTGGAAGGCGCTGGGATCCACCTTGACCTGAACGGTGGCGGGGGTGATTCCAGTGCTCGGCGAGATGGTTACCCCGGCCTGGTTGACGCTCAGAGCGAAGTCCGTGTTGCCGCCGCCTGGATCGGTGATCGTCAGGTTCTGAGTGATCACGTTACGATTGCAGAAGTTTCCGCTCACCAGGACATCTTCCTGGTTGGTGGCGAGGCGGTGATACTGTTTGAGACGCCCCACCGGCAAGACCATCACTCCGCTGTCGGAGACGGCATAGAGCACGTCGCCGGCAGCTGTCAGCACTTCCCGGCCGGTAATGTTCTCCGGCAGGAACAACGAATCCCGCACCGTCAGGTTGTCGATGTCCATCAGGAGCAGCACCGGCGGCCCGGAGGCCGCCGGTGTGGAAGCGGACGTCAAAGCGGAAGTGACAGAGGTAGAACTGCTTGAGGATGTTTGCGGGGCGGCTGTGAGGATTTGCGAATAAATGATGCCGGCGTTCGAGTCTACGGCGTTGCCGCCGATATTGGTAGAAGTGGTGGCATTGGGGAACTGGGCCAGATCATGGAGGCTGCCGTCGATTTTGTACATTCCCACCATGGCCCACGAACCGTCAGCCGAGACCGCAACTCGCGGCAGCGGCTTCGGCGAAGCCACGAAGCCGCCCGCGAAGATCTGCCCCTTCTTCAGATCGAACCGGTAGAATGCCTGCGAGCCCTGATCCTCGGCCACGCCGTAGACCACGGTGCGGTCCGGCGAGGTGGCCAGCGAGGCCAGGATGACCTGCGTGGGAAAGGTACCGGGCTTGGCGGGAAGCGTAGTCGCCAGGCTGGCGAAGGTTCCCAACACATTCAGAGCGCCTGAGATGGGGTCGAACTGAAGAATGCCCGAGGTGGTTACGACCACGGCCGTCCCGTCGGCGAGGAAAGCTACACCCAGAGGCGTATCGCCGGTAGTGAACGTTTGCCGCGTGCTGTCGTTGAGGTTAATCAGAGTCAGTTGGTTCTGACTCGTGCTCGGCGCGGTGAAATTGCCGAAGTGCGCCACCAGCAGAAAATTGCCGTCTGGAGACATCGAAATCGCGCCGGGCTGCGGAGCCACATTCATGGAGGTATGAACCGTGCCATCTGTGAGAGACATCACATCGATGCGGTTTGCCGTGAAATTCGCTATGTAAAGGAGTCCACGCGATTCATCCAGGGCGATGTCGGAAGCGTGGCCGCCAATCGGAACCACGGTTCCAAATGTGGCTGCATGAGAGGGCGTGACAGAGCTGCACACAGCTACCGCCAACGCGATCGAAATCAGGACACGGTTGCGCATATAAACTGACCCTTCGAACGCTTCGATTAAATGCCCTCGCCGCCAAGGAATCAATGATCGAAATGGCTAATAAGTGCCGCATTACCAAAGTTAGCCGTGATTTTCCAAGTATTTATGCATATACTGCACGCGTGGGAAGAGGGCTGCCCTGCCGTATTGGGGGCTCCCCTGGAACATGAGGCCATGAGGAAATTTCATTCGAAAATCGCGCCCGTCTTTATTCTGACGATAGCGTCCATGGGAGCGCTCGTCCCGTTGTTTCAGGCACAGAATATCGGCAGCACCGTCACGGTTTCGCCGGTTCCCGATGGCGCGTCCTTCAGTGTGGATGGCCAGAATTACAGCCACGCGATGAGCGCGATCTGGCCAGCGGGGAGCAAGCATATTCTCTCCGTCGATTCGACGCTGCAGAACGGCGGCAACAAGATCCAGTACACTTTTACCGGCTGGACGTATTCCATCGGCTCCCTGCCCGGCAACACGGTCACCATCACGGCGGATCCTCAATTCACCTGGTACAAAGCGAATTTCCAGTTACAGTATGCACTGACTCTGGTCTTCGTATCCTGCCCCGATCCTACTAACTGTGTGACTCCCGGAACCATTTATGTAAATGGGGCTCCTTACACATCGAGCCAGGACATCTATTTACAGGCGGGCTCCACGGCGACATTGATCGCCTCGCCCAATCCCGGCTGGGTGTTTGTGGGGTGGAACCCCACCTCGGGGCAGACCCTGACGAGCACCGGCGGCACCGTGAGCACCGTGACCATGAACGCCCCGACAAGCGTGTATCCGATATTCAAGCAGGCCCGCACCATCAATCTGGCGAGCGCTCCTTCCGGCCTGACTTTGCTGGCGGACCGCACCAAGGTGCCCACTCCTACCGCCCTGGATTGGGGATGGGATACCACCCACACGCTCGGTGTCGTCACCCCCCAGCAGGACAACCAGGGGAATTGGTGGGCCTTCCAGTCGTGGAGCGACGGCGGCGCGTTGACTCACTCCTACACGGTCGCCGACTCACAGCAGCCGGATACGGTTACCGCGACATTTGTCGCAGGCGCCGGAGCATCCATCACCACCACGCCGCCCGGCCTTTCGCTTACCATCGACGGCCGCAGCAACTGGACGAGTTACAACTTCGTCTGGGGCGTGGGAGAGACACATCATCTGCAGGCGCCGCCGCAGCAGACCGACTCGCAAGGCCGCGCTTGGTCGTTCACTTCCTGGTCGGATGGCGGCGCGGCTACGCATGACTTCGTGGTGCCGGCATCGGCCGCGAGCAACGGCGTTCATTTGAACGCCACCTACAGCCCCCTGGGCCACCTGACAGTTACTACTTCGCTGGCAAGCCTCGCGGTCCAGGTGGACGGCCAGACGTGCACCACGCCGTGCGATGTGATCCGGCCGGTAGGTTCTTCGGTCCACCTCAGCGCGCCGGCATCGGTACCGGTAATGGACGGGGTCCGGCAGGATTTTCTGGGCTGGCCTGGAAGCGGCAGCAATTCCACCGACTGGTCGATCACACTGACGGCCGATCCGATCAACCTGGCGGCCAATTACCATCTGATGAACAGGCTGGCGACCGCGTCGGCACCGCCGAACGGGGCCAACTGGGCCATTTCGCCGTCATCACCGGACAACTTCTACGACTCGCAGACGATCGTCAATATCGGCGTCACCCCATTGCCCGGGTATCGTTTTCACGGCTTCACCGGCGATCTCACCGGCACCAAGCCGTCCGGCGCCGTGGCGATGAATACTCCCCGCGCCGTGCAGGCCCTGCTCGACCGCGCGCCCTACATCGCGCCCACCGGCGTCGCCAACGCCGCTGGAACGACTCCCCAGAACGGAGTCGCCCCGGGGTCGATCACGTCAGTCTTCGGCGCCAGCTTCGCCACCGATACCGCCACCGGCGCCACCAACCCGCTGCCCCAGACGCTCGATGGCGTCACCGTGATGGTGGGCGATCGTTTCATTCCGATCTTCTACGTGTCGCCCACACAGATCAACGTGCAGTTGCCCGACGATCTTCCGCTGGGAACCCAGACGCTGACGGTGAATGCCACGGGCCTCCCGACCGTGCAGGCCGGCTTTTCCGTAGTACGGAACGCGCCTGGGCTCTTCGCGCAGCAGGTGGGGAACCAGTCGTTCGCCATTGCCCTGCACCAGGACGGCACGCCGGTGACCACGGATGCGCCTGCGATTCACGGAGAACTACTGACGGTTTATGGAACCGGCTTTGGCCCCGCCGACCACTCCCGGCCGGAAGGTTTCCCGGTGCCTGCCAATCCGCCGTACCTGCTTCTGGACGCGCCCACCGTGCTGGTCGGCGACTCGTCCGTCCTGGCGGCCGCGAATGCCTTCGTGGTGCCCGGGCAGGTCGGAATCGACGCCGTGCAATTCCGTCTCGACGATTCATCGCCATCCGGCACCATCGCGACGCTGCATGTGACGATCAACGGGCAGGACAGCAACACCGTCATGCTGGCGATTCAGTAGGGGCGATGTGGCGCCGCCACCCGACTCTGGCATAACGGAACCAACAGCGACCGGTCCTTTTTGACGAATCGGTTCTTTATGCCACTGCGGGCAGTCAGGAAATGCACGAGCTCCTCACTGGCATGATCGGAACGGATTTTGAAGAGCCCAACTGGTGGCGGGCGGATTGGATACCGTTTCTGGAGAGTTATGGCGGGGACCGCGTCTGTGGTTGAAATCCGGCATGACTCGGAGACCCGTCCCATTCGGGCGCCGAGCCTGGAGCTGTCGGGAGGCGTTGGTCCGGGCGCTCGAAGCGGGCCAGTGGCATGAGGAGAAGACCTGCTGCATGTCGATGCAAGCCCCTTCGAGCGAGAGCGATTCCCGAACTGCCGTGTCTGGGCGAAAGCAACCTCCGGTTGAACCCGGCGGCGCGCGCCGCGGCGTCACAACGGCGATCGGAAGCTGTAGGTGCCCGACGCTACTTCGAATACGGCACCGCCGGCGCCCTCGCTTCTGAGCGGCTTGACTCCCGGCACGTCACTCACCGGGTGTCCTGACTCGGTAACCGCGGACGCGTCCTTGGCGGGCATCCATACCGTCGCCGTGGTGTTCGCCGGCACCGTAACTTCGAGCGTGAAAGTTCCACCTTCCCGTTTCCACGAACTCGCAATCGTCCCGTACATCGACTGGTGGGTGCCCTTCACGAAAGTCAGGTCGCCGGCCGGGTAGGGATGAATCAGGATGTGGCGGAATCCGGGATTGTCGGGGTCGGAGCGGATGCCTGCCAGGTACTCGTACATCCACACCGCGAGGTCGCCGATCTGCATCACGTGATTTCCGGAATTCATGGCAGGGTCGGCGGTATCTCCGTTCCACAGCTCCCAGATCGTGGTGGCGCCCTTCTCCACCATGTAGCCCCACCCGGGGTACGTCTTCTGCGTCGCAATGCGGTAGGCGACATCGGAGCGGCCGTTATCGGAGAGCGTGCGCATCAGCCATTGCGCGCCGACGAGGCCGGTCCCCACGTGGCCGTTGCTCTCCTGCTCGATCTTGCGCGTGAGATGGTCCAGCACCGCTGCGCGATTCTCCACAGGGACCATCTGGAAATACAGGGGCAGGATGCTGGAGGTCTGCGTGCCGTTGTCGTAGCGCGATTCCAGCGGCTTGTAGAAGCGCTTCTGGAAGGCCTCGTGCACCTGGTCGGCGAGCGTATCGAAATCCGCGGCGTCGGGGGGCTTGTCGAGCAGGCGCGCGTACCGCGCCATCAGGCGCAGCAGTTCGTAATAATAGGCCGTTCCCAGCAGCATCTTGTCGGTGATGCGCGCGGGGTCCTGGGAGTGGATGAGCTTCGGGTCTTCCGGCGGTACGCACCAGTCGCCATATTGGTCCTTGGGCATCAGCCCATTGGTGAGGAAGGTGCGCTCGTGGTCGATCCACTTCTTCATCGCCGGATAATGGGTCTCGAGCACGCGGCGGTCGCCGTACTGGTCGTACAGCATTCCCGGCACGAACAGAAACGTGCTCGGCCAGGTGAGATCGTCGAAATACAACGGCCAATAATTCGGCGACACCACCGGAATGCTGCCGTTGGGCCGCTGGGAATCCTCGAGGTCATTCATCCACTTGGAGTAGAAGGCCGCTACGTCGAACATGTAGGACTCGCTGCGGCTCACCTGCGAGCGGTCGCCAAGCCAGCCCTGCCGCTCGTCGCGCTGCGGGCAGTCGGTGGGAATGCTGCGGTAGTTGCCGCGGATCCCCCAGAACATGTTGTGATGAATTTGATTCAGCAGCTCGTTGGAGCTGACGAAATCGGCGGACTTCGACATGTCGTCGTGCACGACCCGGCCTTCCAGCGCGCCAGCCGCCGGGACTCCCGGGAAGCCGGTCATCTCCACGTAGCGGAAGCCGTGATAGGTGAAGCGCGGCTCCCAGATTTCGGTCCCCTCGGGCGGGCAGGATGCTGCCGCCCGGGCGCGTGGGGACTTGCCTGCGCAGTCCGGCATCCCGGTGCCGACGCCCTTAAGCGTGTAGAGATCGGTGGCGGCCGCGGTGCGCAAATTGGCGGTATAGAGTGAGCCGTCCGGGTTCAGCGTTTCGGCATGCCGCAGCCGGATCTGCGTGCCTTTCGGTCCGGCCACCTTCAGACGGCACCAGCCCACCATGTTCTGGCCCATGTCGAAGACGTAGACGCCGGGCTTGAGCTGCTTCACGCTCACCGGATGCAGAGTCTCGGTCACGCGAAGCGGCTCGGCCATCTGCGCCGTCAGTGTCCCGCCGGGGGCCGGCACCTGCTGGGCCGCCTGCCATTCGGAGTCGTCAAAGCCCGCCCCGCTCCAGCCCGCGATCTCCATGCGCGCATCGTATTCTTCTCCGTCATACTCGTTGTTCGCGCGGATCGGTCCCGCGGTGGAGAGCTTCCAGGACTCGTCCGAGACGATGCTCTCGCGGCTGCCGTCTTCCTTCTCGATGTCCAGTTGCACGATGGCTTTCGGATAGCCGAAATTCCGCGTGCCCGCCTGGCCGCGCGGGGCGTAGAAGCGTCCGTTGCCGAGCATCAGGCCGATCGCGTTGCGGCCGGAAGCCAGGAAGCGCGTCACGTCGAATGTTTCATAAAGGAGGTGCTTGTCGTAGTCGGTAAGCCCGGGTGACAGAACGTGGTCGCCCACCTTGACGCCATTCAGATACAGCTCCGAGAGACCCAGCCCGCAGTACGACACTGTGGCGCGGCGAATCCCGCCAGCCACAGCGAATTCCCTGCGGAGCATGCGGACGGGCAGGCGGTGTTCGGCCGCGAAACCGGCGTCGCCCCACGGCGTCATTCCGTACTCGCCGAGTTCCTTGGCATTGGGCCAGGCGGCATCCAGGTACCCGGGCTTCTCCCAGCCGGCCTCCGGTTTGGCGGTAGAGTGCCAGTGCGCGCCGGTCTGCACCAGCAGCGGCTCTCCGTCGGCGAACTCCACCCGAACCGCGCCAATCAGGCCGGCTCGCGTGTTGTCGCGCCCATGCGCCGCGCGCACCGCAATGCTGTTGTCGCCGGGGTGGATCAATGCCGCGATGTCCTTTACCGCCGGCAACGTCGTATTCGAATTGGCGGCGACCAGCTCGCCGTTGACGAAAACCTGCGCCTGGTTGTCCGCGCCCACGATGCACAGGGCACGGGCGATCTTGCGGTCCGCGGCCACGGTGAAGGACTCTCGAAAGTAGCGATCGCCCGCCGGCGCCCCGGTCTGAGCGTTGGGCGTGCTCCAGATCCAGCGAGCGCCTTCGAGGGCCTGGTAGGGGCTGCCGGGGTCCCGGACCACCCCCGCCTCGTCGAGGCCGATCCATTGACCGTGCCAGTCTTCGGGACTGAGCAGGCCCATGCTCCACTGCGCAGGCTGGCTCCACTCACTCGCTTCCCCGTCCTGGTCCCAAACCCGGACCTTCCACCAGGCGGAGCGGCGTGAGGTGAGCGGATGGCCGCGATAAATCACCTGAATCGACTGGTCGGATGGGACCTTGCCGGAGTCCCACAAATCGCCATTGCCGTTCGCCAGCGCCTGCTCGCTGGAAGATACCAGGATCCGGTACGCAGTCTGATAGAGGCCGCGTGCCTTCGGATCGCGGGGAACGAGTGACCAGCTCAGACGCGGCTCGACGACGTCGATGCCTTGGGGATTGGTGCGGTACTCACAACGGAGCTGTTGAGGCTGGACGCCGGACGCGGCGTACAGGGTAGCGGACATCAGGCAGAGAAGCCAGGATCTCCTCATAGTTCCTCCAGACACCGCAAATTAGCATATGGTCACATTCGGCGCGACCAGGGTTTTCCGGGTGGGCTGAACTGCGCCTCTATCAATACACTGTGCTCCCCGCCGTCAGCGGCGCCTGGCGGATCTCCAGGCAGCCCCGCCCGGTCGGCAGCACCTTGCCGGGATTCAACCGATTATCCGGATCGAAGAGGCCCTTCAGGCGGGCGATCATCTCCAGGCTCTCGGGGCTGAACTGCCGCGCCATGAGCTCGTTCTTCTCCATACCGACGCCGTGCTCGCCGGTGATCGATCCCCCCGCTTCGATGCAGTAGGTGAGAATCGCCGCACCCGCGGCCCGCGCTTTTTCGAGATCGCCGGGCTTGCGCGGATCGAACAGGATGATGGGGTGCATGTTGCCATCGCCGGCATGAAAGATATTGCTGATGGTCAGGCCGAACCGGCGGGCGACTTCGCCAATATAGTGCAGGGTCGGGGCGATCTTCGTGCGCGGCACCACGCCATCCTGCACGTAGTATGTGGGACTAACCCGTCCGACCGCACCGAATGCGTTCTTGCGCCCCTTCCAGAGAAGTTCCCGCTCCTCCGCGCTGCGCGCCAGCCGTACTTCGCGTGCGCCCGTGATCAGACACGCTTCGCGAATCTGCTCTACCTGCGCCTCCACTGCTTCCTTCAGGCCCTCCAGTTCGATCAGCAGAACGGCCGCGGCATCGATGGGGTAACCGGCGTGAGTAGCCTCCTCCACCATTCGCAGCATCACGCCGTCCAGCATTTCGACCGCCACCGGGGTGATGGCGCGGGCCGTGATCTCGGCCACCGTCCTGCCTGCGTCTTCGCTCGCATCGTAGATGGCCAGCATGGTCTTCACCATCTCGGGCTTGTGCATCAGCCTGGTGATGACCTTCGTGACCAGCGCCATGGTGCCCTCCGAGCCCGTGAACAGGCCGGTGAGGTCATATCCAGGCAGGTCGAGTTCCTTGCCGCCGGTTTCGACGATGCTGCCGTCCGGGAGGACCAGTTCCAGCCCCAGCACGTGATTGGTGGTGACGCCGTAGGCCAGGGTGTGCGGCCCGCCCGCGTTCTCGGAAACATTGCCGCCCAGCGTGCAGGCCCGCTGGCTGGAGGGATCGGGCGCGTAGAAATAACCGCGGTCTTGAACCGCCAGGGTGAGATCGAGATTGACCACGCCCGGCTGGACCGCCGCCCGCTCATTTTCCAGATCGATTTCCAGGATCCGGTTCATGCGCGCGAAGGCCAGCATACAGCCTCCCTCGCGAGGAATGGCGCCGCCGGAGAGGCCCGTCCCGGCCCCGCGGCCTACGAACGGAATCCCGAATTCGCCGGCTATCGCCACCACCGCCGCGACGTCCAAGGTCGTCCGCGGAAAGACTACGACATCTGGCCGGTGCTTATCGACGCCACCATCGTATTCGTAGAGAGTGAGGTCTTCCGGCCGGTCGAGGTAGCCGCGCCGGCCGAGCAGCGCGGCGAGGCGTTCCATCACGGCGGCCGGCAATTGCATACTTGCAGTTTAGCTCTTGTAGGGGGTGGGACTGCTCGGACCGATAAACTTTCGGTACCTGACGCCGGATGCCCGGCCCGGGGTATCATCGCGACGTGGGTCACCCGACGGTCGCCATCGTAGTCCCCTGCTACAACGAAGGCCGTCGGCTGCCGGTCGGGGAGTTCCAGAAATTTCTCGGCAGTTCCTCTGTGGACTTCCTCTTAGTGGACGATGGCAGCCGCGACAACACCCGCGAAGTCCTCGCCAAGCTGCAGGCGGCCTGGCCCGGCCGCGTCACCCCGATCCATCAGGACAGGAATCGGGGCAAGGCCGAGACCGTGCGCCATGGCATCTGCTGCGCCCTCGACCGCGGCTTCGAATATGTCGGGTTCTGGGACGCAGACCTGGCGACCCCACTCGACGAGATTCCCGAGTTCCTGGCCGTATTTGCCGGGCGGCCGCAGATCGACATGGTGTTCGGCTCGCGCGTGAAACTGCTCGGACGCCGGGTGGAGCGCAAAGCCGCGCGCCACTATCTCGGCCGCGTGTTTGCCACGTTTGTTTCGATCCTGCTCGGTCTGCCGATCTACGACACCCAGTGCGGGGCCAAGATTTTTCGCGTGCGCGAGAACACACGAGCGCTTTTCGATCGCCCCTTCCTGAGCCGCTGGGTCTTCGATGTGGAGATCCTGGCGCGCTACCTGAGCGATGTCGGACCCGACGTAGCCATCTCCAAAATCTATGAGATGCCGCTGCGATCGTGGGTCGATGTCGGCGGCTCCAAGGTCAAGCCCACCGATTTCCTGGTGGCCTTCCGCGACGTGCTTCGCATCCGCGGCGCGTACCCGCGGTTTACACGCAAATAGTTACTAAAGGCAGTGGATTCGGTCATGGGCTAAAAGTGCTAAATTGCTCGAGTCGGCTATGGGAACGGCGTTTGCAGCAGGAGAGCTCTCGGAAAGTGTGTGTCCGCGTTGTCTTCGCGAAATCAAAAAAGGCGTGCAAAAGTGCCCGGAATGCCGCATCACGCTGTCGCGCAACCGGCTGAAACACATTCTGATTGCCATGAGCGGAATGCTGGCTCTGGTGGTGGTAACCCTGTTCCTGATGACCATGCACACCGAGGCCTCTGCCAGGCCGCCAGATCCGGAAGAACAGCAGCAGCAGCCGACCATTCCTCAGCCCTTTGATCGGGTCTGAAAAGCGCTCTTGCCTCAAGCCCGTCTTGATTTCGTACTGGTACAGGTACGGATGGAAACTTAGGAGAGATTTCCGCATAACTTAAATTGTCTATGCGAAATCTCTTATTCATGCTTGCAATCTGCGCCGGGTTTTTGCGCGCACAGGAAGTCACTCCACTGTTCGACCGCCCGGCACCCGCCCCGAAGCTCTGGCGCGTCAGCATGGCCTCGCTTGCCGCCGCTAATGTTCTGGACGTGCAGTCCTCCTGGGGAAAGCACGAACTCAATTCCACACTCGCGGGACCCGGCGGCAATTTCGGAAAACAGGGAGCTTTGATCAAGCTCGGCTTGCAAGGCGGGCTGATGGGGTTCGAATACCTGATCACACGCGGACATCCATCGCGCAAACTGTATCGTGTCCTCACGGTGGTCAACTTTGGAACCGCGGCCACCATCAGCGCGGTGGCGGTGCACAATTACACCGTCCCTCGCCAGCAGTGAATATGCGCGGGGCGGACTGCCGGGGTCCGCCGCCATCAGGAACGATTCGCTTACTTCACCTGGTCGTCAAAGTCGGAATCCCCGCGCGTCCGGGCCGGCCGGTCATAGTTTCGCGCGGTTCGTTCCGCGTACTCCTCATCGTCCGGCAGTGGAGGTACGGGGCCCGTCGCCCGGGCGCGCGGCAGGGGCTTGTCGGCATTGCTGAAGTCCCCCGGCTTCTCGACTTCCGCTGCGATCTTCTGGCCACCTGCATGCTCCATCACCTCTTTGGCCTTCCTGACCCACTCGTGGCTGTCGCAGTGCACCGAAACCAGCACGCCGCCATTGCGGATCCGCCCGGCGTAACGCCGGGCTTCATACTCGGGAATCCCCAATCCGGCCAGTGCGCCGATGATCGCGCCCAAAACGCCGAACGCCCCGATACCGGCGAGTGCAGCGAGAATCGGCCCCGCCGCCGTCAGCGTCGTCAGACGCGGCATTGTCAGAGCGCCGATTCCGGCCATCCAGCCCAACACACCGCCCACGATGACACCCACGATCAGTCCTACACTGGCGCCTTCCGGAGCCTTGGTGCTTTTTTCATGGGCGAAATCTTTCGTACCCTGGTTGTCCTGCAGGAGTGCGGAAACATCCGTGCCGCGAAAGCCGGCGCGGCGCAGACGGTCCACCGCCTCTTCCATCTCCAAGCGGCTGGGATAGATACCGAAAACTGCAGTGTTCTTGCCTGGCATGTGTACTCCTTGTGTCCGGAGATCGTGGCGCCTTTTCGTCAGCGCAAACCGGACACTCGCAACGGAAAGCAGCAAGGCGCATGCCAGAACACGGGGCTTGTTCCCTCTGTGATGTACATAAGCGTACTGGTCGCTCTGATAGAATAGAGGCAGACTCCCCCGAACATAAACCATGAAATTTGGTGTCATTGTTTTTCCGGGCAGCAATTGCGATCACGACGCCTTCTACGCAGTGTCCGCCAACCTGGGGCAGAGCGCCGAGTTCATCTGGCATGACTCCCGCTCGCTGGGGGATGTGGACGCCGTCATCCTGCCGGGGGGCTTCGCTTATGGCGACTACCTGCGCTGTGGGGCGATCGCGAAGTTCTCTCCCGTGATGCAGGCCGTTCGCGACTTTGCCGCCGCGGGAGGCCTCGTTCTGGGCGTCTGCAACGGCTTTCAGATCCTGGTGGAGGCCGGTCTTCTTCCCGGCGCGCTGATCCGCAACCGCAGCTTGAAATTCATCTGCCGGGACGTCCACCTGCGCACGGAAACGTCCCGCTCGGCATTCACTTCCGCTGCCCAGCGCGGGGAGATCCTGCGGATGCCGATTGCCCACGGCGAAGGCTGCTACTTCGCCGACGAGCGCACCCTCGACGAACTCCAGGCCGAAGACCGTATCGCCTTCCGATATCTCGACAATCCCAACGGATCGGCGCGCGACATCGCCGGCATTCTCAACCGGCAGCGCAACGTCATGGGGATGATGCCGCATCCGGAGCGGGCCACCGAGCCGCTGATGGGATCGAGCGACGGGTTGATCATCTTCGAGTCGATGCTCCGCATGGTCCAGGCCGCACGCCCTGCGTTTGCCCCGGCGGGAAGAAGATGATCACGGCCGATCTCATCTCCCAGCACCAGTTGACCTCCGCCGAGTACGACAAAATCGTCGAGATCCTGGGCCGCGAACCCAGCTACACGGAGTTGGGCATTTTCAGCGTGATGTGGAGCGAACACTGCTCCTACAAGAGTTCCCGCCTCCACCTGAAGAAGCTCCCCACTCGCGGGAAGCTGGTCGTTCAGGGGCCGGGCGAAAATGCCGGCATCATCGATATCGGCGGCGGCTACGTCATCGCCTTCAAGATCGAGTCCCACAATCATCCCAGCTTCATCGAGCCTTTCCAGGGCGCAGCCACGGGCGTCGGCGGCATCCTGCGTGATATCTTCACCATGGGCGCCCGCCCAATCGCGGTGCTCGACTCGCTGCGTTTCGGCCGTCCCGACGACCCCATCACCGGCCCGCGCAACCGCCGCATTCTGACGGGCGTCGTCTCGGGAATCGCGCATTACGGCAACTGCTTCGGCGTCCCCACCGTGGGCGGTGAGTGCATCTTCGAACCGTGCTACGACGGCAACCCGCTGGTGAACGTCTTCGCGCTGGGAGTCTGCCGCAAGGAAGACGTCTTTTACGCCAAAGCCGCGGGCGTGGGCAACCCGGTGATCTACGTTGGCGCCCGCACCGGCCGCGACGGCATCCACGGCGCCTCCATGGCCAGCGCCGAGTTCACCGAGGAGTCCAAACAGAAACGGCCCAACGTGCAGGTCGGCGATCCCTTCATGGAGAAGCTGCTGCTCGAGGCCTGCCTCGAAGCGATGCAGACCGGCGCGATCGTAGGCATCCAGGACATGGGGGCGGCTGGGCTCACCTGTTCCACCTGTGAAATGGGCAGCCGCGGCGGCGTGGGCATCGAGATCGAACTCGACCTCGTTCCGCAGCGCGCCGCCGGCATGACCCCCTACGAGATCATGCTCTCCGAGAGCCAGGAGCGCATGCTGCTGGTGGCCGAGAAAGGCCGCGAGGCGGAAGTCTTCCGCGTCTTCCGCAAGTGGGGCCTGGAAGCCGTGGAGATCGGAACCGTGACGGACGACGGCAGGCTGCGCGTCCGGCATCACGGCGAACTCGTGGCCGACATCCCCAACCGCGAACTGGCCGACGAAGCGCCCCTCTACGATCGCCCGCACGATATGCAGGCGCCGGAAATCCGGCCCACGCCTGTTCTTCCCAAGGCCGACGTCCAATCGACTCTCCCGGTGCTGCTGGCCGCTCCCGACATCTGCTCCAAGCGCTGGATCTGGCAGCAGTACGACCATCAGGTTCGCACCAACACCATAGCCGGCCCTGGCGCCGAAGCCGCTGTCATCCGCATCAAGGAGACCGGCACCTCGGTGGCCATGTCGCTGGATGGCAACGGGCGCTACACCCGGCTCTCACCGCGAGATGGCGCGATGCTGGCCGTGGCCGAGGCTTGCCGCAATCTCGCCACGGTGGGCGCGCGTCCGGTCGCGGCCACCAACTGCCTGAACTTCGGCAACCCGGAACGCCCCGAGATTATGGCGCAGCTCGTGGCCGCCATCGAAGGCATGGCCGACGCCTGCCGCTTCTTCGACACGCCCATCACCGGCGGCAACGTCAGCCTCTACAACGAAACGCTGGGCGAAGGCATCTACCCGACTCCCGTCCTGGGAGTCGTCGGCCTGCTCAAGACCGCGCCTCCGGTCACCATCCCGTTCAAGCACGCCGGCCGCTCGGTGGTCCTGCTGGGCGGCATTGGCGGCTGTGACGATGTGCACATGGGCGGCACCGAGTACGCCAAGGAGATTGTAAAGAAGCTCTGGGGGCGCCCGCCGCTGCTCGATCTCGAATACGAGCAGCGCGTGCAATACGCCATTCGCCGCATCCTGGCGGAGGGACTGGCGGAGTCGGCCCACGACCTGAGCGATGGCGGACTGGCGGTGGCTCTCGCCGAGTGCTCCTTCGGGCCGGCCGAAATCGGCGCGCAGATCGAACTCGATTCCAACCTGCGTCCCGATGTTCTGGCCTTTCACGAAGCCCCGTCGCGCATTCTGATTTCCACTACCAACCCCAAGCGGGTGGTGGCCGTCGCCGAAAAATATGAGGTGGAAGCGCCCGTCGTGGGCGTTACAATCGAGAAGGGAATCGAGATCCGGCAACGCACCATCACGCTGGGCTCGTGGGAAATCGCTGCCTTGAGATCCGCGTACGAAGGGGCCCTGGAATCTTATGTCCGGTAACACCGGGAGCGCGGACCGCGCTTTCGACAAGTTCCACGAAGAATGTGGCGTGGTGGCCATCTCCGGACATCCGGAAGCCGCCAAGCTGGCCTACCTCGGGCTCTACGCCTTGCAGCATCGCGGGCAGGAGAGCGCCGGCATCTGTACCAGCGACGGCCGTGAGATCTACTGCCACAAAGCCATGGGCCATGTGGCTGAGATCTTCACCAAGCCGGTGCTGGCCACTCTCCCCGGAGAACTCGCCATCGGCCACACCCGTTATTCCACCGCCGGCGACACCGTGCTGCTCAACGCGCAACCATTCTCCGTCTCCTGTAACAAGGGCCAGGTGGCGGTCGCGCATAACGGCAACATCACCAACGCCGGCGAACTGCGCGCGCACCTGGGACGGCTCGGCTCCATCTTTCAGGCCTCCAGCGACACCGAAGTCATACTCCATCTGATGGCCCACTCTTCGGAGCGCACCCTCGCGGGGGCACTGCGCGAGGCGCTGCTGCAATTGGAAGGCGCTTTCTCGCTGGTCTTCATGGCCCAGGACCGCATCATCGTGGCCCGCGACCCCCACGGCTTCCGTCCGCTCGCGGTCGGCGAGATGGAATTCTCGGGCGGCCGCAAGTGCCACGTGTTCGCCTCGGAAACCTGCGCCTTCGA
>DATJWB010000204.1:0-36155 GCA_035501495.1 Bryobacteraceae bacterium | reverse complement strand
CGCCTTGCGTCATCAATAGTTGTCCTTCTGCCGCCTCCCGAGCCTGAAGGCGTCAATAGGACATTTCTACTTTGCGCAAATAGGACACTGTCATTTTGCGGCGACAAGCATTTCGGCCCGATTGCCACCATTCCAGCCTGTGGAGTAGACTTGATCGAATATCCCCAAGATCGGCTAACGGGTCAGAGCCGCATGATCGGCCAGCATATCGCTCACTATCAGATTCTCGACATCCTGGGGCAGGGCGGCATGGGTTCCGTCTATAAGGCCCGCGATACGCAACTCGATCGCATCGTCGCCATCAAGGTCCTGACTCCCGACAAGGTCGCCAACTCCGAACGTAAAATCCGGTTCGTGCAGGAAGCCAAGGCCGCCTCGGCCCTCAACCATCCCAACATCGTCACCATCTACGACATCGGTAGCGCGGACGGCGTGGATTTCATCGTCATGGAATACATCGCCGGGCGCACTCTCGAGAAAGCGATCCCCCGGGACGGCCTGAAGCCCGCCGATGTGCTGAAGTACGGCATCCAGATCTGCGACGCCCTGGCCCGCTCCCACAACGCGGGCATCGTGCACCGCGACCTCAAGCCGGGCAACATCATGGTCTCCGATGATGGCCGGATCAAGCTGGTGGATTTCGGTCTGGCCAAGCTCTCGGATTTGCACGACGCCACTGACGCCGACTTGACCCGGCCCGCCAGTCCGACGACCGAAGAGGGCAGCATTCTGGGTACGGTCTGCTACATGTCGCCCGAGCAGGCCGAGGCGCGCCGCACCGACGCCCGATCCGACATCTTCAGCTTCGGCGCGGTTCTTTACGAAATGGCGACCGGCCACCGTGCGTTCCTCGGCCGCTCCAAGATCTCCACGCTGGCGGCGATTCTGCAAGGGGAGCCGCAGCCGGCCGCCGAACTTCACGCGGGTCTGCCGCGCGACTTGACCCGCGTCATCGAACGCTGTCTGCGCAAGGACCCGGCCTGGCGGTATCAATCGGCCGCCGATCTGAAAATCACCCTTTGCGACCTCCAGCACGACCTGGAGTCGGGCGCGGCACAGCAGGCGGCAGCGGCAGCGGCCGCTGCTCCTCAGTCGGCTGCGCTGCTAAGGAAGCTCGCGATTCATTGGGTACCGCTCCTGGGGCTGGGTCTCGCTTTAGGTGCGGCGGCGGCATGGTTGCTGATGAACGGCGGGAGCCGCTCCGCCAGTTACGGCCCGGTGATGCCCCTGACCACGTACGCCGGCGTGCAAAGCGAACCGGCACTGTCGCCGGACGGAAAGCAGGTGGCGTTTTCCTGGGTCGGCGAGCACCAGGACAACTTCGACATCTACGTCCAAATGGTGGAGACCGGCTCCAAGCTGCGCCTCACGACCGACCCGGCACAGGACCGCGCGCCCTCCTGGTCACCCGATGGCCAGCGAATCGCCTTCGTTCGCGAGGACGCTGTCTATTTGATCTCGGCGTTGGGCGGAGTGGAGCGCAAGCTGGCGCAATTGCCCCGCCACAGCCTGTTTGCCAGCCTGACGAATCCGACTTCGATCGCGTGGTCTCCCGACGGCCGCTTCCTGGCCATCAACCGCGCCCAGGACCCAGGCCCGTCCATCCTGGTGGTGTCCACCGAATCCGGCGAGTATAACGCGGTCAGCAAGCCGCCTACGGGAAATTACCTGGAGAATTCCCCGGCTTTCTCACCAGATGGCGGGACCCTGGCCTATCTCCGCGCCCGCGATACGTACGCCCGGACGGTTGTGCTCCAGGAGATGAATAGCGACGGCACCCCGCGAGGCCGCGAACGCGAAATTACCAGCTATGACCGGAGAATCGAGCAGCTAGCCTGGCAGCCGGACGGGAAAGGCTTAATTCTCGCGATACGGACTATGGGCGAGCGCAGCGGTTTGTTCCGGATTCTGCGGAGCGGCGAGCTGACGCCACTCGGGTTCGACAGCGGCATTCTGATCTGGCCTTCGTTGTCGCGCACGGGGAATCGCCTGGCCTATCAGAAGCGAGAGGTGGACACCAACATCTATCGGATGGACGGCCCCGGCGCGGAGGGCGGGGCGAGGCCCTACGAGGATTGCCACGTCCGCATGATTGTCGATTCCACTGCCGCCGATCGGGAGCCCGCTCTCTCGCCCGACGGACGCCGCCTGGCGTTCACTTCCGACCGGCTGGGCTATTACGAAGTCTACGTGGCGGATGCGGATGGCCGGCAACAGGGGCCAGTGACTCACATGGGGCCTACAGCCTTGGGCAGTCCACGATGGTCGCCGGACAGCCAGACGATCGTCTTCGACCGTTACGAAAACGGATACAGCAACATCTACACGATCGGCGCCGAGGGCGGCAAACCGCGGCGCGTCACCAACGATACGTTCCGCGACATCCGCCCCAGTTTCTCGCGCGACGGACAGTGGATCTACTTCAGTTCGAATCGCAGCGGCAGCATGGAGCTGTGGAAGATAGCGCTCGAGGGAGGCGCGCCGCAGCAGGTGACCCGGGACGCGGGAATCGAAGCATTCGAATCGGCGGACGGCCAACTCTACTACACCAACGGGCGCGGGCTGTGGTCCCGCCCGGTGGCGGGAGGCGACTCCAAGCTGGTGCTGGAGCAGAACGTGTTTCCCGTCTACGCGCTGGCGGGGCACAGTGTGTATTACGGCGTGCACAATCCGCCGGCCTTATGGGTCCTGCGCACCGATACCGGCCGCAAGTTCGAATACGTGCGTTTCCCCCGGGAAGATTTCGGGCTGGATGGCGGCACGGTTTTCTCGGTGTCGGCGGATGAGCGCACGATCCTGTTCTCGCGGACGGACCGGACGGAGAGCAGCCTGATGCTGGTGGAGAATTTTCGGTAGCTCGCGTTTACTTTATACTGACTCTTATGACGCTCGGGCAAGGATTGAAAGGGAAATACGATTACGTCGAACTGACCATCGAACCCCGTGGCGACCAGTGGTGTCTGATCCTCACCGATACCAGGCACGGCGAAAGCGTCGAAGACGAAGAACAGTACGAAACGGTGGCCGAGGCACAGGAAGCCGCCCTGACGCTGGCGCAGCGGCACATCAACGTGCAGCACAACGACACGCTGCTCACCAACGAGATCATTTCCTGGCGCCGGTTGTGAAAGGGACGTGGCGCGGGCGTGTACAGTGCCGCTCGCGGCCAAAAGCGCCGAGTGAGTCTCGGCGCGGCAGACGGGAGTGTCCGCGCCACATCGCGCGGCAGCGTCTAGCCGGCGGGAAGCAGCCGCGAGATGTCGTTATAGATCGCGAAGACCACCAGCAGCATGATGCAGACGAAGCCGACCTTGAGCATGGCTTCCTTGACGTTGATGCTCAGGTCGCGCTGCATGGTCATCTCGACCAACAGCATCAGAATGACGCCGCCATCCATAATCGGAATGGGGAGCAGATTCACGATGGCGAGGTTCAGGCTGATCATGGACATCAGCAGCAGAAACGCGGACGGCCCTTCCCGGGCGGCCTCGCCCGAAAGCTGAGCGATTCCGATCGGCCCGGTCAGGTTCTTGGTGGACATGCGGCGCTCGAGCACACCCTTGAGCACCTGCACGATCATCATGGCGTTTTTGCCGTTCTGCCTCAGGGACTCGGAAAGGGCGTCCGGAAACGAAAGCCTGGTGGTAATGAGCGTGAACTTGGGTTGCGGGCCCACTCCGATATACCAGCGCCCCTGGCCGTCGATTTTCGAAAACACCGGTTGGACGGTGACCGTGTTTTTCTGCCCATCGCGCTCGTATTCCACTTCCACTGGTTTCCCGTTGCTGGCCTTGGTGAGTTCCTGAAGCCGCCCCGCGGAATGGATCGGCTGCCCGTTCAAGGAGATAATGATGTCGCCCTTCTTGAGTCCCGCCTTATCCGCGGGCCGGCCTGGTTCTACTTCCACCAACTGGATTTCGCCGCGCTCATCCCACCCCGCCGATCCCACTCCGATCCTCTCGTTCAGGACCGGGGTGACCACGGCGTCGAACCGTTTCCCGCTGCGGTCGATCGTGAGGTACATCGGGCGGTTGGCGCCTTCGGCCTCTTTGACGATTACATCTTCCCAAGTCGGGTTCGCCTGCCCGTCCAGCCTGACGATCTGGTCTCCATCCTGCAAGCCGGCCTTGGCCGCGGGTGAATCGGCCGCCACATGCCCGATCACCGGCACCATGTCGGCGTCGGAAACCCGCTGATACTTCACCATGTACAGGCCGGTGAGGACGCCCACGGCGAGCACCACATTCATGAACGGGCCGGCAAAGGAAATGATCAGGCGCTGCCAGCGGGGCTTGGACAAAACGCTGCGCGGATCGTGGGCGTTTTCGTCGGTGACCTGCTCACCGGTCATTTTGACGTAGCCGCCCAGCGGCAACAGCGAGAAGCGGTAGTCTGTTTCGCCGCGCTGAAAGCCGAACAGCCGGGTACCGAATCCGAAGCTGAAAGCCTCGACCCGAACATCGAAGTAGCGGGCTGCCCAAAAGTGGCCCAATTCGTGAATGTTGATCATCACTCCGATCAGGACCAGCAGCCACAAGACATTCTCAATGAAAACCCACATATTGAATTCAGACCGTTACGGCCCCGGCCGTGCGCGACGTCACCAGTTCCCGCGCCAGGGCTCTCGCTTCCCCGTCAATCTCCAGGATATCGCTAATCGACTGCGGATTCCTATCGGGCATTTTCGAAAGGGTTTCCGATACTACTTCATAGATGGACGAAAACCCGATCTGTTCCTGTAAAAAGGCCTCCACCGCGATCTCGTCCGCCGCATTTAACACGCAGGTGGCCGACCCTCCGCTCTCCTGGCATTGATAAGCCAGCCGCAGCAACGGAAACTTGTCGAAGTCGGGCTGCAGAAACTCCCACGTCCGCGCCTGGGCCCAGTCAATCTTAGGGACCGGGGCTTCCTGGCGGTCGGGGTAGGTCAGTGCGTACTGGATGGGCATCCGCATGTCTGTCGCACAGATTTGTGCAAGCACGCTGCCATCAGTGTATTCGATCATGGCGTGAACCGTGGATTGCGGGTGAATCACCACTTCCACCTGGGAGGGTAAGAAGTCGAACAGCCAGCAGGCTTCGATGACCTCGAAGCCCTTGTTCATCAACGTGGCCGAGTCAATGGTGATGCGGTTCCCCATGCGCCAGGTGGGGTGGTTGAGAGCCTGTTGGGGGGTGACGCGACGGAGGGCTTCCCGCGGGGTATTGCGGAAGGGGCCGCCGGACGCGGTCAGTATCAGTTTCGAGACCGCACCCCGGTTGCCCGCGCGCAGGCACTGGTGTGCGCCATTGTGCTCGCTGTCCACCGGGACCAACTCCGCACCGTGGGCGCGAACCGCCTCCATCACCAGTTTGCCCCCGGAAACCAGAACCTCCTTGTTCGCCAAGCCGACGCGCTTCCCTTTCCGGATGGCCTCGTAGGTCGCTTCCAATCCGGCAACTCCGACAATCGCCGAAATCACGGTATCGATTTCACTCGAGGTCGCGGCTGCCACCCGCGCGGCGTTCCCGTGCTGCAGTTCGGGCCAGTCCGTTGGCGGCAACCCAGACGCAGCCAGCCTGCCGGACAGACGGTCCAAGCTGTCGGAAGTCGCGACCACCGCCACTCGGGGGCGAAACTCCAGGATCTGCGCCGCCAGGGCATCGACATTCTGCCCGGCGGAGAGGCCATACACCTGGAACTGGTGGCGGTTACGCCGAACCACGTCGAGGGTGTTGGTCCCGATCGATCCCGTGGAGCCGAGTATGGTCAGGGTCTTCATCTTGGCGCAGACTTGCCGGGCATATCCGCATATCATATCACCGGGCATTTTCCTGATGAAGGGCTTTCCAATGTGGGAATGTGCACATTCGGGATGGTTCCGGTACTAAAGAACCCAATGGCTCAGCGGTTCATTTTTTCTTTTTTTGGAAGACCCAACCCTTTCGGGCGCCGGGGAGGATTGCTTCAGGGGTCTTTAATTTAGAGGTTAGTCTCGCTTTGGTGGGAGTTGCCTCCCCGGCTTACTTCCAATAATAGTAGATCCCGATTCTGGAATCAACAAAAATTTATATTTTTTTATCGGGACTCCACGCGGACCCCGGCCAATCCTTCTAACGTCTTGATTGTAGAGCACATGTCTTCATCGCCCTGTCCCGCTGCGATGGCCATCTGGAAGAGTTGCCGGGTCAAAGCGGTCAAAGGCAGGGGCACTCCGAGCTCTTTTCCCGATTCCAGAACCAGTCCGACGTCCTTGTCCATCCATTTTACGGAGAAGTTGGCCTGGAAGTCCCGGCGGAATACGAAGGGTGCCTTGTAGGCGATCAGCCCGGACTTGGCGGCACTGTTATCCAGGATATCGAGCATCAGCTTGGGCTCGACACCGGCCTTGGTAGCCAGCACCATACCCTCGTTGAACGCCATTAAGATATTGGAAAGAATGAGGTTCTGGCTGAGCTTGGCCTGCAGGCCCATCCCCGGACCGCCACAATAGTAGAGGCGCTTGCCCATAGGTTCCAGGTAGGGCTTGATGCGGTTGAAGACGGATTCGTCGCCGCCGATCATAAAGGTCAGAGTTCCACCTTGGGCTCCGGGGGTAGACCCCGTGCACGGGATATCGAGAAACTCGACACCCTTCTCCCGGAAAGCCGCCCCGATTTTGCGGCTCTCGCTCGGACTAATGGTACTGGCATCGGCTATCACCGACCCCTTCTTGACCCCTTCGATCAATCCGGCGGGACCCAGCATGACGGTCTTGGCCATCCCGGTGTCGCCGACGCACAGGAAGATGCAATCGGCATTCTCTGCCACCTGCTTAGGTGTATCGCAGAAGAGGCCCTTTTCTTCGGATGCGAGTTTGCGGGCTTTGCCGGTGGTATGGGACCACAGAGCCACCTCATGACCAGCGCGCAGGAGATTGCGGGCCATCGGGTATCCCATCAACCCGAGCCCCAGGAAGCCTAATTTTGCCATAGAGAAAGGATTGTACCGCTATGTATAGAAGGCACGCCAGAAGGTGACCGCCAAGGCGTGTGTCACCATACCGGCGCGGAAGCTGCCGGCGTCGTTGCGCGCCCGCCCGCAAGCCAACCCGAGCATCGTCGCCCCGGCCACCCAAGGCCAGTTGGGAAAGCGTCCGCCAAACCCGAGATGCATCAGCCCGAAGACGGCCGACGCGATCAGGAGGGCGGCGGTGCGGTTTTGAGTCCAGTCCTCCAGCCACTGTTGAAGGACCCCACGGCAGAAGAATTCCTCCGAAAGCGCCAGCACCCAGAGAACGCCGAAGAAGGTCGCGGCGATTCTCCACCAGGGCGCCGGCGCGGGGGCCACGTGAAGGATTTTCTGTTCTACACCCAGCGGAAAGGCGAGCGCGGCAAAAAAGAGGAAATAGAGAAAGCCATTGCCCCACTCCCTCCAACCCGGCAGGAATCGGTATCCGGATTCCTTGACGCGGCGGACCAACAGCAGCACCATCACCGAAATCTCGATCAGGGAAAGATGGCCCAGAATGATGGCATCCTTGAGGGCCGGATAGAGCGGCAGGTAGATGGCATTCAGATATTTCCCCAGCAGCACCGCGGGAATCAGGGCGAGGAACCCGAGGTCGGCCAAAGGCTTCGCCGGCAGGACCAGGTACCACAGGCCAAATACCAAGGCCATGACCACCAGCCGCGCCAGGCCCTCCCAGTGAAATCGCACCGCGCCGCAGCAGCACGCCAGGTAGGGCAGGACGGCCGACGCCATCAGGTAGGCAAGAAGAGGATAGCCGGAAAGCCGCTCGCGCAGTTCTCGAAATGCGGGAACCAGATAGAATGGATACGTTATGAGGAAGGCGGCGAGCACCGGGAATGCCGCCCAATGGGGAATGCCTTTGCTTCGCGCGTACAGAATGCCCGCGGCGCCCAGCGCTATCCAGCCGGCCAGCAGAACCGTCCGGAAATCGCGGAGCGATTTAGCCATCGGCTTGATTTTAGCATTCGCGTTTTGCCTGTCCTTCCTGCACGCTCAGGAGCCGCCTCCCAACCTGGCGAGGCTGGTGGCCCACCGCGAGAGCGAGTCGGAAGCGGAACGCAACGAATACACCTACCGCCAGACCGTGACTATCGAGGAATTGGACGACCACGGAGGCGCGCGGGGGGTGTACCGCGAGATACGCGACATCATCTTCTCTCCCAAGCACGAACGCAGCGAGGAACCCATCGGAAAGCCCCAGAACAACCTCAAGTACCTGGTCATGACCGAGGAGGATTTTCGCGACATCCGCGACATCCAGCCGCTGGTGCTCACCGAAGACCGGCTCTGGAACTACGAAACGAAGTCGCGCGGCGACGAGACCATGGACGACATTGATTGCTGGGTGCTGCAGGTGCGTCCCCGGCAGATTCTGGACGGCCAGCGCTTTTTCGAAGGGCTGATTTGGGTGGACAAGAAGGAATACAATATCGTGCACATGGAGGGGCAGGCGGTGCCGCAGATACGCACCACCAAGACCGAGAACCTGTTTCCGCGGTTCACCACGGTACGCAGGCCGGTGGATGGCAAGCACTGGTTCCCGGTATACACCTACGCGGACGACACCCTGCACTTCCGCACCGGCCCCCAGCGCGAGCGGCTGCGGATTGCGTACAGCAATTACAAACGCTTCGGCGTGGAGACGACCTTCACCCCAAAATAGCCGGGCAAGGCGCGGCGCGGCAGGAGTGCCTGCGCCACATTCGGTGGGCATCCAGGATCTTGCCAGCCAGGCCGGTCCGCGATAGGCTCAGCCAATGACCTCCGCGCCGGTTGCCTTCCGCCAATTCCGCCATCAGCCGGGATTTGCCTGTACCGTGGTCGCGACCCTGGCGTTGGCAATAGGAGCCAACATGGCGGTCTTCTCGGTAGTCAACGCCGTTCTGTTTCGCGAACTGCCCTTTGCGGACCCCGGGCGGCTGGTGTGGATCACGTCGGTGCGTTCCGACAATCCCGCCGCGCCCTTCACGCTTCCGGAATTCATGGATTACCGGGACCGCATCCGCACACTGTCCGGCTTCGCGGCCTACGCCAACTGGCGCGCCAGCCTCGCCGGCGGCGAGATCACGGAAGGGCTCCAGGGCGCGCGGATGTCGGCTAACGCTTTCGAGGTGCTGGGCCTGACGCCAGTTGCGGGACGTCTTCTGCGGGAGAGCGATGATCGTGCCGGCGCACCACGAGTGGCTGTATTGAGCTACCGTCTCTGGCAACGGCGATTCCACGGCGCGGCGGATTCCATCGGCAGCACGATCCGCCTGAACAACGAGTCATTCGTGATCGCGGGTGTGCTTCCGCCCCACTTTCCCTGGCCGCTTCGCGACATAGACGTGGTTGTCCCCCTGGTTCCGGAGCAGGATGCGCTTCGCTACGTCCGCAATTCAGTCAATAACCTGTTGTTCTTTGGCCGGCTGAATCGGGGAGTCAGCAGAGAGCAGGCGGAGGCGGAGCTGACGGCCATCTGCCGCTCACTCAGGCAGCAGTTCCCGCTGGAGTATGCCCGAAAACAGGCGGTGCGGCTGGCAGCTCTGCACGAAGCGCTGATCGGCAGCTACCGGCAGTCGATGCTTTTGCTGTTCGGGGCGGTGCTGGTCGTGCTTGCCACGGCCCTGGCCAATCTGGTGTCCCTGGTGCTGGTGCGAGCCAGCCAGCGGCAGTCCGAACTCGCGATTCGCGCGGCCATCGGGGCGTCACGCTGGCAGTTGCTGCGGCAGATATCGGTCGAATCGCTTCTGCTTGCACTCATCGGCAGCGGCCTCGGATGTGCCCTGGCAATTCTTGCGACCTCTACGGTTGCGCACTGGGCGCCGTCTTCCATTCCGCGCTTGAACGAAGTACGTGTCGACGGGCAGGTGCTGGCGTTCGCGGTCTTTCTCGCCATTGGCGCAACCGCGCTTCTGACCGCGGCGGCCGCGGGCGCGATTGTAGGAGCAAAGGCCGGAGGGGTTGTCCTTCCGGCGGACAGCCGCACGGTCGGCGACCGATGGGGCGGGTGGGTCCGTCAGGCGCTCGTCATCGGAGAGATCTCCGCGGCAGTGATTCTGCTTATGGCGACCACGATGCTGCTCGAAAACCTCATCCGTCTCCAGGATGTGCAACCCGGCTTTCATCCGGAATCTGTGTTTCAAGCCCGCATATCGGTTCCGCCCACGTACCAGTCGCCCGAGGACCTGGCGCGCTTCTACGACCGGCTGTCGGAGCGTTTGCTCCGGCAGCCCGGCGTTGCAGGCGTCGGCGTTACCGGGGTGGCGCCGCTCAGCGGGTTGCTCCGCGCCGTGCCGTTCTCGGCCGAGGGGCGGGCAGACGAACGCAGCAAGCCCACGGTGAATCTAAGGGTCATTACGCCCGGCTATTTGTCCGCGATCGGCACTCGCCTGCTCGACGGCCGCTCCTTTTCGGAGTCGGACCGCCCGGACACTCCGCCGGTAGCGCTCGTCAGCTCGTCCCTGGTTCAACAGTATTTAAACGGCGACGCGCTGGGCCGCCGCCTGCTGATCAACGACAACAACACAGGTCCGCGGGCGGTCGAGATCGTGGGGGTTGTCGAAAATGTCCGGCAGTCCGCACTCGAAACTCCACCGGCTTGGGACCTGTACCTTCCGCTGCGCCAGATTCATCGCGATGAAGTCGGGATCCTCAGGAACAACCAATTCTGGATGATCAAGACAGGCTCTGCTCCGGGCGCATTCCGTTCCACCTTTCTCGCCCAACTGCGGGCAGTGGATCGGGATTCGGCAATCGCGGGCGCGGGCCCCATGCAGGACTATGTCGAAGCCGGACTCGGCCCGCGGCGTTTCAACCTCGGGCTGTTTGCGGGCTTCTCGCTTACCGGCGTGGTCCTGGCAGTGCTCGGTGTATACGGACTGGTCTCCTACAACGTGTGCCAGCGCCATCGGGAGATCGGCTTGCGCATGGCAATCGGCGCCACCGAGCGGGACATTTATGGAATGATCCTGCGCCAGGCAGCATGGCTGGGACTCGCAGGCATGGTGCTGGGCGGCAGCGTCGCCGTGATGGCTCAGCCTCTGGCGAGACTGCTCATGCAGGACGTTGGCATCCCGCTGCGGTTAGAGATCACGACGACGGGACTTCTGTTTGTGCTGGTCATTCTGGCCGCGTGGCTGCCGGCCCGGCGCGCGGCCCGCACTTCGCCAACCCTCGCGCTCAGAGGGCAGTAAGCCGATACTCCAGGCCGGTTGCTATAATCCGGAGGTTCGCTGGAGGACAACTCATGGCATCCTCGATGAATGGCCGGCGCGGCTTCCTGCAGCGCCTGCTTACCGCATCCGGACTGGCAGCGGCGGCGCCCGCTGCGCAAGCGCAGAATTCGGGCAGCCAGGCGTCCGCCACGACGATTCTGCCGTTCTACGCCCGCGCCCAGAATTACAAGTCTCTCAAGCAATCCAGCTTCGACCGGACGGGTGGCAACCACGACTCCTGGAATATTCCGGCAGGCGGCGTCCACGAGGTCTTCAACGCGCAAGGTCCGGGCGTCATCAGCCACATCTGGTTCACGATCGCCGCGCGCAGCAACGACCACCTGAAGGAGCTGGTGCTCCGCGGATATTGGGACGGTAATGCCAAGCCCAGCGTGGAAGCGCCTGTCGGCGATTTCTTCGGACTCAATCTCAACACCTATCAGATCTATCAGTCCGAATACCTGGCCTGTTCGCCCGGAAAGTCGCTGAACTGCTACTTCGTGATGCCGTACCGGCAATCGGCGCGATTCACCGTGACCAACGAGGGGAAGCAGGAGGTCGGGTCATTCTACTCGAACATCGATTACATGACCGTCCCCAGCCTCCCCGCGGACGCGCTCTATTTCCACGCCCAGTATCGTCAGAGCGCGCCCTGCGTGCCGGTGATGAGCCAGGGGCCGAAGCTGAATCTCGATGGAAAGCTCAACTATGTCTACATGGAGACGCGCGGGCGCGGCCACCTGATGGGTGTCACGCTGGGCGTGCTGCAGAACGCCAACGGCTGGTGGGGCGAGGGCGACGAGATGATCTTCATCGACGACGAGTCGAAGCCCGCCATCACGGGGACCGGCTCGGAGGACTACTTCCTGGGCAGTTGGGATTTCGGCGGGCGGGATGGCGCCCAACCCTTCGGCCATTCCATGTATGGCGCACCGTTGATCGTCAATGCCGAACGGACCGGCGGCCGATATTGCTGCTACCGCTGGCACGGGGACAACCCGGTGACTTTCGACCGCTACCTCAAGCACACCATGGAGCACGGCCACGCCAACGACCGGGGCGACAACTTTTTCTCGGTCGCTTACTGGTACCAGACGACCCCGTACACTGACTTTCCGGCGCTCCCCTCGGTAGAAGCGCGCGTTCCGGCGGTGCGCACGGCTTAGCTCTTGGCTCGCTGCGCTCGCGGGCCGGGGGTCGGGGCCGGGGGCCAGGGCCTCGGCATTCCCAAGCTGAGCGGCCAATATCTTTCGGGCCGAAGGCAAACGACCGCTGTGACGTACAACACCGGACTCCCCGGCCCCAGGCCCCTAGCCTCGGCCCCGCGAGCGAAGCGAGCCTGTATTCTGGAATCGGGACAATTCACAATTCTTATGAGGAGAGAGATAATGAGTTTGGCCGATAAGCACTGTGTACCCTGCCGCGGGGGCGTGCCGCCCCTCAAGGGGGAACAGTTGGAATTGATGAAAGCGCAGGTCGCCGGCTGGCAGGTGGTGGACGAACATCACCTGGCCAAAACGTATACGTTTCCGGATTTCCGGACCGCCCTGGAGTTCGTGAATCGAGCCGGGGACATCGCGGAACAGGAAGGCCACCACCCCGATCTATACCTGTCATGGGGCAAGGTCGAAGTGAAGACCTGGACCCACAAAATCGACGGTCTCACGGAGAGCGATTTCATTCTGGCCGCCAAGATCGACCAGCTACCACACAATTGACGGAGTGTGCAACATGTTAGGAGTCGGACACAGGTTCCCGAGCTTTTCCCTGCAGGCGACGGTGAGCATCGAGAAAGGGAAGGCCTTTCAGACCATCACAAATCTCGATCATCCCGGCAAGTGGAAAGTCTATTTCTTCTGGCCGAAGGATTTTACCTTCGTGTGCCCCACCGAGATTTCGGCCTTCGGCAAGCTCGACCACGAGTTCCAGGCACGGAACACCCAGGTTTTGGGCGGCAGCACCGATTCGGAGTTCGTGCATCTGGCCTGGCGGCAGAATCACCCCGATCTGCGGAACCTGCCTTTTCCCATGCTGGCCGACATCAAGCGGGAGTTGAGTACGGATCTGGGAATCCTCGACCCCCAGGAGGGCGTGGCACAACGCGCGACCTTTATCGTGGACCCACACGACACCATCCGCTTCGTATCCGTCAATGATCTCGCAGTGGGACGGAACCCCGAGGAAGTCTTGCGGGTGCTGGATGCCATGCAGACGGGCGCCTTGTGTCCGTGCAACTGGCACCCGGGCGAAGCGGTCCTGACGCCGGTAGTATAAGCCTCGGCGGCACCAAAAACCGCTATAATCACAGCTAGGGAGAAAACTGGGATGCTGAAAGCTTTATCCGCTGCCGCCGCTGTGTCGGCCCTGGCTGTATCGATTTCCTTTGCGGACACCGTTCCTGCCCGCACCGTCTATGGCAACTACATCGAAGCTCGAACCGCCGATGTCTACACCGGCGCGTGCTTTGCCAACGGCGAAGCCGAGCAGGTAGGCAGGGAGGCCGTCTTCGGCTGGAAGATCGCCAGTGGCGATTGGCATGGTGTGAATCTGGCCGGCCTTTCGGTGGTCGGCGTAGTCCGCGCCGAGCATACGCTTGGTTTGGCTTCCGAGCCGGTCAATCCTGCCAAGGCGGTCCTGATTGTGGACAGCCGCGCCAATGCCGAACAACGCCTGGCCCTCCAGAGTTTTGCCCGGCATATGGGCGGCGATCTGCTGAAGGATGTAGCAAAGGTGGATTATGTGCCGATCGACCTGACGATCGCCGACGGCAACATCCACGGCGGTACGGCCAAGCTCACGGCCGGTTCGCTGGCGTCCATTCAGACGCGCGCCCTGAACTCGGGCGACCACGTCTGCGGCAATGAAGAAGTCTGGTATCCGCCATTGACCAGCGTCGAGCATGCCATGCCGGCGTACGCGCTGGACAACTCCTTCACCGGAGACGGTCTGGGCGAGAAGTGGCACAACCGCATGCGGCGCAGCGGCTTCCTGGGGACGTTCCAGGTACCAGCCGAATAATGGCCCGATCGCGGCCTTCGGCTCTCGTCGCAGCGCTCATGCTCGTGACCGGCGCCGCCGCAAACGGCGCCGATTATCTGGTTTATGCCGGCACCTACACCAGGGGCGCCAGCAAAGGAATCTACGCCTATCGTTTCCAAACCGGCACCGGAAAACTGACACCCCTGGGAGTGGCCGCCGAGTCGGTGAATCCTTCGTTCCTGGTGGACGATGCCAACCATCGCTTCCTCTACGCAGTGAACGAGGACAGCAACGGCGCCCAGCCGGGAAACTCGGTCAGCGCCTTCTCGATGGACGCGAAGACCGGGAAGCTCACCCTTTTGAACCAGGTTTCGACCCGCGGCCGGTGGCCGTGCCACCTGGCCCTCGATAAGACCGGCAAGTGGTTGGCGGTCGCCAATTACGCCAGCGGCAGCATGGCGATCCTGCCGGTGCGGTCGGATGGCAGCTTGGGCGAGGTGACGGTCCTCGATCACCATGAAGGCTCCAGCGTGAACCAGGAGCGGCAGGAGGGGCCGCACGCGCACGAGGTGGTGTTCTCTCCGGACAATCGCTTCCTCCTGCTGGCGGACCTGGGGCTCGATAAGGTCTTTGTCTATCGCTTCGACGCCGGGAAGGGGACAGTCTCTCCGGCGGAGCAGCCTTTTGCCAAGGTGGCGGCAGGGGCGGGGGTGCGGCACATGGCGTTTCACCCGAACGGCCGGATCCTCTACGCGATTAACGAAATGGGGTCTACGGTGACGGCCTTCCGTTACGACCCGGCCAAGGGCACACTCGCCGAATTCCAGACACTCTCGACACTTCCCGCGAGTTTCAAGGGAGAGAGCACGACGGCCGAGGTGGCCGTCAACCCGAAGGGCACGGTCCTCTACGGTTCCAATCGGGGGCACGACAGCCTGGCGATCTTTGCAATCGACCCCGAAAAATTCACGTTGATGGCGATGGACCACGCGCCGACACTGGGCCGGACTCCCCGGCATTTCGCCCTCGATCCTACGGGCGAATTTCTCCTGGCAGCCAATCAGGACTCCAACAGCATCACGGTGTTTCGAGTTCACGCGACCACCGGGCAACTCACTCCCGTGGGCCGCCCGGTCACCGACAGTCCCATGCCGGTTTGCATCCTGTTCGTGCCTTAGGCCAGATTCGCGCACCCGCGCCAATGCGACGGGTGCGCGAAAACTGTCCGGGCCGTCAGAAGCGAATGTAACCGCTCACCTGCAACTGGCGCGCGGTGGAGACGGTGCTGGTAATCACGCTGAAGTTGCCGTAGCTCTTCACCGAGCCGTCGGGGTTCAACGTGGGCGTCGCAAACGTCGCGTTCGGGGTTGAGAAGGACGGCGTATTGGTCAGGTTGAATGCTTCTCCCGCGATCTGCAGCTTGATCCGGCCTTCTTTGAAGTTGAAGGTGCGGGACACGCTCTCGTCCACGTTGAAGAAGCCCGGGCCGCGCAGCAGGTTTCTGCCGGTACTGCCGAGAGTCCCCACGGCCGGGTTGGCGAAAGCCGTCCCGTCGAAGTAGGGTGTATTCGCGTCGTGGCCCCCGAGAATCTTCACCACAGAATTGATCTGGTTGGCAGACTGTCCCTGGCCGCCGGCATTGACCGAGTTGTTGGAGCCGAGGGTGAACGGCAGGCCGCTGAACCTGCTCAGTGTTCCGCTGATCTGGAACCCACCGAAGATCAACGCCGCCGGGCCGTTATTGAGAAACTTGTGCCCTTTGCCGAAGGGGAACTGGTACACGTGATAAAGCTGGAACGTATGCGTGCGGTCGAAGCCCGCCAGCGCCTTGTTGAGGGCGTAGGAAACAGGGTAGGCCCGCCACAGCGTACCGTCGCCGTTGTCGCCGTTGTAGTTGTCGATGGCCTTGGAGAAGGAGTAGGACGCTCCGATGATACTGCCGCCGAACCGCTTTTGCAGCCGGGTGTGCAGTCCGTTATAGGTCATGTCCCCGAACGGCTCCAGGAAGTTAAAGTCGGTCGTCAGGTAGGGATAGAGCTGGCGGCCGGCATTCCCGGTGTTGGGGGCGGATCCGTTAATGTTGACATTCATCTGCTGGTGGACGGCGTGCGTTCCGGTGTACCCCACCTGTGCGGTTACGGTGGGAGAAAACTCATGCTCCACGAACAGATTCCAGCTTTGGATGTAGCCCCGGTTCAGGTACTGGGGGAAGGAGGCCTGCATGTTGGTACTCGGCAGATAGGTCGTTGAGGAAGGGGTGGTAGATGGCGTGATCTTGCCTGCCGTGATATCCGGAAATGTCGGCAGGGGCATGCCGGTGCGAAGCGAGGCCTGGGTCACGCCCGGAGTGGTGTCAAACTGGTAGGTAGCCGGCTGGTTGTAGTCCTGGTTGATCACGGACGGAAATGCGTTCCTCTGGTTGCGCATGTTGTCCGGGTCCACGGTAATGCCATAACCGCCTCGGATCACGGTCTTCGAACCGAGTCGATAGGCAAAGCCGAAGCGTGGGGCAAAATTCTTCTTGTTGGCGGAAGCGCCGGTGTCCCACGGGACGCCGCCCTCGCCGCCGATCAGGACCGTGTCGGTGGCCAGATTGAAGCGGGTAGCGCCGTACCAGTTGTGCGAGAAGATCGGGTAATACTCCCAACGCAGGCCGTAGTTGATGGTCAGGTTGCGGGTGATCTGCCACTGATCCCGCGCATACAGAGACCACGTCGAGAAGCGCAGGGCATTGGGATTCTGGAATTGAGTGATCTTTCCCATCCGGTCGGGATAACCCAGCAGAAACTGCGCCCAAGAGTTGGCCGGCACCCCATTGAAATTCACTGCCGCGCCCCCATTCAACGCCGTCAGGTCGCCGTAGAATCCGAAGGTGCCGCGCGCCGTGCCGAAGGTCCCGCCCTGGGGCTGGAAGTGATTGAGCGCGTACTTGTCGTATTCGAAGCCGAAACGCAGGTTGTGGGCTCCATGCATCTTGCCCACGTTGATGGCGGTGGTGTACTGGTTGTCGCGGAAATTGAACGGGCTTCCGGTGTTGGTGTTTCCGAAGTTGGCGATGCCGGTAACCTGGAATCCGGGCATGCCGTAATAGCTGGATCCAACGCCGTTGGTTCCCGGGATCTTCAACACGTCGAGACCGTAAGCGCCGTTTTGGGGATCGCCCGTGGCGCCTATGTTCTGGCGGGTATATCCCACATTGCCGTCCACCAGAAGCGTGGGAGAAATCGTGTACGTGGAACCGGCAGCGGTGGTTTGTACGCGTCCGCCGGCGGAACCCGGCTGGCCGCCGGCGAAGACATCGCCTTCCGCCTTGCCCAGCACGAAGAGGCCCGGGATATCCATGGGCGATATGCTGTACCGTCCCCAAATCATCGCTTTGTCATTGGGGTTGTAATTCACCTTGAAATCCGAATTGCTGCGGTTGTAGATGCCCGCGCCGTAGGCGTCGTAATTACTGGTGAATGCGTTGGTACGGGTGAGCGCCGGCAGAAGGCTGGTCATGTTGGCGGCGGCTGGATCGATTCGATTGCCGGGAATCACGTTGCCGGCGAATGGCGTGCGCCCGGATCCGTCCGGATTTCCGGTCAGGGGGTCGTAGATCGTGACGCCGGTGGCGCTGAAGTCTCCTGTGCGCATCGCCGCGGTGGGGAGAGTAAGGTTCGTGGACTGGGCGTATTGACGCCGCTTGGTTCCCTGATAGTCCGCGAAGAAGAACAGCTTGTTCCTGCCATGCACGACTTTGGGAATCCAGATCGGGCCGCCGATCGCGAATCCGTACTGGTTGAAGATGTTCTTGTTGATCGGGCTGGTGTGGCTGAAGTAGTTCACCGCGGTCATGTCATTGTTCTGGTTGCGCTCGAAGAGCACACCGTGCAGATCGTTGGTTCCCGATTTGATGGTGACATTTACGGCCGCTCCGCCAGCCGCGCCTTGCTCGGCATCGAAGGAGTTGGTGGTGATGTTGACGGTCTCGATGGCTTCGGTCGGAGGCACGTACGCGACGTTCACCGGCAGCCAGGGGTATGAGACGCTGGCGCCATCCATCTTGGTGCTGTTGCTCTGGGACGAGACGCCGTTCATGAAGAGGGTCTGCGCCCGCTGTGGGTTGCCCGCCTCGGAGTTGGCCTCGCGGGAGGCCGGAATTCCGGCGCCGGGAACGAGATAGAGCAGGCTCTGGAAGTTCTTGCCTTCCCCACCGGAATACGGCAGCTCCGTGACCTCACGAGACGAGATCTGGGCGTGGACGTCGGACTTGTCCGTCTGCAGCACGGCGGAATTCGCGACCACTTCAACCGTCTCGGTAGCCGCGGCAATCTGCACTTTGAAGTCGACGCGGCGGACTTCGTTGGCGTTCACCAGCACGTCGGAGATAATCAGCGTCTTGAAACCGCGAGCCTCCGCCGTGACTTTGTACGTTCCCAATTGGAGGTTGGTGAAGATGTAAGCGCCTCGCGCATCCGTGTCGGCATTGCGCGTGATCCCTGTGTTCACATTCAATGCGCTGACTTTGACGCCCGGTATGGCGGCGTCGCTCGGATCAGTCACGTTCCCCGTGAGCGATCCATAGAGGACTTGGGCGTGGGCAAAGCTGCTGAGCCCGGCTATTGCTATGAGCACAGCAATGCACCGAAGCCAGGACGATGTGGCTCTCATAACTGTTGCTAACCTCTCTAAAGGCCACTGAACCGGATTAGTTGTAGCCTGAAACTATCAGAACTCCATTAGTTTCAGATGTCAATCCCTGAATATCCGATGGTACGGTAGGCGCGGGATTACAGTGGGCGGCAATTCCCAGTACTTGCAGAGCTTTGCGACTACTGCACGGTACACGCCCGACAAGCGCCCCGATGAGTCGGGGCGCGGCAGCCACGAGTGCCTTCGCCACATCGGGGTGTGGAGACTACTCTTCCAGCCAGGGCAGATAGGCGGCGCCGTATAGTCCCGCTTCATTTCCCAGGGTGGCCTGGGCGATGCGGGTTTCGGTTTTGGTGGCGCGGTAGGTGAAGGAGCGCTGTTCGAGGGTGCGCATCATGGCCGGGGCGAAGAGTTCCCAGGCGGGGAGGACCCCGCCGCTGAGCAGATAGAGCGGAAAATTGAAGGCATTCACCAAGGTGGCGAGCGCCGTTCCCAGCGCCTCGCCGAACACCCGCCAGATGGTGCGGGCCTTTTCGGCGCGTTCGCCTTCTTCGAGCGCCAGCTCGTAAATATCCTTGGCGGTCAGCTCGTCGCCCAAATGCATCAGGCGCGCCATGCCGCGGACCGCGGTGGCCGAGGCGTGCTTTTCCAGGCATCCCTGATTGCCGCACCCGCACGGATTGCCGTTGGGGACCACGGTGATGTGGCCCAGTTCGCCGGCCATTCCCACAAATCCGCGCATCACCCGGCCACAGGAGATGATTCCTCCACCGACACCGGTGCCGAGGGTCAACAGCACCAGGTCGTCGACATCGCGTCCAGCGCCGATCCACTTTTCGCCCAGCGCCGCGGCATTGGCATCGTTCTCCAGAATGACCTTGGTGCCGAGCCGGCGGGAGACCTCGTCGCGAACCGGAAAGTTCTGGAGGTAGGGCAGATTATTGGACATCGTGATATACCCTTCCTTCATCCGGATGAAGCCCGGAACTCCCACGCCGATGCCGGACAATCCACCGGCGCCGTGCCGCTCGCGAAGCTTCTCGATGCCCGAAACGATGTCGGACAGGACCGCGTCACGGCCTTCGGCGAAATTCGTGGAGCCGGAGATGCGATCGAGGAGCTTGCCCGATCGGTCAACCGCGGCGGCGCGGAGGTTAGTACCGCCGAGGTCAACGCCAATGGTGTATGAGAGCATATGAACGGGAATATACCACAGGCCTCTTGCAATCTAGCAGCCAACGCCCGTGTTTGCTAACGGTTCCATCAGGTTGACCGATCGGTCCCATCGAAAGATATTAATTTCGCAATGGTACCGGGTGTGCTACAAATTGAAACAAAAGCGTCGCCATTAGACGTCTTTATCAACAGGGCAGGTTGCACGCCATGCGGGACGAACGGTATATCGAGATACCCGGAAGCAAAACCCATGAACTGCCGCCTCTGGTTGTGCATTCGGCGTCGGAACACGTTCCGGATGAAGATGCGGCCGACCTGGCGGCGGTGATGTCCGAGGCTGAGGACATGCTTCCCCTGAGCGATGCGGACGAAGGTGTACTGGAGCGGCGCAGAATGGATTTGGCGCTGCAGCTTACGGAGCAATACCGGGGCCTCTTGTCTCACTGGCTGTGGGGTGAGTCGGTATTGGAATGGATCCGCCAGTGCGAAATCACATTCGAATGTGAAGCGACGCTTCGCAAGCTGCTGCATCCGGACGTGTGGCCGCACGCCAGCCGCGCCAGCTTCGTGACGCTGCTGGTGGACAAGGCGGTGCCTACCCACGGAGTGGCGCTCGAGAAGGCGGTAGGATTGCGGCTCACTTTCCGGCAGCCGCCGCCCATCAACTGTTTCTCCAACCAGTTTCTGTTTTATTTGAATTCCACGGTGGCCGATTCGGCGTACCAGGCATGGTCGCACCTGATTCCCCAGGCGCCCACGCTGTTCCCGCCGGAGCGTTTCCACTTCGACGTCTTGACCATCGGCAATTAGTAGGCGCCCCAGCCCACCACGCTACAATGCGGAGATGCCATCCGCGCCGCCGTAGAATCGGAGCGGCGAAGCGGGCGCCGGGACCCCGCGTCGGGCGTGCCACGAGACCTGGCGCGCGCCCTGGATGCCTTAGCGCGCTTTCTCAAGGAGGCCGGCGCAGCCTCGAGGATGTGCGGGCAAAGATGCGAGGGGTAACCGGATCGTCGGTCCCGCTGTCCACTTCCGACCTGGCAGTTTCGAAAACTCTTTCGCCGCCAGCGACACTGTGCGCGCTCAAGAAGCGCCCTGATGAGTCGGGACGCGGCGGGCAGGAGTGCCTGAGCCACATCGGCGGCACGGATTTTCATGGATTTTTGGTACGCCAGGCCAGAGAAGAGACGATTGTGTAGGTTTTCTTGGACTGCTAGAGGGAGTTTATGCGAGGTGACTGAAATGGTGGGCGCCGAAATCGGGGGTCAATCGTCTCTCCGAGGGCCTGTAAGTTCGTAGTCACGCCACATATCTAGCAATCGTTTGGCCAAACCGAAAGCCCTTTAAATTCGGTCGTCCTGAAGACCTGCTCGTGAGCGGCTGTACAGAGACTTGGCAGACGAGTGTCAACTTCTGTATCAAAAGGCAACGCCGTGGACAGTGTGACACGAACGGCCGGTAATTATTGCTGCGGAGTTTGGGGCGCGGGGGCCGGAGCCGGCGGCAGGGGGCTCGCCGGACGGGACACCACGCCGCGATAGGCTTCCTCGAGAGAGACGTTGTTGTTGGTCAGAATCTGACCGGTGGCGCGGTCCAACTCCACCTTCGCTTTGGCGTAAGCGGCCTTGGCGGTCACCTCGCTGGACTCGGCCGCGGTGAGGGCCTGCTGATCCTGGATGACGTTGTAGATGTTGGACACACCCAGCGCGAGCTTCTTCTGCTCGGCGTCCAGGGTTTCCGCCTGCAGCGCCCTGGATTTGCTGGCTGCCTGGAATTGCGCGCGCGCCTGAGTGAGGGCGATCAGGGCATTTACGACATCCGTTCGCACCTGGTTTTCCAGGCGCTGCAGACCGAGCTGTTGCTGGCGCAGCGTGAGCTCGTCGTTCATGAGCTGCGCCTGCGCGGCGCGGTTGCGGATGGGGATGTTCAGATTGAAACCCAGGGAGTAGTTCGGGAAGTTGCGCTGGAAAAGCTGGGAGAGGACCTGCCCATATCCCCCGATGAAGAACGAATTGTTGCTGTGGATGGTTCCGGAGGGAGCCGGAAGGCTGTTGGGCTGCCCGGCCAGGGCGCTGTTGGTGAAATTCACGACCGCGTCCAGAGTCGGCAGCAGGGAGTTTTTGGAACCGCGGATGGTGAGCTCCTGGTTCTGGAGCTGGATCCGGCTTTGGGCCAATTCGGGACGGGACGAAAGCGCCATCGCCATCATGTCCTGAATGGGAGCGACCGGCTGGGTGTCCGGGACGTTGATCTGATCGGTCGGAATGATGTGGGCGTCGGCGATGGCGGGGCTGGCGACTCCCGTGCGGCTGAGCGCGGTCTTGAGAATGGTCTCCTGCTGGAGCACCTGCGTTTGGGAGATGGTGAGCTGCTGTTCCGCGGTGGCGATCTGGGCCTCCGCGCGGGTCACTTCTATGGGCGCCAGGGTTCCCGCCTCGACTTGCCGCTTGTTGTCTTCCCAAAGCCTGGTGGCGGAGGTAATCGCTTCGCGCGCTACCTGCACATTCTCGTTGAAGGCCACCAGGTCCCAATAGAGCGACATCACGGCGGCCACGGTGGTTTCCACCTGCAGCTTGAAGGTCAGATCGGAGACCTCACGATTGTTGCGGGCGATTCGGATCTGGCGGGCGTTCACGGCCGGGCCAAATCCCTGGAAGAGGTGCTGGGTGATGCCGATTCCCAGCGAGGCGCTGGTGGCCGGATTGAAGTCGGCGCGCGGATTGTTGGCAGTCAGCGAGGTGTTGTTCAGCCCGAGGTTCACGGTGGTACCGGTGAGAAAGCTCTGCTGGACGCCGAAATTCGAAATGTCCTGGCGCTGGATCAGGGAGCTGCTGCCGGTGACGAAGGCGCTGGTCTGGGGGGTCGTCAGGTGGGCCCAACTCAGGGCGCTGACTACCGCGGGATCGAGACTGGGGATGGACGGACCGGACGACTGCAGGACCGTGCTGCCGACGGCGGAAGCGGTGGCGGAGCTCGCCTGGGAGGCGGCATTCTGATTCGAGCCGGGGGTGGTCCCCGAGCTGCTGACCGAAGCGCTGGCAGGGCCGGCAGTCACGCTTGTGGAAACGCCGCGCGCGAATCCGCCCGCCTCGGCCTGCAACACGCCCACATCTGCGAGTTGCGGGCCGTAGCGCTGGATGGCGATGTCGAGATTGTTCTCCAGCGCCAGCGCAATGGTGTCCTGCAGCGACAGGTAGAGGTTGCCGGCGCGGAGCAACGAGTCGAGGCGCCCTGAGTTTTCGATGGAGGGGGGCGCGACCGACTTCGGCCGGTATGGTTCCGAGAGTCTCCGGGCAATTCTGGGGGAACTCCAGGATGGTTGCGGGACGGGGTTGTCCTGGCTGGATCCGCCGGCCGGGGAGGGCAGCAACAGCATGCTGCACAGCGCGGCCACGTAAGGTCTGCTACTCTGCATCAGATCGATCACCTAGAGGGCCGGCGTTTGTAAGTGGCGACGGGATCCTCGTGGATTGGCTACGTTTAGTTCAATGTTATAGTAGGCCTTTGTGACCCCGCAAGCCGAATCCGTCCTCGAATTGTTTCGTTCTACAGGAGCCTATCTGCAAGGGCACTTCCGCCTCACCTCCGGGCTGCACAGTGCCGAGTACCTGCAAAGCGCCCTGGTGCTGCAACACCCGAAGGCGGCCGAGAAGCTGGGCCGCTTGCTGGCGGAGGAAACCCGGAAACACGTCAGGGAGAGAATCGGGGTGGTGGTCTCGCCCGCGCTGGGCGGCATCATCATTGGCCACGAGGTGGCTCGCGCTCTGGACACGCGATTCATCTTCATGGAACGGGAGGCCGCGGCCGGCAAGATGGTGTTGCGGCGAGGCTTTGTGGTCGCGCCCGGTGAGACCGCGGTGGTCATCGAGGATGTCATCACCACGGGGGGCAGCACGCGGGACGTGATCGAGGTGCTGCAGGCCAACCGGGTGAAGGTGCTGGTGGCGGGCTCCATCATCGATCGCAGCGGCGGATTGGCCGACGTCACGGTTCCGCGCGTGGCCCTCGCCACCTTGCAGGTGGCGGCGCACTATCCGGAACAGTGTCCCATGTGCAGTCTGGGAATCCCCGCGATCAAGCCGGGCTCGCGTCCCGTCTGACGGGCACCATCCAACTGCCGCCCCGATGCGCCGAATCAAACTCCAGCTCGCATACGATGGCAGTTCCTTTCACGGATGGCAGGTGCAACCGGGGCTGCCGACGATCCAGGGGGTGATCGAGAAGGTCGTTTCGGAGATTGAAGGAGCGCCGGTGGATGTGGCCGCTTCGGGGCGGACGGATGCGGGAGTCCACGCCATCGGACAGGTGGCCGCATTCAGTATCGGGAATCCGATTCCGGCCGCCAACCTGCGGCGGGCGATGAACCGGCTCTTGCCTCCGGCGGTGCGCGTGGTGTCGGCGGAAGAAGTTGCGGCGGATTTTCATCCGCGCTTTGACGCCAAGGCCAAGACCTACGAATACCGCATCGTGCGCGAGGAGGTATGCAGTCCCTTTGAGTGGCCGTTCGTACACCATTATCCTTACCCGCTGGAGGAGGAGCGGATGGAACATCTCGCGCGGGTGCTGGAAGGCGAGCACGATTTCACGGTCTTCGCCGCGGCGGACGAGAGCGACGCGGAAGGCCGGTCGAAGGTGCGAACGGTGTTCTCGTCGAGCGTGGAGCGCGGCGGCGGACGGCTCGTCTATCGCGTGCGAGGCAGCGGCTTCCTGAAACATATGGTGCGGAATATCGTGGGGACGCTGATCGAGGCAGGCCGGGGAAATCTCGAAGAGCTTTCGGCCCTGCCGGCCAAATCGGGGCCGACCGCGCCCGCCAAGGGGCTGTTTCTGATTGGCGTGGAGTATTGATGGCGCGGGCGGAGGACATCCTGGCCATTCTCAAGGCGCACGCCAATCCGGCGAATGTGGAGGGGATGGCGCGGTATGGCATCAATCCCGCGGGTACTTTGGGCGTGACGGTCCCGATTCTGCGTAAGCTGGCTCGCGAATGCGGGCGCGATCACCGGCTGGCGCGGGAGTTGTGGGAGTCCGCCGTGCACGAGGCGCGGATTGTTGCGACCCTGGTGGACGATCCGGCGCTCGTGACCAGGCGGCAGATGGACACCATGGTGAAGGATCTGGATTCGTGGGATGTGTGCGATCATGCCTGCCACAATCTGTTCCGCTACACGCCGTTTGCGTTCGAGAAAGCCGCTCAGTGGGCGGGGGCGAAGCGCGAGTTCGTGCGGCGGGCCGGATTTTCGCTGATGGCGGGGCTCGCGGTGAAGGCCAAAGAGGCGCCCGATGAGCGGTTCGAGGCATTTCTTCCGCTGATCGAGGAGGGCTCGACGGATGACCGGAACATGGTCAAGAAGGCGGTGAACTGGGCGCTGCGGCAGATTGGCAAGCGGAATCGGGGGCTGCGGGTGAAGGCGATCGCGACGGCTGAGAAGATTCGAAGACTGGATTCGCGAGCGGCGCGGTGGATCGCCGCGGATGCGCTGCGCGAACTGCGGCCGCGGGAGTGAAATTTGTCGCGCAGGCACTCGTGCCTTGGTACCCGTGCCTGCCGCTCCCGGCTCCTCGGGATGCTTTTGGGGCGTTCCTGGAGTGGCTGCCGGGGAAGTGTTTTCGAGGCTACCCTATGAGTAAAGGAAGAAGGATGTCGATTTACGGCCGGGAAGTTGCCGATCGTGTCTGACCCGATCTACGACGTCGTCATCGTCGGCGCCGGACCGGCCGGCCTTGCCGCCGCGCGCTGCGCCGCCGAATCGGGCGCGCGGATCGCGCTCCTCGACGACAATCCCAGTCCTGGAGGTCAGATCTGGCGTGCCGACCCCGCGCAGTGGCGCCCCCGCATCGGCAATCTCGAACCGCTCTGCGGCGTCCGCGTGGTCGCCGCGCCCGAGCCCGGCCGCCTGACCCTCGAGCGATTCGACAGCAGCCTCGAAATGTCCTATCGCAAACTGATCCTCGCGACCGGTGCCCGCGAACGTTTCCTGCCGTTCCCGGGATGGACGCTTCTCAATGTCATGGGCGCCGGTGGACTGCAAGCCCTGGTCAAATCGGGCCTCCCCATCCGAGGCAAAAAGGTGGTCATCGCAGGCAGCGGTCCTCTCTTACTCGCCGTCGCAAAGTACATGCGCGATCACGGGGCGCGGGTGCGGCTGGTGGCCGAACAGGCGGGCGACGCCGCACTTTATCGCTTCACCATAGGCTTGGTCCGCTTCCCCGAGAAGCTTATCCAGACGTTGGAGTTCGGGCGCCTCCTCCTGCAGACTCGCCACCTGACCTCCTGCTGGCCTATCGCTGCCGATGGCGCGGAGAAACTCGAAAGCGTCACGCTCTACCGCAAGGGCAGGACGTGGCGCGAGCCCTGCGATTACCTGGCGTGCGGCTTCGGCCTCGTCCCCAACGTCGAGCTGCCTGTGCTGCTAGGCTGCCGCCTGTCCGCGACCGGGGTTGCGGTGGACGACTACCAGCAGACCTCGGTCGAAGGCGTCTATGGCGCGGGCGAGGTCACCGGCATCGGCGGCCTCGATCTCTCCCTGGTGGAAGGTCAGATCGCTGGATTCGCCGCCGCGGGCCGGGCCGAATCCGCCGCCCGGCTCTTTGCCGAGCGCGCCCGCGGCCGGAAGTTTGCGGTTTCGCTGGAAGCGGCCTTCTCCCTGCGCGAAGAACTCCGGAACCTCGCCCAGGACGACACGCTGGTCTGCCGCTGCGAAGATGTCGCCTACGAGCGCATCCGGCGCTGTTCCGGCTGGCGCGACGCCAAGTTGCATACCCGCTGCGGCATGGGCCCGTGCCAGGGCCGGGTCTGTGGACCCGCCGTGGAGTTTCTGCTCGGCTGGAAGTCCGAGTCGGTCCGCCCGCCGGTGTTTCCCGCACGCATCGCGAGTCTCAGTGGCGGCAACCCGCCAACCTGAATCAGCGGTTCCGGAATTTGCGTATCAGGATGACGGCCACGATTCCGGTGCCGGCCAGCCAGATACTCTCGGGTTCCGGAACCGGATCCACGCGAGTTTCGGGAGTGGGGGCGTCCACGGCCGTGGTGCCGGATTCCTGGGTCGCGGCTGGCGCAGGGGAGCGGGCTGGAGCGGCTATAGCGGAGACGCACAGAATCGCCACCGCAAAAGCAGACGCGAAAATCGTTCGGTCTCGCATAGGCGGCTCCCGATATTTGCCCCAAGAATAGCAGCGAATGTCCGGCGAAGATAGTCTCCGCACGATGACAGGGCGGTTTACATGTTTGCTCCCGAACAGTTTTCAGCACGGCGGTGTGATTCCGCCCGCAAAATCACCCCCGTGCTTTGGAGGGGAGTACAATCGAATCGCGCATGGCACGTTTTCCGATGCTCGCCGTGCTGGCCATCGCGGCTCCACTGGCGGGGCAATCTCAATACGAGCTTACCGGCAGATTCACGCCGGAAGGGCGCGCTTCGGTCTCGCTTTACGGAGTGGCCAGCCCGTTCGTCGCCACCACGCTCAGCGAGGACGGCCGCTTCAGCTTCAAGAAACTGACTCCCGGCGCCTACACGCTGGCGATCTTCCTGCCGGGCAAGGGCGAAGCCCGGCAGACGATGGAGGTCGGTCCCAGCAGCGCCGATGCTCGTGGGCGCATATCGGTGACCTTGACGCTGAAAGAGTCCGACTTCGCCGTGGCGGATGCGCTGCGTCGGGAACACACCGTTCCCGCGCGGCAACTTGCCATCCCCGACAAGGCGATTCGCGACTACGAGGATGCCCAGAAGGACCTGGCCCGGCACGACGTGGACTCGGCGATCAAACGCCTTCAGCATGCCGTGGAGATTGCGCCCCAATTCTCCGCCGCGTGGAACAATCTGGGCACCATCGCCTACCAGACCCGCCGGTACACGCGCGCCGAAGAATGTTTCCGGGCGGCGCTGGAGGCCGACCCCGAGGCTTTCGAGCCCCTGGTGAATCTGGGAGGCGTGCTGGTGAACCTCCACAAACTCGATGAGGCCTGGAAATATAACGTCTACGCGGTGCTCACGCGCCCGAACGATGCCCTGGCCAATTCCCAGCTCGGCATGACGTATTTCGAACAGGGGCAATTTGACCTGGCCGAAAAGCATTTCCTGGAGGCTCGCCGCATCGACCCGGCGCACTTCTCCCATCCCCAGCTTTTTATGGCGGAAATCCACCTGCGCCGCGGCCAGCGGCAGGAGGCGGCCGCCGACCTCGAGGATTTCCTCCAGCATCATCCCGACTGGCCGCAGGCCGCCAGAATGCGCGAGACCATCGCCGACTTACGCCGCTAGATCCCGCCCGGTAAATCGCACCAGCCGAGTCCTGTTTTACCGCCGACAATACCCCTTTTTGAGATATAAAAAGACCTGAATAGCTCTTGTAATTCGAACGTGAATGGAATTACACTGGGGTCAACTTCGGGGGATTTTCCAGAAGTTGGTTTTTGGTGTCCGCGTAGGCGTCGAGTAACCTTCGGCCGGCCAGACCGGGGACCCGCGCTGGGACCCAACTCCCCGTGTCTTCGGGGCGATCGGTATACCCAATCTTGCAAATCTCTGGCTCAGGAAAGGTTTTTTATGGGAAATAAGCGGATCGACAGCCTGCTACTGCTGGTATTTCTAACTCTGATGGCCGTCCTCTGTTTCGGCCAGACGCAAACGGCCCGCCTGCAAGGCATGGTGCACGACGCGACCGGCGCGAATGTACCGGGCGCCAAGGTGGTGGTGGTCAATCTTCAGACGAAAGCCACCAGCGAGACGAACACCAACGCCAGCGGTCTTTATGTATTGCCCGCTCTGCCTCCCGGCACCTACTCAATGACCGTGGAAGCGGCAGGATTCCGCAAGAGCGTGGTTGCCAGCATCGAGTTGGCCGTTTCCGCGGACGTGGCTCAGGACGTCGGGCTGGAGGTCGGCCAGATTTCCGAGACGATCGAAGTGAAGGCCAATGTGGTCGCCGTCACGACCACCGACGCCCAGGTGTCCGCCGCCGTAACGGTGGCGGAGATCGCGGTCCTGCCCCAGTTGGGCCGCGCTCCGATCTCGCTTACCTATTTCCAACCCGGCATCCAGATTGCCGCGGAGAACGGCACGAATGCGGGCGCCGATTACAGCTACTCGCGCGTCAACGGCCTGCGGCAAGGCAGCAATAACAATACCCTGGACGGCATCGACGTGAACGACGCCGTGGCCCCGCGACTGGGCCTCTCGATGACCGCCAACAATTCCGATTCGGTGGAGGAGTTCCGCGTGGTAACCGAAGGCGGCAAGGCCGAATATGGGCGCAATGCCGGCGGGCAGGTGGAGTTGATCACCCGCTCTGGCACCAACGAGTACCACGGCGCGCTCTTCGAATACTTCCGCAACAGCGATCTCAACGCCAACGATTTCTTCAGCAACAAGTCCGGCGTGGCCAAGCCCATGTTCAATCAGAATATGTTCGGCGGCTCGCTGGGAGGTCCCATCAAGCACAATAAGCTGTTCATCTTCGGGAACTACCAGGGGCGGCGCACCCATCAGCAGATCTCCCGCAACCGCACGGTTCCCACCGATCTCGCGAAGCAGGGCATTTTCCAGTGGGTTGCCGGCGGCGCCACGCAGCAGTTCAACGTGCTGAACGCCGATCCGCTGCACAAGGGCATCGATCCGACGATCGCTACCTTACTGAAGATCTATCCCTCTCCCAACAATACGGATGTGGGCGACGGGCTGAATTACGAAGGCTATCGCTTCAACAACCCCAACAACTCCCTGGAAGACCAGTTCACCATCAAGGCCGATTACAACCTGAAGGACAGTCAGCACCTCTTCTTCCGCGAGAGCTGGCAGCGCAACTCTTCGATCGACTCGCTGAACTCCGCCGATGCGTACTTTCCGGGCCAGCCGCAAGGTACCCAGGGCGGCAAGCGCTGGGGCCTGGCGGGAGGCTGGGATTGGACGGTCAGCCCGACCATCGTCAACCAGTTCCGCTACGGGCACCAGAGCGCCAGCGTGGATTTCCTGCGGCCCTCGCGCGTGGCCGGCCCGATGTACACCTTCAATCAGTGGACCATGCCCATCTATAACGCCTTCGCTCAAGGCCGCAATTCTCCGGTCAACGAGTACACCGACAACCTGACCAAGATCAAGGGCAACCACACCATCAAGGTGGGCGGCCAGTTGCGCTTCACCACGCAGTGGGGCTATAACAATGCCGGCATCTATCCCAACGAGAGCCTGAGCACCGCATCCGCCGGCAACACTCCGCCGATCACCCTGCCGGCCGGACTCAATTCGAGTCAGATCAGCATCGCCCAGGGGCTCTACAACAACCTGGTTGGCAGCGTGGGACAAATCACCCAGACGTATTACAGCGACCTGACGAAGTTCCAGCCGGCGGGCTCGCCCCGCATCCGCACCTTCCTCTTCCACGAGTACGGCTTCTTCGCCCAGGACGACTGGAAGGTAAAGCCCAACTTCACGATCAATGCCGGGCTGCGCTACGACTTCAGCGGTGTGCCGTTCGAGCAGAACGGTTTCTCCGGGTCCCTGGACCAGATTGCCAATATCAACACCGTCAGCCAGATCGACAATTTCACCGTGAAGAAGGGCGCCCAGTGGTACAACAACGACTGGAACAACTTCGCTCCACGCATCGGTTTCGCCTGGGACCTCAAGGGCGATGGCAAGACCGCCATACGCGGAAACTACGGCATATTCTATGACCGGGTCATCGGCGCCACCGTCAGTTCGGTAGACGGCAACACGCCGGGCTTTTCTTCGGCGCTGACGGTTTACCCCAACCAGAACAGCACTGCGACCACGGATGTCCGTGCCGCCGACAATCCGGCTCCTCCGGCACAACCGTCCGCGCCGGTATTGACCCTGCCCGCGACCCGAAGCCAGTCGAGCATCAGCGTCTTCAACCCCAACCTGCGTACCGGGTACGTGGAACAGTGGAGCATCAACATCCAGCGCGAAATCGCCCGCGATACTGTCGTCGATGTGAAATACGTCGGGAACCGCGCGCTGAAGCTCTTCATGAACCAGGACCTGGACCAGGTGCACTGGAACCCCACATTCCAGAACGCGTTCAGCGAACTGGCCAACAACTATAACGCCGGGACGCTGTCGAATGTATCGCCCAACAACGTGTTCCTGAAGGTTTTCGGTACGGCCTCCGCGGCTGTGTCGGCGCTCGGCGCGAGCAACCTGCAGACCCTGCAATACAACAATGCCGTGTACAACATGGATAACAGCTACTACAGCAAGTACGCGGCCGCCGGGGTCTCCGAGTTCGCCCTGAAGAACTATCCCCAGTTCATCCAACTGATTTACGGGACCAATGCCGGCCTCTCCTGGTACAACTCGCTCCAGGTCAGCCTGCGCCGCCAGATCAAGTCCATGCGGATCTTCGCCAACTACACGTTCAGCAAGTCGCTGGATAACGTTTCGGCCGAAGGCAACGGCTTCACCGACACCATCGACAATTACAACCTGAACCTGAACAAGGCGCGCTCCAGTTTCGATCGCCCGCAGGTATTCAATCTGCAGGCGCTCTATACGCTGCCAATCGGCAAGGGCCACCTCTTGGGCGGCAACATGCCGAAGTGGGCCAACACGTTCCTGGGCGGCTGGGACCTCGGCGGGCTGTGCATCTGGGAGAGCGGCAACCCGATGACCTTCAGCTCGGGACGGTACACCGCGCTTTCCTACGGGGTCACTTCCTGGGACAACTACTCGGGCACGGACCGCAGCATCGGCAGCATCCAGCGAAAGGGCGACGGTGTCTACTACATCGATCCTTCGCTGATTTCGCAGTTCACCTACCCGGGCGTTGCCGACTTCGGCAATGCAGGCCGCGACACCTTCCGCGGTCCGCGTTTCTTCAACGTGGACGCTTCGCTGGTGAAGAGCTTCGCGATTACCGAGCACAAGCGGCTGGTGTTCCGCGCGGAAGCTTACAACCTGTTTAACAACGTCGATTTTGCCAATCCGAGCCTGGCGATTTCCACGCCCAGCACGTTTGGTAAGATCAGCGCCGTCGTTAACAACCCGCGCCTCCTGCAAGGCGCGCTGCGCTTCGACTTCTAGCCCGATCCGGTTTTCGGCGAAGTTGGTTCCTTGCGGCCAGGCTGCCTTTCCGGCAAGCCTGGCCGTTTTTTCATTTCCAAAGGTGCCGGCCACGCGTCTATGTAGCCTCCGTGGCGTGCGCGTGCGAATTTCGGCTTGCCTTGCGGGCCGGGATTGTGGAATTCTGACGGAGACCCCAATCGGAATCCTTCAAGGAATGTAGCCATGCCATGCAACCCCGAAGTGCTCAAACAGGTTCCCCTCTTTTCACTGTTGGACGACGAAGAGATCGCCGTGCTGGCATCGAAGGTGGAGATGAAGACTTTCGCTGCCCGGCAACGCATCTACAAGGCGGGCGATCCCGGGCTAGGATACGTTGTCGTTTCCGGGGCGGTGAGGGTGAGCACCGTCGATCAGGATAATCAGGACGTGGTAGTGGACCAGCCCGGCCCAGGCGAGATTTTCGGGTTCGCTTCGATGCTGGGCCAGACTCCCCACAAGACTGAAGCGTTGACTACGCAAGAGAGCGAATGCATCGAGATCGACCGCATCGACATCTTAGAACTCCTGCAAAGGAAGCCGCACGCGGGCATGGACCTGCTGGCCGTGCTGAGCCGCCAGTTTCACGCTTCCCAGGAGCTGGTGCGCAACCGCGCCATGCGAAACGCCAACGAAATCATCGAGCAGAAGGCCAGCCGCGGGGAGCGGATCGCGGATGGCGTCGCACGCTTCGGAGGTTCCTGGAAGTTCATCATTTCCTTCCTGGTTCTGCTGGTTATTTATTCGGTGATCAACGTGGCTCTTCGCAAGCAGGCTTGGGATCCCTACCCGTTCATCCTGCTGAATCTGATTCTCTCGATGCTGGCGGCGGTCCAGGCGCCGGTGATCATGATGAGCCAGAACCGCCAGGACGAGAAAGACCGTCTGCGGGGCGAACTCGATTTCGACGTGAACCGGCGCGCCGAATCCGAAATTCAGAGCCTCTGCGGCAAATTGAACCTGATGCACGAGAAAATCGGAGATCTGGAAGACCTGTTGCGCGAGCGGGTCCTTCCCAGACAGGCGGCAAACTGAACCGGTTCACGAATCGGGCGCGGTCTTCACCCAGCATCGCAGAACTTCCGCCACACTCCATGCCTGCGCAATGCAGCCACGCGGGGTATAGGGCGGCTCCGCATCGAAAATCTCACTGATCGACCCGATGCAAGCCTCGTTCATGTGAGGCGCGAATCCTTCCAGAAACTTCCGCGCTTCGGCCTTCTCGCCGGGATGCGCTTTCAGCCAGGCATCCACGTACGGGCCGATGAGCCACGCCCAGACCGTTCCCTGGTGATAGGCCGCATCGCGCGACCGCAGGTCTCCGTAGTATTTCGCCTTGTAGTCGGGATTACCCGGCGCGAGCGAGCGCAGCCCCACGGGCGTCAAGAGCTTCTGCGTGACCACGTCCAGGACCGCTGCCCACCGGGATTCGTCGAGCACCGGATAGTCGAGCGAAATGGCCAGCACCTGGTTGGGACGGCAGGCATCGTCGTTCCGGCCGCTCTCGTCGTCCACCACGTCGTAGAGATAGCCGCCGGCGGCGTACCAGAATCGTTTCTGAAACGAGTCGCGGACTCGCGAAGCCAGTTCGCCCAGGGATTTCGAGCGGCTGTCGTTTTTCTCTTCCTCCAGCCATCGCGCCAGCAGGCGGAGGGCGTTGTACCAAAGGGCATTGATCTCCACGGCCTTGCCACGGCGCGGTGTCACCACCCAGTTGTCCACCTTGGCATCCATCCAGGTAAGCTGATAGCTCTGCTGCCCCTGCCGCAAAAGCCCATCGACGGGATCCATGCCGATGCCGAAGAGCGTGCCGCGGATGTGATGGTCGATGATGTCCACCAGCTTCGGAAGCAGCAGTTCGAGCGTGGTTCGGTCGCCGGTCACTTCGGCGTAGCGATTGATCGCGTGAAAGAACCAAAGAGTTGCGTCGGCGGTGTGGTACAGGCCTTCCTTGCGGCCCTCCGGAAACATGTTGGGAATCAGGCCTTCGTGAATATACTCGGCGAAAGTTCGCAGGATCCACCCCGCTTCGTTGTGCCGCCCCGTGATGAGTGTCAGGCCCTCCAGGCTGATCATCGTGTCTCGTCCCCAGTCGGTGAACCAGTGGTAGCCGGCAATTACGGTGCGGATCTCGTCGCCGGCGGCCCGTACACGCGCCGTATCCTCGACGCGGCCGGCGGGCGTAATGAGGAACTGGTCCGCCGCGCACACCCACTCCGCCGCGGCGCCGGAGTGCGTTTGCGGATGGGAGCGGGCCAGCAGGAGCTTGCGCCGTTCCAACTCCGCTTCGAAGGCGGTCTCCGGGGTCAGGGCGCGGATGATTTCCCAGCTCTCGGTGGAAGCGATGAGCGTGACGCGGTCGGCCTCCTGAAGATCGGACCGGAAATATCCCGGGCTCCATAAGGACCCCTGCCATTCGTAGCCGCGGCTGCGCTCGGTGGCGTACGGGATGGAGTGGGTTTCTTTGCGGTCGAACGTAAACGCCGTAGAAGGTCCGCGGATCAGGAGACGAAGCACCGGGAGGTCGGGGCGGGACGAGATCTCGAACTGGTCCTCCCGGACAGTCAGGACGTATTCCTGCCGGTTTTCGGAATTGACCGGAGCATCGTGAGGCCGGAAGTGGATGGCGGGCCGCAACCCCAGGCGCAGTTTGCCCCTTCCGGAGAGCAAATGGTAGGTGATGTGAACCGTATTCTGGCGGTAGGGGAGCAGCAGCCGTTTCTCCAGGACGAAGCCTTCCCAGTCGTAGCGCCAAACCGGCAGTCCGCCCTCGAGACGGAAATCGGTCACGGCGAGGGTGTGCTCGGGAGCCGTGGCGGTGAGTTCTTCGGCGCCGGTATACACCACGCGGTGATCCGGCAGCCGCAATCGCTCCGAGAGCCCGTTCAGCATCATGGTGCGGCCCAACGGATTCGGGAGCGCCGCAATCAGCAGCCCATGGTAGCGCCGCGTAATCGCTCCGCTGACGGTGCCGGAAGCATACCCTCCGAGGCCGTTAGTCACCAGCCATTCCTCACGCAGGTGCGGATCGGCTTCGGGATCGAGGAGCGTTCGTTTGGGGACTCGAATCAGATCAGCCATGCTTCCGTCTCGGGTTTCGGGCGCATGACCACAGCGGCATGGCCGGGAATTCTCCAGCCGGTGCCGGTCTCGATGGGAGCCGTCCCGGAGCCGCCGTAACAGGGCGCTTCACTGGACCACTCGAGGTCCCATACCGTATTTTCGGGAGAGGCCAGCAGAGGCTCGGGAGCCGGGTCGAGCTTCACGTCCCTACCCAGGTTGACGATCAGCAACCGGTCGTCTCGCGGCGCGCCGATGGCCTCGCCGAAATAACGCAGCGCGAAGGCTTCGTCAGCCAGTACGGCGCCGTCGAGCATGCCGGTCCGTTGGGCGCGAAAGAGGGGATCTTCGCGGCGCAGCCGGAGCAGGTCCTGGTGCATCCGGTAGACCTCGGCGTGGGTTTGCCGCTCCGTCAAATCCAACTTCGAACGTTGGAATGTGGCCGGGTCGCCGGGGTCCGGGTGGTACGGCCGCATTTCCGGCTGCGACAGGCTGGGGAATTCCGAAAGCGACTGAATCCGGCCTTCCCACACGACGGGCCGGGCATCGGGTTCATGGTCGGCAAAGAAGAAAAAAGGGCTCGACGCGGCGAATTCCTGCCCGTGAAAGAGCAGCGGAGTGGCCGGTCCCAGCAGCAGCAGCGCCGTCAGTGCTCGCAAGCGGCCGGGACTCGTGAGGCGGTCGACGCGCTGGCTCCTCCCGCTGTTGGCCACCTGGTCGTGATTCTGGAGGTAATGGATCAATCGCGCGGGACTCACGCCCAGGAACGATCCGCCCCGCCGCTTGTTTTGCCAGGAGTAGCGCTGGCCCTGATACAGGCAGCCGTACTTCATTGCCGAGACCAGTTCCTGCGGGGTGCCTTGAAAGCCGCTGTAATACGCTTCGTTGCGTCCGGTCATGGCGACGCGCGCGCTGTGGTGGAAATCGTCGTTCCACAAACCGTCGAGCCCGTACCCGCCGGATTGGGTTGGCCGAACCAAACGGGCATCCAGCGGTTCGTTTTCGGCAACGATGACTACCTTCCGCGCACCCGCCGCCGCCCGCATCTCCCGCGCGAGA
>DATJWB010000203.1:0-27512 GCA_035501495.1 Bryobacteraceae bacterium | reverse complement strand
GTCCGGCGCCGCCGGGTCGATGGTCACGTCGAAAAGTTCGAAGGGGCCGCTCACATCGCCCGGGTTCAGAAAGAGCGGTGCATTGCTGAAAAACGGCGAGATATCGATGCTCAAGAACGGCGAGGAAGCGGTGGAACCCATTCCGTTCAGGTAGATCACGTCGGTGCCAGACAGGTTGGTCAACGTGGCCAGGAACGCCAGGGTATCTCCGGGAGCGCCGGTCTGGCCGGCACTGACCAGGTCCACCTCGATGCTGCCTGCGCTGAGCTGCAGGGCGACTGCGGCGAGGCCCACTACCACGCTGAAGACCTTCCTTCGAAACATAATCCCCTCCGATTCGCGCACTCTCCAGTGCGACCATGAATGCGGAATCGGCGGAGAAAATTCGCAAAGAATCGTGGGGCCGTTCAGGAACGAAGGGACGGGCCTTCGAGGATACGGCGCAGGCGCGCCTGGGCGTAGCGGAGGTCGTGGCGGACCATGTGGACGGATTCGGAGCGCGCTTCGGCGGTCTCTTCGGCGGTCATCCCCGCAAAGAAGCGCATTTCAATCAGTGCAACCAGCCTGGTATCTTCCCGCGCCAGCCGGTCCAAAGCTTCGTCCAGCTCCAGAAGACCCGCGGCCGGAGCGGCTACCGCCAGATTCTCCCGCAAGGGAATCTGAAACTGGGGGCCGCGCTTTTGCGCGCGGCGGGCGCGGGCATGGTCCACCAGCACCTGGCGCATGACGCGCGCGGCGATCCCCAGAAAATGCGCGCGGTCGGAAAACGAGGGCGCGGCGCCTCCGAAGAGACGGAGGAACGCTTCGTGCATCAAGGCCGTTGGCTGGAGCGTATGGCCGGGCCGCTCGCGCTGCAGGGCAATTTCAGCCAGACGGTGAAGCTCCTGGTAAACCAGCGGCAGCAGATCGTCCAGAGCTCCGGGAGCGCCGCTGCGAATGCGCGCGAGTTGGGCCGTCACCCGCGAGGGCCAATCCGAAGGCGGTTCGGCCATCAGCGCGCCGGCGTGAGATCGGGAACCCCCAAAATCCGCCCCTCCTCCCGCAGCAGTTCCATGTTCTCGACCGGTGTTTTGGCTTCTTTGTTTTTGGCCATCAGGTCGCGGGCGGCTTCAAAGGCCAGGCGGCAACGTCGGCGCGCCTCGTCCAGATGCCCCAGGTTACGCTCGGTCTTCACGAGGCACATCATCAGACCCACATGGCCATTGGCGCTGGCCAGATCGTCCGGCCACTGACGCATCACCTGCCCCGCAAGATCTTCGCCCTGGCGGAGAATCCCGGCCGCTTCCCCCCATCGCTTCAAGTCCATCAGCAAGTATCCCAGATTGAGGCGATTGTTGAACTGTACGCGCAGATAGCGGTGGTTCGAGGGATCGCCGGCCACCAGTTGGTCGAAGATCCCTCCGGCTTCGCGCAGAAGCGGCTCGGCCTCCGAGGGCTTGCCTTGTTGCGTAAGGCGGTTGGCGTAGCGGGTGGCCACTACCGCCAGGTCGTCGAGCAGTCGCTTGTTGCCGGGATTCTGCTGGACATTGTCGCGGCACAGCAGGTAGGCCTCGCGCTCTGCCTCGAACGCCTGTTTATCGCGCCCCGGCGCCTGGTCCAGGAAGGCGGCCTCCGAAGTGGCGATGGCCACCCGCAGGATCCGCCAGCGCACGTAGTCGGGATGCCGCCGGATCAGCGGATCGAGCGCCTGGCGGGCTTGCGTGTCGGCAGCCAGGGCGGCGTCGGTCTCACCCAAGGTTCCCAGCGTCTTGGCGTACCGCTGCAAGGCTTGCGCAGCCCCGAACCCAAGCTCGTCGTCGCCCGGACTCGCACTGCGCGCCACGGCGAACCGGCGCGTGGATTCCTCGAGCATCTGACGCGCCTCTTTGACGCGGCCCATGGCCGGCAGCAGGTTGCCGCTGATCGAGAGAAGATTGGCCAGCGCCCGGTTGGCGAGCGGCTCCCGGGGCGATTGTTCGATCCACGCCCGCGCATTCCGCAATGCCTCCACGCTGGAGGCGGAGCTTTCCTGCAACGCGCGCGCATCCTGCTGATACCAGATCAGGTCCCCCAGCGCGGTGAGGTAGAGTTGCCTCCCGGCAGCTGTCCCGCAGCAGTCGTCCTTGAGGGCTTTGCACAAATCGATCGACTGGCGGATGTGTTCGATCGCCAGATTGCTCTCGCCGGTGTTCACTTCGATGCCGCTCAGCCGGTAATAAGATTGCGCCAGTTCGCGCCGCAATGCCGGGTCGCGCCCGGAGTCCGCTGCCAGGATCGCCAGGTGTTCGCGTGCCGTCGAGGTCACCATCCGGCGCGCAGTCAACGTGCCCGGCGTATCGTGAATCGCGGCTTCGAAATCGAAGAGGAAGCGGTTGGCCAGTGTGCGTACTTGGGCGAAGCGCTGCTGCGCCCGATGAGCCTCATACAGCGACAGAGCAGTTGCGGCCACAATTGCCATCGTGGCCAGCGTCCCTGCCGCGCAGGCAAACCGGTGACGCTCCACGAACCTCCTGACCCGGTAAGACCAACCGTCCGGTGTTGCCCGGACCGGCCGGTGTGAGAGGTAACACTCGACTTCCTCCGCCAACTCCCGCGCCGATCCATAACGCCGCCCGGGCTCCACGTGCAGGGCCTTCAGCAGGATGTTCTCGAGATCGCCCTTCAGTGCGGGGCGCAGCACTCCCGGCCTTTCCGGCGGCCGTTCGCAAATCGTGCGCTGCAACTCCGCCGGCGAGAGCCCCGCCGCCTCATGCGGTGCGCGGCCCGTGAGCAGAAAATACAACACCGCACCCAGTCCGTACACGTCAGTACGGGTGGTGATCTCCTCACCCCGGACCTGCTCCGGGCTGGCGAAGTCTGGCGTGAGCACTAGGGTCTGGGCCGCGCCCGTCGAGCCCGTTTCCAACGTCTTGGCGATGCCGAAATCCAGCAGCTTGGGTTCTCCCGACGCGGTGACGAGCACGTTCGAAGGCTTCAAGTCGCGATGGATGATCAGCTTCTGGTGGGCATAATCCACGGCGTCGCAGAGCGGTAGAAACAGCCGCAGACGCTCCGTCAGGCCCAAGCCGCAGTCCTCGCAATACCGGTCTAACGCCAAACCGTCGACGTATTCCATCACCAGGTACGCGATGCCATCGGGCCTCGTGCCGCCGTCCAACAACCGGGCGATATTCGCATGCACCAGCCTCGCGAGGAACTGCCGCTCCCTGCGGAAACGATCCAGGGCCGATGGGTCCAGCCAGGCCCGTTCCACGATTTTGATGGCCACCGTCTGCGAGAGTTCGCCATCCACGCGTTCCGCGCGGAAAACCGCGCCCATTCCGCCGCGCCCTAAGAGTTCGCGTGTCTCGAAAGGACCGAACCGTTCCCCCGCTCCGAACCGATGCGACCGCTCGCTGGTGACAATGTCGCGCAGCAACGTTTCCGACCCCTCGTCGGCGTTCAGAAGGGCTGCTACCTCCTCGCGGATCTCCGTGGGGATGGCTGGATCGTTGAGCAGACTCGCGCGTTCCGTTGCCGGCAGACTGAGTGCCTTAAGAAACAAGCTTCGAAGCGCGGCGCCGTCCGCTTGCTGTGGCTCCATCCCAAGGAGTATATCCTAAGGAGTAGGAAAGCCTGCCGATAACCATAATTGCCAGCCGGACACGGACTAGCCGAAAGATAGCACCGTGCGGAAGTGGTGCCGGTCATTGTAAAGTTGTGTAAATGACGGAAAGGACTTGACTTTCCGTTCGTCCAATGGTTACAATGCGACATTCTCGCTGCATTGCCCCCCTTCCAAGATTTGCAACTTTTGGTGTCGGGCCAGCGTCTTATCGGTCTGGACCGAATATGGATCGGGCGAAAAAAGAGAAATACCTATGATTAACAAGAACGGACCCAAGCCCAAACCCGGCGACTCCAGGAGAATACTCGAGGCGAAAGCAGAGGAAGTCCGTCGCAGTATGTCCGCCCAGAAGGCGGCGCAGGTAGTTGCCCGTTTGGATGTTCCCTCCGATGAGGGGGACCTCAGCCTGCAGCATCACGAAGAATGGATCTTCCTGAACCGCAATTCCATCGACATGAAGCTCCTGCGGGAGATTTCCGACGCGCTTCGCCGGCTCGATCACGACCAATACGGCATCTGCCTGGAGTGTGAAGAGCCGATCTCGGCTAAGCGGCTGGACGCCGTGCCGTGGGCGCGTTACTGCGTGTCCTGCCAGGAGGCCATTGCGGCGCGCATCGCCGAGGGTGAGTTCGTAGACGAGTTCCAGGAAGCCGATCGATGAAACTGGCGGATCTCCGCCGGCTGTCCATCCGAAGCCAGGCGCGGATTCACTTCAAGCTTCGAAACGGGATGGAATGTGTGGTTACCGAGCACGGCATCGCACAAGTCCCATCCTGGAAAGGGATCCCTGATTTCAACCTCGAGGAGGAACTGGCCGGCGCCGGCGAGTTCCTCCTGGAGCCGGCCGCCCCGGAGAAGAAAAGCGCCAAAATGCAGCCCAAACCGCAGTCCCTGACACGCGCGGAACTGGCGGCGAAGATGGCCGTGCCGGTCTCGGGCCGTACTGTCCCGGAGCATGACGAAGAGTAGCGCGTACTGATCCTCACTTCGCCGGCGTGAATACGGTACAATACAATCGCCGTTCGTAACTGTTTTACTTTCCCGAAAGGGTTTTTTGGGGGCGGTATGGAAAAACCGGCGCAAAATATTCAAGACAGCTTTTTAAACAACGCTCGCAAGGATAAGATTGTCCTCACCATTTACCTGATGAGCGGCGTCAAGCTCTCCGGCAGGATCAAGAGTTTCGACAAGTACTCACTGGTCCTCGAAACCAACAATCAGGAGCAGCTGATTTTCAAGCACGCTATTTCCACAGTGGTCACGCAGAAGTCGTCCCACTCGTATTCCAGCAGCTCGCAAGCAGCGTCCCAAAGTTCTTCCGGCGGCTCGACGCCGGGCGTGCCGGTGGACTCCACGGGGGCCTGAGAACGCCTCTTCGCAATCCCGTTCGAGAACGTGCAATCCTGGTCGGGCTGGAATGGAAGACACGCACAGCAGGGCCGGGGATGGACCGTGCCAATGCCGTGCCGGTGGACGAGTCCCTCGACGAGCTTGCCGAGTTGGCCGGCAGCGCGGGCGCCGCGGTATTGGAGCGCGTGGTACAGGCGCGTGCCGCGCCGGAGGCCGCCACCCTGGTCGGCCAGGGGAAAGTGGAGGAATTGGCCGCCGCCGTCCAGTCGAGCGCCGCGGACGTTGTCATCTTCGACCACGACCTCACGCCCACGCAGCAGCGCAACCTGGAGAAGGCGATTGACGCCAAGATCATCGATCGGACGCAACTGATCCTCGATATTTTCGCTTCCCGGGCGCGCACCCGGGAGGGCCGGCTGCAGGTCGAACTGGCCCAGCTCAACTATCGGCTGCCGCGATTGACCGGGCACGGGGTGCAGATGTCGCGTCTGGGCGGCGGAATCGGAACACGCGGCCCGGGCGAGACCAAGCTGGAGACCGACCGCCGCCGGATCGCGTGGCGCATCAAGAAGATTGGAGACGATCTGGAAGCCGTCCGCGCGGGGCGCGCGCTGCACCGCAAACGGCGCAGCGCGGTGCCGCTCGCGACTTTGGCGCTGGCGGGGTATACGAACGCCGGGAAATCCACGCTCTTCAATCGGCTGACGCAATCGGAAGTGCTCGCGGACGCACGCATGTTCGCCACTCTGGATCCGACGGTGCGGCCGTTGACCCTGCCCTCCCGGCGGCGCGTGCTGGTAAGCGATACTGTCGGCTTCATTCGCAATCTGCCCACGACCCTGGTGAAGGCGTTTCGCGCCACGCTCGAAGAAGTAAAAGAGGCTGCCTTGGTGCTCCACGTGGTGGATGTCTCCTCACCTTCCGCGCCAGAGCACACCGCGCATGTGCGGAAGGTGCTGGCGGAGATCGGCGCGGCCGAACTTCCGCAGATCCTGGTGGTCAACAAGATCGACCATGTACCGCCGGAGGAGGCTGATCCGGAAGTGCTCGAGCGCCGGCTGTGGAATCACGCCGGAGGCCCGGGACAGGCCCGGATGATCTGCGTGTCGGCGCTGACGGGCGCCGGTGTGGATCGACTCTTGGCTGCAATCGACGAGGCGTTGCCGCTCGATCCACTGGTGCGCGCGACCTTCCGGATGTCCGCGGGGGATGGCGCCACGCGAGCCCTTCTCCACGAGTTCGGCAGAGTGATCGAGACACGCTACCAAGGGGAGCAGTGCGAGATCGATGCCGAGGTGCCGGAGTCGCTCCACCGGCGGCTTGTAACCTGAGGCCGAGATTCGATCTCTCGTGCCTCAAACCACCGATCCCCACACGCCAGGTGTCCCCGTAATCCAAGTCGGCGGAGAACGGTTTGAGCGAGAGTGAGAGCCCTTGCGATAATCGTCTGAGCAGGCTTCACGTGCGAGGGACTTCGTGAGCGCGCAATCCGTTAGAATCACTCACCCCGACAAGATCCTTTTCCCCGACGACGGGATCACCAAGGGCGATATGGCGTCGTACTACGAGACCATTGCGGACGCCATGCTGCCGCATATCCGCATGCGTCCTGTAACCATGGAGCGCTTTAACCACGGCATCGGTGAGAAGGGGTTCATCCAAAAGGACGTCTCCAAGGGCTTCCCGGCATGGCTCGAACGCGTGGAAGCTCCCAAGAAAGATGGGAGCGTGCACTATCCTCTCGCCAACGACACGCCGTCTCTGCTCTGGCTGGCCAATCAGAACTGCGTCACGCCGCACGTCTGGGTATCGCGTGCGCCTGAGCTGTACTATCCCGACATCTGCGTCTTCGATCTCGACCCGCTGCACGACGATCTGGAAGCTCTGCGCGGCGCCGCCCTCGCCCTCCGCGGCCTGCTGGAGGAACTGGAACTCCCGAGTTGGGTGAAGACCTCCGGCTCCAAGGGATACCACATCGTCGTTCCGCTGGATCGAAAGGCCAATACGGAAGAGGTCTCACAATTCGCCCACACGGTTGCGGGAGTTCTGGTGCGGCGCGACCCGGACCGCCTCACACAGGAGATCGGCAAGGCGAATCGCGGCGGTCGGATCCTGGTGGACACAGGCCGCAACGGCTGGGGCGCGACCTTCGCTGCGGCGTACGCAGTGCGCCCCAAAACCGGTGCTCCCGTCTCGGCGCCGTGCACCTGGAGGGAGGTCGAGCGCGGCACCGCCGGCCCGCGCACATTCACGTTGCGAACCATGCCGGCCCGTCTCGGCGAGTCCGGCGACCTCTGGTCGGACCTCTACCGCCACGCCCATTCGTTGCGCCGCCCCGCGGAACGATTGCAGGCATTGCGAAGCAAAGCCAGCGGGTAACACCAAGAGCGGGAATCATGAACGTTCACCTGGTAGACGGAACCTACGAGTTGTTCCGCCACTTCTTCGCCGTGCCATCGGGCTTGGGAACGGATGGCAAGGAGGTCGGCGCGGTTCGCGGCGTGCTCTCCTCGATCCTCGGACTGCTCGAAGGGGGCGCAACCCATGTCGGGGTGGCCACCGATCATGTGATCGAGTCGTTCCGAAACGATCTCTACGCAGGCTATAAGACGTCGGAAGGCGTGCCGGAGCCTCTGCTCGCACAATTCCCGGTGTTGGAGGAAGCGCTGGCCTGCATGGGCGTGCTGGTCTGGCCGATGGTTCGTTATGAGGCGGACGACGCTTTGGCCTCCGCCGCGGCGAAGGCCGCCCTCGACGAACGCGTCAGCCAGGTGCTGATCTGCACGCCGGACAAGGATCTGGCGCAATGCGTCGCGGGCACCAGGGTGGTACAGCTCGATCGCATGCGCTCGATCCTGCGCGACGAGGCGGCCGTCGTGGCCAAATGGGGCGTCGGCCCGCAATCGATTCCCGACTACCTAGCCGTAGTCGGCGACAGTGCCGACGGTTTTCCAGGCCTTCCGGGATGGGGGCCGAAAGCAGCTTCGGCGGTCTTTTCCCGGTTCTCCCACCTCGAACAGGTTCCGCGGGATTGGCGCCGGTGGCCTGGCTCCATCCGCGGCGCCCAACGCCTGGCAGCCGTCCTGTTCGAGCAGTGGAACGATGCCGTGTTGTATCGGACCCTTGCCACCCTCCAGACCGATGTTGCGGTTTTCGAGGGCGTTGATGAGCTCGAATGGAAGGGCCCGCGAGACGGCTTCGAGCGCTACTGCGCCCGCTTGCAGGCCCCCGCGCTTTACGCCCGGGCCCGGGCCGCCTGCGATGGCCGTTGATTCGCTCCGGCAATCGCGGCGGCTGCCTCAGTACTGGAAGAATTTGCTGGCTCCGATGTCGCCGATATTGAACGTCCGCCCGTCGCTGGCGATTCCGCGGATGCCGGACGCGCCCACCGGAAAGCTTCGGATGGGAGTCAGACTGGACGCCTTATAGAGCGCCACCACACCATTACTGACTCCGCCGATCATCACGTTCTCGCCATCGAACGCCGCCACGTAAGGAAGCCCGACACCCGCTATCGCGCCGACCGTGGTGACCGTACTGGGCAGCGCATTCGTGGTCGGACGGATCACGTAAAGAGTGCCGCTGCCGGTCGGGAGCCAGATATTGACGCCATCGAAAACCATCCGGCAATCGGTGACCGGCCCTGGTATCGTGAGGGTCTCCACCACGGATGGAGGCGTGGAGGGAACCGAAGGCAGGCTCATCTTCTGGATCTTCGAGTTTGCCAGGAGCACCCACATGTAGGTGCCGTCGAACAACAGTCCATCCACGTTGGCGCCCATGTCGAAGGTCGCCGTCGTCACCGAATTGATCATCGCGATCAGCACCATGGAAGTGTTGGCATTGGCCATCCACACGTTGGTGCCGTCGTACGCCAGGGCCGCAAAGTTCGATGGCACCAGCGCGCTGCTGGCCACCATCGTGGGAAGGACCGGAGCGCTCGTCGGATTGAAGTACTGCAGGTTGCCCTGATTGTCCGCGACGAATACCAGTCCCCCGAACACCCCCAGCCGGCGCGGGCTCCCGGTGGCGATTCCCCACGTCTCCAGGACGCGCCGGTCGGCCACGCTGGCTTTCACGATCTTTCCATCGTTGCGCGCGATCCACAGATTCGTGCCGTCGGTCACGATGTCGTTCATCGAGCCTCCCACGTCGGATGCAGTCGCCCCAAACGTGGACGTGGGCCCCCACGTCTTACCCATCGCCGTTCGAAGATTCCCGCGATTCAGCGTGGAGTCGATCCCGCGATTCACGAAGGTGACCACTTGCTCGCGCGTTACCGGATCGGTGGGACTGAAGGTGGTCGCGCTGGTTCCATTGGTAAGCCCTCCGACGAATGCCTGCAGGATGAAGGGGCAAAAGACATCGTTTGCAGATACATCGGTAAAAGGGCCACAGGCACTCTGTGCCGGGATTTTTCCCGGCAGGCAGATCAGAGCGGCTGCTGCAAGTAAGCAGGAAATCGAACGTCGTTCCGTCAAAACACACCTCGATAAAGGGCTCTCGCACGGCGTGCGAGGATTAATGGATTTGCGCCGTGAGAATTACGGCGGCGCACCAGTTTAGCAACTGGCACGCCGGCAGGAAAGCAAAAAAACGCCGGCGGTAGCAGCCGCCGGCGTTTGAGGAGGCAGATCGGATGGGCTGGAGTTATTTGACGGACACTGTAATTCCGGTCTGGGTTGTAAATGACGTACCGTTGGCGTTGGTCAATTTGATGATCAAGGCCTGGGCTCCGCTAGGCGCATTGGCCGGTATCTGAATGTTGACCTGCATCACCCCGTAGATGATGCCGGGCGCCGAGCCGAAGTACTCGACTACCGCGTTCATTCCTGCCACGGTCGCCGTCACCGTGAGAGGCGGCTTGTTCAAGCCGGTGCCGTTAACGGGAGCCAGCGCTCCATCGGTGCTGGCAGGTACAGTAACGCCTTCCCCGGTCATGTAGATGGCGACCACCGAGTTCGCCGTGGCGGGATTCGCAGGACCATTCACGCTGAAGTCCTGGTTCAGGATGGCTCCCGGTCCCGTGCCCGAGGCGTTCAGCGAGTAAATGCCCGGGGCCGCCTGGACCACATTGTACGGGATTGGGGACGACATCACGCCCTGATAAGAGACGACGATGTTGGTGCTGGTCCGGCCAGCCACGCCGTACGGCACCATCACGCTGGTCGCCTGAGCCGATGCATAGATCACCGGCGCCGCGACACCGTCGAACAGCACCTGCACGCCGCCGGCGCTATTGTTCCACACGTTGTTGGTTACGGTGCCGGGAACCAGTGTCGCCGGTCCCAGTCCCGTCCCGAAGATCACGATGTTCTCGCCCGGCGAGACGCCGCCCGTCGAGTAGCTTGCCGCATTGTTGACGGACGTCACGACCGGCGGCACGGGCGTCGAAACGGTCAGGGTCACAGTCACGGTCGTCGGAGACAGAGACGAGGTGGAACTGATGCTGACGGTTGCCGTGTACTTGCCCGCGGCCAACCCCGTTGGATTCGCCGCAAACGTGAGGTTCTGCGGAGTATTGCCGCTGGTGGGAGTGACGCTCAGCCACGTGGCGGTGCTCGGCGAGATGCTCGCGGTGAAGGGAGCCGCTCCGCCCGTCGAGGAGACGGCCACCGTCTGGTTCGCCGGGTTGGACGTGCCCATGATGTAGCTGAAGCTGACGTTATTCGGCGATGCCGTGAGAGTCTGGGCCGCCACCACGTTCAACGTCACCGGTATGACGATCGGGCTTCCGGTCGCGCCCGGCGGCGTGGCCGCCGTGATGGTGACCTTCCCGGTGTACGATCCCACTGCGAGATTTCCGGCACTTGCTGAAACCTGAACCGTGCCGGGGGTCGTGCCGGAAGTTGGTGTCGCGGACAGCCAGGTGCCGCCGTTATCGGCCGCAGCGGTAACCGTGAAGTTGATCGGGTTCGGCGTGCCGGAGACGCTGACGGGCTGCGAGGCCGGCGCCTGCCCGCCTGCAACTTGTGTGAAATTCAGCGAAGTGGTGGGCGTCGCGGATATGGTCCCCGCGTTCACCTCGAAGAACACCGGGATCGTGACCGGGCTGTCCGCCACCGTGGCCCCGCCAGGACCGGTTGCCGTAATGGTGATGGTCCCCGTGTAAGTGCCGGCGGAGAGGATCCCGGGAGACGCCAGTACGGTGACGCCCGTGCCCGCGGCGCCCGCGACACCCGTGACCGGGCTGACAAAAAGCCAGTTACTGTTATTCGCCGTGCTGAACGAAACGTTGTAAGTAAGGCTGTCGGTGGAGCTCGTACTGAACAGAGTCACCGCCTGCTGAGGCGCGGTCGGTCCATTCAGTTGGCCCATGAATGTGAGCGCGCTGGGGCTGACCACCAGTTGCGGTGTACTGCTGACATACAAGGTCACCGGGATCAGGAGCGGGCTGTTGGGAGCCGCCGCCCCGGTGGCCGGGTTGGCCGCGGAGATGGAGATCGCGCCGCTGCAGGTAGTGCCCGCCGCGATCCCGGTAGTCACTACCGCGGCGCTGAACAAACCGTCGGTTCCACCGCTGGTGGCGCCGCCGATCACCAGCCAGTTCCCGCCGCACGAGGTGACCTGCGTGGACGCCGTGTAATTCAGCGACGTACCCGTGCTGCTGGTAACGCGAATCGCCTGCGCAGGCTGTGGATTCTGGCCGATCTGCACCGGGAAGACTACCGGACACGTCGAAAACGTAGCGGTCGAGCAGCCATTCGCTACGTAGACGATCACCGGGTCGTTGGTCACCTTCAGGTTCACGGTGATCTGCAGCGGGCTGTTGGCCGCGCCGCTGGCGGTCACCGTGATGGTTCCCGAATAATTGCCGGGAGCCAGACCGGATGGATTGACCGCGACTGGAAATGCCGTTCCGGCCGTGGCCGTCGCGGGCACGGTCAACCAGTTGCCGCTATTGTTGGCGGTCGTGGCACTGAGGGAGAGCGCGGTGGCTCCGCTGGTGCTGTTGACGGTGACATTTTGAGAGGCCGGCGCAGCGCCGGCTAACTGGTAAGTGAAATTCAACGTGCTGTTGGACAGGCTGAGAAGCGGTGAGTTGGAAACCAGGAGCGTAACCGGAATATCCTGGCTGGCTGGAGTCCCGGCGGGGGTTTGCAATGTCGCCTTGCCCGTATAAGTGCCTGGCGGCAGGTTGGCAGTCTGGTCGTATGAGATTGTAAGTGACGTGCTGCCGTTCGCCGGAATCGTGCCGATGGTGCTGGGAGCGACTGTGAACCAGACTCGCCCCGCGGGATTATTGTTTACGGTAGGAACTACGGTGTAGGAGATGCCGGAGATTGCATTGGTGGAGATCGTAACCGACTGCTGCGCCGAGTTGTTAGTACCGCCAATCTGGTAGGCCAGTGAAACCGATGCCGGGCTGACAGTAACTTGCGGCGCGTTTAAAACCAGCACACTGACGGGGACTGTGATCGCGCTTCCCGAAACCGGAGTAATCACAATCGATCCGCCCGCTGTGCCCGGGGGAAGAACCGCCAGAGCGGTGAAATTTACCGACGCGGTGATCGTTCCGGGCGAGGTTCCGCTGATTGTGGCCGAAGGCGCTCCGACGCCGGTCGAGATCTGCAGCCAGTTGCCGCTCGACGTCGCCGTGGCACTGTAAGATGTAAGCGGGCCCGAGAGAGTAAGATTCTGCGCCGGCGGCGCTGTCCCTCCCGTCTGAAACTCAAAAGCCAGCGACGCCGGGCTGACCGAGATGCTGCTTACCGTCAGGTTCACTTGAACGTCCACACGGTTGCTCGCTCCGAAAATTGACAACGTGCCGCCGTACACACCTGCCGCTAACCCGGTCGGGTCAGCGCTGACGGTAAGAGCCGAAGGTGCGGTTCCGTTTTGCGGGTTTACATGCAGCCAGGAAGTGTTGGGAAAGGTTGTGAATGTGCCAGAGCCAGTGACATTCAACGTCTGGGTAACTGCCGGACCGCCGGACTGCGCCGAGAAATTCAGTTGATTCTTATCCGTGCCCAGTTGCTGGGCAGACAGCGCAGTGAACGCGCCCACGAACACAACCACACTGGAAAAATGCAAAAACCTCTTCAAGACAAACCTCCAGTCAACAGGTACAAAGATGGGACGACCGACACGCAATCGGGCCTGGGGGCGTGCCTCCTCTAAGTAAGCACGGTTCCGGCCAAACGGTCTGTGCGATGGATTACGTTACATTCGCCTCCAGCCGCTGCGCCCGGAGCGTTTGGCTAAGTTCCTTACGGCCGCGCGATTAAGCGGCCTGAAGGACGCCTGCTCCTCACTCCGCCAAAGAGACTTCGCACAATTTGAAAGTGATCGCGCTGCGTTGACACTCGACACATGGGTGTATCTAAAGAGAGCAAGCAGCACGGCTCTTCTCGCCGCGATGTTACTTCTCCCCGAGGTTAGTGCGTGTACAAATGTTGCGAGCGGATGTATGCCAACACACGCGGAGGAATGGCATCGGTGTACTCATTCGCTGCGATCGCGCGTCTAACGTCCGACGAGGAGATGGGAATCTCCATCGAGTCCAGGCGCTCGATCGCGACACCGCGCGGTGCGTCATAAAGATGTCCGGGCCGGCTCACCACGATGAAGCAAACCGCGTGCGCCACATCCTGCCAGCGATGCCAGGTGCGGATCTCGGCAAATGCGTCCGCGCCGATAATGAAGAACAGCCGGTCGCCCGGGCCCAGTTCTTTCTTCACGTTCTCGATGGTGTCGATGGAATAGCTGCGCGCGGTTCCCTGTTCCAGGCGTGACGCTTCGAAGCGTGGCTCGCCCTCGCACGCCAGTTCCACCATCCTCAATCGGTCTTCGTAGGAAGCGTGAGCCCGCCCGGCCTTGTGCGGAGGATGGGCCGCGGGAACAAACAGAACGCGGTCCAGTTGCAGATCGTTCGCCGCTCTGCGGGCAATCGCCAGATGTGCTTTGTGAATGGGGTCAAAAGTGCCGCCGAAGATCGCCAGCCTCATGAGTCGGCCTGTTCCATCTGACATGGGGGAAGGGCAATCCTGCCCGCAGCCGGCTTTCAGCCGGAAACACGAAGCCAACTACTGATCTTCGATCTTCACGGACTTCACGCGAACTTCTTTGACGGGGCGGTCCTGCCTGGTGGGGACCTCGGAAATCTTCTTCACCACGTCGTACCCCTCCACCACTTCGCCGAAGACGCTGTGGTGGTCGTCGAGATGCGGTGTGGGCGCCACCGTGATGAAGAACTGGCTGCCGTTGGTGTTCGGCCCGGCATTCGCCATCGAAAGAATCCCCGCCTTGGAATGCCTCAATTGAGGGTGGAATTCGTCGGCGAATTTGTACCCCGGACCGCCGCGTCCCGAGCCTTCCGGATCGCCGCCCTGGATCATGAACCGCGGGATCACACGGTGAAAAATGGTGCCATCGTAGAAAGGCTTACCAGTCTTGCTTCCGTCCGCGAGGCGAACGAAGTTCTCCACCGTTTTGGGGGCCTTGTCGGCGAACAGTTTGATCTTGAACTGGCCCTCGGTGGTATCGAATGAAGCGAAAATCTCGTTGGGCATCACTGCGATTGTACCAAGTTCAATGCGGCGGGCCAGTCGTGCCGGTATGTTAGACTTGCGATTGGTGAAGGTTAGCCGAACTTCCGTGCGACTCCGTAACCCGCGTCATTTCGAGTTGCCATGGGCTGTCAAACACACATGGAATTGAAACGGGTGACCTGTGCTGGCGAGGGCCGGAATGCAACTTGAAACGCCCCTCCCTCTCACACTCGAAGAGCATCGTGAACTGGCTCGCGAATTGCGAGCCAGTAATGCGCGTCTGCGCGAATTGTGTCAGCTCGTAGTGAGCGTTTACGGTCCCAATAATCAGGCGGCGTTCACCTTCCTGAAAGCAGCGGAGGCGGTGGAGCGCCTTTGCAACGACATGCAGGCGCAGGCCGCGGCCGATTACCCCGGATATCCGATCGGCAGTCTGTACGTGTAGCTCACCGAGCCAGGCACAGCTCGAAGGAGTAGAATATGTCGCATGCAGCGCGGCCCTTATCGTCCCGAGCGGCCGGAGCCCGATCAAGGCCGTCCGGTTCCTGAAGCACAACCTGCTGCTCCTCAGTTCCAGCGGCCCGATTCACCACCGCGCGCCGACAGGCCGGAGCGCGGTGTTTTCGGGCAACCCGCCCAAAGTCCGCCCTATGCGCCCGGACCGCCCGCCACGCCACCACCCTCGGACGGCCGACTGCGCACACTGGGTGTGAACCGGCGCGCCGTTCTCGGAATCGGCGCGGCCGCCGCCGCCACGATCTTCGCCCCCCGATTGTTCCGCGCACACAAAGATCCGCCAGTCATCACCAGAGTCGATCCCCCGACCTGGGACGCGGACACCGAGATGCTGTTCACTATCGACGGGCGGAATTTCCAGCCCACTCTCACCGTCCGCCAGGTTTTAAACGGACGCGTCAGTCCGTTTCCTCCCGCATTTACTCCCTCGGGGCAGCCTCGCATTCAATACCTTAACCCGAGCCGGGTGCTGTTGCGCGTGCGGATCAATTCGAGTGACTACGGTTTTCGAAGCTCGTCGCGCAACGAGCTGGGCTTCCAGTTCATCAACCCGGATGGCCAGGAGAGCAACATCGGCTACTGACTACTCCACCCGCATGGCCGGGAAGCAGGCGGCCAAGCCGGTGGGTCGTGAGATTCATTCCGGAGGGGCTTTCGAAATCCAGTGAATCACTCGGGCAGCAGCGAGGGTGCTGCCTCGAGAAACTGCCGGCAAAGATCTGCGAGACAGGCCGCAACCGGCGGAATCTCTTCTGGCGACGATAACAGCCAGCCGCTCTCCGGGGCGCTCGAAAACCCCAGCCAATCCAAAGCGGAGATGAACCGGCACATGGAAACCGCCTCTTTCCCGAAACGAATCTCGTGCGCGTATGCGAGGTCGTACAACCGGCCGAAGTAGTAGAGTTCCGTGAGGACCACCCATCGGCCAACAGGCGTGCGATAACGCCACCTGCGGGGATTGAACCGGTAGAGGTCCGTGCCGGCGACCAGTTCGACGGATCCCTCAACCTCCTTTCGAAGGCGTCTTCGGGCCTCGGAAGGACGTTTCGCGCTCATCGTGTGATGCCACGGATCCCTGGGGTTGCCGGAAGCAAATCCCCCCATGAGGTAGCGCTTCACGAGAGTGCTCTCTCGCTGTGACTGCGAGTTGGCAAGCTCCTCTTCGAGAGGCGTAAGCTGTTCGCCCAAAATACCGAGCGCGTCTTTATGATGGCGCCTGACCAGAGCCCGGCCGACATCCTTCCGTTCCCAGACCTTCCATCTCTCGAAAGCAGCCAGGGAAGCATCCGGTAGTGGGCCCCGAAACAAGCGCAGGGTCGGTAAGCCGTTGCGCACCTCGTTGCTGATTTGTTCGAGGGACCATCGATAGTAACGTACCGCGAATTCGCGCCCTTCTTCGGGATGCACGTGCGGATCTATGTAGGCCACTGTTCGATTATGCCGCGGCGAGCGACGCGACATCGGCGACTGACTACTCCACGCGCAGCGCAATCATCGGGTCGATCCTGGCAGCCCGCATGGCCGGGAAGCAGGCGGCCACCAGCGCCACCACGGTCAGGGTCGCCGCGGCCGCCAGTATCGTCAGCGGATCGCCGGCAGATACGCCGAACATGCGGCTGGCCACCAGGCGCGCCATCCCCAGAGAGGCCCCCGCGCCTGCCACCGCGCCCACTGCCACCAGCACCATCGTCTCGCGCAAAATCATCCACACCACCGATCCGTGCCCCGCCCCGACCGCCATGCGGATGCCGATTTCGTTGGTGCGCCGCGCCACGGCATACGAGAGCACTCCGTACAGGCCCATGCACGCCAGCAGCAGCGCCAAAGCGCCGAAGAAGGTGGAAAGCTGCGCGATGATCCGCTCTTGCAGAAGCTGTCGCTCCACCAACTCGTTCAGGGTCGAAGGCGTTCCGATGGGCAAGGTCCGGTCGGCGGCCTGGATTTTGGCGCGCACCGCCTGAACTACCGTTCCAGGGCCGGCCGCCGCCCGAACCTCGAAGTTCACAAACTCCGGCACGCTGGGCAGGCCTTGCGCCGCCGGAACGTAGAAGCGCCGCGGGATGTCGCCGCGCAGGTTGTGATCGCGCACGTTCTGCGCCACCCCCACAATCTCAAACTGCGCGTTGGAACCCGGGAACAGATCCTTGATGTGCTTGCCCAGGGGATCGCGGCCCGCGAAGAAATCCCTGGCCATGGTCTGGTTGATCACGCACACCGGTGTGGAGGCGCCGGTATCCTGCCTGCCAATGTCGCGGCCGCGCAAAATGGGGATGCCCAGGGCGGCGAAATAGTCCGGCCCAACCGCGTCGAAGCGCGCCCCTGTGTCGCCCGCCTTGGCCGGCGTGTAGCCTTCGACATAGAGCTGCGTGCCGGACTCGGAGCCGCTGAACAGTCCATTCTGCGAGAAGGTCGCGCTCTTCACGCCCGGTATGCCGCGGATGCCGTCGAGCAGCCGCGCATAAAGATCGGCCGCCGAGGGGCCCCGGTATCCCGCCGTCGTGGCGTCGATATCCACGAGCACCAGGTTGTCGCGCCCGTACCCAAGCTCCACGTTCTCGAGATTGCGCAGCGTACGGATAAACAGCCCGGAACCGATCAACAGCAGCAGGGAAATGGCGATCTGCGCGGCCACCAGCGTCTTGCCCAGGCTGATGCGCCCTCCGCCGCCCATCACGCCCCGCGAGTTCTCCCGCAAGGTAGACGCCACTTCCACGCGCGCGGCGCGGAACGCGGGAGCGAGCCCGAACAGAATGCCGGTGGCAATCGCCAGAGCCGCGGTGAAGCCGAGCACGCGCAGGTCGATGCGGACATCCAACGGAACGGGATCGGGCCCGTTGGACACCACCTGCAGCAGGATGCTGCTGCCCCATGCGGCAAACAGCAGGCCAAGAGCGCCACCGACGGCCGCCAGCAGCAGGCTCTCGGTAATGAGCTGCGTACCCAACCGCATGCGCCCGGCCCCCATGGCGAGCCGGACGGCGATCTCCTTTTGGCGTCCCGCGGCGCGCGCCAGCAGCAAATTCGCGATGTTGGCGCAGGCGATCAGGAGCACCATCCCGACCACCGACATGAGGACCAGCAGCGGCTGCCGGAAATCGTCGCTGAGCGAGTTGGCGCCTTTGGCGCCGTCGTGAAGCTGCAGCCTCTGCTCGAGCTGGCTGCGGCGTTGCTCGGCGGTCAGTCCGTGCACCTGGTAGGCGTTGAGAATCTGCTGGAAAACGACGTTGATATCGGCTTGAGCCTGCTGCAAGGAAACCCCCGGCTTGAGCCGGCCCATCACTTGCAACCACATCACGCGCGTGACCGAGCTTTCGTCGTCATGCAGCCAGTCGCGTCCGGGCATGAGGTCGGGCTCCATCATGATGGGAACCCACAGGTCGGGCGACTGGCCAACCGTCTCCCCGAAGAACCCGCGCGGTGCGACTCCGACGATTGTCAGCGACGCTTTTCCGAGCTTGATCACCTTTCCCACGGCGTCGGGGCTGCGGCCGAACCGTTTGTCCCAATAGGCGTAACTGATGACCGCGTAGGGCGCGTTGCGGGGAGCCTGGTCGTCCGCCGCCGTGAACGTCCGCCCCACCGTCGGCGCAATGCCGAGCACCGGGAAGTAACTGCCGGACACCAGGCGGGGGCGAAGGTCTTCGGGCGATCCGCCGTCCACCGTGGCGCTTATGCGCTCCAGGGAACTCTCGGACGCGAACATCCCCTGGAAGACCTGCTGGGCGTCACGGATGTGCTCATATTCGCCGTAGCTCAGGTTCTGCCGTTCGGGCCCTTGCGAGCCGATCGAGACGCCCTGGGCCGTCGGGTCGGTGAGCAGAACCAGTTGCCGGGCATCGCGCACCGGTAGTGTCTTGACGAGCACGGTGTCGATCAGGCTGAAGATGGCTGTGTTGGCGCCGATGCCGAGTGCCAGCGAAAGGGCGGCAACGGCGGTGACAGCGGGGTTCCCGGCCAGGGCGCGGGCTCCAAAGCGCAGGTCTTTCAAAGTATTTTCCAGAAGCGGCATCCTGCCTTAGTGTAGTGCGGGTAGATTGGCAAAGGGCGACTTTCAGCCGCCAAGTACTCTCGTCACCTGGTGCCCGCGTGCCAAGATAAAGCGTGTGAGCCTGCCGATCGACCCGCTGGTACCCGAAATCCTCCACCACCTGCGTGGCGAAAACACCCTGGTGCTGGAGGCGCCGGCCGGGGCAGGAAAGACCACGCGGGTGCCGCCGGCCCTGCTGGAGTCATTTGATGGCGAGGTCCTGGTGCTCGAGCCGCGCAGGCTGGCAGCGCGGCTGGCGGCGCGATTCGTCGCCGCCGCGCTGGGGGAGAGTGCCGGGGACACCGTCGGTTACCAGGTGCGGTTCGAGGATGTCTCGGGCCCACGCACGCGGCTGCGGTTCCTCACCGAAGGCGTCCTCACACGCCGTCTGCTGGCAGACCCCACGCTCGCCCGAGTCTCGGCCGTGGTGCTCGATGAATTCCACGAGCGCCATCTGGAAGGCGATCTGGCACTCGCCCTCCTGCGGAAGCTGCAGCGCAGCAAGCGGCCGAACCTGCGCCTGGTGGTGATGTCGGCGACGCTCGATGCCGCGCCCATCGCGAAGTATTTGGGCGGCGGGCGCGTCCTGCGGTCCGAGGGGCGCCAGTACCCGCTGGCCATCGAGTACACGCCCCACTCACCAACTCCCCTCGAACAGCAAGTCGCCTCCGCACTCGAGCGGCTGGCCGCGCCCTCACTCGCGGGCCACGTGCTGGTTTTCCTGCCCGGCGCCGCGGAGATCCGCCGCGCGCAAGCGGCCTGCGCGGCGCTCGCCCAACGGAACGGCTGGCTGCTCCTGCCACTCTACGGCGACCAATCGCCGGAGGAGCAGGACCGCGCGGTAGCGCCGTGCGCCCAGCGGAAGATCATCCTTTCCACCAATGTGGCGGAGAGTTCCATCACCATCGAAGGAGTGAGCGCGGTGATCGACAGCGGTCTGGCGCGGATTGCCGGCCATTCGTCGTGGTCGGGGCTGCCTACACTCGAAGTGGGCCGCATCAGCCAGGCGTCGGCGAACCAGAGGGCGGGGCGGGCCGGTCGAACCGGTCCCGGGTGCGCCATCCGCCTTTACCCTCTGGAAGATTTTGTGCGGCGCCCCGCGCAGGAGACCCCGGAAGTGAAGCGGGCAGACCTCGCACCGGTGGCGTTGTTGCTGGACGCCATGGGTGTGGGGCGCGCCGATTCGCTGGAGTGGCTTGACCCTCCGCCGTCCGCCGCAATGACTCAGGCAGAGGAACTGCTGGATCTGCTGGGCGCCCGCGGAGCCGTGGGACGCGAAATGGCGCGATACCCGCTGCATCCCAGGCTTGGCCGGCTGATCGTCGAATCGCGCTCGCGTGGAGTCGCGGAGGACGGGTGCACCGTGGCCGCGCTGCTCAGCGCGGGTGAGCGATTGCCGGCCCGTGCCGATCATGCCACACGGTCCGATCTCCTGGTACTCATGGAGGGACATTGGGAGCCGGGGACCGCGCAGATGGTACGGCAGATTCGGCGGATGGCCGGAACGCAGCCGGCGGGCAAGGGTCGCACCGGCGGAGATCAGGCTGAAGACGCGCTGCTGATTTCGGTCCTGGCGGCTTTTCCGGATCGTGTGGCAAAGCGGCGACGGGGCAATGAACTCCTGCTTGCCGCGGGAGGGTCGGCCCAACTCGCGCCCTCCAGCACGGTCTCGGACGCGGAGTTCCTGGTGGCCGTCGAAGCCGAAGACCGCCGCGATCAGAAGATGGCGCTCGTGCGGATTGCCAGCGGCATCCGCCCGGACTGGCTCCTCGAGCTTTTTCCGGAGCGCGTGCGCGCCACCGATCGCCCGGAATGGAACCGCGCCGCGGAGCGCGTGGAGAGCGTCAGCGCGCTGCGGTTCGGAGAGATTGCCATCGAGGAGAGCTACGGCGTTCCCGATCCCGAAGGGGCGGCCGCATTGCTCGCCGAGAAGGCGCTGGAGGCCGGGATTGCGCGCTTCGCGGCTGTCGAGGAGATTGATGCGTTCCTGGCGCGCACGGCGTTCGCATCGCGGCACGGCGGGGTCAATGCCCTTGGCCGGGACGCCGTCGAAGGCGCGCTGCGGACGCTGGCGAACGGCCTGAGGAGCTTCGGCGAACTGGAGGCCGCGGCGCGCGATGGCGGTCTGCTGCATGCGTTGGAACAGCAGATGCCGGCGCCCGCGCGGCGCCTCGTGGACGAGATTGCGCCAGAGCGGATCCGGCTTCCGCGCGGGCGGCAGGTGCGTGTAAATTACGACGCCCATCAGCCTCCCTGGATTGCCTCGCGATTGCAGGACTTCTTCGGCCTGCGCGAGACGCCGTCGGTGGCCCGGGGTTCTGTGCCGGTGGTGGTTCGCCTGTTGGCGCCCAGCCAGCGGCCCGTCCAGGTGACCAGCGATCTGGCGGGCTTCTGGGAGCGGCTCTATCCTCAGGTCCGAAAGGAACTCTCCCGCCGTTATCCGAAACACTCGTGGCCGGAAAATCCTTTGTAACTCAGTTGTCGGTCGGCTTCTCTTCGATGTGATCGATCACCAGTACGGGCATGTTGCGCTTCTGCATTTCCAGCTTCAGGCCGAGTTGGCGGCTCACCGCATCGAAAAGCGTCAACGCGCTGGTGGGCTCGGCCGCCATCGGCGCAGCCTGTGTGGATGAGGAACTCGGATCGGGGCGGGGTCCACCTCCGCCACCCTCCGCGACGCCCCGTCCTCCCCCGCCGAAGCGCCCGCCGCCGAAGTTCTTCGGCACCGGAGTGAAGTTGATTGTGAAGTCCCAGGCGCCTTCGAGCCCCGTCGAATCCTGCACGGGATAGCGGATGTAGAGCGGAGCGATATTCTGGAGCTGCTCGGCAAACTGCGCCATCGTCATGTTCTGGCAAGCCGCCTGGAACAGCGGCGGACCCTGCTCGGCTGCAGGATCCTTGCCCACCGGGGTGGGCCCCGTTTTGCATCGCGTCCGGTTCGAGGGGTCCGCCTTTTTGAGCTTCGGCTTCGCCGCCACCAGGGTGTACGCATTCACGGGCCGATCCTCATAGTGCGTCGTCAGCTTGAAACGGTCGGCCAGCAGTTTGCGGAGCATCATCCGCAGGTCGTCGATCTCGATCGGCGGACCGTTGCCGGGACTTTGCATGGTGGTGGATGCCTTTGCCACCAGGTCGAAGTTGGCCGTATCGATAAATTTCGGGGCTCCCGGAATATCGTCGAAGGGCAGCAAGTCCCACGCGAGCGTGATCAGCATTCTCAGCGGGACACCGTGCAGGTCGATTCGACCGCCGGGTTGAAACCCCCCACGGCCGCCGCTCGTGCCCGGCGCGCTCGGTTTGATGTCGGCAACTTCGAATTCCGCGGGCGGCGCCGGCGGCAGAGCCTGCGCGATGTTCGCCGGGTTATCGGTGGGCTTCCGGTCGACGCTGTCCACCACGATTACCGGCTCGGAAACCTTCTGAGCCTCGAGATGAAGGCCGAGTTTTTCCACGGCATCGAAAATCGAGATCCCGTCAGAGCCGTCCATTTGCAGGGCGCCCCGGGCGGTCCAGGCGATTTCGACATCCCAAGACCCCTGGAGACCAGTCTTGTCCACCACCGGCATGGTCAGGTATCCGCCAGCCATCTGGTGCAGTTGCAGAGCGAATGCGGCCATGGTGACGTTGTGGCACGAGACGCGGATCGATCCCGGCGTGCCGCCGCCCATCATCTGGGGCGTGCACCCCGGCGCTCCCGCACCCTCGGCGGCCTCCTTCAGTTTCGGCTTGCCCTTGCCCATCGACAACACGAAGGCATCCACCGGTTTCGTGTCGTTATGCACTGCCAGCTTGAAGCGCTCCGCCAGCAGCCTTTGCAACATCAGCGGAGCGGTTTCGGGAGACGTGTCAGGCGGAATCTTGGCCGTGATGTCGAACCGGTCGGACTCGAGCCATGCCGGCCCGCCCACCACATTGTCAGCCTCGACCGCATAGGCGGTTCGGATCAAGTCCACCATGGTGGCTTTGCGGAGCACGTAGCGGCCTCCGCGGAGGATCCCGCCCGACATGAACGGCTGGCTGCTGTGAGGGCTCGCGTGGATTTCGGCAGCATCGAAAGCGGGCGGCTTCTGCGCGGGCTGGGCGAAGGCCATCGTGGCCGCCGCCGCTCCCAGGGTCAGGCATACGACTGGTCGCATCCTTTCGAACCTCCTCTGACGTGCGCGATTACTTCTATGACGGTGTAACCCCCTGGATTGTTGCGGAACCGGTGAAAGTTTGGTCCAGGCCCACCCGTCGGAGTCCGACGGGTGCGCTCCCACTGATTCAATCAGTTACAAGAAAAAAGCGTCGGAGTCCGACGGTTATCGACCCGGCGCGCCACCAACGCGCCCTGGCATAATTGATCCTGGTCTGGCGGGCCGCCCTGGCCGTGCTGCAAGCATTGGGCGTGAGTTCGATGCTTCCCTACCCCGCGATCCTGGTGGCCAACGTCATGTCGATGGCCGCGGAAGGCCCGCGAGGCCTCGAGCGCGTGAAGGCGGCTGCGCCATTTGCATTGCTTTCGTTGTATCCCGTCGTGTGGATCGTGCTGTTCAAGTGGTCGTGGCGCGCGATGGGCCGCGGCCAGACCGGACTCGCACTGGTGCTCTCGAGCGTCCCGTCGGTGTTGATCGCGATAGGGCTGGGCGCATGGTTCGCCTCCGAGCGGCCGCGGCGCAAGGCTGTGGCCGCAAACGAAACCCAAAAGTAAGGCGGCCTGCCCTCCGAAAACCCGAGATATACTTGTGCGATGGGGCCTGAACCTCCTCTTCCCAAACCCCCCGGCGATGAAGAGAACCTCCGGCGTCTGCGCCGCGAGGCCGCTGAGCGCCTGGATCGCGAACAGCATTCGAGTCCGCCACCTGCTCCGGTCTATGGAGGTCCGGCCCCGGTTTACGGAGGCCCTGCGCCGGTCTATGGCGGACCTCCGGTCACCCGCCGCTGGACGATTCGCGGCGTTCTGGGGGCCCTGGCAGCATTGGCCGGTTTCTGGGCCTACCGGAAAATGACGACTCCCGCATACGGCGGACCTCCGCCGCCGCAACCCAAACCCCCGGCTGGTCCCGGGCAGTAAGGCGGCGGCTTGCCATTGCGTTTTACATACGCCGTCTGGGAGTTCACTCTCCAATGCAACCTCGGGTGCATGCATTGCGGCTCCCGCGCGGCGGCGCCGCGCTCCTCCGAGCTTTCCACCGAAGAGGCGCTCGATCTGGTACGGCAACTCCGCGACGCCGGCATCCGGGAGATTACGCTCATCGGCGGCGAAGCCTATCTACGCGCCGACTGGCTGACGGTGGTCGAAGCCATCCGCCGCCACGGTATGTCCTGCACCCTGACCACCGGCGGCTACGGCATCTCCGCTGCGGCTGCCCGCGAAATGCGGCGGGCGGGCCTTCAGCAGGTTTCGGTCTCGATCGATGGCTGCGAGTCCACGCACGATTTTCAGCGAGGAAAGCCGGGCTCGTGGAACGCCGCGTTCGGATCGATGCGCCAACTGCGCAACGCGGGGATTCCGGTCACTTGCAACACCCAGATCAATCGTCTCTCGGCGCCGGAGCTGCCGCTCATTTATGCCGACATCGTCCGGGCGGGCTGCCGGGCGTGGCAGTGGCAGCTCACGGTTCCCATGGGTCGCGCGGCCGACCATCCCGAGATCCTGATGCAGCCTCCGGAACTGCTGGATCTCTTTCCGTTGCTCCATACTCTTGCGGATTGGGCCCGGCGTGACGGGCTGTTGCTCTATCCCGGCAACAACATCGGCTACTACGGCCCCTACGAGCGCCGCTTGCGGAATACTCAGGGAGGCAAGACTATTTGGGAAGGCTGCCAGGCGGGGATCAACACGTTGGGGATTGAAGCCGACGGGACCATCAAGGGCTGCCCGTCACTGCCCACCTCGGCTTACTCGGGCGGCAACATCCGCGAACACTCGCTGGCCGAGATCCTGGCGCGGGCGCCCGAGTTGGCCATCAACCACGGACAGGGAACCGCCGCCGCTTCCGGGCATCTTTGGGGCTTCTGCCGGACCTGCGAGTATGGGGAGCTTTGCCGCGGCGGCTGTTCGTGGACAGCGCACGTGTTCTTCGGACGCCGTGGGAACAATCCGTACTGTCATCACCGGGCGCTGGTGCAGGCACGTCACGGCAGGCGCGAACGCCTGGTTCTGGAGGCGCCCGCGCCGGGTGAGCCCTTCGATCATGGAGTCTTCCGGCTAATCGACGAATCCGCCGATGCCCCGGCGCCTGAGGATGCCCTGCGCTTCCACGCGGGGCGTATTCAGTGGACCCGCTCCGCCCGAGCGCCCGTAAGCCTCCCGGTCCTGCAATAGTCACCCTACTACGTTCGTCTTGAGGCCTGGTCAGGAGCCCAAAAGGCATGGCGCGGGCGACCGCCAATCCAGGCACGATCACCCGCGCTGCGCTGTCTCAGAACGTAAAGGTCCCGGTGAGAACCGCCAGGCGGCCCGAGACCGAGGCGCCCTGGCCCGTGCCGTAGATACTGGTCGGCGGGCCGAGGGTGCTGGTGATGGTTCCGAAGGCGCCGGACGTCAGGCTTCCGCTTGGATTCGCGAAGTTCGCGTGATTCAACACGTTGTAAGCCTGCATGCCGAATACGAACTTGAACCTCTCCTTGATGGAGAAGCTTCTTTGCAGGGTCGCATCGATATCAAAGTACCCGGGGCCGCGGAAGCTGTTCGGTGAGATGTTGCCCCAGTCGGTCTGGATCGGACTCGAGACGCCTGACTTGGGGTACGTGGCGAAGGCGGTCTTTTGCAAGCAGGGCTGCCCCACCGCGTTGTCTTTGTTGCACTCGGTATTGAAGACGCTTGGAGATACCAAATCGGCCAGCGGGGTGAGCACTCCCGTGGAGTTCACGTCCGATGCGATCTTGCTGTCGGTCACGCTGAACGGAGCGCCGCTGTAGATGTACATCTTCAGCCCCACGGTCCATCCTCGGATGAAGCCGTTCGTCACCTTATTCGTTGACTTGAAGGGTTGGTTCCAAAGCATATCGGCGGCTACTTCATGCCGGTTATCGAAGCCGAGACTGCCGTAGCTGTTGCTGAGGTTGAACGGGTTTTCGTAGGCGATGGTGCCCAGATCATGGCTCCAGGTGTAATGGATTTGCCCCGTCAGGCCATAGCTGAACACATGCCGGAACTGAACCACGAGGGCGTTGTAGTTGCTGATGCCATTGGTGTAGTACTGGGTCACCGTCACGAAACGGGCGTCTCTCGGAGCCGTCGGCAGTCCTCCATAGGGTCCACCATAGTTCGTCGTGCTCTGGGAAGCGGCGTACATGTTGGCGTTGACGGACTCCTGAATGTCGTAGCCGTGGTTGCCTACATAGGACACGACGAATGTGTTGTGAGCGGTGAGCTGCTGCTGGATCTCGAAATTCCACTCGAGGGTGTGAGGGGCATGATAGGTATTGGGGAACGACGAGATGCTCGGCGTGCTGAACGTGGCAGGCTTTACCGCAGTCTGAATCTGGGGCAGGGTAAAGCCGGAATTAAATCCTGCCTGGAACGCATTCGCGGAGAGCTGGGCGATGTACGCCGAACTGGCAGAATCGGTGCCTACTCCGACCGTTCCGAAGGTCAACCCGGACGGGGCGAATTTGTTGGGCACCTGGTTGGCCAGCGTGCCGCCCAAGCCATCCGTGTAATTGGTGGAGAAGAGTCCGATGCCCGCGCGGATCACGGTCTTGTCGCTTCCGAACGGCGGCTTGTAGGCAATCGCCACGCGAGGCTGCACGATGGGACCTTCCGTATTGTAGAAGAGGCTTCCGTCCTTGGTGAGGGTAGCGTTGTACGGCACGGTGGTGCCGCCCTGATAGCCGGATGCCGTGAACGGTACGTTGGTGAGCACGTAACAGTTTTCGACGCACGATGGGTTGAAGTTCTCCTCGAAGCGCAAACCGTAGGTCAGCTTCAGATTCCTGGTGACGGCCCATTCGTCTGAGACGTAGAAATCGGCCGAGGGAAACCGGAAATGCAGTGCGCCGTAAAGCGGGTAGGACTGGCTGAAGCTGCTGAGCGCGTTTCCATTGGCTCCGAGCTTGCCGTTGGCAAAGTCCGAAAGGTCGCCCAGACTGTACGTTCCGACGATGGAGTTCTGCGCGATGCTGCTGTAGGTGTATTGATCGTAGCGAGCATTCACGCCGGCCTTGAAAGTGTGCGTGCCTTTGGTCCAGGAGAAGTCGTCGTTGAGCTGGAAGTGGCCGACGTTTCGTCCGACCGGGAGGCCGTAAGGATAGGTGCCGCCGCCCACATTGGCAAAACCGCCGCCGTTGGCTCCGCCTTCGGTGATGTTAATCTGTTCCGGCATGGTGGTGGCAGCCTGGCTGAAGTTCTGCAGGCCGAACAGGGCCGAATACCAGAGGAACGAGCCAGTAACCGTGTTCACCACCGTCGGACTGACGATCCAGGTGTGAGTCAGGGCTCCCTGGTTGGCCGGCTGGTGGCTGACGGAGTTATACAACGGATTGACCGGGCTGGTCCCGGTGGCCTGGACGCCCTGGTCGCGGTTGTAGCGGCCGGAGATTCTTTGGTTACTCGTGA
>DATJWB010000202.1:0-3085 GCA_035501495.1 Bryobacteraceae bacterium | reverse complement strand
AGGTCCGCCTGCAGGCGCGCAGCGGTCTGCGCTGCGAGCGCCAGTATCCGGAACTCGCCGTGCTGCCCCATCACGTGGCGGCGAAGCAGGCCATCCTGGACGGCGAGATCGCGGTGCTGGACCCCAAGGGCGTCTCGCGGTTTCACCTGATCCAGCCGCGCATCGCCAACAGCGATCCCAACGCCGTCGCGCACCTGGTGCGGTCCACGCCGGTGGTGTATTTCGTGTTCGACCTGCTCTACCTGGATGGTTACGATTTGCGCGACGTGAAGCTGGCGACGCGGCGCGAGCTGCTGGAACAGGTGGTGGAGCCGGGCACGGTGGTGCGCATCTCCGAAGCGTTCCCGGGCGCCGGGGAAGAACTGCTGGATGCCGCGCGGGAGAACGGGCTGGAGGGCATCGTCGCCAAACACGCCAACAGCCGCTACGAATCCCGGCGCAGCCGCGACTGGCTGAAGATCAAAGTGGTCACCGAGCAGGAATTCGTGATCGGCGGCTTCACCGAGCCGCAGGGCGACCGCGAGTATTTCGGAGCGCTAGTCCTGGGCGTGAACAAAGACGGTAAGCTGCACTGGGTGGGCAATGTGGGCACCGGGTTCGACCATCGGCAACTGGCCACGATCTTCGCGCGACTCAAGCCGCTGATTACCACGAAGTGTCCGTTCGACGAGCGCCCCAAGCCCGAGCGCGGGATGACCTGGGTGAAGCCGGAACTGGTTTGCCAGGTGAAGTTCGGCAGTTGGACGCCCGACGAGCGCCTGCGGGCGCCGGTGTTTCTCGGCCTGCGCAACGACGTGGCAGCCCCGGAGGTCACGCGCGAGGCGCCGGGGGAACTGCTTGCGGCGAGCGCGAAGGAAGCGGCAATCAATATCGACGGGCACACGCTCAAGTTCACCAACCTGAAGAAACTGTACTATCCCGACGATGGCGTCACCAAGGGCGATGTGCTCAACTACTACGCCGGCGTCGCCAGCCTGATCCTGCCCTATCTCACCGACCGGCCGCTTTCGCTCAAGCGCTATCCGAACGGAATCAAGGAGGCGTACTTCTTCCAGAAGGACACGCCGGATTCCTATCCTTCGTGGTTGCGCACGCAGGCGATTGACAACATCAACTATGTCTTTGCCGACGACCGCGCCAGCCTGCTGTACCTGGTGAACCTGGGCTGCATCGACCACAACCCCTGGATGAGCCGCGCGGGCTCGCTGGACAACCCCGACTACGTGCTGATCGATCTCGATCCGCAGGAGTGTCCTTACGAGATGATCGTGGAGGCGGCGCTGCTGGTGAAGCGGGTGCTGGACGAGATCAGCCTGGCCGGCTATCCCAAGACCACGGGCGGCGACGGCATGCATATTTACATTCCGCTGGAGCCGGTCTACAGCTACGAGGAGGCGCGGATTTTTGCGGAGCTGATCTCGCGGGTGGTGGTGCACGAACGCCCGCAGATGTTCACCACGCCGCGATCGGTGGCCAAGCGGCAGCGCAACCGCGTGTACTTCGACTATTTGCAGATTGGAAAGTCGAAGACGATCTCAGCGCCCTACGTGCTGCGGGCATATCCGGGGGCGCCGGTGGCGACGCCGCTGGAGTGGAGCGAAGTCGCGCCGGGCCTGGACCCCAAGCAGTTCCATATCGGCAACGCGCGCGAGCGGTTCGGGGCGAAAGGCGATCTGTTTCGCGGCGTGCTCGATGAACCTCAGAATCTCTTCGACGCCCTACCCAGCCTGGAAAAACTCTTGAAGTAGCGCGCCTATTTCTCCATGGTCAAGAAGATGACCACGCCGCTCCCCCGGAATGCCAGTTCGACCGGCACTTTCTTTGCGTCCTCGCCTTTGTTGGGCTCGATCCGCCCGAACACCACCGCCCAGCGGTCGTACTCCGGGGTGCCGAACCGGAACTTTCCGAGCGAGGTGTGCTTGACGAGGTCGGCGAACTTCTTGTTGAGCACGGCCGCGTCGAGATCGAAGTTTCCCGGCGGCTTGGGCGCCGCGGCATCTTCGTTTAAGATCAGCACGCCCGGCGAGCCTCCGCAGCCGTCCTCCCCCATCCAGCGGCCGTCCCGGCGGAACGAGTACCGGCCGAGGACGGCGAAATCCTTGCCCTGATGCGCCGGGAGGTCGGCCAGGACTTCACACACAGTAACCGGGGCGATGGGCGGCGGATCGGCACCGGCCGCGAGCGCACACGCCGCCAGCGCACACCACAGAACACGTCGCGGAACGGTACTCCTTTGAGACTCGAGGCTCTCCACCGGTTTCTCTTATTATGACCAAGTCTCAACCCGTTGGGCGGCCCGGTGTCGATAGCTCCATTTAGCCATAATCGAGGTAGACATGATTTGGAACCCATCGCCGCAGTTCATCGAATCGACCAACGTCTGGCGCTTCATGCAGCGGCTGGGGTTTTCCGATCGCGAGGCGTTCCTGGCGTATTCCAGGGAGAATCCGGAGCCGTTCTGGGATGAGCTTGTACGCGAGATCGGCATCGAGTGGTTCCGGCCCTACAGCCGCGTTGTGGACATTTCCCACGGGCCGGAATGGGCGCAGTGGTTTCTGGATGGCCGCCTCAACATTGCGCACAACTGCGTGGACCGCTGGGCCGATAGCGATCGAATCGCGTGCATCTGGGAATCGGAATCCGGGGCCACACGCACGGTGACGTTCCGCGAGTTGCAGGCCGAATCGAACCGCGTGGCGAACGGCCTCGGCGCCCTTGGCCTCGAGCCCGGCGACCGCGTGGCAATCTGCCTGCCGATGATCCCGGAGATCCTCCCGGTGCTCTACGGCTGTTTCAAGGCGGGCCTGACGGTGGTGCCCATCTTCGCGGGTTTCGGCCCGGGGGCCATCGAAAGCCGCCTGCGCGATTCCGGCGCCAAAGTCCTCTTCACTGCCGATCACCTGGAACGCCGCGGCAAGCGTTTGCCACTCGCGGAGAAGATGCCGCCCTTCGGCGGAGATACGCTGATCGTGAGCGGGCGTCTGTTTCCCGGCCAGTTTCCGGAGTTCGACACTCTCTCGCTGGCGTCCGAGCACCGTGCGTTCCTTCTCTACACCTCGGGCACCACAGGCAAGCCCAAGGGCGC
>DATJWB010000201.1:0-50181 GCA_035501495.1 Bryobacteraceae bacterium | reverse complement strand
AGCTCACCAACAATCCCGCCGACCGCTACGAATTTCGCAGTTCACCGCTGCGCAACGTCGCCCTGCAGCCTGCCTTCTTCCATAACGGAGCATTCACGCGGCTGGAGGACGCGATCTATCACCACCTGCACGTCTTCGAGTCCGCGCGGAACTACGATCCCGTCCGCGCCGGGGTGGATCCCGACCTGAGACTGCGCCTGGGCCCCATCGAGCCGGTCCTGGCCCGGATCGATCCGCTGCTACGCAACCCGCCCCAACTGACTCCGGAGGAATTCGAGACTCTGGTAGCATTTGTCCGGACAGGCTTACTGGATTCGCGGGCCGAACGTCGGAACCCGTGCTCGCTGATTCCGCCATCGTTGCCGAGCGGGAGGCCCCCGTTGCGTTTCGAGAGCTGCCCGCAGAGCGGAAACTGACGCCCAGCCGGCGGGCGCTCACGTTTCTTCAGCTCCCCGCGATGTACTGGGACGTGCGGAATTCCACCCCTCCCGGGCAGCTCCGCCCTCAAAAAACTGCAAACTCGGCGGCCGAATCTTCGTACCTACTCTTAAAGGAGATAACGGTGACTCTCGTGTCCGATGTCGGCTTCGCCCTGCGCAACTTGAGGAAAACTCCCGTCTTCAGCGCCGTCGCGGTACTGTCGCTGGCCCTTGGGATTGGCGCCAACACGGCAATCTTCACACTGATCGATCAGCTTATACTGCGCCTGCTGCCGGTAAACAATCCCTCTGAGCTGGTTTTGCTGGACAGCAAGGGCAACCACTACGGGAACAATCGCGGCGCCAATTCGTTCTCTTACCCGATGTACAAGGACTTCGAGGCGCGCAACCAGGTCTTCAGCGGAATCCTGGCACGCGTCGCCTCGCCGGTCAGCATGGGCTTTCAGGGCCAGACCGAACGTACCGCGGGCGAGCTGGTCTCGGGCTCCTATTTCCACGTGCTGGGTGTGCCGGCGGCCATTGGCCGAACCATCGCTCCGGACGACGACACTACGGTGGTGGGCCGCCCCGTGGTGGTACTCAGCTACCGTTACTGGCAGAACCGGTTCGCCGGCGATCCGTCAGTCTTGAACAAGACCATGGTCCTGAACGGCCACAACTTCACCGTGATCGGCGTGGCTGGACGCGGCTTCGATGGCATCGAGCCCGGCTCGGTCACCCAGCTCTTCATGCCTATCACCATGAAGCCCTGGATCATGCTGAACGCCCCAGGCATGGAAGAAATGACGGACCGGCGTGCCTCCTGGCTGCAGATCGTCGGACGGCTGAAGCCGCGTATGCCCCAGGCGTCGGCGAAGGCGTCGATGCAGGTCTTGTTCCATCAAATCATCGTGGAGGAAGCGAAAGACCCGATGATCAGCAAGGCTTCCGAGCACGATCGCCAGGAGTTCCTGAAGTCCACAATCGACCTGCTCCCCGCTGCTACAGGCCGTTCCTTCCTGCGGTATCAGATGTCGCGCCCGCTGGAGGTGCTGATGGCCATCGTGGCGCTGGTGCTGCTGATCGCCTGCGGCAACGTCGCGAACCTCCTGTTGGTGCGCGCCGCCGGACGCCAGAAGGAAATCGCGGTGCGTCTGGCGCTGGGTGCGGCTCGCCGGCAGATCGTGCGCCAATTGCTCGTGGAGAGCCTGATGCTTTCGCTGGCTGGAGGTGCGGTCGGTGTGCTGCTGGCCTGGTCTGGCGCCAAAGCGCTGCTCGAATTCCTCCCGCAGGGCAGCGCGCCGCTGGGTTTCTCGGCCGCACCCGACGCGCGGATTCTGCTGTTCAATTTCGCCGTAGCGCTCGTCACTGGTCTGGTTTTCGGCCTGGTTCCCGCAATGCAATCCACCCGGCCCGATATCGGGCGCACGTTGAAGGATCAGGCGAAGGCGGTGGCCGGCACCGGTCACGCGCGCCTCCGCAAGTCGCTCGTCGTCGCACAAGTCACGCTCTCCTTGTTGCTCCTGATCGCTGCCGGGCTGTTTATCCGAAGCCTGCGGAACCTGCGCGAATCGGGCGCCGGAATCCAGGCGAGCAACCTGATTTCGTTTACCGTGGATCCTTCGCTGAATGGCTATAGCGGGCCGCGCTCGATGGCCTTCTTCCGCGAGCTGAACCGCAACCTCAGCACACTCGCCGGCGTGCAGTCGGCCGCGCTCGCCACTAACGCCATTCTCGCCAACCAGGAATGGGACAGCACCGTGAACGTAGAAGGCTACGCGTCGAAACCCGGTGAGGACATGAACCCCAATTTCAACTGCGTCAGCCCAGGTTACTTCACCACCCTGGGTGTGCCGTTGATTGAGGGCCGCGATTTCAACCAGCGCGATACCGGCACGATCATGCACAAGGGAATTCCGTTCCCGGTTCCCAACGTGATCATCATCAACCAGAAAATGGCGAAATACTATTTCGGCGATCGCAGCCCCATCGGGCGCCATATCGGCTTCGGGAACGAGCCTGGCGCGGTGGCGGACATGGAGATCATCGGTGTGGTGAAGGATTTCAAATACCTGGGGGTGCGTGAGCAGATCACCCGACAGGCACTGGTTCCCTACCTCGCTCTTCCATTCGCGATTAATATGACCTCGTATGTGCGCACGTCCATGCCGCCCGAGCAGGCGTTCAGCCTGATTCGCCGGACGGTGGCGAACCTCGATGCCAGTCTGCCCGTCTACGATATGCGCACGCTCGAAGACACCATCGATGCATCCCTGTTGAACGAGCGCCTGGTGGCCAGCCTTTCCGCAATGTTTGGCATACTGGCCACGCTGCTGGCGGTGATCGGCCTTTACGGCGTGATGGCCTACACGGTCGAGCAGCGGACGCGTGAGATCGGGATTCGCATGGCGCTGGGCGCGCCGCGCAGTAACGTGGTCTGGCTGGTGATGCATGAAGTGATGGTCATGGTTGGCATCGGTTTCGCTATCGGTCTGCCGTCGGCGTGGTTCGCCGCGAAGCTGGTCGCAAGTCTGTTATACGGCATCCAGCCGTTCGATCGTCTGTCCATTGCAGTCGCCCTGGCCGCTCTCGGCAGCGTCGCTCTGGCTGCCGGATACCTGCCCGCAGTCCGTGCCTCGCGTTTGGATCCCTTGCGTGCCCTGCGATATGAGTGAAGTGCCATCGCCCGGCCCCAGAATTGTGTGTATTCACCCAGAATCTGGCTACGATGCTCTTGCATCCGATATGACTTTTGATATATCGTAAGATATATCATGAGCAAAGAATGGTTCGCATCATCCGGCGGCGCCTGGCCTTGGGTTGCTTTTGGCGGGCGCTCGCGTTTCTTCGGCTCCGGCGAAGTCCGGCTCGCCATCCTGTCCCTGCTCGATGAGGGACCGAAACACGGCTACCAGGTAATGAAAGAACTCGAAGAGCGCTCGGGCGGCCTGTACCGCGCCAGCGCAGGCAGCATTTATCCCACCCTCCAACAACTCGAGGACGAGGACCTGATCCAGTCCAGCCAGCAGAATGGCAAACGCGTATTCAGCATCACCGAAGCCGGCAAGGCCGAACTGGCGAAGGACCCCGAGGCGGTCAAGCGCATCTGGGCGCGCGCCGAGGAATGGGAAAGGTGGGGGCAGTACATGAACCCCGACACTGTGTCGGTGATGAAGCCCCTGATGGCTCTGGGCAAGGCTGCCTGGAGCGCCGCCGCCCGGAACCACAGCAAACCGGGCGGCGAGGAAAAAGTCCGGGAGGTGCTGGACCGCGCCCGGCAGGAACTCGAGCAGATGTGAAAAAGCCAGGGGTTGGGCCCGCCCAACTCCTTGCTTTTCATTCCCGCTATACTGAGAAAACACCCCCTCAGAAATCAATAGCGGGATAGCTGCATGGGAATCGGCATCCGAATCGAGGAACTTCGCAAAGTTTACGACACGCCACCGCCATCGGCGGCGCGCGGCGGGGGCTTCACGTTCACGCCGATGCGCACCGCCGGGCCCAAGGAGAAAAAAAAGAAATTCGAGGTGGTGGCGCTCGACAGCATATCGCTCGAAATCCGCGCCGGGGAGATTTTCGGACTGCTGGGGCCGAACGGTGCCGGAAAGTCGACCACCATCGGAATTCTGACGACCCGCACACAGCCTACCAGTGGACGCGCCTTCATCGGCGAGTTCGACGTGTGGAAGCAACAGGTGCAGGCCAAGCTGCTGATCGGCGTGGTGCCGCAGCGTCCCAACCTGGATTTCGCCCTCACCGCGCGGGAAATCCTGCTCTTTCACGGCGCCTACTTCGGGCAAAGCGCCAAGGAGCGGGCCCGGCGCGCCGACGCGCTGATCGAGAAGTTCAAGCTCACCGACCGCGCCGACCATATGGTTCGCGGCTACTCCGGCGGGATGATGCAGCGCCTCTCCATCGCCCGCGCCATGATGCACGATCCCGAGGTCCTTTTCCTGGACGAGCCTTCGGCGGGCCTGGATCCCCAAACGCGCCTGCTGCTGTGGGAGGTGATCCGCGATTACAACCGCCAGGGCAAGACGATCGTCCTCACCACGCATTACATGGACGAAGCCGACTCGCTGTGCGAGCGGCTGGCCATCATCGACCACGGCAAGATCATCGCCCAGGGGACCCCTAAGGAACTCAAGTCCTCCATTCCGGGCGGCTACCTGTTGCGCCTGCGGTTCGACCGTGTTCCCGACGAGTTGCTCGCCCAGTTGCGGGCGGTGCCGGGCGTCAGTGAGGTGCGCTCCACCGACGGCACCGCGACCGACGTCTATGCCGACCGCGGCGGCACGCTGATTTCGGGCATCGTGAGTTCCGCCCAGGCCGCCGGAGTGGAACTGCGCGACGTGCACATTTCCGAACCCAGCCTGGAGACCCTGTTCCTCCATCATACCGGAAGGAGTTTGCGCGATTGAACTGGAAGACCTTTTACGCCATGCTATCGCGCGACGGGCATGTGGCCCGCCGCAATCTGGTCCCCATGCTCATGCAGAACCTGCTGCAGCCGATGCTCCTGACCTTCGTCTTCGGGCGCATCCTGACCACCAGCGGGATGATGCAGATGTCGTATAAGAACGTGCTGCTGCCGGGCATTATTGCCATCAGCATGGTGCTGTCGGGCATCCAGGCGGTGGCCATGCCGCTGATTGCGGAGTTTCAGTTCACCCGCGAGATCGAGGACCGGCTGCTTGCGCCTATGGAGACCCACTGGCTGGCGGTGGAGAAGATCGTGGCGGGAATGATTCAGGCGCTGGTGTCGGGACTGGTGGTGATCCCCTGCGCGTGGCTGCTGATGGGAAGCGGCATCAATTTGAGCTTCGCGCAGCCGCTGGAGTTCGCGGCCATCTGCCTGCTGGTGGCGCTGCTTTCGGCCTCCGGTGGATTGACGCTGGGCTGCAGCATCGGCCAGACGCAGATCGGGCTGATGTTCAGCATGGTGGTGGCCCCGATGATGATGTTCGGCTGCGCGTATTACCCGTGGAGCGCGCTCGCGTCCTTTCGCATTCTCCAGTATGCGGTTCTGATCAATCCGCTGGTCTACGCCAGCGAGGGGCTGCGGGGCACGCTCGCGCCGCAGGTGCCGCACATTCCGCTGCTTTACATCATCGGCGCCCTCGCGCTCATGGACGTGCTGCTGCTGGTGGTCGGGTTGAAAAAGTTTGTGAAGAAGGCAGTGAGCTGATCAGGAACTCATGCGCCGGCGCCACTGCTCCTGGAAGAACGCGATCACCGTCTGGTGGAAGGTCGGCTGGTAGGGCGCGGAGTGGTGGTCGCCTTCACAGGCCGCGAGGCGCGCCGTTGGGATTTCCGAAAGCAGGCGCGCCACTTTTTGATTCGCGGCGTCGGACTTCCCATTGAGGATCAGCACCGGCACGTCAATCGTGCGGAGCGGTTCGGCGGGCCACATCGGGGCGACCGCGCCACGAATTACCGCCGCCAGGACCTTCGGGTCGGCGCCGGTAACGCGAGCCGCAATCAGACCGGCGGAGGCCAGGTGTCCGCGAACGATTTCTCCCTGCTCCAGGATTTTCGCTCCCTCTTCGGCCCACACCCGGCCGGTGATCGGCCGCGGCACGGATTCCGGGACCGGCCAGTTTTTGGGGAACTCCATCTCCGTTTCGTGGATGACATAGTCGCCGACGCCGGCCAGAACTGCGGACTTCACCTGGGGTGGGTGCAGCATGAGCAGGCGGGCGGCGGTACCGCATCCCATCGAGAAGCCGATGACCTCGACGGCATCCAGACACAGGTGTTCGATGAGCGCGAGGACATCGCGCGCCATCGCGGAATCGGCGTAGGCTTCCTTTTCGCGGGGCTTGTCCGATGCGCCGAAGCCGCGCATGTCGGGCAATATGGTGCGGGCGCCTGCGGCACGCAGGGCGTGGGCAAGACCGGACTTGCCCTCGACGGGAGGATCGGGCAACGGCAACGCCCCGCCAAAAACCTCCCGGAACATTTGCTGCCTCTTTTCGAGTACCGCGCGTATCCGTTCGAAGTCTCCGAACTGGCCCAGCGCGTCCACTCCGAACCCGTGCAACAGGATGACAGGTGCGCCATGGCCCTCATCGTGGTACGCGATTCGGAGTCCGTCGAAGGACGTGAATGTGTGCACCACAGTCCTATTACGCCGCTGCCATCTTCAGTGCCTTGACCCGATCGCGCAACTCCGCGGCCTTCTCGAACTCGAACTTCCGAGCGTGGTCGCGCATCTTCTCTTCCAATTCGGCGATAAAACGGTCGCGCTGCTCGGGCGTCAACGTTTCTACTTCGTCCTCGCTTTCGAGCGGGACGGTCACGTAGTCGCCTTCCGCCACCGCCACCAGGCTCATGTCGATAGGCCGCACGATCGACTGCGGCACAATCCCGTTCCGCTCGTTGTACTCCACCTGCGTCTGCCGCCTCCGCGCCGTCTCGCCCAGCGCCTTCCGCATGCTGTCGGTCATCACGTCCGCATAGAGGATGGCGTGCCCCTCCACGTGGCGCGCGGCACGCCCCATGGTTTGAATGAGCGAGCCCGACGATCGCAGGAAGCCCTCCTTGTCGGCATCGAGTACCGCCACCAGCGCCACCTCCGGCAAATCGAGGCCCTCGCGCAACAGGTTGATCCCCACCAGCACGTCGAACTCTCCGCGGCGCAGATCGCGCAGGATCTTGATGCGGTCGAAAGTGGTCACTTCCGAGTGGAGGTAACGGCAGCGCACACCGACCTCGGAATAATATTCCGCCAGGTCTTCCGCCATGCGTTTGGTGAGGGTGGTGACGAGCACCCGCTGGTTGGCGTCTACGCGCTTGCGAATCTCGCCCAGCAGATCGTCCACCTGCCCCTTCACCGGACGGATCTCCACGCTCGGATCCACCAGTCCCGTGGGACGGATGATCTGCTCCACGACCACGCCCCCCGACTTCGTTAACTCGTACGGACCAGGCGTCGCCGACACGTAGATCACCTGGTTCACGCGGTGCTCGAACTCCTCGAAGGTGAGCGGCCGGTTGTCGAGCGCGCTCGGCAGGCGGAACCCGTGGCTCACCAGCACTTCCTTACGCGACCGGTCTCCGTGATACATCCCGTGCAATTGCGGAACGGTCTGATGGCTCTCGTCGAGAAACATCAGGGCATCGTGCGGCAGATAGTCGAGCAGCGTCGGCGGCGCTTCGCCGGGCAGCCGTCCGGAGAAGTGGCGCGAGTAGTTTTCGATCCCGTGGCAGTAACCGATCTCCTTGATCATCTCCAGGTCGAACATGGTGCGCTGGTAGAGCCGCTGCGCTTCGATCAGCTTCCCCTGCTTCTCCAGTTCCTTGTGCCACCAGGACAGCTCTTCCCGGATGCTGTCCATGGCGCTGAGCTTGGTCTCCTCGGACATCACGTAGTGCGTTTTCGGATAAATCGGCAGCCGGATGTAGGTCTGCTTCACCTGGCCCACCAGCGGATCGATCTGCGAGAGGCTCTCCACTTCGTCGCCCCAGAGTTCGATGCGATAGGCGTTGTCGTCGTAGGTCGGGTAGATCTCGATGGTGTCGCCGCGGACGCGAAACGTTCCGCGCCGGAAGTCGCTGTCGTTGCGGTCATACAGGATCTCCACCAGCTTCGAGAGGATCTGGTTGCGCGAGATCTTCTGCCCCTTCTCCAGCATGAGCAGCATGCCGTAGTAGGCCTCGGGCGATCCCAGGCCGTAGATACAGCTCACGCTCGCCACGATCACACAGTCGCGCCGCTCGAACAGCGACTTGGTGGCCGCGAGGCGCAGCTTGTCCAGTTCGTCGTTGATGGTGGCTTCCTTCTCGATGTACACGTCGCTTGAGGGGATGTAGGCTTCCGGCTGGTAGTAGTCGTAGTAGCTGACGAAGTACTCCACCGCGTTTTCCGGGAAGAACGACTTGAACTCGTGATACAACTGCGCGGCCAGCGTTTTGTTATGCGCCAGCACGAGCGCGGGGCGCCCTACGCCCTCGATCACCTTGGCCATGGTGAAGGTCTTGCCGGAACCGGTCACACCCAATAAGACCTGGTGCTGCTCCCCCTCCCGAACTCCCCGCGAAAGCTCTGCGATCGCGTTCTCCTGATCGCCCCGCGGGCGGTAGTTGACCGCCAACCGAAAGCCCATGTTTCCAGGTTGGCATACTGGGAGGCGGGGGACAACACAGGCGAATGCCTCGCGGTCAGTCTCGGTCCTCGATGCACCGTGGCGCGCACTCGAGGCTGCCGCGTCCCCACTCATGGGGACGCTTGTGGTCGGGCGTCTACAGTGCCACTGTCGGCGAACGGGTTTTCGAGGCCTCGTGCGAGTCCGCTCCAGGCTGCGGGCACGCCGGCCAAAAAACGTCCCGGGGAGTCGGGACGCGGCAGGCAGGAGTGCCTGCGCCACAACGCATCAATGATATATTTCTCCCATATGAAATCCCTCGCACTCCTTCTCCTGGCGACGCTCCTGCCCGCCCAGGATGCGCCGCACGCCGCGCTCCCCGCGCTTCCGGCACCGATGGGCGTTCCGAAGCCGGCACCCGCCACCGACGCCCCCTATGCTCCCCAGCCGATCCTGCCCGGCGGCGTCGTGGTCACGCTGTTCCCGCCGGGCTCTTCGTACCTCAAAATGGAGCGTATCAAGGAGCCCGAGCAGTACAACATGAGCCAGGCCGTGCCCGGGCGCATCAGCAGCATCGTCAATATCCACAACCCCTCGATCGAGATGCACACCGTCGAGCGCGGCATCAACACCGGGGCCGCGGTGATCCTGATAGCGGGCGGCGGGCACAACAGCCTGAACGTCGGCAGCGAGGCCGCCGATTTCGTGCCGTTCTTCTATAATTACGGCGTCAACACCGTCATCCTGCGGAGCCGCCTGCGGCGCGATGGCTACAACCCGCAGACTGACGAGGTCTACGACGCCCAGCAGGCGGTCCGCATGGTGCGCGCCCACGCCAAAGACTGGAACCTCGACCCCAACAAGATCGGCATCATGGGCTTCTCGGCCGGCGCGGAGTTGGCCTCCGCCGCGGCGGTCCTCTATGAGGACTTCGACAAGAAGAACAGCGACACCGCCGACCCTCTCGCCGGCACCTCGTCGCGCCCCGACTTTGCCGGTATCATCTATCCCGGCCCGACGCCCTTTGCCCGCAATCGCACCGCGCCTCCGATCCCGCGCAACGTGCCGCCCGCCTTCATCGCCTGCGCCGGCTCCGACGACCAGGTTCACACCATCTGGGCGATCGACTACTTTTCCGCGATGCTCGCGATCCGCATCCCGAATATCGAGATGCATCTCTATGGAAATGGCCGTCACCCCGGCGACGCTCTGCCGGACGGCAGCCGCATGTCGGGCGGGCTGACGGACCGCAACGACATCCCCTACGGGACCTGGCAATACCGCTTCATCGACTGGTTCCGCGATCTCGGCTTTCTGCAGAAGCCCGGCGCGGAAACGAAGGCCGCCAAAGACATCGCGGCTTACCTCGCCGCTCCGCCGCGTGCGCCCGGACGGCGTGGGGGGCAGTGATTTTCCACCCTGGAGCTACCGCGCCAGCGCCACCGCCAGCAACACCGCCCGCTGCGTCCCTTTCCATGAGTCCTTTGTATCGAAGGACTCGTTCAGCGAGTGCGCGCCCGTGCCGACGCCTCCGCCGCTGATGGTGATCGCCGGAATACCTAGATTCATCGGCACGTTCGAATCCGTGGACCCCTCCCGCAGCACCTCTTCGATCTGCAGCGCGCGCGAAACTCCCAGCGCGGTCTGCACGATCGGACTGTCCTTCGGCGTCTGGCCCGCCGGCCGGACCCCCACCAGTTCCGCCGCCGCCGTCACCGGGCCGCGATTGTTCCAACGGCGATTCTCCTCCTCCACCGCTTCCTTCACCGCGGCGTTGAACTTGGCATCCACTGCTTTCAACGCTGCCGGGTCGGAGGAACGCATGTCCACTTCCATCCACGCTTCGAACGGGATGGCGTTGACAGAAGTTCCGCCGCCCACGCGGCCCACGTTGAAAGTCGTCTTGGGATTCGTGGGCACCTCGAACGCGTCGATCTTGGCGATCGCGCGCCCCATCGCCTGGATCGGATTGGCCATGCCGAACGCGCCGAAGCTGTGGCCGCCCGGCCCTTTGAACGTAACCTTGTAGCGATTGCTGCCCACCCCGACGTTGACCACCCCGAGTCCCGTCCCGTCCACCGAAACGAACTTGTCGATCTGCCCCTTCAGGCTGTCGTAGAACAGGCTCTTCATGCCGCGCAGGTCGCCGAGTCCTTCCTCGCCGACGTCCGCCACAAAGGTGATGGTCCCCGGCGTCTCCACGTGCGCCTCGTTGAGGGCGCGAATCACCGAGAGCATCACGGTGAGGCCGCGGCAATCGTCGCCGATTCCGGGGCCTTTCAGCAGCGTGCCCTCGCGCTTCACCTTGACGTCCGTGCCTTCCGGAAAAACCGTGTCGAGATGCGCGCTGAACACCAGGTTGGGATGAGCGGCACGACCCGGGCGTACGCCGATTACGTTGCCGGCCTTGTCGATGCGGACGTCCTTCAGTCCGAGTCCTTCGAAGAGGCGTTTCAGCTCCCGGCCGCGAATCTCTTCTTTGAATGGCGGAGCGGCGATCTCGCACACCCGCACCTGCTCGTCGATGGCCGCGGGTTCGTTGCGCCGCACGGCTTCGAGGGCGGCGCGAACGGAGCCATCCTTGAGCAACTCCGCGGGACTTTGGGCGAGACTCACGCCAGTCGCGAAGAATGCGAAAACCACGAGTTTCCGATGAGACATATTTCTCCTCCGCCTCAGTGCGTGAGGCGATAAATCAGCAAAGCGGTGCGTTTCGCCTGGATCGGCTGGCGCGTCAGATCCACCGTCTCCCCGGCGACGTGCGCGTTCCTGCCCAGCGATCCCAGCCCCGAGATGCTGTCCAGGTACGGCGCGACGAACGAAACGTCGCCCGCGCCTCTGCGGGCCGGCGGCAGCGCCTCCATGTTCTCGAAGTTGAGGTCGCGGTTGACGGTGTTCAGAAGCGCCAGCAGGCGCTGATTGCCTGCGGTCGCTTCCATCGCCGGGTAGCCTTCCTGAAAGGTGATCTCGGCGCTCGTGCCCGGCAGGTGGGCTTCCACGATCTTGCGCATCTTGTCGCGCGTACGCTCGAGTTGCCCTGCGCTCACCGCGCGAATGTCGCCCGAGGCGTATGCTTTGTCGGGAATGATGTTGGTCTTGCCCGCGGCGGTGCCGGTGTTCTCCTTGGAATCGTACGACACGGTAGACCCGCCCACGATCACGCTGGTGTTGAAGGTCAGGTCGGGCTCCTTCAACTGTTCCTGGAACGCCGTGAGAATGCGCGCGATCTCGTAGATCGCCCCGCTTCCCACGCGGCTGTCGAAGATTCCCGCGGAGTGGCCGGTATTGCCCGTGGCGTGGAGGTGCCAACTGGAAGCGCTGCGCCGCGCGATGGTGGCGTACTCCCGGCCTCCGGAACGCGACCCGCCTTCGAATTCGAGAGCTGCGTCGTTCTGCTTGCCGGCCTCGATCAGGTCGCGGCGGGCGATGCTCAGCGGCTCGCCGGGCTTCTCTTCATCACCCGTCAGGAAGACCGTGATCGAGCTGCCGTCGAGCGCATCGGCGGCTCGGAGCGCCTTCAAGGCCGAAAGAATAATCATGAGCCCGCCTTTCATGTCGTTGGAGCCGGGACCGGTGGCCGAATCGCCGTTGCGCTCGAATTTCTGAAACGGGCTCGACGTCTCGAAGACGGTGTCCATGTGGCCGATCAGCAGCACGCGCTTTCCGCGGGTGCCTTTGCGCTGGGCCACCAGGTGGCCGGCGCGATGCACTTCGTCCATGGGAATCCAGCGGACCTCGAAGCCCAGGGCCTCGAACTCCGGCCGCAGAACGTCCGCGACCTTTCGCACTCCCGCCGGATTGAGCGTCCCGCTGTTAATGTTCACCAGGCGCTCGAGCAGCGTGTTGGTCTCCGGGATGTTGGCATCGACCGCCTGGGCGATCTTCTGCTCGACAGGCGAGAGGCCGCCGCCCTGCAAGAGGCAGGCAGCCGGAAGCAAGAGAAGGGCCGGGGTGAAGCGGTTCATGGTGGCTAAAGCGTGGATCATAGCACGTTGAATCCAGGCCGCGGAGAAGCGCATCACTCGAAGCATGAGAATTGGAGTCCTAGGTTCGGGAATTGTGGGACAGGTCTTGGCCACCGGGTTCTTGAAGCATGGCCACCTGGCGATGCTGGGCACTCGCGACCCGCGGAAGTCTGAGGTCCGCAAATGGCAGGACGCGAATCCGGAGGGCAAGACCGGAACGTTCGAAGAGGCCGCGAAATTCTGCGACGTGGCGGTACTGGCGACACTGGGCCGCGTGGCGTTGAATGCGCTGGAATTGGCCGGCCCAGACAACCTCGCCGGCAAGACGGTGATCGACACGACCAACCCGCTGGCCGACGCGCCTCCGGTAGAGGGGGTGCTGCAATACACGACCGGGCCGAATGAGTCGCTGGGCGAACAAATCCAGGCGAAGGTCCCTCGCAGCCGGGTGGTGAAGGCTTTCAATAGCGTGGGCAACGCCCAAATGATCAATCCGCACTACGAACAGGGCACCCCGACGATGTTCCTTTGCGGCAACCACGCGGGCGCCAAGGAAGAGGTCTCTGGCATCATCCGGCAGTTCGGTTGGGAGCCCTTCGACTGCGGGGGAATCGTCGCGGCGCGGGCAATCGAGCCCCTCTGCATGCTGTGGTGCCTGCCGGGCTTCTTAAGAGGGCAGTGGAATCACGCCTTCAAAGTGCTGACACGCTGACGAGACTATGGCTCGATGACCAACTGCACGTGATTGCTTTCCTGGCCGCCGGCGCTGATGTACAGTTCCGCGGCCCCGAGATTGTTGATGGACGGCAACTGAACTTCAACCAGATAGAATCCGATGTAACCGGGCAGGAGGGTAGCCTTGGTGACTGGAACCGACGCCCCGTCCAGATAGACGCTGACCGGGGCCACCACGACCGGCACGTTTTCCATGGGAGCATGAACGCCGGCGGGCCAGTCGGGATTCACTTTGCCCAAACCGGTCGCCCAGATCTGCACGCGCCCGTTGGAATGGGCGGCACTGCGGGAATCCAGGGCGAGGCCGCTATCGCCATCAAATAGCATGGGGCTGCCGTCCAGACCTACCAGGATCGCGGGCGAGACCGGACGCACCGCGAGTTCCCGGGTCACCAGTCCGTTGTTGGTCACCAACGACAGATTCACGCTCGGGCCAACCGCTCCGAAGGGCACCTGGATCTGCGAATCGTTGCCCAGGACTTGAAGCACCGGGTAATCCAGGTTGCCGCCGCGTGCCGAACTGACTTGTCCTCCCAACACGCTCAGCAGCGATCCGGGGGCTGCGGGGCGCGTGCTGAAGTCCGCCGTGTTGACGATGCGCAGGGTGCGGGCGGGGGCCGCCGTGGCGAACACGCCGTACCCGTCGAGCGCGGCATAAAGTTGCAGATGGGTGGCATCCAGCCGGACGTCGGTGGCGGGGGCGTCGGGCAGAGTTGCCGAGAGGCTGGCCCAGAAGACCGGAGCGGAGCTGGGGTTCTCGAGATCGGTTCGAGCCCAGAAGATACCCTTGTCGGTCGCCAGATATACGGCGCCCGAGGGCCGGTCGGCGGTAATGGCGCGGGCGGCGGCGTCCGCGGGGAGGTTGCCGTCGAGGGCATCCCAAAAGTAGTTGGTGCCGTAGTTGGTGGTACGCAGAACGTGGGGCGCTTTCCCGCTCAGGGCAGCCAAGGCTACACGGGGCTCCGCGGGGTCCACGAAGATGCGCTCTACGCGGCTGCCGCTCGGGGGCCGGACGAGGTGGAGCGGACCGCCGTTGATCGAAACCCAGATCCGGCCGTCAGAGGCGCCGGCGTAGGTGGTGTTGCCATCGCCTGAAGTGCCTGCGGCAGTGATCTCCTCGCCGCGGACCTCGTCGCGCAGGGCCAGCGAAACTCGATCCCGCAGAATCGCCTCGTCATCCTGCCCGCGCACCGGGTACCAGACCGAGCCGCCGGGGGCCAAGCCGAGAGGAACCAACGCGCTCGAGCCGCTATCGACCAGTACCTGAGCGCCCAATGCACCGCTGGGCGTAGCCAGGATCCGCCGCACGGAAAGAGCCGGCAAGGACTGATTGAGACCGCTCCACGAGCGCCCGCCATCCTGGGAACGCCAAACTCCGAAGCTGTTCGCCACCACTAGTTGGTCAGAGCTTACCGGTGATACGGCCACGCTCCGCTGGCCCGGACCGATTACTGCCTGAGACCCATACGCCGTGAGGCTGTCCCACGAGCGGCCGCCATCCTGGGAACGGAACAACTGGCGCCCCAAGCCATAGATCTGCGACTGGCTTCCGGCGAGCGAGACGACCCGGATTCCAGGTTCCGGCTGGCGCGGCACGGGAATTTCGGTCACGGGCGTCGGCTCGGGAGCCTGCGCAGCCGCTAGCCAATTCTCGAAGTCACTGGTTTGGAAGACCTTGCCCGAGTGAGTCTGGGCATAGAGGGTGCCATCGGCGCCGAACCAGACACGGTCCACCGGCCCCGTGGCCGGGGCTGCTAATGCCAACTCGACCGAGGACCCCCCAATCCTGCGCCAGAGCGTCTGGGTCTGTGTCTGCGGCTGTGTCTGGGCCGAAGCGAGGTACGTTCCAGCGATCGCCAGGAATCCGTAACAGACCGAAAATCGATGTGTTCCTTTATGACACACAGCCGTGTCCTATTTTAACTCATTTCGGGTTCGACACTACCCAACAAAGTGCTGAATCGGCGTGATTTGTAGGTAAATTTTAATCTCCGGCCAACGACCTGCTTTGCATGTTTGGTGCTAGACTTGAGGAGTCCTGGCATAGGACCATAGGTTTCAGACGCCTAAGTCCTGGAAACGGTTGGTATGCTTCAGCGCTTGTCGCTCTCGCGGGCCGTCCGCATGCTGCTGATCGCAGTGGGAGTGGGCGTGTGCCTGGCTCCGTTATATGCTCAGGATCCCACAGCCACGGTTGTAGTCCAGAGCGGCCAGGTATCGGTGACCTGGGACGGCCGCGACATGCAAGCCCTGTCCAGCGGCATGGTGGTCAAGCCGCAACAAGTGATTGTGACCGGCCCCGATGGCTTCGCTCAGTTCCAGGTTTCCGACGGCAGTACCTTCGAAGTCTTTTCGGATACCAGGCTGGTGTTTCGTCCGACTTTAGGAAATTGGAGAGATCTCTTAAATGTCGTGCTGGGGCGGGTGAAGGTGTTCATTACTCATCCGAACGGCCGGGTCAACTACAACGATGTCCGCAGCCCGACGGCCGTGATCTCGGTGCGAGGCACCGTATTCGACGTGGTGGTGGAGGATGCCGACGGGACAACTCTTGTCACCTTGGACGAGGGTCTCGTGGATGTGCGCAGCCTGCTTCAGGCAGGTCCGGCGGTGCAACTCCACCCGGGGGAGTTTATCCGGGTATGGCGCGACCAGAAACTCGGTGCCGTCAGGCCGGACAAGGGTAACCTGATCCGCATGGCTCAGAGAGCCGCGCAAGACGCCGCGTGGCAGATCTTTAGAGGACAGCATCCCGGGGTGGCCGGTTCGAGCCCTGGCGCTCCTGGCTCTCAAGGCGACAAGGGCAAACCTACCACTGGCACTCCGGGCGCACCTCCCCAGCCTGGCGGACATTAGTCGTTTTACTCTCCCGCAGTATGTTGGCTCCTGTCTTCCAGCACTGGTGCGGTTCGATTCGTTCGGCTCCTGGCCGGGATGGGGTCGCCAGCTCGCTCATGCTAGATTGAGAGAGTGGCAAAGCTAAGGGTAGTGAGGGGACTGGCGATCATCAGCTGTGCCGTTTCGGCGCTTTACGCTCAGGGGTCTGCCGAGAAACAGCCCGCGGGACTGGAAATGGATTGGGACATCGCGGCCACCCTGCAGGCCATCAGCGCGCACGAGGAAAAGCTGCTGCCCATGCTCGAAAAAATCGACGTGTACGCATGGGTGGAGAAAGGCGCATCCGACACCTACCTCGCCCAGTTGCAATCGTCCAAGGTGCAGGCCAGAGCGCTCTCCGAGAGCGCCAGGATGCTCGCCGCCAGCCCGCAGAGGTTGTCCGCCTCGCTCGAGCTGTATCTGCGCATCAACACCCTGGAGACGATGCTGACGTCGCTTCAGGAGGGCATTCGAAAGTATCAAGGCCCGGCGGACGCCATGGCGCTGGCCAGCCTGGAAGCCCAGGACAGCGGCAGCCGCGAGCGGTTTCAGCGCTACATCGTCGAATTGGCCGGGCAGAGGGAGCGCGACTTGGAGGTGATGGACCACGAAGCACAACGCTGCCGCGCGATCGTCACCCAGGCGGCTCCTCCCAAGCCGGTACGGAAGAAGTAATTCGTCTCATGCCATTCACCTGCAGTATTTGCGAAGAAGAATCGACTCGGATCTGCGCCCGTTGCACCAAGGACGCGTGTGACAACCACCTCTGTGAGAAGTGCCTGCGGTGCAGTGACTGCTGCGAATGCGAAGTGACTCTCTCGGATGTGGGCAGGGGGGTGACAGCGGGAGCCGCGCGCGCGGCGTTTCGGGAGGCAGCAGCCCTTCCGGAATTGACACCCGAGCCCCAACCGGAACCCCCGCATCCCCCACCCGACCCCGATCCGGTTCCGGAAGACGAGCCGCAGACCTCGCCGGAGGTTCCGCCGGCCGGATGAAATTCCTGCGCGCGTGCGCGTCCGAAAGCTCCCGCATGAGTGGCGTGCTGCCTCGAAAACCCTTCGTCACCACTGGCACTGTACACGGCCGACAATCGTCCCCATGGGTGGGGACGCTGCGGGTACGAGTGCCCGCGCCACGTCGGTAGCTACTTCTTGGGCGGCGGCTGCTGTTTGCGCACCTGCTCGAAATACTGTTCCACGTAGGATTGCAACGCCACTGGAATCTCGTCGCGGTTGATTTGGGCGCCATTCTGGGAGTGCTGCACGCCGCGTTGCGCGTATTGGGTGCGCAAGGTCTGGCTGGTGTTCTGCACTTCCAGCGTGGCCTCGCCGGTGATATTGGCTGAGCGCTTGCCGAAGATCTCGCTGATCTTGCCCATGGCGGCGAGTTGTTCGGCCTGCTTGATGCTCTTGTCGCCATCCTGGCTGCCGATCCCGCTGCCGGGCTGTTTGCTGGGCTGCTGGTTTTCGCTCTTTCCGGTTCCCTTGCCTTGCGGATCCTGGGAGTCCTGAGCCTCTTCGCCGGACTGGCCTTCCTGGGCGTCGCCTTGCTGTCCGCCGTTCTGCTGCTGGCCATCCTTGGCGTTCTGCTGCTTGCTGCCGTTCTGCGGCTTGCCCTGGCTGTTCTTCTGGTCCATGGCGGACTGCTGCTGGGTTCCCTGCTGGCCCTGCTGTGGCTTCATGCGCGAGAGCAGGTTCTGCACGGCATCCTTCACCTTGCTCATCAGGCTCGAGCTATCGCCGGAACTCTGCGAGTCCTGCTTGGCGTTGGGATCATCCTTGGGGTCGGACTTGCTGTCGCTCTTTTGGCCGTTGGGGTTTTCGCCCTCGCCGGTACGATCGTCCCCCTGACCGTCCTTCGGATCGCTTTCCGCTTTCTCCCCCTCTTCGGACTGCCTCTTAGCGTCGGCGCTGAGGGTTTTCGAATCTCCAGGAGCCTTGGAGTCGCTGGCTTCCTCGGAGGCATTCGAGGCATCGGCATCCTGTTGCTGATCGCCCTGCTTCTGATCGGGATCCTGCACGCTGTCCCCGCTGTTGTCCGGCTCCATCTGCGGTTCGGGCTGTTTCAAGTGCCGCTGGTTAGCGGCCTGTTGGGCATGCGTCTCCATGCCGAGCGACTGCTCCAGGATGCTGGCCAGCGGCGGCTTGAGATCGAGGCTGCGGGTGAGGCCATAGCGAAGCGCGAAAAGGCTGGAGGCAACGAGCAGCAAAGCGCCCATCACATAAGCGGTGCGGGGCACGGTGAACGGAACCGCCTTGCGAACGTCCACCGAGCTTGCCAGGCGCTCCGCCTGGTCGTACTGCAACTGGCGAACCTCGGAAGATACGCCGGAGTTGGCCCCCTCATGACTGAAATAGAAAGCTGTCGAAAGCGAGTCGTGGAGCGACATGCGGCTGTCCACGACTTGGGCGGCGCCATAAAAAGATGGCAGGTGCCGGCGTGCCAGATAGAATCCGGCCGCCGCGGCTACGGAGGGAAGCACGAGAGTCCACTGCCAATTCAGAATCTGCGTGCCGACCAGCAGCAGCAGGATGAAAGCTCCCAGCGCGACGCTGGCGGCATTCGCCCCCTGCGCCAACAGCTCGTTGCCGAAGAGGCGTCGCCTGGCTTGGCGGACTAAGCTTAGCACTGTCCTCCCTCCCGCGTTTTCGCGGCCATCCCCGGGGAACCACTACCTCCCCGCGCTGGTATGTAGTTCTAATACTATCATCTTTGTTATAAGCCGAACCGATGGTTGATGGCGCCCGGCGGAACCGCGCGATCCCACACCGGCGAGACGCACCAAGGGATGCAAAACGCCCCAGCCCCCAAAACAGTCCTTGCACGCTGTTCTCCGAATTGGACCGGGCCATCGTAAAATGGGTTTGGAGCACACCCTCCGAAGGACCAAAACCTTTGAATCAACCCGTGAAAGTATTGATTGTAGATGATGAGGCCAGCCAGAGAAGCGGTCTGGCCGCGATGGTCTCGTCCTGGGGCATGATGGCGGACACCGCTGGCGACGGCCAGGAAGCCCTCCAGAAACTGGCCGATTCCAGCGCTGACGTCATCCTTACCGACCTGAACATGCCCAGGCTCGACGGCTTCGGCTTCCTGCAACGTTTACAGGAATCGGGAGAGATGCCGCCCACGATTGTCCTGACGGCCTATGGGAACATCGAAACGGCTGTCAAGACCGTACACGAACTGGGCGCTTACTGGTTTCTGGAGAAACCCATTCAGCCGCGCAGCCTGGAGGTTCTGATCCGTCGCGCGGCCAATCATGCCAGCCTGCGCGCCGAGAAGCGGAACCTGGAGCGCCAGTTGGGCTACAAGGGCTCGCTCGGCGAGCTGGTGGGCACTTCGCCCAAAATGCAGGAAATCTTTGCGCTCCTGCAGCAAGCCGGACCGAGTAAGGCTTGCGTGTTGATCACCGGCGAAAGCGGCACCGGCAAGGAGCTGATCGCCAGGACCATCCACGCCTTGAGCTCGCGCCGGCAGGGGCCGTTCGTGGCCATCAATTGCGCGGCTCTCCCGGAGACCTTGATTGAGAGCGAGCTTTTCGGCCACGAAAAAGGCTCCTTTACAGGCGCCAGCGAGCGGCGGGCAGGATGCTTCGAAGTCGCCCAGCACGGTACGCTGCTGTTGGACGAGATCGGCGAGATGCCGATGCAGACACAGGCCAAGCTGCTGCGGATTCTGGAGGACTCGAAGGTGCGCCGCCTGGGCGGGCGGACGGAGTTCGAAGTGGATGTGCGCGTGGTGGCGGCCACCAACAAGGTGCCGGAAGAAGCGGTGCGAGGCGGCCATTTGCGCGAGGATTTGTATTACCGCCTGAACGTGTTTCACATCCACCTGCCGCCCCTTCGCGAACGCAGGGAGGACATCAAGCCGATCGGCGAGGCGCTGATGGTGGAGTTGAACCGCAAACACGAGTGTCGGGTCTCCGACATCTCACCGGCGGTGATCGAAGCGCTGGACCGCCACCAGTGGCCCGGAAATGTCCGCGAATTGCGAAACGTACTGGAACGGGCCGTAATCCTGGCCGGGGAAGGAACCATCGAACTACAGCACCTGCCCGCATTTCTGCAGGGACAGGCGGCCGCGCAGGCTCCCTTGTCCCTGGCGCCGGGGTCATCGGCGCCCGGATCTTCGTCTCCTGCTCAACCCGCCGCGGCTGTGGAGGAAGGCGTCCGGTTCCAGATCGGAACCACCGTGGAAGAGGCCGAGAAGGGCCTGATCCTGAGAACCCTGGAGCACACCCGGAACAACAAGACACGCGCCGCCGAGATCCTGGGTATCAGCCTGAAGACGTTGCACAACAAGCTGAAGGAATACGGCGCAAAGGAATTCGGAGTTGGTGTGTAGGCCTCCCCGAACCGGGCTCATCTGCCGGTGTGCAGATTGTTGTGAATCGCGTACAGAGCCAGCTCGAGACGATCGGAAACGCCGAGCTTGTCGAAGATGTTGTGCAGGTGGTTTTTCACCGTCTGTTCGCTGATGAACATCTTCTCGGCCATTTCCTTGTTCTTGAATCCCTGAGCGACTAAAGCTACAATCTCGCGCTCTCGCTGGCTGAGCGGCGAGCGCTCGCGGTCGCGGGGAGCGGATGCCAACTGTTGCGCCTGCGTAACGGGAGGAGCAGCCGCGTTGGCTGCTTCATCGGCCGCGACAAACGTGCGGATGACTGCGGCCGTGGTATGGGAATCCAACCAGATTTCGCCGGCATGGACCTTACGAATACTCTTGATGAGTAACTCGGTCGCAGTTTGCTTGAGAACGATTCCGGAGGTTCCCAGTTTCATGGCTTGGACGAACTCGTTCTTGTCGTCCGACGCGGTCAATACAATGACCCGAGTCTTGTTCCTGGCCGCCTGAAGCCGCTGCAGCGTAGCCAAACCGTCCAAGCCCGGCATTTTGAGATCCAGCAGAAGGATATCCGGCTCGAACTGCTGCAGGACATCCAAGACCTGCCTCCCATCCTGTGCCTGGGCGACTACTTCAAAGTCCTCCTCCAATCCCAGCAGCTTGCACAAACCGTCCCGAAAAATGGGATGATCGTCCGCCACCACGATGCGAATCTTGGACTTGTTTGGAATCACCACCCCGGACATAGGTCCATTGCTGCCGACATTATTATCAGGCATACACTTCCACTATTCCTCGATTGTAGAGTTCTAAAAGTACCAAGTCAAATCCGGATTTTCCTTAGTGATAGGGTAACCCCCCTCCAATGGTGAATTCTTAATTTTGGCTCACCGCAGCCGATGGAAATTCCGCCGCCAGCCCGGAAATCGGCCGCTGCAGGGGGCGACGATCTTCGATTACCCGCCCGGTCGCGCTCGATTCCTGTTTGGTTGCATCAATTTGGCGAGCTTTCCCCGGCCGCTTTTGTTAAGGTGAAAAGAATATGAGCGAAGAATTGGCGGAGGTTGATTTTCAACGATTCTGGCGCAGACTGCAACAACTTGGGCTCAATGCTTATGAGTCGCGTTCGTACCTGGTACTGCTCGGGCATCCCAAGTTCAAGGCGTTGGAACTGGCGGCACGGGCGCACGTTCCGAGACAAAAGATCTATGAAGTTCTGGACAGCCTGGTAGAAAAGGGATTTGCGCAGGTGGTGCAAGAGAAAACCAAGCTGTTTTCGGCGGTCGAGCCAACCCTGGCAATCCCGGGATATCTCGGCCGGAAGCGTCAGACACTGGAGCAGGAACTCACCGACAACACGCGTGCCGGCGCGGGTCTGATCGACGATCTGAAGGTCTTTTATTCCGAAGGGCAGGGCGGCCGTGGAACTCTGGACTTTCTGCGGATCGTTTCGGAGCCCGCCCAGACCGCGGCGGAGTACCGGCGGATGTTATCCGAAGTTAAATACGAATACCTGGAGTTTTCCCGCCCGCCGTATGCGGTGGATCCGCTCGACGAGAAGCTGGTGAAGCAGGCCGGCTCAGGCGGCGTGGCCTGCCGGATTCTGCTGGAGGCCTCGTCGCTCGACGATGCGCATCGCCAGCGCCTCAGCGAGTACATGGCAGCCGGCGTGGAGGTTCGGATTGCGGACTCTCTTCCGATGAAGCTGGCGTTGTTCGACGGCGAGCATGGCATGATCGCGCTGCTCGACCCTGTGATCACGCGGCCAACCTGGACGGCCGTGGTCTTCCATCACGACGGCATGGGGGAAGCCATGAAGGGCCTGTTTGAAGACCATTGGGGGAGAGGGCGGAACCTTTAGCGGCAGCGAACACGGGGCGCCACCGCACCCGCAGTCCCCGGTTGCACGGCACTACTTCGGCTGGAATAACAAGACTTCGGGTTTGATCTGAAAGAAGTCGTCCTTGCAGCTCGAGGAGCGGATGGTGTAGTCCTTCGAAATCGCGTTCACCACTTTCGGAATCGCGACCACATCATCGGGCAGGTGCTCGGAAGCGATGGCCATTCGGGGATGGAACTTGCGGATGGTCTCCGTTCCGCCGCGGAGCGCCTGCTTCTCCGCGCCTTCAATATCCATCTTGATGAAATCCACGCGGGGCAGGTTCAATTCGCCGGCCAGAATATCGATGGTGGTCAGAGGCACTTTCACCTTGTGAGACTTTGCGTCCTGGCCGAGAACAAAGCTGTCGCCCGTGGTGTCGCCGTCTCCCGCCTCGGCCAGGTCCAGGACGTCGGTGTGGTCCCAGACGCCCTTCGGCACCACCATGACGCGGCCGTCGGCGATCTCTTTTTCGAAGTTGCGCCGCAGGCAGACCACCGTCGCCGGCGCGGGTTCGATCGCGACCACCAGGCGGGCGCCGCGGTTCAGCGCAGTCCGGGTGAATACTCCCACGTTGGCCCCGCAGTCGAGGACTACGTCTCCCGATTTCACGGCAACTTCATCGCCGTCGTAAATCTCCAGCTTCTCCTCGCCCAGGGTATATTTCAGGAACCGGTCGTGGGGAACCGTCCAATACCGCCCCATGGGCGTTTCCACCAATTCGAACCCGTGCGGGTCGGTCTCGATGACCTTGCTGGCCGCGCCAATCTCCTCGCCGGCCCTGGCCATGTTCACCAACAGTGCATGGCTGGCCAGAGCATCGTGCAGGGAACAGCCCTGGCAGCGTCCCGCCGCCCAAACCATGGCCAGACGGGCCTGCGGCACGATCGCGGCCGCCAGCACCAATACGGCAACCACCAACAGGAGACTCTTCACCAGGACATGGACCCTGCGGGACATATAACACCTCGAGCGCGGAGTGCGCCACAAGAGGCAAGGTTAAGATGTTTCTCGAGCATACGGAAGATTGCCTATGGTTATTCGGGGCTCGTTAACGGCCGGCATGGTGGGACAGACGATCGGCGTCAGTCGCGTGCTGTGAATCATTCGCTGCGCAGCGCCTTCACCGGGTCCGCGGTCGCGGCACGCCAGGCCGGGCCGGCGCTGGCCACAATCCCGACTGCCAGTAACACGGCGCCCGCCGAGGCATACGTGAACGGATCGGCGCTGCTGATGCCGTACAACAAGCTCGCCAGAAGCCGGTGAAGCAGTAGCGCGGCCGCGGCGCTAAGGACGAGTCCTGCGAGCACGGGGATCAGGGCATCGCGTACGATGACACCGGCTACCATTCGCGGGCCGGCGCCCAGCGCCACCCGGATGCCGATTTCCGGCGCGCGCAGGCTGGCGGTGTAGGCAATCACGCCGTACACGCCTGCCGACATCAGCAACAGCGCCAGGCCGCTGATCACCGAAAGCACCCACGAGGAGAAACGCGGGCGCCAGATCGAATCGGCGATCACGTCGTTCATGGTCTCTACTTTGACGATGGGCTGATCGCGGTTCACCTCCCACACACCTTTTTGCAGCGCTCCCGCGACAGCCCGCGGGTCGCCTTCGGTCCGCACGACAACGGTCGCCAGAAAAGCCCCAAAGAACGTCTGCTGATACGGCAGATACACTTCGGCTTGAGGCGGCGTGTCGTATGCCATCTGGGCCGAATCCTTCACTACCCCAACCACCGTGGCCGTCCGTCCCCCGGTCTCGACGGGCTGCCCGACCGCGCCGCCTTTCGGAAACAGGATGTGGGCCATGTATTCGTTCACAATGACCACCGGCCGCGAGCCTTCGCGGTCGGCATCCGTAAACACTCGCCCGGCCAGCAGCGGAATCCCCATAGCCGCGAAATACTGCTCGCTCACGGTGCGCGCGCGCACCCCCGAAGCGCTCTCGCCGTTTGCTGATTTGAAGCTGCCGTCGAGGGTCGTGTTGTATCCGGAGAGCGGCAGGTTATTGACCACCGCAACGGCCTGCACTCCCGGAGTGGACTGCAGCCGATCGAGCAGCCGGTGGAAGTAGGCCATCTGCAGCGGCTTGGTTTCGAACCCGGTGGGCCGCTGGTGCATGAGCGAACCAATGGGCACCCGCAGGGTCAGGACATGGTCGGGACGGAAGCCGTGGTCGGACTCCTGCAAACGGATGAGGCTGCGCACCATCAGCCCCGCGCCCGCGAGCAGCAGGAACGAAAGTCCTGCTTCGCAGGCGATGAGGGAAGAGAACAGGCGCGACGAGCCGCGCCCTCTTCCGACTCCGCGGCCGCTCTTGAGGCTGGTCTGCAAGTCCAGCTTCGCCGCCACCAGCACCGGCACCACGCTGAACAGGCAACTGACCAGCAGGCACACCGCCGCGTTGAAGACCAGCACTCGCCCGGTGATCGTCGCCTGTTGCATGTGCGGCATCACCACGGGCAGCGCGGCGATGCGCTTCGAAAGGTATCGCAACAGCCCGACCGCCACGGCAACTCCGGCAGCACTCCCGATCACCGCGAGCACCAGGCTTTCGGCGAGCAGTTGCCGCACCACGCGCCAGAATCCCGCGCCGAGGCACGCGCGCACGGCAATCTCCTTCTGCCGCTGGACCGCGCGGCTCAGCATCAGGCTGGCTACGTTGGCGCAGGCAATGAGCAGCAGCAAACCGGCGGCCGACAGAATGAAGACGAGCGTGTGCGCGGATTTGGCCGTGACCTCTTCGCTCCACGCTGTGGCCAGGATCTTCAAGCCGCTTCGCGTAGCGGGGTCTTCCTGCTCGAGCTGATGAGCCAGCACTGCCAAGGCAAGGTTGGCCTGCGCCACCCCGGCGCTGCCCTTCATCCGGCCCACAGCGCTCAGAGCACCGGTCGCGGCCGAGTCGAGTTGCAGCGGCAGCCACATCTCCTTGTCCGGCGCCGGGAATTCGAATTCGGGCGGCATCACTCCGACGATGGTCAATGGCTCTTCGCCGGCACGCACCGTCTTGCCGATCACGCCCGGGTCGGCGTGGAACACGGCGCGCCATACCTTGTCGCTGAGCACCGCGGTCAATGGCGCGCCGGGGCGGTCGTCGGACTCCACGAGCGTGCGGCCGAGCCGGGCGCGAACACCCAGGACCGAGAATAGCGAACCGGACGCACGGATGGACAGCACCTGCTCGGGAGCTTCGATGCCGGTGAGCGTCACCACATCGTAGCGGTAGGCCGCCAGAAGCTCAAAGAGATCGCCGCTCGCGAGCCGCCGCAGATATTCCTGCGTGGGGACCGCAATGGAAGGCTGCCGTGGAGCGCTGGCGGCAATTCCGATGAGGCGGGCGGGCGCTGCATACGGCAGCGGACGCAGCAAGACCGCGTCTACCACGCTGAACACCGCGGTGGTGGCGCCGATTCCCAGAGCGAGCGTGGCGGCTACCACCGCCGTGAACAGAGGGTTTTTGCGGAGCCATCGCAGGCCCCGGAGCAGTTCGCGGAACATACTAATGAATTAGTATACGCCGCGCCGCGGGTGGCTGCGGCGCGGTTCATTCCCCGCGAATCACCAGCATCTGCACGTCCCGGCGTCCCGGCGTCAGGACCAGCCCGACATGGTCGCGCAGCATCGCGATCAGAGCAGCACGACCTCGGCCTTCACCTTGAACGTCGATGTCCATGCGGCCGTCTATATGCGTCTCGTCGATGACCAGCGAGTTCAAGAGGCGCTCCAGCAGGCTGCAGAACTGCGCCATGGAGACTTCCCTGGCCGAAACGGAGTGGTCCGTCAAATTCAGCGAGCTGGCAATGCTTCCGTTGTCGGCCCTGGGGAGAATTCTGACCGCCGGCAACATTCCGCCGGGCGCCGTGAGAACATACACATCCTTCGATTGAAGCTCGAATCCGATCCGCAGATGAAACTGATCCTCGATGGCGCGTCTCACATACGCGTAGATGGTGTCGCGCTCCTCGGGCCGCGGCAGGACCATCGCGAAATCATAGCGCCGCGTGAGGTCAGCGGGGGCCAGAATATCGAGGCGGCTCTCCTCGACATTCCACGCCTCGGCGATCATGTTCCTGATCTGCCAGCCCCGCGCCACCCAGTAGTTCCCACCAGTGGTGGAAGCGCCGGGGTTGGTCATGCCGCTGGGAGAAATGTGGACCTGGTAGGATGGCGGGAAATCGGGAGGGGCTTCCAACCCGCCCGGCGGGCGCGCGTAATCCTGAGCCAGAGCCACGCCCAAACTTGCGATCAGCAAAGCCGCACCCAGGTTCCGCATATTTCAGGCCCGCAGCCAGTATAGCTGGAAATTCTCGACGCCACGCCGGGTTGCGCCCCCCGGTGCGTGTTATTTTGGACTGAATGCCAATCCAGAATCCATTTCAGGATCCGCTGCGCTTCGAGAGGCGCGTGCCGGAGTGTGTAGTTGTGATTTTTGGGGCCAACGGCGACCTCACGAAACGCAAGCTCGTGCCCGCACTATACCGGCTGGCGTATGACCGCCGGCTCTCGGCTGGGTTTGCGGTCGTCGGGATCTCCCGCACGGCGATGAGCGACGATGAGTTCCGCGAGAAGATGCTCGACTCCGTCAAGCGATTCTCCGAAGACACCAAATTCGACAGCGACGTCTGGGACGCCTTCGCCGGCGGACTGTTCTATATTGCCGGTGATATTGGCGACAAGGATTTGTACGAACGGCTCGCCAAGCGTCTGGCCGAGATCGAAACATCCCGGCGCACCGGGGGCAACGTGATGTTCTATCTTTCGACGCAGCCCAGCCAGTACGCATCGATCTCTTCAGGACTGGGCTCGGCGGGACTCGGCAAGGGGGACGGATGGCGCCGGCTGGTGGTCGAGAAGCCCTTCGGCCACAACCTGGAGAGCGCCCGCGAGTTGAGCGACAGGCTGCACGAAGTATTCGCCGAGTCGGATGTGTATCGAATCGATCACTATCTCGGCAAAGAGACCGTGCAGAACATCCTGGCCTTCCGCTTCGGCAACGGCATTTTCGAACCGCTGTGGAATCGCCGCTATGTGAACCACGTGCAGATCACAGCGGCGGAGTCGATCGGCGTGGAGGGGCGCGGCGCCTACTACCAGGAGGCCGGGGCGCTGGCGGACATGATCCAGAATCATCTGCTGCAGGTGATGGCCACCATCGCCATGGAGCCGAGCGCCAGCTTCCGGGCAACTTCGGTGCGCGACGAGCGCTCCAAACTGCTGCGCTCGATCCGCTCGATGACGCCGGACGAAATCCGCCAAAACACCGTGCCGGGGCAGTACGGACCGGCGCGCATCGGCGGCCAGGAAGTGCCTGGATTCCGCCAGGAACCCGGTGTCGATCCGGGCTCTCAGACCGATACCTACGCCGCAGCCACCTTCTTCGTGGACAACTGGCGGTGGGCCGGTGTACCGTTCTACGTGCGCACCGGCAAGCGGCTTCCCAAGCGCGTTACCGAAATCGCGATTCAGTTCAACCAGGCGCCGCTGCGCATTTTCGAGAACGGCGATGGCGCCAGCGCCCCCAATCTGCTGATCGTAAGGATCCAGCCCGAGGAGGGCATTTCGCTCAAGTTCCTTTCCAAGACGCCAGGTTCGGGCATGAAGCTGCGGCCCGTGTCGATGGACTTCAACTACGGATCGAGTTTCGGCGAACGGTCGCCTTCGGCCTACGAGACGCTGCTCCTGGACGCCATCATAGGAGACGCGACGCTGTATACGCGCCAGGATATGGTCGAGGCAAGCTGGACGGTGGTGGAGCCGATCCAGGAAGTGTGGCGCAACACCAAATATAATTTTTCGAACTACGCGGCGGGTACCTGGGGGCCGGCCGCGTCCGATGACATGTTGGCGCAGCGCGGGCATGTTTGGAGGAAACCGTAATGAGCACGACCATCTCGCCGGATCGAATCCTCAAGGAGTTGGCGGAGCTCTGGGTCACCACCAGCAAGGAAGGCGCGGGCGACGCCGCCGCGGGCGTGCTTCGCGCCTGCTCGATGACCCTGGTCGTACTGGCCGAAGAGAGCGACGATCTGCAGGCCTTGGGAGAGACGGTGGCGGCCCTGATGCCCGAGCACCCGGCCCGCGCCATTGTCGTCAAGCTGATCGGCGGTCAGGAGCGCGCGCTGAGCGAGCGCGTCTACCAGCAGTGCTGGATGCCGTTCGGACAGCGGCGTCAGATCTGCTGCGAGCAGATTGAGCTGACGGCTTCCGACGCCTCTCTGGAGGATCTGCCCTCGGTGGTGCTGCCGCTCACCGTGCCGGACCTGCCGGTCATCCTGTGGTGCCGCACCTCCCGGATCCTCAGCATGCCGGGCTTCTACCGCATCGCGGCGATGGCGCGGAAGGTGATTGTAGACAGCTATGGGGCGGCTGACCCGGAGGCGGCGACCCTGCGCATGTCGGTGGTCAGCCGGAGCGGTGTGCTGTTGGGAGATCTCTCCTGGACTCGTCTCACGCGCTGGCGCGAGATGCTCTCACAGGTCTTCGAGAATCAGGAATACCTGGCCAGACTGCAGAACATCAGGAAGGTGCGGGTAGGTGCCGAGGAGGGATTAGCGGTCGCGGCGCGGTTGATGGGCGTGTGGATTCGGAATGCCCTGTCGGCCGCCGGTATTCAGACTGAGCTGGAGGTTACTCCCGCCGCTCCCGGAGGCCCTTCACTTCGCGTGGAGCTCAGCGGAGAAGGTATCGGGGTGGAGTTGGTCCGCGAGGAGGACCGGCTGGTGATTACGGTGAACGGCCTCTCGAACTGCACCAACCTGTCGCGGCCGACCGACTATCTGCTGATGCGCGAGGAACTGGCCATCGTGCGTCACGACCCGGTTTTTGACAGGACGCTCGAATCCGCGGCGGCGCTCGTCTACCCTTCGGACAAGTGAGGCCCGATCGATCACAGAGGCCACCGGGTGCTTCGGAGGGATGTTGTTTTCGTGCCCAGGCGACGGCGGAAAGTGATCTTCGGGCAAACCCGTCGTCAACTGGGGCAGATTTTCCATAGTCTGATGGCACTTGCAGTCCCATTGGGAATGGGAGAGGCTCTGGTAAAGCTCAGACATTACATCCTCCTCATCGTTGGTCATCAAGCCACTTGAGGAGGATTCTACTCCCGGAACGGTCAAACCTTTTCAAGTCTCACTGGTCGAACCAGTGGCTTACCATTTTCAGTTACCGTTCCGTGGATCGCCTGCTGGACCGCTTGGGCTACAGCCCTGCAGGCCAACCGGAAGACCCGCGAGAGTAGCAGTCATCCAGATCGGAATGCTCAATTCGAGTATCGCTCCGGGAATGGCGGCCCAAAGATCAACCTGAAAAGGTGCGGGTTCGCGACTTCGGCAAAGCTCATGCGCGCCGTAAGGAGTATATGACCAAACTCGGAACGAAGGTTGGGTGAGCGTTGGAGTGGACCATCTGGTGACCATCGAGTTTCACGGAAACGCCTGGATGCGGAAGGTCCTCCATCACGAACTGTAGGGAAGAGGCCAGGGACGCGAACTGTGTGGGCTTTGGCGCGATGAGGTCGATCCGTTCTTCTCCAGGGTGGATGCGGTGACGCTGGAGCAGGCGAACCAGGTCGCGCGAAAGTATTATAGGACCGACAATCTCACGTTCGTGCTGCTCGGAAACGGATCGGAAATTCGGAGCGTGGCGGCCATATACGCCCCGAAGGTAGTGGAGCGCTCCGCCCGCCAGCCCGGTTGGGGAATGTAACCATTGCCGCGCGGCCGGGGCCCGCCGTCGGGAGCCCGTTCGACCGTATACTATAAGAATTCTCCGAGCGGTCTATGGAAGCATTACCGTCAGCCTTGGCCTCGCCCAGAGGTCCGTTTGCGAGCCGCGCCGCGTGGATTGCCGTCCTGGCGCTCTCCCCGCTGGCATACCTGGGCAGCTTCTACCTGGCGAAGTCACTGCCCAGCCAGAACAGCCCGTTCACGCTCGGCCGGGACCGGGCGATTCAGATCGCCCTCGATTTTGCACGCAGCCATCACATCGACGCACAGGGTTGGGCAGTAACCATTGGGACACAGAAGGACGACGAGATGTCGGAGGTGCTGGCGCATGTCCGGCCGCCGGCGCTTGAACAGGTGGCCTCGTCGTCGCCTGTGACCGTGAGGTTTCGAGCGCCTTCTTCTGAAGAGTGGATTCGCGTGGTATTGACGCCCGCCGGCCGCGTCACCGGATTCTCCATTAATGAGCCGGGAGGTGACATGCCGCTCACCAGCGACGCCGAGGCCGAGCAAGCCGCCACCTCCTTCCTGCGCGATTTTCTGGGAACCTCATCGTCTTTCCAACTCGGCGCTCCCAAGATGCGAATGGTCAACAAGGCCAGACAGGACCGGATGTTCGAGTGGGGCGCGACGGTTCCCGGATTTTCGGAAGGCCAGGCAGCCTTCCGCGTGGAGGTGGCGGGCGACCACGTGATCATGGAGGCCTGCGATGTCAAAGTGAACTACGCTTACCTCAGACTCCTCCAGCCGGGCCTTACCGTCTACTATTGCCTCTTGGCTCTTGGCGGCCTCTACATGGCCGCAATGGGAGTTTACGCCATCGTCCGCTTTGTGCGGCGGGCCTTCAACAAAGAGGTGTCCTACCGCCGCACGATGCTGGTGGTGCTGGTGTTCGTGGCCGTCAGCACGTTCTCCATTTATAACGGGGTGGTGGCGGGAACTCTGTCGGTGAACGGCGCTCCTCCCACGTCCACGCAGAAGGCGGTTCTGCTGGGGATTTTCGTGGTGGCCTTCTCGCTGTTCGGCGGGTTTTTCGGAATCGCATATGGAGCCGGAGAAGGCGATGTTCGCACCTTCTATCCAGGCAAGTTGACCTCCCTCGATACGCTGCTTTCGGGGAAGGTGTTCTCGGTGAATGTGGCGCGGTCGATTCTGGCGGGCGGAGCGTTCGCGGGAGCGATGCTGCTCGTGAAGAACCTGGCGCTGGTAGCGGTCCGATCGGCGCGGCCCCTGGAAGACAACGAAATCGTCAGCAGCCTGATTGCGGCGTTTCCGCTGGGCGAGGTTTTCTCCAAGACCGCGCTGCATGCGGTGGCGAGAGCGGCTTTTGGACTGCTGCTGCCCATCGCGCTCCTTCGGCCCAGAGTGCGTTGGAACGGGCTCTATTATGCTTTGCTGCCCCTTTGCACGATGCTCTCCGCATTCCTTTCGGCCGAAAGCTCCCAGTGGCGCACTTTTATCATCAGCGTACTGGTCTCCGTGACGGTCACGTGTACCACGTTCTTCCGGGGAGATCTGCTGGCTTCGATCAGCGCGGTTGTGGCCTTCGACCTGGTGGGCCGCCTGATCTACCGGAGCACCGCGGTGCCGTTCTGGGCGGACATCAGCCTGCCGGTGGTGTACGCAGGCGTAGCCTTCCTGCTGGTGCAGATCTATTTCGCCGAGCGCGGCAAGATCTACGAGGATTGGGAGGTCAGGCCGCTCTATGCGCGGCACCTCGCGGAGCGCCTTTCGCTCCAGGCCGAAATTGGGGCGGCCCGCCAGGCGCAACTGCGGCTGCTCCCCGACCTTGCTCCGCAGATTGCCGGGCTCTCCATCGCAGGCTCCTGCTTTCCCGCGCGCGAGGTGGGCGGAGACTTCTACGATTTTTTCGGCCTGGACGATCATCGTGTGGGCATCTTCGTGGCGGAAGGCGGCAACCGCGAACTGGCTTCCGCCATGCCCATCGCGCTGGCAAAGGGATATTTGCTCTATTCGGCGCGGCTGGATCTCAGCCCGGTGGAGGTGTTGCGCCGTCTTCGCGACGTTCTGGGAGTCACCCTTCGCGACGTGGGCGCCAGCGTGCCCATGCTGTACGCAGTGGTGGACGCGCGGGCCGCGACGCTCCGCTACGCCCGCACCGGTGTATCGCCGCGCGTGACCATCAACGGAACCGGCGCGGTGGAAGAGGTGGCTGCGGGCGCAGGGTGCGAGATGCCGATTCAGCAAGGTGCCGCCGCCCTGGCGCCGCGAGATGCGATCGTGTTCTACACCGACGGGCTGACGGCCCAGATCGCCGAGAAAAGACGCGAGGCGGTGGGGAAGTTCCTGACCGATGCCTCGGCTCAAACGCGCGAAGGGCCGGCCGCGGATCTGCATACCGCGATCTTCCGCGCCGCCATCTGCCGCGTCTCGCAGCCTCCGCTCGATGATGTCACCACCGTGGTGATTCGCCTGGAGCAACCCGCGGCGCAGGTTCTCGAGGTGGTGGTTTGAAGGCGCTTTCGTTCGCCGCGGTTCTGGCGATGGCCGGTCTGGGCGGCGCTGTCGCCTTGGCCGTGTGGTTTCCACGTCTCGATCCATCCGCCGCATCGCCGCTCGAGTTGGAGCGCGGCCAGGCCATCGAACGGGTCCGACAACTTGCTTCACGATATGGTGCCGATACGTCGGGATGGAGCGCCGTGGTCACCGATCAGACCGATCAGAAGCTCAAAGCGTACCTCGCGTTGCACCCGGACGACTCCGCCGCGAAGACGTTCGGTCTTCTGCATGTGAATGTGACGCTGATCGCGCCGGCACGGAAACAGATCATACGGGTGGCGTTGTTCGGGGATGGCAGGCCGGCCCAATGGAAATGGACTCACCCGCCAGCGGAAGTGCCATCGAGCCCTGCTCCTGAGGCGGTCCTGGCGGACTTTGCCGGCTCGAGGCCGGGCAAATTTGTGCCGGGCGGCGAATCGGAAGACGGGGGCAGCCTCTACGATTGCGTCTGGACGGAGCCGGATCGAGCCGGATTGCACGCCAGCCTGAAAATGGAGCGGAAGGCGGGCGTGGTGCGGTCGGTAACGCTCAGCCCCACCTATCCGGACGCCTTCGAAGAACAATATAAGCGCAGACCAGTCCTCACCAGGGTGGCGGGCTGGGTCGGGGTCGCGGTCTGGGCCGCCGCGCTGATCGCTTGTTTCGTGCAAACGGTCCGCGGACGAATGCGTTGGCGCATTTCGCTGGTGCTGCTGGGCGTGCAGGTGATTTGGGCCGCGGTCAGTTTTTGGGGCGGAACTTACTACCAGGAGTTCGTGGGACGAACGCAGAGCATCCCGGATCAGTTTTTCTTCATGGTGGGCGAGAACTTCGCGGTGTTCTGGTCGTTCTTCTGGCTGCCGGTATTGGCGGGTGCGGGGTCCGCGATGCGCTCGCAGGGGAACGCCGAGAAGTGGTTCTCCATGGCCGAGATTGCAAGCGGGCGGATCTCCGGGCGTGCCGTGGCCGGATCGTTGGAGACCGGAATTCTGAGCGGAGTCGCGCTTGCGGCGATTCCCTACCTGGTGGCCGTTCTCCGCCTCCCGGGCAGCAATCTGGCCTCCCGCGGGGTAGACGCGCTGGTTGCTCCCTTGCCCGCGATCGTGGCCGTGCGGTTCTCCGCCGCCATTCCGGCGCTGGCACTGTTCGGATTCCTGTATCCCTGGCTTCGTTACCTGCGGAAGCCCGCATGGTTCTGGCTGGTATTCGTTCCGGCAGGCGTCCTGGTTCTGATGGACTCGACGCCGTTCCAGGCGCCCGCACCCTCGTTGGCGGCCGCGGCGCTGCTTTTAGCGGGATACCTCCTCATCTACTTGCGGTGCGATCTCCTGGCCGTGCTTGCGGCCGCGGTCGCCGCGCGTGCGGCGGTGGTGCCGTGCTTATTGCTGGCGCAGCCGCTTTCTTCCGCACGAGCCTCGGCCATCTGGCCGCTGGCCGTGGGGGTGGCGGTCATGGCGGCGTCGGTGTACTGGGCGCTTCGCGGTCCGGAGACACCGGCGGCTCGGGCGTTCGGCCCGGGTTTTTTGCCGGAAGCCGACGCGCCGGCCAGGAGCGACCGCGAGCGTTTGCAGGCCGAGTTCGAAATAGCGCGGAAGGCCCAGCAGGACGCCCTCCCCGGCTGTCCTCCGCCATTGGCCGGATACTCCGTCGCCGGCTGGTGCGAGCCCGCGCAGCAGGTGGGCGGCGATCTCTACGACTTCTTCCCGCTTCCCGACGGACGCCTGGGGATTGCCGTGGCGGACGTCTCGGGCAAGGGCGTGCCGGCGGCCTTGTACATGATGCTGACGAAGGGGCTGCTGGCCGCGGTCTCAAGGGAAAGCGATCAGCTTCTCTATATCCTGGTCCAGATCAATCTGCACTTGTACCGTGCCTGCCGCAAGAAGGTCTTCGTGACGATGGCGGCGGTTGTGCTGGATGCCGCGAGAAGACGGCTGGAGTACGGCCGGGCGGGACACAATCCCGTGGTGTGGCGCCGCACCCGGAAGGGCGAAACCAGGCTGGTGAAACCTCCCGGGCTGGGGCTGGGAATGACCCCGGGCGAGCGCTTCACCGCCACTCTGCGGATCGAAGAGCTGGAACTGGAGCCGGAAGATGCGCTGGTGCTCTACTCCGACGGCGTGACCGAGGCGGTGAATCACGCCATGGAGCAGTTCGGCGAGGCCCGCCTGATGCGCGCGGTGGAGAACACCGACGGCCGGTCGGCGCTGGAGAGCCGCGACGCCATTCTGCAGGATCTTTCGGCCTTCATGGGCGCGGCTCCGGCGAGGGACGACATCACCCTTGTGGTGGTGCGCGTGGGCGCGGAATGAACGCAGGGCGGACACGCCGGGCTGTCTGCGCCACGTGGTAACCGTGCCACAATGATCAATCGGAGGTAATGTTTGGCGCAATCATTCGCTGTCGCGCGGTCCCGGGAGGGCGACATCTCCCTGCTGGCGCTCCAAGGCTACCTGGATGCCCACACTGCCCCACAATTCGAGAAGGCGATCGAGGAGGAGATTCAGGGGGGCCGATACCGGATCGTCGTAAACTGCGCCGGTCTGACCTACATCTCGTCCGCGGGACTCGGCGTCTTCATGAGCTTCATCGAGGACGTTCGCGCGGCCAACGGGGACATCAAAATCTGCTCGGTTACGGACAACGTGTACCAGGTCTTCGAGATTCTCGGCTTCCCCACCCTTTTCGACATCCTGGCGGACCAGCCTGCAGCCTTGCAGCGGTTTGCCGAGGCCCCCACGAGGGAGAGTTGAACATGGATTCGCTGGAACGTATTTTCCTGCTGCACGTGCCTTCCTCGACCGAGAACCTGGCCATGATCCGGGACTTCGTGGGGAGCATCGGGCAGCGCGCCGGAATGAGCGGCGCCGAACTCGTGAAGCTCGAATTGGCCGTGGACGAAGCCTGTGCCAACGTGATCGAGCACGCCTACGGGTCGGACGACACGCGCGAGGTGAGGGTTAAGGCTACGATCGATCCGGAGTGTGTCCAGATCGAGATTGTCGATACGGGGCGCGGCTTCGATCCCACCAAAATCGAGGAGCCTAATCTAAAGGAACTTGCCAGCAGGCGTAAGAGCGGCGGGTTCGGCATGCATCTCATCCGCACCGTGATGGACGAAGTGCAATACCAGATGGTGCCGGGACAAAAGAATGAGCTGCGTATGAAAAAGCGGCTGAAAAAGCCGGACTCCCCCCCGAACGCCTGATCCGACATGGTCCTCCGACAACGGCTGGAGCAGTATTTCGAATTCGCCAGGCTGGGTGCCACCTGGCGGACCGAAATCCTGGCGGGCTTCACCACCTTCATGACGATGGCGTATATCGTCTTCGTCAACCCCGCGATTCTGCACGAGACCGGAATGCCGCTGGCCGCCGTGACTGCCGCAACCTGTCTTTCCGCCGCCGCCGGAAGTTTTCTGATGGGCGGCCTCGCCCGCTATCCCATCGCGCTGGCGCCGGGGATGGGGCTGAACGCCTATTTCACCTACTCGGTGGTGAAGGGCATGGGAGTGCCCTGGCAGGCGGCACTGGGGGCCGTTTTTATCTCCGGGGTAGCGTTCTTCGTGCTGACGATTCTGGGCATCCGGCAACTGATTATTATGACGATTCCGGTGGAGTTGTACGCGGCAGTGGGCGCCGGGGTCGGCCTGTTCATCGCGCTCATCGGCTTCCGCAACTCCGGAATCATCGCCGCGAGCCCGACCACGACCGTGACTCTCGGCAATCTGCATGACAAGAGCACCGCGCTCGCGCTGTTCGGCCTGCTTCTCATCGGCGCGCTGATGGCGTGGCGCGTCCGCGCGGCGATGCTGATCGGCATTCTGACCACTACGGTCGCGGGGCTGATCACCGGCGTCGCGAAGTGGAACCCGCGGTTCTACAGCCTGGCTGATCTCTCCGCCACCGCGGGGAAGCTGGATGTCCCGGCCGCCCTGCGGATCGGGTTTCTGGAGATTATCTTCGTCTTTCTCTTCATCGACCTGTTTGACAACATCGGGACCCTGGTGGCGGTGGGAAAGAAGGCCGGATTGTTCGACAAGGCGCACCAGATTCCCCGGGTCAACAGAATTCTGCTGTCCGACGCCGCGGCGACGGTTGTGGGATCGATCACCGGGACCTCCACTGTGGTGAGCTATATCGAAAGCGCCGCGGGCGTGGCGGCGGGCGGACGAACCGGAGTGACCGCGATCATCACCGGGCTGTTGTTCCTGGCGGCGCTGTTTGTGGCGCCGGTGGTCGGGGCGATCCCCGCCGCGGCGACCGCCCCCGCGCTGATCATTGTCGGAGGCATGATGATGGCGGTGGTGGGCGAGATTGCCTGGGACGATCCCGAAGTGGCGCTCCCGGCCTTTCTTACCATGATGGCCATTCCCCTGACGTTCAGCATTGCGAACGGGCTGGCATTCGGCTTCACGGCGTTCACGCTCATCAAGCTTTTGCGCGGGAAGTGGCGGCAGGTGACCTGGTTCGTTTGGGTGCTGACCGCGCTGTTCGTGCTTCGGTTCGTCTATTTGGCGCGGTGAGGGCTCGCGTGCCCGCGCCACCATCACCGTTCGACGTAGCCGCGCCTCCATGCGGCGTGCACCTGCTTCATTCCCTCTGGCGGCTGCACCTCGATCCGCACCTTGTGATACTTTCCGTCGTTGGGCGGATGGTTCGAAAAGTAGCCCACCAGGTACTCGTGGCGGATCTGCTGGCTGACAGCCTCCATGGCCCCGGGTAATTCGCTCAGCCTGTGGACCCAGATCACGCGGCCACCGGTTTCGTCCGCCAGTTTCTCCAGATAGCGCGGCCGCTGGAACAGGCCGATTGCATACACCCGCACATCGGCTTCGCGAACCCGAGAGAAAAGCTCGTTTTCGGAATATCGGCTGTTGTTGTCACCGCCGTCGGAGAGCACCAGCAGAACCTTCCGCGGATTGCGGGCCTTGCGCATTTCTTCCACCGACCGCCAGATCGCGTCGATCATCGCGGTCCACCCGTGCGGCTGGAGCAGGCTCAACTGTTTCTGGATCTCGGCTGTGTCGGTGGTGAAGGGGCTGATCAGTTCGGCGTTGTCGCTGAACCGCACCACGAAAAACTCATCGCCCGGAAGCGAGGTGGTGCAGAACTGCGCGACCGCCGCGCGCGAGTCCGCGATGCGGTCCTTCATGCTCCGGCTGGAGTCGAACACCAGGCCGGTGGAGATGGGCGTATCCGAGATCGAGAAGGTCGCGATCTGCTGTTCCACATCGTCCTCGAAAAGACGGAAGGCGGATTTGTCCAGGCTCATCACCGGATGGTCCCGGAGATCGCTTACCCGCACGGGAACCTGAATCAGCTTCACGTCCAACCGGAACGTGGAGTTCGGGAGGCCTTCGGCCGCCGGTCGCGGCCGGGGAAGGATCGCCAGGTTCGGCTGCGAGCCTCCCGATTGAACCTGCGCAATTACACTTCCCCAACTGATCCAGAACGAAACGAGGCCAAGAGAACGAATGGATCGGATGCCTGCTAAGCCCATGGTGCCCCTCACTTGGAATGAAAACAATGCTGATAGTATATTCCGGATCGGGCACCGCAGGGGCTGTCGCGGGCAGGCTGAACCGTCAGTGAATCGCGACAGTCACCGCATTGCTCGCGAGACTCTGTGCGATCACAAACAGCGGCCACTGTCCGGCCAGTCCCGCCGGCACGCGGGTATTGATCTGCCAGAGGCCGGGATACTGCGACAAGGGGATGCTGGCGACGACCTCGGCCGGGACATCGCCGAAGAAGACGCTCACGGGCGCATTGCCTGTGCCATCCACCGGACCGTTCCCCGTGGCGTACACGCTGACGATCGAACCGGACGCCGCGGAGTTCGCGCCGCTGTTCACCGAGAAGTCCTGGTTCTCCACGGCGCCTGGTTGCGCGGGATCGGGTGCGAGCACGAAGATCCCAGGCCCGGCGGCCGTGAGGGTTACCTGCCCGGTGGCCAATTCTTTGCCCTGCCCTCGGACCGAGACGGCCGCAGTCCCCAAAGGTGCGGACGCAGGCACAATGAAGTTGACTTGCGATGCGGTGGCGGACGCAATCTGTCCAGGCAGGCCACCCACCAGGATCTGATCGGGTGTTTGCGAGAAGGTGCCGAACGCCGACGCAAACGATCCTGGAGCCAGCCCGTGATCGCTGCGGAAACTGGCGCCATTGACCACGATCGCGCTGCCGGACGGCGCCGCCGGCGGATTCTCCGTGCGAGCCAGAATCGCGGCCATCACCGGGTCGTGGCGCGCGAAGAAGTCGGTCGAGCGTACGCTGATGGCGATATCGGGAGCGAACCACGGGGCGGGAGTGATGTAGCTCGGGGTATTGATGTATTGCGTGGAGTACTGACCCACGAGACCGGAAGACGGCAACGTGAACGGGATCACGTTCCCATAACCGCCAGTGGCCCCTCCGGTCGGCTCTCCGATCATCTGCAGCACCGTGGCGAAGTCTACTTGCGGATAAAGCGCCTGTATTTCCGGAGGGACGGGCTGCTTCATGATCATGGCATCCAGGCTTCCGGAAGAGAACGTGCCCTTATCGATTACGCCATAGGTTCGGAATCGCGGGTTCGACAGGAGGGCCGGAATGCGCTGGGAAACGCCGTCGATCAGGGGATTCCAGACCGCCGAGTTGCCGCCGCCGTTGCCCCGGAAATCGAAGACCAGGGTGTCAACCGGGTTGGAGTCCAAGGTCGCCAGCAGGTTGGCGGCGAATGTGGAGAAGGGGTTCCCTGTCACGTCCGTACAAGCGTTGTACTTGAAATAGAGCAGCCGGTCTTGCGGCTCGTAGAGGAACCAGTAGTTCTGGCTGGTGTTCCGGAGGTAGAGAGGATAGGTCCCGGCGTTGGGGTCGGGCAGGTACGAGGGCGCGCTCAGCGCTCCAGGGATCACGTTGAGGGTGAAGACATCGCCCGCCAGGGTGCGAAAGGTGAGCGGCGTAGCAGTTCCGGCAGGCGCCAGGTGCAATCCCTGGAGGATCTGCTGTCCGCGCAGGTAGGCCTGGGCATTGGCGCGCACCCACTGGTCGTTAGTATGTGGAATCAGCGTCGCCAATTGCGCGGCCACCTGATCGATGGGTGCATCGCCGACCTGGATCAATTGCGCACCCAATGCCCGCGAGTAGTCCGGCGAGGCTGCCGTGACGAAAACTCCGTCGTCCAGCCATCGGAAGAGCAGCGGGAATTGCTGAAACCCGGCCGCCGCCGCGGCGGTTCCATTTAAATAGATCGCGGTGTGAGGGTCGCCAGCCATGGCGATCAGGGCCGTGAGCTGGTCGTAGAATTCGGCGTCCGTCAGAGTATTGATGTTGGCGGCTATCTGGGCGACAGCTTGCTGGTACCTGGCGGGGTCGAGTTGGAAGAAGAAATTGGCGTGAAGCTTGGGGACCTGGTTTGCGACAAAATCGAGGTCCGCCTGGCGGCCGGTTACCGCGGCCTGGGAAGTCATCCCCGACAGGATGAGCAGGGCCGGAAACAACCTCATCATGCCGCGATTGTAATTCCTGGCATGAATGAGGGGCGCAATTATTTATTGCTGATCAACAGCACTTCGCCCGAGCGTACTTCGCCTTCAGCCGTTCCTCCGAGAATCGCCTCCACTCGTCGCCGGAATGGGCCCGGCCGTGTGCCGCCAAATGCCGCTGATAAGCACTCTCGTCCGCCAACTCGCGTAGGAGCGCCAGAATCAGCTTTCCCAGACGCTTCATAATTCCTCCGCCCGCAACTGTGAGAGAACAAATGGCGCCTCGCTCACTCGCGATTCGCTGGTGCCCTTGAGGATGGCGATCCAGACGCGGAGCGAATCGAGCAGAACGGTGGCCACCAACACCATCAGGACGCCGCAAATCACGGCGTCGAGCTTGGCATTGAAGATCAGGGTCTGAGTGGCCCCCACGTTGGCGGCGGTGCCCGCCCGCAGGGTGGCTTCCAGCCGCTCGGCCTGGGCCAGGAATCCGATGGCCGGTATCGGCGAGAAGATCTTCTGCCAGGCTGCGGCGAAGGTCACGCTCACCAGCCAGACCAGCGGCACGCAGGTGATCCACATGAAGCGCGTGCGGTGCATCTTGAGCAGAATGGTGGTGGCCACGCAGAGGGCGATTCCCGCGAGCAACTGGTTGGCAATCCCGAACAGCGGCCACAGCGAGTTGATGCCGCCCAGCGGATCGCGCACGCCTTGAATCAGAAAATAGCCCCATCCGCCCACCACCGCCGCGCTGGCGCCGATCACTCCCGGCATCCAACTGGTGCGGCCGAGCGGCTCCGCCACGTGCCCCAGCAGATCCTGGAGCATGAATCGCCCGACGCGCGTCCCGGCGTCGATAATCGTCAGAATGAAGAGCGCCTCGAACATAATGGCGAAGTGGTACCAGAAACCGATGACCGCCTGCCCGCCGCCGCTGCGCGCAAAGATGTGGGCCATCCCGAGCGCCAGCGACGGAGCGCCGCCGGTGCGGTAGAAGAGCGTCTGTTCGCCCACGCTGCGAGCCAGCGTCGCCATGTCGCCCACGCTGACCGGGAAGCCCCACGATGAAATCATGCTCACAGCCGCTTCGGGCGTCGTGCCGACGATTCCGGCCGGGGAGTTCACCGCGAAATACACGCCGGGTTGGAGCACGCATGCCGCGATCATCGCCATGATGGCGACGAAGCTTTCGAGCAGCATGGAACCGTATCCGACCGGCCAGGCGTGCGTCTCTTTGGCGATCATCTTGGGCGTGGTGCCCGACGAAATCAGCGAGTGGAATCCCGAAATCGCGCCGCACGCAATGGTGATGAAGCAGAAGGGGAAGATCTTGCCGGCGAAGATCGGGCCCGTGCCGTCCACAAACCGCGTGAATGCGGGAAGTTGCAGCTCCGGCCGGACAAACAGAATCCCCACACCCAGCATCAGCACCACCCCGAGTTTCACGAATGTGCTGAGGTAGTCGCGCGGTGCGAGCAGCAGCCACACCGGCAGCGCGCTGGCCAGGAATCCGTAAAGGATGATGCCGATGGCGAGCGCCATGGCGGACAGCGTGAACACCGGAGCGAGGCTCGCCGACTCGCCTACCGAACGCCCCGCGAAGATGCTCGCCATCACCAGCATGAAGCCAATCACCGAACACTCCAGCACCTTGCCTGGCCGCCAATAGCGAAGATACAGGCCCATGAACAGGGCGATGGGCATGGTAGCCGCGATCGTGAACGTACCCCAGGCGCTGCCCTTCAGCGCGTTCACCACCACCAGGCCCACCACTGCCAGCAGAATCACCATGATGATCAGCACCGTGACCAGCGCTACCATGCCGCCGACCTTGCCGATCTCCTCGCGCGCCATCTTGCCGAGCGATTTGCCGTCACGCCGCATGGAGGCGAACAGGATGACAAAGTCCTGCACGGCCCCTCCCAACACCGCTCCGATGACGATCCAGAGGGTGCCCGGAAGATAGCCGAACTGCGCCGCCAGGACGGGTCCCACCAGCGGCCCGGGGCCGGCAATCGCGGCGAAGTGATGCCCGAAGACGATCCACTTGTTGGTGGGTTCGAAGTCGTGGCCGTTGCGCAGGCGCTCGGAAGGGGTGGCGCGCTGGTCATCGAGGGTCATCACTCGCGCGGCGATGAACTTGGCGTAAAAACGATACCCGATGGCATAGCTGCAGGCCGCGGCCAGTACCAGCCAAAGGCTGTTGATATGCTCTCCGCGGTTGAAGGCAATGCCGCCCAGGCAGATGGCAGCCGCGACGGCCACGGCCGCCCAAAAGAGATGCCCGAGAATCTTCACGCCATAGAGTCTACTAAAACCCGGGGGCAACCGGCCATCAACGCCGCATCGCGCTTCGCTCTCATTTCCGGGCGCGGCCGCGCAGCCATCTCCACACGGGTTGTTGCATTGCGGACGTCGTCTGCTGTCCAAAAGGTCGCCGAAGGCAGCATGCCGGTGAGCTTGCACGACCGGACCCGCAATAATCGACGGCCGCCCGGGCCGCCGTCGATCCGATACTCATCCCAGTCGATGAACGCCGCGAAGGTGCCGTTCATTTCGTTGCCGTAATCCTCGGGACACGGAAGAACCGGGACAGCATGTCCCACAGTGTCAGCTAATTCCTTTGTTTGGATTGCAGGCGCCGGAGTGCTTGGGACAACTTGTCCCTAACGCGCCAACTGAAACCAGCTTCAATCGACGGGTCTGTCTGTGTGGAAGTACTTCTTGTAAGCCGAGATCCAATCGGTGGAGATCTCCCGCTGCGCCGTCGCCAGGTCAACATCTCCGCGACAGACCAGGTCGTGAAGCCGATCCTCGAGGGCGTCCTTGACACGAGCATTCCAGATTGTGGCGGCGTAGGACTGAGGCCAGAGATTGCCAATATCGTCAGCACCGCCCAGTGCGGGCGATATCAGGTAATCCACCTCATATGCCATGGGATCCGCGCCGGGCATTCCGTACAGCTCGAAGACTCTGCGGCGGAGTGCCGCGGGAACGTCACGATTCTTCCCCTCGTTGGACCGGCACACCTGGTCTCTGGTCTTGGCCCGGGCCACCCCTGGAGTCAGCTCCGTTGCCGGAAAGGAGATCGGTACGAAACGGGCGTACAGGGTTGGTTGCTGCCGCGCCGTCCACCGGTGGGAGACCGTGAGGTTGGCCAGCACCAGGACGATTGCGCTCACCGCGACGGGAATCCATAGCCGCCCAATCAAGGGTTGCCTCCAGGACGACGGATGGGCAGAAGCGAGCTCATCGAGCCGCGCCTTGAGCAACGCGCGACTGCCCGGCGCCGGCGGCAACAACGGATCGAGCTGGCGCCGATGATGGTGCACGAACTCCCCGATGGCCCCCTCAAACTCCTGGGCGCGCACCCGGCACTCCCAGCAGCCCGCCAGATGCTTGCGCAACCGCTCGACGCGGCGGGCCGGCAACTCTCCATCCGCCGCGAGCACCAGATCCTGATCAGTCGGATGAGTTTCTCGAAACCACATACATCACCATTGGGCAGCGCGCGCCAAACGCGCCAAAGACCGTTCCAGCGAAAGGGAAACCGCCCCTAGCGAGATCCCCAGGACTTCGGCGATTTCCCGGTAGCGAAGACCTTCGGCTCTGAGAGTCAGGCAGCGACGGTCCTGTTCCGGCAGCGCGCTCACCACGGCCAAAACACGCTGTCGTCTTTGATTGCCGGCCGCCTGGTCTTCCGGGCTGGGGCTCGTGTCGGGCACCGAATCCGCCGCGGGAGTTCCTTCGTCCGGCAGTTGTTGAACTCCGGCACGTACCTGCCCCCGCCGTTTCAGCGCCTGATTGTGAGCGACCCGGAACGCCCACGCGCGAAGATTTCTTCGGGAGCGTCCTTGCTGCAAATGTCGAAACAGCGCCAGGAATACCTCCTGGACGATATCCTCTCCGTCCGCGATTGGTAAGCCGAAGCTCATCACGTAGCGGAGCAATCGATCCCGCAATTGATCGAAAAGGCTGACCACCTCTTCCACCAGAGGCGACGCCGGCGCCTCGCGGCTCCCGTCGATCGCTCCGGGAATCGGGAGCCTCCACGCGGATTCCGGCGGATCGTCGCCCATGGACATTCATTTCCAGCATACTCTCAGAAGCTGAACCGTATGCCGCCCCACACGCCGATCGGGGCTCCTGGAGCGTAGAACGTGGCATGTACGATCGGGTAGTTCCCATCGACTGGCGGAAGGGGCCGTGCGATGAAGGCTCCCTGGTTCGTAAACCCCGTTGGCCCAAGCTGGGCCGCCGTGAAGTAGTGATGGTCCAACAGGTTGTTGATCTGGGCGAAGAGCTGCACACGTTTTTGCAGTTGGTAACGGGCTCCCAGGTTGAGGACGCCGTACCCTGGAGAGGTTCCCGGCCCAAGGTAGTAGATCCCATCCGGCCTGCTCTGGTTATTCTCGTTTCCGCGAGCATATGAGCTGGACACCGCGATAAAGTCGAGGTCCGCGGAGAATTTGCGGGTAATCTGCGCATCCGCGAAGGCTTTGAACATATGTTGGGGGATCAACGGAATCCGATCTCCGGGCTGAATCTGGATTACGCCGTCCATCCCGGGAGAACCCGCCAGCGCGGAATCATTGGTGCTGTTGCTGGAGCCGTCCAACGTCTCCGGGCTCTCATACGTGGCCCGCAGAAACGTATAATTCCCGCCGAGCGTGACGCGGTCAATCCGGCCACTCAAGTGAGCTTCGGCTCCTTGCCGCAGGGTCTGACCGAAATTCTTGAAATATCCGTTGCCCGTCACATTGGAAGTGACGAACAGGAGGTCGTTGTCGTTGGTGGCCCGAAACCATCCGGCGCTCCAGTTCAGATGGCTTTCGCCCTGCCCGCTGCGGACTCCGGCCTCGAAGGTCCGCGTGACCACTTGCTTGAGCGGCGGATCGCCGGCCAGCGCGTTTGGCAGGTTGCACGGATTGTCCGGGTCGGCGCAACCGAGTTCGATGGACGTGGGCGCACGGCTGCTCTCCGCATAGCTGGCATACAGATTCACGAAATGCGTGGGGCTGAACGTGACGCCGGCGGAGGGGTCGAGCCGGTCGAACACGTATTGTCCGTCGAGGGAACCAGGGCCTCCGCCGGGGTCAATGCGGTCGCGGTTATCGATGGCCGCCCGGTTGTAACGCCCGGAGACCGTAAAGCTCCAGGTGTTTCCAATCGACCAGGTGTCGGTGGCGTAGATACTCCACGTTTGCGGAAGCCCGTGCAGGTTCACGCGTGTATCGACCGGCGTGCCGTTGCTGTTGGTCGAGCCATCCTCGTAGGAATTGATGGGAGTGATGGTGTAGTCGGGATTGATGTACCCGAATTGCGCCGCCTGTTGAAACGTCAGGCTGCTCCGGTCCCAGGCGGCGCCAACCGTGAACTGGTTGCGGCGGCCGCCGCGCGTGGCGGACCAGGTAAGTTGTCCGGATATGCCGTAATTGTTTTGCTTGGTAAACGATCGGATGATGATGGCATCGCACTTCTCGATGGGTTCCGCGAACTGAAGGCCCTGCGCGATACAGCGCCAATAAGGAAACGGCGTATTGGAGGCATTTGCGCCGCTCGTAGGGAATCCGGTATAACCGGCCGCGGCGAGTGCGGCCTGATCCGCGGCGGTCGGCTGGTAAACCGATTCATCGAGCGAGTCGGTGTTGAGATTGGGATTCACGGAATCGGCGCGGATATAGCGGAAATACGCATTGCCGGAAAACGTCAGAGCGCCGCTGGCGGCGTGCCGCACGCTGAGATTGACAAAGGGTGAGCGGTTCGTGGTGGTATCGCCGTAGGTGTATCCGCTGGCATAGTTCCTGGCGAGGAAGCGCTGCTCCTGAAGACCATTCCCCGTAAGGTAGTTGTCAGCATAGGCGAAGCTGATGCTGACGATGGTTTTGGCTCCCTGCCAGCCGAGTTTGCCGAACGTCTGCCGCACATCCGAAGGCGATCGGATCCGCCATCCGTCATCGTGCAGCAGATTACCGGCAACATACCAGTTCAGCCCCTTGGAGGTGCTTCCGCCATGCTCGAATTCCACCGCCCGCCTGCCAAAACTCCCGCCGTAGACCGAGATGGATGTCCCTGGTTTGCTTCGGCCGTCCTTGGTTTCGATCGACACCGCGCCGCCAAGGGAATTGAGGCCAAAGAGCGGATTCGATCCCGGCACCAGTGTGACATCCGAGATCGCGATGCGAGGAATCAGGTCCCAACTCACCACGTCGCCAAACGGCTGGTTCTGGCGTACGCCGTCCATATAAACCGAAATCCCTTCCGGCGTTCCTAACAGGGGCGAGGCCGTGTACCCTCTGTAGTTCAAGTCGGGTTGGAACGGATTCTCCTGGTTCTCGTTGATGTTGACGCCGTTCAGGCGCCGGTTCAAGAAGTCCGACAGCTCCAGAGAACCGCTGTTGTTGAGATCCCGTGCGGTGGCGCTCTGGACGGGAGCCGGTATTTCCAGGGCGGAGAGTCCACTCCCGGCGAGCGGGGTTGCGGCAACCACATCGACCTTGGCGGATTCCATTCCAAGCGCCATGGTGATGGTGCGCAACACGGGGCGGCTCGACTGCACCTCGACGAGCAAGGACTGCGTGGTGAATCCAGGACTCGAGATCACCAACCGATAGCGGCCATAGCTCAAGTTCCCAAGCGTAAACGTCCCATTCGCGCCGCTCTGGAACGAGGTTTCAGCACCGCTCCGCAGATTCTCGAGCCGGCCCGAAGCCGGCATGGCCGCACCGGAAGGGTCCTTCACTTCGAGCCGGATCTCGCCGCCCGGACTTTGAGCATGCGACAGGATCGGTAGCACGAAGACTGCAAGTATTGCGGAGCAGAGCTGTCTCCGGCACCGGCTTGGGCTCATATCTGAATATTCGCTTGGCTGGGAGCCTGTTCAGGCTTTTTTTGGTGAAGAAGGTACCCCAAAACGTTATGCCACTTGCCGACGTCATGGAAGAGTAGCGATTCGCAGCACGAGGCATTGCCCTGCCGCAAACAGAAATCCACCCTGGTCTGTGTGCCGGCTGCCGGTTCGCCCGCCGCATCCGGAGCGACCGCGGGAGCCTGTTCTACCAGTGCGTCAAATCGCTCGAGGATCCCGGCTTCGCCAGGTACCCGAGGCTGCCAGTCCTCTCCTGCACGGGGTATGAACCGGAACAGCAGCCGCCACCGCGAGCGAAGTGAACTTTACTCGTGCCGCAGCGCCCTTACGGGATCCAGCCGCGCGGCCCTTCGGGCGGGCGCCAGGCACGCCATCAGGGACGTCGCCACCAGCAGGGTGACCACTCCCAGAATCGAGAGGGGGTCCGAAGCCGGCACCTGGAACACCTCGCTGCGCAGGAGCTTCGAAATCCCGAAGCTCCCCGCCAATCCCGCCGCCAACCCGATGAGTACCAGCCGGCCCCCCATCCACACCATCAGGCCCGCGACATCGCCGCGCTCCGCCCCCAGGGCCATCCGGATCCCGATCTCGTGGGTCCGCGACGCTACCATGTAGGAGACCACGCTGTAGATTCCCACCGCCGCCAGAGTCAGGCCCAACACCGCGAAGAAGCTGAAGAGCGCCATGTTGAACCGCGGCTGGACGGTCTCCGTTCCGAGCACTTCCTCGAGCGTCAACGGCCGTCCGAGCGGCTGGTCCTTGTCGATGGCTTGCACCTGTTGCCGGACTGCGTTGAGCAGCAGCAGAGGATTGTCCTGCGTGCGCACCGCCAAGGTGCGCCCCGGCGGAGCTACCACGGTGTAGGGCACGAACACGGCCGGGTCGGGCGCGCTCTGCAGCCCCGCGTTCTTCGTGTCGGCTATGATCCCCACCACCAGGACATCAGCAACGCCCGGCCCGCGAACCAGCACGTCGCCGCCCGGCTTCACCAGCACATCGAGATGCAGCCGCGTGCCGATCGCGCTCTTTCCCGCCGGCCACAAGCGGCTCGCGGTCTCGTTGATCAGTGCCACGGGTTCGCCATGCGCCACGTCGCGATCGTCCAGGTCCCGGCCCGCACGAAGCGGAATTCCGAGCGTCCGGGTATAACCCGCACTGATCAGGCCCACCAGCATTCGCCGGGATGGTTCTGCGGGTTGGCCCTCGATCGAATAGGCCGAGGTCGGCCCGCCAAAGGGGAGCCCCCCGTTTCCGATGGCGGCGGACTGCACACCGGGAAGCGTCTTCACGCGCGACAGCAAGTCTTCTGTGAACGCGATCCGCTGCTCGTAGGTGGCATATCGCTTCGGCGGAAGCGGCAGCCCGGCCATCAGCACCCGGTCCGGCTGGAATCCCGGGTCGGTGCGCTCCAACTGGAGGAAGCCGCGGATCGTCAGGCTTGCTCCCATCAGCAGCACCACGGAAAGCGTCAGCTCCGCGATCACCAGCAGATTCCGCGTACGCCCGCCCGAGGCACTGGCACCTGCCGACCGCGACGCTTCCTTCAGAGCTTCCACCAGGTCCGGACGCGAGCAGTGGAGCGCGGGCGCCAGTCCGAACAGGATCCCGGTCAGCACGGAAACGGCCACCGAGAACAGAAGCACGTATCCGTTGACCGCGATTCGTGCTTCGTTGGGCACGTAGAAGCCGGGCATCAGAGCCACTACGCCCCTGGTAATTGTCATTGCGAAGAGGATTCCGATCGCTCCCCCGGCCACCGACAACACCACGCTCTCGGTCAGCAACTGGCGCAGGACCCGGCCACGCCCGGCCCCCACCGACATGCGCACGGCGATCTCCCGCGCCCGTGCCGTGCCGCGCGCCAATTGCAGGTTGGCGACGTTCGCGCAGGCGATCAGCAGCAGGAAACCCACCGCCGCGAACAGCAGCGTCAGGCTGGCGTGCATGGCGCCGGATGCCACCGTGATATCCATGTAATTCAGCAGGTTGGTAGTGAAGCCGTCGCGCGGGTAGTCCTTCGGGCGTTGCTCGGCGAAGCGCACGTGCAAGGCCTGCAACTGTTGCTCGGCGGTCTGCTTCGAGACGCCCGGCCGCAGCCGCACGATGTCGTTCACCAGGGGGTCGGCGCGCAGGTCCATGGCCAAGGGCACCCAGCCCCCATCGTTCGTCCACCAGCCGAATCGCGGGGGCATGACGCCAATCACAGTGCGACGCTGGTCGTTCAGCACGATCGTCTGCCCCAATGCGTCCGGGCTGCTGTCAAACAGCCGCTGCCACGCCTTGTAGGACAGGACTACGACCGGTTCGGCCTCGCCGCCCGGTTTTACGTCGCTGGGGAGAATCGTCCGGCCCAGCAGCGGGGCTACGCCCAGGAACTCGAATGTGTTTGCGGTTACCGAGATCGCTGTGAAGTTCTCCGGTGGCCGGCTGCCCGTCAATAGCTGGCTCCCGGGATCGGTGGCCATCAGGCTGGCCACGGCCGGCAGCTTTTCCATCTGCTGGATCTCGCTCAGGCGATGCCGGCTCCAGCCTCCCCGCGGGGGACTCTTCGGGTCGCGGACTTGTATCGCCCAGATCTCGTTTGGCCGGGCGTATGGGTAGGGCGCGATCAGCACGCCATACACCACGCTGAAGATGGCGGTGCTCGCCCCGATTCCCAGCGCCAGAGACAGCCCGGCGACGGCTGTGTGCCCCGCGCTCTTACGCAGCATCCGCATCGCAAATCGCAGGTCCTGCCAGATAGATTCAGCGGCGTTCACAGGGAGTTCCCCACCGGAGACGTGAAGCAGCAGACAACCGTACGCCCGTATAGACGGGCAGGCGCCCGAAAGGATGACAGAAGCATATTACACAGACGAGAAAAACCTGGAAAAGGATCCCAAGGAGAATAGGATGCCGGCTTCACCGATTTCGGTGATCGGCATAGGGGCGGCGGTCACCCACCGACCCCTGCCACACCACCGTGCGTACGGGTCCCGTACACGGCGGTTCGAATCGGTTGCGCTAACATTCCTCGAACAATGATGGAAGCCCGAACCCTCAAACTCCCGGTCGTACTCAGTCACGAAGAAATCGTAGCCTTCTTTGACCACGTGCCTGGCCTGAAGTACCGCGCGCAAGGGTCTTTTTATGGACCTGACTGACGATCAGGTCTCGTTCCGCGGGAAAGACTACCGCCATTGGTTACCGGGAATTCTACGCCCGCCTCACCGGCCGCGATCTGAGGCGATGTCCGCAATGCGGGATCGGGACCATGATCACGCTTGAGATCCTGCTCCCGGGTCGCGATCCCACTCCGCTCCGGCTGGACAGCTCAG
>DATJWB010000200.1:0-2224 GCA_035501495.1 Bryobacteraceae bacterium | reverse complement strand
ACTCCGAAGCGCAGCCAAATCTCCCGGAATAACTTGCCTCACGACTGTCCATTGTTGCCTGGCCGGCAAGGACACCTCCATGACACGAGAGCCAGTCCGGCTCGAAGAGACCCGCCGCCAGCGAGCGCGCTGCCGGCGCCTCTGGGCCCCCAAGCCGGATGTCAAAGAGCAAACACCCCCAACGGAGCCGCCAAGGTGTACTGTGAAGTGGCCGGCCACTGACGCGACCATGATCCGATGTGACGAGACCATCTGCCGCAACCTGGATCTCGCCTCCCGCCGCGAATGGCTGGAGACCAACGGACTCGGCGGCTACGCTTCCTCCGCCATTGCGGGCCTGAACACCCGCCGCTATCACGGCCTGCTGGTGGCGGCGTGCAGGCCTCCGGTGGGCCGCCTGGTGCTTCTTTCGAAGATCGAGGAAACGCTCGTCATCGATGGCCGTCGCGTGGAGCTGGCGTCCAACCGTTACCCGGGCGTGGTGCATCCCCAAGGGTATCTTCACCTGAAAGAGTTCCGGCGCGACCCGTTTCCCGTATTCGTGTACGAGGCCGAAGGCTTCCTGCTCGAAAAGTCCGTCTTCATGATTCACGGCGAAAACAGCACCGTCGTGCAGTACGAGCTGCGCGCGCCCGATGACGCGCGGCCGGCCGTGTGCGCGCTCGAACTGCGCCCGCTGATCGCCTTTCGCGGCTACCACAGCACGGCGCACGAGAACGCAGCGCTGAACCGGTCGCTGGAGATCGAGCCCGGTTCGGTGAGCGTGGCGCCTTACCAGGGCCTGCCGCCACTCCATCTGGCGCATACCGCGGGCGATGTCCAGGCCACCGGTGAGTGGTACCGCAACTTCGAATACACCATCGAGCAGGAGCGCGGCCTGGACTATCGCGAAGATCTTTTCAATCCGTTCGTGTTGACTTTCGATTTGCATCGCGACCCGCGCCCCGCGGTGGTGGCTTCGGCCGACCGCCGTAGCGCCGGCTCCGTTGAAGCCGCTCGGACGCACGAAATCCAGCGGCGGAAGGAGGTCCTCTCCGCGGCTCCGTTGAAAGATCCCTTCGTTCGAGAGCTGGTCGAAGCCGCGGATCAGTTCATCGTCCGGCGAGGCGAGGGCCACACGGTAATCGCGGGCTATCACTGGTTTTCCGATTGGGGCCGCGACACCATGATCGCGCTGCCCGGCCTCACGCTGGCCACAGGCCGTCCGGAGGTAGCGAAAGGTATTCTGCTCGAGTTCTCCGCCCACGTGGACCGCGGCATGCTTCCCAACCGGTTTCCCGACGCCGGGGAAACTCCGGAGTACAACACGGCAGACGCCACACTTTGGTACTTTGAAGCCGTCCGCGCCCTCATCGCTTACACCGATGACTACGAGTTCGTGCGCACGAAACTGTATTCCGTTCTGTCGGATATCATCGCCTGGCACGAACGCGGCACGCGCTATGGGATCCACGTGGACAGTGACGGGCTTCTGATAGCCGGCGAGCCGGGTGTCCAACTGACCTGGATGGATGCCAAAGTCGGCGACTGGGTGGTCACACCGCGCTGCGGCAAACCCGTCGAGGTCCAGGCTCTGTGGCACAACGCGCTGCGCGTGATGGAGGATCTGGCGCGAAAACTCGGCCACGACTCCGACGGCGCTCACTACAAAGAACTCGCAGACCGCGCTCGAGACGCCTTTCCCGGTCTGTTCTGGAACGAATCCTCAGGTTGCCTTTACGATGTCGTCAACGGAGACCACCGCGGCGAGTCCCTGCGCCCAAACCAGATCTTCGCCGTCAGTCTCCACTACAGCATGCTCACTCCGGAAAAGGCGCGGAGCGTCGTCCGGGCCGTCGAGCGGCATCTTCTGACCCCCTACGGCCTGCGCAGCCTGGCGCCGGGCGATCCGCAATATCGCGGCCGCTTCCAGGGCGATCCATTCAGCCGCGACAGCGCCTACCATCAAGGCACGGTTTGGCCGTGGCTGATGGGGCCGTTCCTCACGGCTTACCTCAAAGTCGACGGGCGATCCCGCGAGGCGCGGAAACAGGCGGGACACTGGCTGGCCGAATTGCGGCGTTACCTGGAAAATGAAGGCCTTGGCCAGATTCCCGAGGTCTTCGACGGCGACGCCCCGCAGCGCCCGGGCGGCTGCCTGGCGCAAGCCTGGAGCGTCGCCGAATTGCTGCGCGCATTAGCAGAGGATGTCCCCAGCACGGCGCCCGCCCAAATTGGATCCGCC
>DATJWB010000199.1:0-7465 GCA_035501495.1 Bryobacteraceae bacterium | reverse complement strand
CAGAGTAGCCGATTGCCTGAATTGGCAATGACGTTCAGCGTCGCCGACGTTACCGTGCCGGACACGTTGGAGAGATCGAACGTGAAGTAGTTCCTGAAGTCTTCGCCGGGAGATTGGCTGTCGAAGCCGATTCCGTAGTTGTCGTTGTCGTCGAAGTTGGCCGCGCCCGAGGGGACGCTCCACCAGCCTTGGTTGAATGTGCCGGGGTGGAATTCGCTGTCCGATGTGTGCAACGTGACGGTGCCGCCTCCTTGCAGGCCCAGGACCAGAGAGGTGTCCGAGGAGTGCGCTCCGGAGAGGTAGAACAGGAACGACCCGGTGAGGGGACCCGCCACAGCACCGGGCGCGGCTGCCAGCGCGCACACCGCTACGCAGGGAAGGATGGCTCTTCTCCAGACACACCGCACGCGCCGCCGGACTCGCGCCAGGCATGCCGGCATGGCCAACAAAGACGTGAGAAGCAGTGACCCAGCTCCCGGCTCCGGCGCGGCGACGGCCGAGGCATAGGAAGCGCCGCTGGCGGACGACAGAGAGACGTCGGGTGTCAGCGGATCCAGGAAGAAGCGCAAGTCCGCGTTGACGGTGGATCCGCCGGTCTTGCCCGGAGAATTGCCGGCCGAGGATCCGGCATCGAAGAACAAGCTGCCTCCGACTTGTATGGGATTCCCAATTGACAGGAACAGGTGCGTCGTCTCGATTACGGTATGGGAGATCGTGTTCCCGCCGAAGGCCTGGTCGCCGATAGCGAGTTCGAACCCACTGGCATTGGCGTTGGAGCAGCACGTGGCAGGCAACGCCGTGAGCGTGTCGGAAAGCACCAAGGTCGCCAGCACCTCTACGAACGTATTGTCCGGCAGTGTGGGCGAGAGCGGCGTGATCGTGTCCGCCCATCGCAGAAGGAGCGTGGATGCGTTCGGTCCGATGGGGCCCTGGACGAATTGATCGAAGGCGTCGGCGCTGCCGAAGAGATGTCCCAGGGCGGCAGTCGCCGTGATGTTGGCGTTATGCGTTCCGTTGGCATCGTCGATATTGAAGCCGACCGGACCGACGGTGACGCTGGCGGCTTGCTGCTGGCCTGTATCCGGGTTGGTGATCAGGATTCCGTTCCGGACCTGCACCTGGGCCTGCACCCAGAACAGAGGCGCGGCGTGCCCGAGAGCCGCCGACAAAGCGGCCACGAGTGCGAATCTGACCAGATTTCTCATGAAGGTATTCATGGCTTCGGCCTCCGTTGCAGGATGTTACTCGGTTGCGAAGAAGCTGAGCCTGGGCGCCGCCGGGCCGCTATACAGACTCGTCTTGCCCGTCAAGCTATCCACCACTTGCACGGACGTCACAACTCTCGCGCCCTGATCCGGCCACACCTCGGGTGCGACCACCATGCCGGGAGTGCTGCGTGCGGTCTCGTTGCCGTGGAGCTCCAGAACGCCGGTCTGTCCCGGACGCAATGCAAGCGGCGCAGGCGTGGCCTTCAGGACATTACCTTGATCGTCGCGAAACAGCAGCGCCACGGCGCAGGGCCCGGGATTCACGCCGTGCACCGCCTGAGCCGAACAGTGTGCGTACAGTTTCACCGTCTCCGAGGTCAGCATCTGGATGGCTGCCATGGCCGGCGGGTCGGGCTGCGGGTTGAAGGCCCACACGCGGGACACGGTCCAAAAGGCGGCGGCCCCAAGGACTACGCCTATGACGATCGATCTCCTGTTCGGGATCATGGCCGATTTCGTTTCGGGACGTTGCCGATTGTGAGAAAGCTTTGCACGGCCGAATGCGAACAGCGGCAACATGCGGATGTGGAATCGTGGCATTGGAAGTCTCCTCCTTGAGTTTCTTGAAGTCTGTATCCTCCGAGTGGATACATCGAATCTCTGTTGGCAGAATATGCGACCCGTTCCCACCTGACTACCCGCCAAAACAGGCGGGTGGCTTCGAAAAGCTTTCGTAATAGACTGGTCGGTCAATGGCAGACAAGGCCGAGCAGGGGGCCATCCGGGTCGCGATCATCGAGGATGTCAACGACGTGAGGGAGGGACTGGCGGCCCTCATCGACGCGCGTGCTGGGTATTGCTGCGCGGGAGCCTATCGTTCAATGGAAGAGGCGCTGGCGGGCATCGGAGCCGCCCGACCCGACGTCGCCCTAGTCGACATCGGGCTGCCCGGGATGTCCGGTATCGAAGGAGCGCGGCTGCTGCGGGAACGCCTTCCTGGGATGCAACTGCTCATGCTGACCGTGTATGCCGACGATGACCGGATCTTTCAGGCGATGTGTGCGGGCGCGTGCGGATACCTGCTCAAGAAGACCCCTCCGGACAAACTACTGGAGAGTGTTCGCGAGGTCTACGGAGGCGGCGCGCCGATGTCTCCGGAGGTGGCGCGCCGGGTGGTCCAGCTTTTCCAGAAGATTCGCCCGCCCGAAACCGCGACCTGCCATCTTACGCCGCAGGAAAACCGTATCCTCAGACTTCTTGGCGAGGGCCATCATTACAAGACGGCCGCCGCGGAATTGGGCATCAGCATCCACACCCTTTCGTTCCACATGCGCCGCATCTACGAAAAGCTGCAGGTGCATTCGAAATCCGAAGCGGTGGCGAAGGCCCTGCGGGACGGACTGATTCGATAGGATTGATTGGGTATGGTGAGCCATGCGCCATCTGATACTGATCTGCTTTCTGGTGTACACGCTGGGCGCGGAGCAGTTACCCATTCGGGTTTACACCACCGCTGATGGACTGCCGCACAACTGGATCACGTTGATCCGCCGCGATTCCTGCGGGTATTTGTGGTTCGGCACACGCGAGGGGCTGGCACGCTTTGACGGGTACGCTTTTGTCAGCTATGGGAAGGCCGATGGACTGACGAACACCAACGTCACGGACCTGCTGGTGACCGCTGACGGCGATATCTGGGCCGGCACTTTCGCCGGCCTGTTCCGGTTCCGCCCCACCGGGCAGCCACGGTTTCAGGCCTATCGATCGAGCAGCGATATCAATGCATCCAGCATTCACGCGCTGGCGCAGGACCGCTCGGGAGCGATCTGGATTGGAACCGAGGCAGGCCTTTATCGCCTGGACCCTCGGAGCGACCCGAACCAGCCGCCCGTGCCGGTGCACGAAGGCGATCCGAAGTCATGGACGAATCGTGTGACTGCATTGCTGGCGGACCGGGAGGGAACTCTGTGGATCGCGGGCGGCGGTCTCTACCGCCGATGGCAGGACGGGCGGACGGAGCGGATCGATGCCCGGCTGGGCCTTCCGGCAAGCCCGACGGCGCTGATGGAAGACGCCGACGGCAAGGTGTGGATCGGCGGGCAGGATCTGTATTGCGTGGTTCCCGGAGCGGCTCCCGGCCAACTCAAAATAGAGCGGCGATACACCACTTCCGATGGGCTCCGGAGAGGCGCGGCAACTCTGTTTCAAACCTCCGATCGCCGGCTTTGGATCAGTTCCTTCGCCGGACTATCGCAGCTTCTACCGGAAGCCGGACCGGGCGAGAGGCCGATCCGCGAGTACGGACCAGCGGACCGGCTGGAGAGGGACAGCATACAGTCGCTGGGCGAAGATCGGGAAGGCAATCTCTGGGTGGGCTGCACGTACGGTGCGATGAAGATTGCGCGTAATGCTTTGATTTCCTATGACCGGTCCGACGGGTTGGGCGACACCAGGGTGGCCTCTTTTTTCGAGAATCACGTCGGCGAGATGTTCGTGATCACCACCGGGCAGGCCATGCTGGGAGGGGCCGCGTATCTGAATCGTTGGGATGGACGACGCTTCGTATCCGCGCCGATTCGATTGCCGAAACCCGTGGTGTTTACCGATGGCTGGAATCAGATTGCGTTTTTCGACCATGCGGGCGATTTGTGGCTAGGCACCGCCAATGGCGGTCTTTGCCGCTTTTCCGGAGAGCGCGGCAGGGAAGCGGTTGCGAACGGGCATCCCAAGGGGTGCTACACCGCCAAGGACGGATCGGCTCAGAGGATCACCAGAGTTTTCGAGGACTCGCGAGGCGACGTTTGGGCAGCCACGGACGCAAGCGATCACGGCCTGCTTCGCTGGGACCGGGCGACGGCAACCTTGTATCAGTACTCCGAAGCCGATGGAGTGCCCGCGCAGACGCGGGGAGTGGGCTATCGCGCGCCGAGCGCGTTCCGCGAAGATCGAACGGGGGCGGTGTGGATCGGTTCCGCCCAGTGGCTGGCGCGCTACCGGCGGGGCCACTTCGCGCTGTTTACGGAGAACGATGGTTTGCGCGACCTTTTTGTTGCCGACATGCACCTGGACCACGCGGGCAGGCTCTGGATCGCGGGAGGTACCGGAGGCTTGTTCCGAGTCGACGATCCGGCTGCGGAGCGGCCGCGGTTTCGAGCCTACACGACCGCGCAGGGCTTGTCGGGCGACAGGATCCTGTGCGTGACCGAAGACCGCTGGGGGCGCATCTACGCGTGCACGGGGCGCGGCATCGACAGGTTGGACCCCGATTCGCCCGCCGACCCGGTCCGAATCCGTCACTACACGATTGCCGACGGGCTGGCCATGGGCACGCCGCAGGAGGCATTTTGCGACCGCAACGGCACGTTGTGGTTTGGCACGATGCAGGGCTTGTCGTCGCTGATTCCTGAAGCGGACCAGCAGCGCAAGCCCCCGCCCGTATTGGTGAGCGGTCTGCAGATTCAAGGCGCCCGCCAGCCGCTCTCGGAGCTGGGAGAGACCAGGGTGTCGGGACTGGCGCTGGCTCCGGGCCGCAACCAGATGCGGATCGATTTCGTCGGCCTCGGGTTCGCGAGCGGCGAGACGCTGCGTTACCAAAGCCGGTTAGAGGGTATAGAGGATTGGAGCGCGCCCACCGATCAGCGAAGCGTCAACTATGCCAGCCTGGCGCCGGGAAGCTATCGCTTTCTGGTGCGCGCCGTGAATTCGTCGGGACAATCCAGCACGCATCCGGCGTCGGTGGAATTCACGGTGCTGGCTCCCGTCTGGCGGCGATGGTGGTTCCTGTCGATTTCGAGCGCCATATTCGCCGGGGGAATCTACAGTTTGTACCGATACCGGCTGGCGCAGGTTCTGGCGTTGGAACGTGTGCGCAGCCGGATTGCCACGGACCTCCACGACGATGTCGGCGCAAGCCTGTCTCAAATCGCGATTCTGAGCGAGGTGCTGCGGGACCGGATCGCTTCGCAAGACCCTCGTCAAACCGACCCGATCACACACATCGCGGGGATCTCGCGCGAGTTGATCGACTCCATGAGCGATATCGTGTGGGCGATCAGCCCTCGCTACGACCGCCTGGTGGATCTGACGCGGCGTATGCGGGAATTCGCCGAACAGATGCTGGTGCCGCGAGACCTCGCGCTGGATTTTCAAGCCAGTATCCCGGCGGACCTGCGCGCGGGAGCCGAGGTCCGGCGGCAAGTCTACCTGATGTTCAAAGAGTGCATCCACAATATTGTGCGTCACGCGGAATGCTCAGCGGTGACGGTTCGCGCAGCCTTGGAGAATGGCGCGCTGGTGTTAGCTGTGACCGATAACGGCCGCGGCTTTGAACGGCGCCCGGCCGATGGCAACGGGCTCAGGAGCCTGCAGATGCGCGCGGAGAGTCTGGGGGGTGAGTGCGCCGTCGAGTCACGGTCAGGCGAGGGAACCTCAATTCGGATTCTGATTCCGGCGCGCACGCTCAAGCGGAAGTTGCCGGTTCGGCGCTCAAGACGGGAATCCAGCAGCGCGCGGTAGCCGATGGTCGTCACGGCCAGGCAGGCATTCATGACAGATTCTCGCAGGTCTTGCGGTAGGGTTCGCCACTCAGGTACTGTCGCCACTCGTCTTCGGTAGGATTTCGCAGCAGGCGGCCGCAGGCTTCGGCGACCAGGTCGCCGGGCCGCCACAGCCAGAACGTGATGCCGCGCTCGCCGCCCGCGATCAGGTACCGGTCGCCGGCCGCAAACGCTAACTTTTGCGCGGAGTCTTTGTTGAAGCTCATGCGGGCGACCTCGCGCCCTTCCGGGACCTCCCAGCAGATCCTTATTTCGCGATAGCCGGGGAGACCGGATGAGGAAACGCCACGGCCGCTACCTTGGAGCCATTGCACATTGGCCATTTGGAACCATCGCATAACGGGCCGAAGGCTGCTCTCGCCTCCCCGTTCAAACTCGGTTGTCTGTGGAGGTCTTATGTCGTCATTGTCCGGCGAAGCCGTGCCGCAACCGCCCCGGGAAGGTCCTTCGGTTGTCCCACCGGCGCCACCGCGGAAGCGCCGTTCGCGGAGGAGAAATCTTCTGATCCCCGTGGCGGTCCTGGCTGCCGCCGTGGGCTACTTCTGGATCGCGAAGACCGGTCAAATTCAGTCGGCCAGGATTGCGCTGGCCGCGATTCCCTCAGCCACGGCGTCTTTCGGGCCGGTGCAGGCCACGCTACGCGCCAGCGGCACACTAGCGGCACAGAAGAGCGCGATGCTGACGGTGCCGCGAATTCTGGGCAGCCGCTCGGGATTCAATCGCGGCGGCGACTCAGGTTCCACAGCCTCGCCTGGCGGGGGCGGCGGGGGAGGCGCCGATTTCAATCTCACGTTGTTGAGTCTCGCCAAAGCGGGATCTCCGGTTCGGGCCGGAGATATCGTGGCGCAGTTCGACACCCAGAACCAGCTTCAACGCCTGGACGATTACAAAGACTCGGTCATCCAAATGCAGAACACGCTCAAGAGCATGCAGGCCAGCCTGGCGTCGCTCAAGGAGTCGTTTGCGCAACAGGTGCGCAGCGCGAACGCGGATTGGAAAAAGGCGATTCTCGATCTGCAAACGGCGCCGATCCGCTCCGATATCGATACCGAGAAATACAAGCTGGCCGTGGAGGAAGACGAGGCGGCCTTTCACGCGCTGGAAGCCCAAGCGGTCCTGGTCGAAACATCGCAACGGGCGCAGATCCGCGCCGCCGAATTGAATCTGGATCAGGCGCGACTGGAGCTGCAGCGCGCGGAGGCCAATGTCGGAATGACGATCCGGGCGCCCATCGACGGCGTGGTGGTGATGGCGAGCATCGTGCGGAACGGCGAATTCGGACAGATCCGGGAGGGCGATCAGGTGAACGCGGGGCAGCCATTCGTGTCGATCGTCGATCCCGGCTCGATGGTACTGGATGCAAGCATCAACCAGGTGGATGCCGAGCGCCTGCACCTGGGCATGAAGGCCGTTGTCCGCGTCGATGCCTATCCGGATATCGAACTTCAAGGGACTGTCATTGGCATGGGAGCGATGTCCAGAGCCAGCACGTTCCGGGCGCGGTTTGTGGGGGAACCGCCGGTCCGTGTCCGGATCGAGCGCACCGAGCCCAGGCTGATTTTGTGGATGCCGGCTCGTTGGCTGGCGCGCGCCACGGCCTGGCCCACGGCATCTCGGCTCAGCGGCTCGTTGTCCGCCTGGCCCGGAAACAGCCAGACACGCGGTCGGGCGAGCCGCCAATAACTGCGTAACAGCTCCAGG
>DATJWB010000198.1:0-8225 GCA_035501495.1 Bryobacteraceae bacterium | reverse complement strand
GGGTTACTTCTGGTCGTTCCCGTTCTACCTGTTAGGGGCTTCCATCGCCTGGTTGTCCAGCCTGGTGAACGAGAACGGGCGCTCGCAGAGCATGCTGCTGCTCTTTCCCCTCATCTACGTGATTTACCGCTCCTACCGCATGTCCATGGGGCGGCTGGAAGATGAGAAGAAGCACGTGGAAGAGATGGCCGCCCTGCACCTGAGGACCATCGAGGCCCTGGCCCTGGCCATCGACGCCAAAGACCGTACCACTCACGAGCACCTTGGCCGCGTGCGTACTTACGCGCTGGAAATCGGCCAGGAGATGCACCTTCCAACGCCCGAGTTGGAAGCTCTTCGCGCAGCCGCTCTCCTCCACGACATCGGCAAGCTGGCGGTGCCGGAGCACATCATCTCGAAGCCCGGAAAACTGACGCCCGAGGAATTCGACAAGATGAAGATTCATCCGGTGGTGGGCGCGGAGATCCTGGAACGGGTGGCGTTTCCGTATCCGGTCGTGCCGATTGTGCGCTCCCACCACGAGAAGTGGGACGGAAGCGGCTACCCGGATGGGCTGCGCGCAGAGGAGATCCCCATCGGCGCGCGCATTCTCTCCGCAGTTGACTACCTGGACGCGCTGGCCTCCGACCGCCAGTACCGGCGCGCCTTGCCGCTCGAACAGGCGATGGCTGAGGTAGCCAAACTGGCGGGGAAGAGTTTCGATCCCGCGGTGGTCGCGCTGCTCCAGCGGCGTCATGTCGAACTCGAGAGGAAGGCCACCACCCAATCGATGCCACTGGCGCGCCTATCCACCGACCTCATCGTGGAGCGCGGCGATGCGCCCGACGCGGGCTTCGAGGTCTCCGATCCGGCGCCCGGCGTACCCAAGGAATTCAAGTTTCTGGATTCCATCGTGGCGGGGCGGCTGGAGGCTCAACTGATCTTCGAACTGACCCAGGACCTCGGCAATTCCCTGAGCCTGGACGAAACGCTCTCGGTGGTGGCAACACGCCTCAAGCGCTTGGTAACGTTCGATGCGATCGCCGTTTACCTGTGCCGGGAAGGACGCCTGCATCCGGAATACGTCAGTGGCGAGGGATCCCGCTTTCTCTCCTCGCTCGAGATTCCCATCGGGCAGGGCCTCTCGGGATGGGTGGCGCAGACGGGGCGCACGGTTCTGAACGCGAATCCTGCGGTGGAATCGGCCTATCTCGACGATCCTGCGAAGCACACCACACTGCGGTCGGCAGTCGCTGTCCCGTTGATCGGAGCGAACGGGACCCTCGGGGTGCTGACCCTCTATCAGGCCGATCATGATGCGTTCTCGGCCGACCACCTGCGCATTCTGCAAGCCATCAGCCCGAAGATCTCGCTGACCATGGAGAACGCCATGAAGTATCGCCTGGCCGAGACGCGGGCGACCACCGATTTCCTGACGGAGCTGCCAAACGCCCGCTCGCTATTCCAACGCCTGGACAGCGAACTGGCGCGCTGCAAGCGAACCAACGAAAAACTCACCGTGCTGGTTTGCGACCTCGACGAATTCAAGGTGGTCAACGACCGCTTTGGCCACCTGGTGGGTAACCGGGTATTGCGCGCCGTGGGGAGCGCTCTGCGGGCAAGCTGCCGCGAGTACGATTATGTGGCGCGCATGGGCGGCGATGAGTTCGTGCTGGTGCTGCCCGCCAGCGACGGCGACGGCATGAAGCGCCGCATCGGTGAACTGCGCCGCATCGGCGCGATGGCCGGCAGCGCCGTAACCGGCATGAACGACATGACCATAAGCGTCGGGGGAGCGTTCTATCCCGCCGATGGCAGCGACGCGGAACAACTCCTCGCGGAGGCCGACCGCCGCATGTATCAGGCCAAGCGCGCGGTCAAGCTGAAGGCGCCCCCGGACCACTTCACTCCCCACGTGCCGGCCGGTATGACGATCCAATAGTCGCGAAAAAGCGGCTGTGGCCTCCGGCGAACGCCACTCTACTTTCCCAATTCCACCCGATACAAGCTCTGCTCGGCCCTGATGAAGATCGCACCGTGGGATATCGCGATGGAAGCCAGGGTGGCACCGTTGAGCGGGTTGGCGGCCAACTTCTGGAACTGTCTTCCGGCTGTAATCACGGTGGTCTCGCCTTCTTCGTTCAAAAAGTAGATGCGGCCCTCGGCGGAAACCGGCGAGGCCGAGTAGTTCCCGTTCAGCCGCGCACGCCACCACTCCGTCCCGGACGCCGCATCCAGGCATGTGACGATTCCGTTGTCGTTGACCACGAAGAGTTCTTCGCCGACACAGATCGGGGAGGGAGTGAGCGGCGCGCCGCGCCGAAGCGCCCAGGCGATGTGAGTGTTGGTGACATCGCCCTTGCCATCGGGCCGCACTGCGAGCACCGACGGCTCAAAAAACCCCGTACAGATGAAAATCAGGCCGGCGCCAAAGACCGGGCGAGGCACATTGGAGAACCCGTCGCCGTAACGCACCGCCCAGATCTCCCTGCCGGTGCGCGGATCGTACGACATGGCCCGGCGCGCGCCGGGGCTGATGAGTTGCGCACGTCCCGCGGCTTCGATCACTAACGGCGTGGTATAGGCCTGATATCCGGCGCGCGAGGTCTTCCAACGCGCCTTTCCCGTCTCCTTGTCGAGAGCCACGATGTATTGGACATCCTGCCCGTCACAACTGATGATCAGCAGATCTTCGAACAGTGCCGGGGAGCCGCCTGGACCATGCTCCGGCGTGTACCGCAGCCGTGTCTTCCACACGATGTCACCCGATGTGCGGATACACGCTGTACCGTAAGGACCGAAGTGCAGATACACGCGATCGTCTTCCAGCACGGGAGTAGGGGTCGCGAAGCTGTTTTTGACATTCAGGTGCTCCCCGCCGGAGACTCGAAACAGTTCGACGTTCTGCTGCTCCTTACCCGATTCCCGATCGAAGCAGATGGCTCGCAGCGAGGGGTCGCGGCCCACCGCCGCGGTCAGCCAGATGCGATCCTTGAGGATCGCGGGCGATGACCACCCTCGTCCCGGGATGGGGATCTTCCAACGCACGTTCTCGGTCTCGCTCCAGGTGAGGGGAAGAGCCTTTGCGTCGGAATGTCCCTGACCGTCGGGGCCGCGAAACTGGGGCCAGTCGCCGGCAAACAATCGGCCGGCCACACGGGAAAGCAACAGCGGCAATGCGGCCCGGCGAGTCATGGGCAATGCACTCACATTATCAGACTCGGGTCTCGCACGCCGCCAGGCAACTTTGCCTGGCGAATCTGCTAATGAGGTGCCCGCGCGCCGGAAACAGCCGCCTCCAGGATCTTCGCGGCAGCCCCGGAGTCGGGAACCGGTTGGTGGAACCGCTCCCGGTAGATGCGCTGCAGCACACGACGATATGCGGATACCGGCAGCCCTCGTTCGGCGGCACGTTCGCGAACGCGCTCTTCAGCCAGTTCGACACCTTCCATCAGGCGGTTGCCGCCCACGCGCCGGTACGTGTCGTCCGCTTCGAACCCGAAGGCCACCAACGCGGGCAGCGGGCGAGCATAATTGTCGGGCAGGCCCAGTTCTCCGAACGGGAAACTGGAAGCCCAGTCGGTGTGGTAGCCAATCCGCATGTTCGACGGATTTACGGAGACCTGCGCGTGGGTCACGCAGTTCATCACCGAAATGTCGTAACGGCTGCGCAACATCTCGATAAGCACCGCTGCCGCGCGAACCTGTGCCGGGCTGATGCTCGCCTGCTCCTGGCCAGGCTCGGTGCGAGCTTCAAAAGACACTCCGAGGAAGCTCTCGTTCAGGTCCACGTATAGCCATTGGTCGTCTTCCCAGACCGAATACCCGGCATGCTGCGCGGCGTCGCTCTCGTTGACGATTCTGAAGACTCTTCCAAATCGGTCGATCAGATAGTTGTAAGCCCGATGGCGCCGTACGAACTCGACCAGCGATTCCGCCACCTGCTTGAGAGCGCGGTTGTGGCCCGGTTCGAATGGCTCCTGTGCGCTCTCGGTGGTGTGGAAAACGATACCGACCGGTTGGGTGTGGCGGAGTTCGCTGGCGTCCTGCGGACGCTCGACCGGAAAGCGGCGGAAAGACCGCGGGTTGGTCGCGACCGCATATCGCGTGTCGATCCGCAAGCCATTGCTGTAAGTCTCGAAGTCTCCAGCTGCATCCACCTGCCAGACGTCCGGAAACGTCTCCGGGCGAAGGACGGGCGCGGGGATCCTCGGGGTATAGACGGGCAGAGGCTCGACCCGTACTCTGGCGCGCACCCCAAAGAACGAGACCGTGGTCAGGGCCAGAAGCAGCGCGGGCAGCCGCACCCTCAGCCGGCCACCGCGCCGACCCGGACGGACCCGCGGGGCAACCGACTGCAGATAACGAAGCCTCTCTAGAGGATCGTCAATCCGGCCGGCGCGCCACTCGACCCACGACCGGTTGGAGCGCACCGGCCGCTGCTGCGATTCCATACCTGAAGTAACCATCGGCGGACTTTTGCGAAAACTTTCGGATTCATGGAGTAGTTTTCGGGTAAACAGGTCCTTCTCATCTTTTTTCCTGAGAGGAATACCGCCGAGGACATACTACCCAAGTGATACCCGAGGCGACGGATCCTCTGTGCCGCGGGGCCATGGAGAACTCATGAATCAAGCCGAAGAATATACCAAACCGATCGGGCTGGACGTGGGCACGAGCCGTATCGTAGTGGCTCGCAGCGCGGAGGGCGGAAGGTATCAATACGATGCGCAGCTCAACGGGTTTCTGATCCTGCCGTATTCCAGGCTCGCCAAAAGCCTGCTCGAACGGGAAAACGTGTTTCACGAGGTGAAGGGTTCGGAAATCGTGGTGGCGGGCAATGACGCTCAGAAGTTCGCCGAGATCTTTCACGCGGAGACGCGGCGGCCGATGCTCGAAGGCGTCCTGAATCCACACGAGCCCCACGGCATGGCGGTGCTTCGCGCCATCATTGCCCGGTTGCTCGGCAAGGCGGCGGTCGAAGGCCAGAAGGTGTATTTCAGTGTACCGGCGCCGGTTCCCAACGAAAAGAACGGGATCGCCTATCACGAGGCTTCCATTCGCGAGATCCTGGGCGAACTGGGGTACGACGGCACTTCCATCGAGGAAGGACTGGCCGTGGTCTTTGGCGAACTGGGCACGTCCAATTACACAGGCATCGGAATCTCCTGCGGAAGCGGCGTATGCAACGTCTGTCTGGCGGTGCTTTCGGTCCCGGTGATCAGCTTCAGTGTGCCGAAGGCGGGCGACTTCATCGACAGCCAGGCCGCGCTGGTGACAGGAGAACTCGCTACGCGCATGCGGGTCGAGAAGGAGCGCTCGTTCCACCTGAACGGCCTCACGTCCGACCGGGTGCAGAACGCCCTGAACGTCTACTACGGGGAGATGATCGACACGCTTGTGGGAATGCTGAAAAGCCACATCGCTGCGACCCAGAGGCTTCCCAAGCTGGATCAATCCATCCCACTGGTGCTGAGCGGTGGAAGCGTGCTGCCCAACGGCTTTCTGGATCGTTTCGCCAAGGCCCTCGAGGCGGCGGACTTTCCCATCCGCCTGTCGGACGTCCGCCTCTCGTCGGACGCCTTGAACTCGACGGCCAGGGGCGCGCTGATGGCCGCGCTCTGTTAACGGCCGGGCAGCCGGTGACTCGGGCCATCTAGCCGGCGTAGACCGTTCCCTCTTCCACAAAGCACAGGGGATTCTGCCAGGGGTCTTCTACGTAGAACGACCGCTCGCCCCAAGGCCTTACGACGATACCACCGCCCGGGGCGTCGTGGACGTCCTCACGTGAGAGGCAATGCAGAGCGCCGGCTCGCGCGTAGGCCGCCTCCAGGTCGTTTACCATGAAGTAAAGCGCCTTGGCCGCGGGGTGCGGCTCCCGCACCGATGACACATCCAGCACCTGGAGGGTCACGGGCCCGCAGTTGAAGTAACAGCGCGATCCCGCCTGTTTGCGTCCCTGGATCCCCAGCAGTGAGGTATAGAACGCAATCGCTGCCTCGAGGTCCGCGACCTCAATATTCAGCCTGAAGAATTGCGGTACATCGGGCGGCGTAGCGTGCTTCGCCGCCTTCTGATCCTCTCGGTTCTGCTGTTTTTCCGCCATGTGATTGTTCCTCAGTGTTTGCTGTCTTTCGAAAAATGAGCCAGCCAGTCCCTCGCCAGCTCGATCCGTTTGCGCTCGATTCGGTAAATGCGCATCCGGCCCTGCTTCTCGTGGCTGAGCAGACCCGCGTTCTCGAGCACCCGCAGGTGCCGGGTGGTGGTTTGCCACGCATGATCGAAGATCGCCGCGATTTCTCCGGCGGTCATGGACCCGCCGTTGAAGTAAATCGTGAGCAATACCCGCCGCCTGGTAGCATGCGCCAACGCGTTAAAGACCGCCTCGTATGTGTCCACCCGAGGCTTGGCGCCTCGATTCTTCACAACCTGATATTAAGCCGCAGTGCTAAATATTGTCAATTGATATTTCGCAAACCCGCTAAATCTCTTACGGCGTGCGGCCGGCGAACCTGCCGTTTAGGTATCATGTTCAGGGAGCGAGGCCAGCATCCGTGTCCAAGACATTCATCGCGATTTTATGGATTTCCGCAGCCGCGGCGCTGTTCGGCGCGTCGCGCAATCTGGAGATTTACTGGATTGACGCCGAAGGCGGCGCCGCGACGCTGATCGTGTCACCCGGCGGCGAGTCCCTGCTGGTCGACACGGCCAACCGAGCGCCCGAAGACCGCGACGCCAAACGCATCATGGCGGCCATTCAGCAGGCCGGTCTCAGCAAGATCGACTTCCTGCTCACCACCCACTTCCACAGCGATCACATCGGAGCCATGCCGGCGCTTGCCAAGATGATTCCGATCGACCAATACCTGGATCACGGCGAGTCGGTGGAGTTGGCGCGGCCCCAGGTCGCGGCCGCGTACAAGGCCTATGAGGAGTTGAGCAGCGGCAAACGACGCATTCTCAAGGCCGGCGACAAGATAGCGCTCAAGGGCGTGGACATCGAAGTCATCATGTCGGCCGGGCAGCCGATCACCAGGGCGCTCAAGGGCGGGGGCGCCAAGAACCCCGCCTGCGCCGACTTCAAGGAGCACGCCCCCGAGCAGGATCCCGACAACGATCAGAGCGTGGGCTTCGTCCTCAAATACGGCAAGTTCGATTTCATCGACATGGGGGACCTGACCTGGAACTATGAGCAGAAGCTGGTCTGCCCGGTGAACCTGATCGGCAAGGTGGATCTCTACCAGACCACGCATCACGGGCTCGACCGCTCGAACTCGCCCCAATTCGTCTGGGCCATCCAGCCGACCGTGGCCGTAATGAACAACGGACCGCGGAAAGGGGGCCCGGCCAGTGTCTTCGAAACACTTCGAAAATCCCCCGGCCTCGAGGACATCTGGCAGGGGCACCTGGCACTGGGAACCCCGAAAGAAGTGAATACCGACGAGAAAATGATCGCCAACCTCGAGCCCACCGCGCAGTGCCAGGGGAATCTGCTGAAGGTCTCGGTGGCCCCCGACGGCAAGTTCACCATGACCAACCACCGCAACGGTTTCCGCAAAACCTACCAGGCGAAGTAAGAGCGCGGCACGAAAGAGTGCGCCCGATCCCTGCGGCTGGCGGTGTTGTACTACACGCGCCGTCGGCTACACCCGGCGGGCCGGCGTTGTGGCGAAATAGCGACGCCGCGAACCGCCCGCCGGGATTGCCTGCTCGATCAGTAGCCAAATGCCTGGAGCAATGTCTGGTTCCGCCGCGTGAAGGAAATGTTCGCCTGCTGGGATTGGCATGGAGACGGCGCCTGGATGTGGATGCTCCCGGTCAGATACGAATTGGACACGGCGTTCATGAGCGAAACCGTGAAGCTCGTCACCACCTGCCCCGAGAACAGCCCGAGAATACTCACCTGCCGGGTGGTTGACCCGCTGGCGTCGAACTGACTGCGGACTGTGAGGAGTGACGGCACCGACCGAGTCGTGGTCATGTTCACCGGAAACGTGGCGCCGGCCGGCACAGATACGGTGCCGCAGAAGAATCCGCCATCGAACTGCAGACCGGACCCGAGGATCGTCAAGGTGCCATGTGCCTCGCCTTGGTAATTCTTGAGCGTCAAATACGCCGGGGTGGGGAGGATGCTCGAGGTGTAGATGCCGCCATCGTAGGAGCCTGTAAATCCCATCGCGTCCTCGAACCCGTCAACCTCGTCCGGCGGTATTACGACCGTGATGCCACCAGACGCTGGATGGAGC
>DATJWB010000197.1:0-5725 GCA_035501495.1 Bryobacteraceae bacterium | reverse complement strand
GCCTGCGCCAACGTGGCCAACCTGATGCTTGATGCGCGCCGCCGGCCGCGGACGTGAAATCGCCATCCGCTCCGCGCTGGGAGCCGGGGCCCTGCGCATCGCCCGGCAGTTGCTGGTGGAAAGCATCCTGATGGCCCTGCTCGGCGGCGGCGCGGGACTGCTGGTGGGAGGCTGGGCCATCACCTTGCTCACCGGCGCACTGCCCGATACCATCCAGTACGTCAACCTGAAGGCCATCCGCATCGACACCACCGTGCTGGTGTTCACCTCGCTGGTCTCGCTGGCCACCGGGATTCTCTTCGGGCTGGCCCCGGTTTTCCGCGCCATGCGGGAGGAGATTCGCGATTCCCTGGCGAGCGCCGGCCGGGGCTTCTCTTCGGGACACAGCTTCACGCGCAGCGCCCTGGTGGTGGCGGAGATCGCTCTCTCCATGGTGCTGCTGGTGGGCGCCGGGCTGCTGATCCGCAGCTTCGGGCGGCTCACCAGCGTCTAGCCCCAATACTGTTCACTTAATGATCCTGATTCGTTCGGCAATATTTATGTGACGGGTGCGCTGGCGCTTGCGTGGCCGCAGAGGGTAGTTGCTCATCTTGCGCTTCACTCCTCGCGGGTTGACCCGGTTGCGACTCGACACGACGCGCTCTTCAAGGATTTCATCGAGGATCGCTTGGTGGAAGGCTTTTCTCTGCCGAGGGGGGAATAGCGCCGTAGCGCGCCATCCGCCGCTGGACGACGTGCACGGAGTGGACGAACGAAAGCCTGTCGGGATCTTCATCGGCCTTCAGGGCGGCTTCGTGCATCAGACCGCGGATGGCAAAGTGCGCCATCAGCAGACCAAAGAACTCCTGGCGGACCAGTTCTGGCGTCTTGCTGCGCAATACAATCTGAGCGCCGCGCAAATGGGTCTTCAATTCGTCCAGGGTGGTTTCGATCTCCCATCGCTCGTGATACAGGGCCGCCAACTCTTTGGCCGGCGCCTGCTCGTGATCGAGGATGGTGGTGATCAACCGGTACAGCGGTTCGGCTTCGGCGACGTCTTTCAAACGGTAATCGATGACGCGGACCACAATTCCGTTGCGCTTCTTCCGCCGATCCTTGGTGGAGGCATAAATGCGGCTGAGATAGGAGCCGTCGGGCAGGCGTTTCTCCACGTCCAGACGTGCATTCTGGCGCGTGCGCCACAGCAAATCGGCTCCCGTCTTGGCGGCTGCCTTCCAGAGTTGGTAGCTGGGGAAGAACCGGTCGGCCATGCACAACATTCCCTTGCCAAGCAAAGGGATTACCTGCTTGGCCAGCGTGAGTTCATCGGTGGCGTATCGATCCATGTGCGCTCCCCACAACACGTGGGTCCCATTCTCCAGCAGTGCCACAAACCGGATCTTTGGAAATGCGCTGGATCCTCGACTGGCGCCGGGACGTCCAAACGCCTGGTCATTTTCCGCGGTATCGGCCACGTCCAACGTGCTGCCATCCAGACTGACCAACCGCCATTGTCGATACCAAGCGCCCTTGGTGTGCTTCTCGGCTATGGGGGACACTATCGCGTCATAGAGCTTCTTCAGCGGTTCGGCCCCCAGGCGGCTGCGGGCTTGCGAGATGCCCGATTTTCCGGCCACTTTCACTTTTGCCGAAGGGTCGAGCAGCCACTGCACGCCTTCCAACAGACAGCGCAATACCTCACGATAGGAGGACCGCATATACAGCGCCAGGGCGATCACGTAATAAACCACCACATGCGCCGGCAGGTCGCGTTCGCGGACGCTGGCGCGATTGGTCTGTTGCAAAACCTCGTGGATCTTCTCGGCGGGGAAGTACTTGGCAATCACCCCGAGGCTGATGTAGTCCGTGATCCGACTGCCGGCCGGTAACTCTGCCAGTGTGCGCGCCATCGGGTTCTCCTCAACGATCGCACCTGGCAGCTAATTCCGCACGCCTCGGAGCGCCATCGAAATCCGCGATCCGCCGATAGGGGAAGCATCCCCGAATCGCCTGATTGAAATAGCGCCCCTTGGAGGAAGCATCCAGCAGCGACTGATGCACCGCCGCCGGCACATGGAAATATTGGTAGATCGCCCGACTACAGAACTCCAGTTGCAGCAGTTCTCGGGCTTGATTGTAGGAAACCGTCACAAGCGTGGTTGATTCCACGGCGGCAACGCGCATGGGACAACCTCCTTCTGGAGGCATGAGCCCCAAAACAGAATATCATGAAAATGTTGTTAAGTGAACAGTATTGGGGCTAGTCCAGCCTGGACAGCATGTTCCTGGTGCCCGGCCCAGAGGCTGCCTACGAGGACGTGCAGCCGGTGCCCCACGGCGAAGTCCGCGCCGTCTGGTACGAATCCAAGACGCTCGGCGGACCGCGCCGCATGCACGTCTACACGCCGCCGGGATACGAACGCGGCAACTCGAAGTATCCCGTGTTGTATCTGATTCACGGCGGCGGGGACGAAGATTCGGGCTGGAGCATTACGGCCGCGCAGGATTCATCCTCGACAACCTGCTGGCGGCCGGAAAGATCAAGCCCATGATCGTCGTCATGCCCAATGGCAGTATCACGCTGCCCGGCGTGGCCAATCCGATGGGAGGCGGCCGCGGCACGGCCACCCCGGAATCCATCGCGGCCCGCATCGCCGCCATCTCCAAACTGCACGATGCGTTCGTGAGCGATTTGCTCACCGGCATCATCCCTCACGTCGAATCCACTGACCGCGTCCTGGCCGCCCGCGAGAGTCGCGCCATCGCCGGCCTTTCCATGGGTGGAGCGGAAACGCTGCGCGCGGCGCCTTCCAATCTGGACCAGTTCGCCTGGATCGGCGTCTTCAGCATGGGACTCCAGGAAGGCGTCAACGCCGGCGTGAACTCCGATTTCGTGCAGCGCAACGCCGCCTTCTTTGCCGACCCCGAGAAGACCAACAAGCAGGTAAAGCTCTTCTGGATCGGCGTGGGCAAGGACGACCGCACCGTGGGCGACGGCCCCAAACGCCTCTCGGACACGCTGAAGGCACACAACATCCGCCATGAGTATCACGAGACGGAAGGCGGACATACCTGGATTAACTGGCGCCCCTGTCTGAGGGACTTCACCCAGTTGCTTTTCCGTTAGGAAGGGAACGATGCAGACCCTCGAGGCGCAGGATCCTACGCCCCGGACCCTCCGGTTGCTTCGCGACGGCGGTGGATGATAGTGTGTAAAGCACCATGCTGGTGATTCGCGAAGCCCAGATGAAGGCGTTCCGAACTAAGGTCCTTCAGGAGTTCGAGAATCGCCGTCTCGCGGATATCGCCAGGAGATTCCCCACGCGGTATGCGGAACTCGGCGAGGCGGAAGCGCGGAGCATCATTCAGATCGGAGTCCGCGCGTCGGAGCAGTTGGACATTCATTCCGAAGCGGCGGTCCGAAGCTACATCGACCTGATGATCGTGTACGGCGAGTCGTTCGACCGCGATTCGAAGCTGGCTTTTGAAACGGCCCCGCTCCGCAGCCGGCGGCTTCCCGCCGATGCGCGGGTGTCCCTGACTATGGCGCGGCTGGGCGTGGAACCGGGCTTTCACGAGTAACCCGCGCCCATGGCCAACGGCGACAAGTGCGACAATCCCAACGTTCACGATCCGGCGCTGAAGTGCGACGCGGCGGAAAAGGGGAAACTGGTGGTCGATGTGGTCACCTTCAAGGCGGGCGTGAACGGCGCGCCGAAATCCCCCTTTACCAACGTCAGCGCGAAGATCGAGGGGCCGACGAAGAAAGACAGCCCCAAGACCGGCGAGGACGGGCAGACTCCGGTGGTCGACGGCCTCGACCCGGGCAGTTACAAGGTCACGCTCCAGCCCAACGACGAGCAGAAGGAAGACTACGACTTCGCCCATGCCACCGTCAGCGCCAGCAAGACGGTAAAGTCGAAGGAGACCGCCTCCTACCATTTCCAGGTTCCTTTCCACTGGCTCGATCATGAAGTAAAGTACCCCGACAAGAAAACCTTCGCGGCCGGCATCGAGTACGTACTGCGGCATAAGAAATCCGCCAAAGGCGCCCAGTGGGAACTCTTCCCCGGCGACCGGGGCTCCGGCAAAACCGCCGACAAGACCACGCAATTGGAGAAAATCCCGCCCGACCGCTACAAGCTGGACCTCAAGCTGGTCTACGACCCGGCGTGGGGCGACAAGCAGGTGGTGATCGACAAAGCCATCGACCTCAAGGCGACCGTGTCGGGATTCGATGCCGGAACCAGGGGAAGCATCGAGATCTACGATGTCCAGGCCCTCTCCGACAAGCTGTACTCCATCGACGTGCAGGTCGCCGAAGACGACAAGCACGTCCGCGGGCTGAAGACCTCCTGGACTCCCACCAAGGATCAACTCAAAAATCTGAAGAGCGGCCGCGTAGTTTTCCGCGCGGTGGTGGGATCGAGCGACACCTTCAGCGTTCCCCAGCAGGTGCTCCTCAAGGAGAAGTACGAAGTGGTGGACCAGGCCGGCAAGAAGCTCGACCTGCAGATCGAGGTGCGACTGGCCGGCGGGGACGTGATCAAAGCCAAGGCCTCGGGCGGGGAAGCCGAGATCCAGCGCCTGTTCAGCGACCCGGTGGCGCGCATCGACCTGCCGGGGCAGAAGCACATGCACGTCACGTTCGAGGACGACGGCGCGGCGGCACGCGGTTTTCAAACGCCTTAGCGGGAGACCAACGTGTACGAATTCGAAGGCGAACACGATACGCTGATTTCGGGGGTGGTGCATCCCAAGCTTCAGGTCGCCTGGTCGCGGCGGCGGGCGTGGAATGGCGAGACGGTAACGATTCAGGTCCGCACGGAACTGGTGAACGACGGGACCGAGGTGAAGCTGGAGATCCACAGCCAGGACGGAAAGGTAGCCATCGATACGTTCGAGAAGGAGACCATCACCGGCAACAAGCTCGACAAGCCATACAAGATCGACTGGAAGGCCAAAAATCTGAAGGAGGATCCGCACCAGTTCGTAGTGAAGGCGACGATGAAGGCCCTCTCTCTGACGGCGGACTCCGCGACCATGGCGGTCGATCTGGTTCCGCCGGTCTTCTCGGCGTGAACGCGGCCAGGCCTCACCCCTCGATCATTGCCAGGATCGCTGCGATCGGGTGGTAGTGGAACACGGTCGGCGAGGCCGGCAGGTCGGCCTTATCGGCCTTCAGGTCATCCCACCAGCGGTAGTCGTTGAAAGCGTCACCCAGTGAGGTGGGGTCCATGAACTTCAGGCAATCCGGGGACGGCAGCGCCGCTTTCCAATCCATCGACCACGCGCTCGGCATCTTCACCACGGCGGCACGCAGCAGTTCCTGAAAGGTGTCCTGCTGAGCCGCCTTGACATCCTCGTCGAGCAGCACCTTGTCGGGCGGCGGCGCGATGAGGGTCCTGTCCAGCAACTTCTGGACGAGCGCCGCACGGTCGGGGACGCTGTTGGCATCCGCTACTTCGACCTGCTGCCAACCGTCGCCCGGCATCATGGCATCGGCGGAAAAAACTTCGACATGAACGAAGGTCCCGAGCTTTTTGGCCTTGTCGTCCGTGGCAGCCTTGCCGACCTTGCCGATCACCTCACCCCCGAAAACCCGGATGGGCGTCGCCAGGCCGGCGGGCGTGTGGTTGCTTACCTTGGTCTGGAGGCTCGCATCCGGGTCGACTACCTTGGCCAGATCCTTGCCCTCCAGGTTGGTGAAGACGTAGGCGTCCGCCGGATCGACCAGTTTCGCGAC
>DATJWB010000196.1:0-15866 GCA_035501495.1 Bryobacteraceae bacterium | reverse complement strand
CGTTTTCTCGATGACGTCAAGGTCGTGACCTTTCAGGATTCCGACGTATGTGGATGGACCGAGCTGCTCGCTGGTCAAAATGAATTGATCCAGGTGGGGGACGCGAACGATGCGGCCGACGGTGAAAGGATCCGATCGGCCTTCGGGCTGGGCCGTGATCGCGGCTGTGAGCAAACAGCCGGGATATCCGACGGTGCCGGGATCGATGGTGAGGAACAGCATTCCGGGAGCGGCCGCGGACAACTGGACTCCGGAGACATGTTCGTCCGGCGAAAGTGACAAAGCCTTTCTTAGACCGCCGCTCTGGCAACCCAACTCGAGGCGCGGCCGGACTTCCGCCGTGTTCGAAGCATCGTGAAACCAACGGAAGGTGACTGCAAACCCCATGGCAGTTCCCGAAGGCAGTTCATCGGGGTTGATTGCCAGACCGAGAGCCGCGGGAGCCGACTCCTTCACGGCGGTGATGGCAGGGCGCGGACCGAAGACACGGATGGCGCCCGGTACGGTAAGCGGGGCGTCAAGGCCTTTCACCTTGAGGGACATCGCGAACACATCGCCCGCGCGGGCATCCGGTTTCAGCCGGATGCTCCCTGCCCACCCGGATGTTCCGGCCGAGCCTTGGATCTCGCCCGCCGGGCTGGAGACGGACTCGATTCGATCGAGACCTGTGCCTTCCAAGACCAGCGGCTGCGCAGTCTCGTTGAGGTTGACGTGGGCGGGCAGTCCGGCAACCACGGGGTTGGGCGGCAGGATCGTGAGCGGCATTTCGTGAGTGCTGCCACCGGACTGTGTAAGCGTCAGAAGGTAATCGCCTCGTGCGGCGGTATCAATGTCCAGGGTAACGGTCTTTTGCTCGCCGGCACGCTTACCGAGGGGCAAAACGAATTTCACTTCGGCCGGGGCAGAGGAGTGTGCCGCGGACTTGGAAATCGACGCCTTTTCGAGAAACTCGAAATCTGCGCCAGTGAGTTGCGCCCCTACGACACCTTTGCCTTCAATCAATTGGTCGTGCGCCTCGGTCGTCAGGCGGACATGGCTGAAATCGCTGCGGGCACACAAGTGGATGGTGCCGCGGAGATCGAGCGGGTCCCAATCCCAAAATGCCTCCAGCTTATAATCCCCGGGTTGCGCGTGGGAGTGAGTGAGATCCAGCGAGATGGAATTGGGAGAAGCCGCCGCTACCGGTACCGTTTCGGCCTTGCCGCCGGCGAGCGGGACAAGCCGCCAGTCGCGTGCCCGTTCCAACTGCTTCACACTCGAGCCTTTGCCGGAAGTCACGCCGACCGCCGATGCAACTCCCATGGGGAGGTATGCGGCGCCGGCCAGGGAGACCGCCGGCGCCTGGAGGTTCGGAAGCCGATACGCCCAGAGATAAGAGACATGGGTTCGCGCCTTTTGCCCGGGAGCCTTGGTACACAGTGCCAAGCCGTCGTGGTCATCGTTCTGCGCGAACGCGGAACGAAATTCAGTGCCGGGAAAAAACGCTCCCTTGATGCCCTGCAGAAACGCGGTGCCGCCCGCGGCCAAACCCACCGCGTTCCCAAAAAACAGTCCCGCAACCGACGCCGCCAGGCCGCCCGATTGTTGCATCTGCGCATTGCCGCCAGCCAGCGGATCGTACGAGCCGGCCGCCGGGAGCAAGGCCTTCAGCAGGAGAGATGCCTGTTGATCGCCGGAGGCTTTGGTGTCGATCCTGGGCAACGCCACGCCGTAACGAGCGGAAAAGCCTTGCAACGCGGCGTCCATCCCGCCGCCGGACTGCTCGGCATCCGACAATTCCTGAACCAAACCCTCCACCTTGGAGGTTTGTTCCGCGTAATTCGCCAGTTGCTCCACCAGTTGGCGTTGGCCCGCGACCAGGGACCGCACCTTTCCCGCGCTGAGGCCTTGTGGTCCCACCACGATTGCAATCGCAGCCGGAGCAGTTGGAATCTCCCACTCGGCTGGCGAACGGGCCTTATGAGGTTCCAGGACCACGAGGTCGTCACCGGAAACCGGAACCAGTATGGCGGTGACCTCAGTGCTCTCCTCCTGCTTGCGAGGCAGGCGGACGGGATCCCAGATGAGTCGCGACCCGACCGGCATAATGGAAACAGATTTGATGGGCAACGCCAGGCCCACCGTGGAGTGCCGCACCAGAATTCGATATGTGCCCAGTGAGGAGCTTCCCGTACAGCCCGCGGGAGGAGACTCCGCCAACAGGGGCGCAACCATGACAGCCGAGGCCAGAAGCGCTATCGGCTGCATCCGGTTCGGCATTAGTGGCTCTGGGCCGCTGCAACGATGTGGATGCGCCGATTCCGCTGCCAGCAGGTCTCATCGTGTTCGTCGCAGATCGGGTGCTCCTTTCCATAACTGACCACGTTGAGCTGGGCGGACGGGATACCAACTCCGACCAGATAGGACTTGGCGGCTTCCGCACGTTTCTCGCCCAAGGCTATGTTGTACTCTGCCGATCCACGTTCGTCACAGTGGCCTTCCACGGTGAGTTTGTAGTCCGGATAGTCCTTGAGAATGTCGCGCAACTCCGTCGAATCGGCCTCCAGCGCCTTCAATGCATCGGGGCGAAGCGCGGCCTTGTCGTAGTCAAAGTAAGCGTCTTCGATCCTGGCCAAAAGCTGGTCGATGCGGGCACGGGTCGCCGGCGGCGGATAGTGCGGAGCCGGAGTAGAGGCTGAGGCGGGGGGACGCGCCACCGCGGACCGGGCCGGCGCGGGCGTCGATCGCACGGGAGCCGCATTGGCGGTGGGGGTGGGTGGGGTTGGCGGAACCGCGGCTACTTTTTTCTTCGCGCACGCCGCTGTCAGCATTGCTATGGCAACGACTGCAATGAGAGTTCCCTTGTGTGTTTGCTTCATATGGATCCTTTCCACCTACCTTCGATTGAACCCGATCGCGGGCTGGAGTGAAATCCTGTCCGAACAGTATTCTGGCAAAGACTGAGTGCTGAAGCGTTGCCGGTGAGACATCTGGAAGTCCCTGGTGCGGCTTATTGCACGGCGGATGTGTCAGCCGGAAAAGCATGGGCTTTCCGTCCGATCGAGCTGGATTGCGGAGGGCGAACCGCCCTCGATGGAGCGTCCGCCGTGGTATCGCCCGACAGGTTACGTGACAGCCGCGACCGCCGGAAGCTGTGAAAAAATCGGATCCGATCCAGACCGGCAGGCGAAACCGCCTGCCCCACCTCAGAGTCAGGGCCGTTCTTCACCGCCGTGGGCGCAACCAGGACCTCACTTCGAGTTCGGCGGTTCGCTGAGCAACGATTGCCGGCTTACTCTGCCCTCGCGCGCCTCAGCCAGCGACACGTGATTGGCGGACAGAATCTCACCGGTGGTCCGCTCGAGCGCGATACGGGCGGCGATGTAAGCGGCACGTCCAGCCATTTCCGAAGACTGAGCCGCCAGCAGGTCTCGCTGCTGCTGGTTCACGTTGTAGGGAATCGACGCGCCCAATTCGAAGCGCCTTCGCTCGGCCTTGTACAAGCCTTCCTGTAGATCGCGATTCCGTTCGGCGGCTTCGTAGCGGGCGCGTGCCTGACGCAGGGCGATGACAGCGTTGGCTACATCGACCTGGACCTGGTTGAATTCTTTTCGATTGCTCAGTTGCGTCTGGCGAAGGGTCAACTCGTCGATGGCATAGTCGGCCAGCGCCTGACGATTTCCCAAAGGGGTGAAATAAGCGGCTCCAAAGCTTTCCGAAGGGTAGTTGCGGCGGAACACCTGGCTCAGGGCGGTGCCGATCCCGCCCGCCAGGTACGCAGGAGGCGCCGCCGGGGTGCCGGCAACCAACGGGTTGATGGTTCCCGCGAGTCCGGTCTGGCTTACGCTGGCGAACACGACTCCGGACGGCAGCACAGCGCTCCTGGTCCCGAGATTGTTGAGTGCACTGGCCGCTTCCCGTTCCTTCACAGAAGCCAGGTCCGTGCGATTGGCCATTGCCTCCTTCACCAGTTCATCTAACGGAGGGATGTCATCGCGCTCGGGGATCCGGATGGGATCCACGGCCATGATGCGAACGTTGCGGAGGACCGGGTCCGCCGTGCCGTTCCGGCTCAGGAGATTCTTCAACTGAATCTCCTGTTGCCGGAGGGTGGTCTCCGCCTCTACACGCGCCTGTTCCGTGCTGATTGCCTGGCTCTCCGCGCTAATGGTCTCGAAACCCGCCAAGGTTCCCACGCGCACCCGCTCCTTTACATCGGCCAGAAATGCAGCCGCTGTTTCCGCGGCGCTTGCCTTGGCTTTCAGGTCTTCGTCGGAAACCGCCAGTGAGTAGTAGAGGTTCAACACCTGAGAGATCACGCCGCTCACGGTGGTCTGAAAGCCCAGATCGGATGTGTCGCGGTTCATTCTGGCCACTGTGATCGTGCGTTCGTTCACGGCGCGGCCGAAGCCCTGGAGCAGATTATGTTGCAAAGAGAGACTGAGCGACGGAGCGGAGGTCGGGTTGAGCACATCGGTCGGGGAGTTCTCGTTCAAGTAGTGGTCACTGTAGGTGAGCGTCAGACTGCCGCCGGTCAGCAGTCCTTGCTGAATGCTGGCGGTATGTACGTGTGTCTGGGAAACCAGCACGGGTGTGATGCTTTGCTGCGAGTTCGGTTCGACGGTGGTGGTATGAGTGAACGTGCTGGACTCCTGCAGGATCGGGTCGAGAGTCTGGGTGACGGTTCCGACCTGCGAGATGCTGGCGTTGGTCGATTGGGTGCGTCCGGAAACAGATCCCGGGATGCTCACTCCGGCTGCCTGCTGGCTGCCCAGCACGCCTTGTCCGGAAGCCACGGTTCCAGCTTGCGACGCGTTGCTCGGCACGCCCGGCAGCAGGCCGCCCGCCTGCGCGCGGGTGAGGTTCCAATCCAGAATCAGGGGATCGTAGCGCGCGATCTCGAGGTCGATATTGTTCTCCAGCGCCAGTGCGATGGCGTCCTGCGCGGTTAGATACAGCGTTCCGGCACGGACCAGTAAGGCGAGGCGCGGACTATTGCCGAGGCGCAAGGGGGGGACTTCCGGCGCAAAATAGGGCCGCAATAAAGAAGGCGCGGACGCGGGCGCCGGGGCTATGGTGGCCTGCTGCGCCCACGACGAAGCGGGGCTCAGGAGGACCAGCAGACCGGGCAGGTATTTGTGCGAAGCGGTCATCGGTGCTCCTCCTTCGGTAATTCCGCGGGCAAGACCGAGGGTTGCGATAATTGCCCCTCCAAAGCTTCCGAGACGGAGATATGGTTCGCGTCGAGTGTGGCGCCCAGCGCCTGATCGAGCGCGATGCGCGCGTGTGTGTAATTCGCCATGCTCTGGACCTCCGCGCTCTCGGCCGAAGCAAGGTCGCGCTGGTCCGACATTACCTGGAACACCACCAGGGCGCCCAACTCGTACCTCCGCCGGTCGCCGGCGAGAGTTTGCTCCGCAAGGGTGCGGGCTCTCCTGGCCGCTTCGAAGCGGGCTCGCGCCTGCTGCAGGCCGACCAGGGCGTTCTGCACGTCAACCCGAATCTGGTTTATATTCTTGCGCAGGGTCAACTCGTTCTGGCGAATCTCGAGGAGGCTGGTGGCGTAATCCGCCTGGGCGGCCCGATTCCGCAAGGGTATGTTGACACTGACGCCTGCGGAATAATTCGGATATGCGCGGCCGGCGATTTGCGACAGCAGGTTGCCGTATCCGCCAACCAGCCGGCCAATACCGGGCTGCAGCGCCCCCAGCGCCGTGACATCTCCCGACAAGCCGTTGTTGGTCAGTTCGGCGAAGGCCTGTAAAGTGGGTCTCAGGGAACTCTTGATTCCCACCAGGTTCATTTGGTTGCTCTCCAGATTGAGGCGGGCCTGCTGGAGTTCGACACGATGCTCCAGCGCCTGGCGAATCCAATCTTCCAGGGGACGGGTTTCCTCCGCCTCGGGGACTGTGAAACTGTCCAGTGGAACGATGCGCAAATTGTTCAGGCCGGCCTCGGCAATGCCGTTGCGGCTGAGATAGTTCTTCAGGATCGTCTCTTGCTGCAGAAGGTTGGTCTGGGCGGTGACCAGGTCTTGCTCGCTGGTGTACAACTGGGACTCCGCGCGTGTGATCTCGATTGGCGCCAATGCGCCGAGTCCCACCTGCTTTCGGTTGTCTTCCAGAAGCTGCCGGGAAGTGGTGACTTCCCGCGTGCGGGCGTTGACGTCGGCATGGAAGCTGACCAGGTCCCAGTAGAGGTTGAGCGCCGCGGTGACCGTGGCGATCGACTGCTGTTGGAACTGCAGCATGCTCACCTTTACGTTGTTTTTCTGCACCCGAATGTTGCGGCCGATCACCGCCCGTCCGAAGTTCTGCAGAAGATTCTGGGTGACCTGCAGGTCCAAAAAGCCCTGGGTATACGGATTGAGGTTGAATAACTGGCTGTTGAGGCTGTACCGGGTGTTCGCAAATGTCAGTTGGGCGCTCAGGCCAAAATCGAAATTCTGGGCAATCTGGCTTTGAAATGCCCGGGTGCTGGCCACCAGCGCCGTGGTTCCGGTGAGGAAGGTATTGCTCTGCACCGACGTGGTGTGGGCGAAGTTTGTAAACACGAGGATCGTCGGATCGAGCGAAGGGATTGCCGGGCCCAACTGCGTCACAATGCCGCCTCCCGAAGTGACGCCGCCCGCCGCGCTGATCCCGGTTCCCGAGGCATTGACCGTGACTCCTTGCAGGCTCACGCTCTGCGGGCCCTCCGCCACGCCCTGGCCCACGCTGCGCAAAGCGCCGCCTCCTTGGGCGCGGAGCAGAACCTGGCTGGCCAGCACGGGACCATAGCGTTGGATCTCCACATCGATGTTGTTTTCGATCGCCAAGGCCACGACATCGCCGGCGGACAGATAAAGATTGCCCGCCCGTATCAATTGGGAGAAGCGGCCGGAATTCTCCAGGCGCACCGGCGGCACCGGCCCGGCACGGTAGGGGTTGACCAGGAAGCCCAGGCCCCCGACGGGTTGCTGGACGTTCAGGGCCTCCTGCGCCGACGCCGGCACGCACAGCCCCAGAATGGCTCCGAATACTCCAAGAATCGTAGAAAGTTTTTTCACGCAAAGACCGCCTTCACTCGGATGTGGGCGACACGAACAACCAGCTTCACGCATCGTGCTCCCAAAGAAGAGTGTAGTAGCGCGTGCGGGTGATTGGAAGATCGGCTCTTCTGTCTCGCCAAGCCTCATTGCCGTTGGCGAAGTCGAAGCCGCAATCCGGCCCTTTGGGCGCGGCAGGCACGAGCATCCACGTTTTACACGTGCAGACTCTGCGCCTGCGTCACGTGCGCGCCGGGCAGACGGAATTTGAAGCTCGCCCCGTGGCCGGGTTCCGATTCCACCCAGAGGTCGCCGCCATGCTCCAATACGGTCTGGCGCGTCAAGGCCAGGCCCAATCCCAAGCCATTCCGTTTTCCCGCGCTGACAAACGGCTGGAACAGCGACGCACGGATCTGCGGCGCGATCCCCGGCCCGTTGTCTGCTACCGACACCACCACGGAGCTGCGTTCCAGTACCGCGGAGATGCGAATCTCCCCGCCGCCGGGCATGGCCTCCAGCGCGTTGCCCACCAGATTGACGAAGGCGCGCTCCATCCGGCTGCGTTCGAGCGGCACTTCGATCTCCGGGGGAATAGAAACCTCCATGCACACCCCCTGCGCTTCGGCGGTCGCCGCCAGCGCATCGCAAGCGGCCAGCGCGACCTCGCGCAAACGGCACACCTCGGGCGCCGCGCTCTTGCCGCGAGACGCGTCCAGCAAATCCTGCAGCAATTCCTGAATGCGCCGCGACGCCCGGTAGATGTTGCCGGCCAGGCGCTTGACGTGCGTGGGAGGCAGGTCGCCATCCACCAGCATCTCGGCGCCGCCGTAGATGGCGGCCAGCGGGTTGCGCAAGTCGTGGACAATCGAGCCGGACAGGCGACCGATGGTGGAGATGCGTTCCTGGCGGATGAGGTCCTCGCGCGCCTGGCGGATCGACGCGCACATATTGTTAAACGTGAGCGCCAGCCGGCCCATCTCGTCTTCGCTGGCGACGGGGACTTCGATCGCATAGTTCTGACGTGCCACTTCGGCGGCTGCGCGGTCCAACTGTTTCACCGGCTCGATGATCCGCCGCGCCATCAGGTAAGTCAGGCCCAGCCCGAAAGAGACTGCCAGAGCCCAGATCAGGATGATGGTGGTGTAGAGCCTGGCAATGCTCTGCGCGCCTTCAAAGGACCGGAGAATGCAGAGCTCACCCACAGGCCTTCCCGCGGTGTCCTTTAACGGGGTTACCAGCCGCGCATACTGATTAATGCCGTCCGAAACACGTTCGGAGCGCGGGTTGCCGTCGATGGCGCGTACCACGGTCTCGGTGGCCCTGGGGTTGAGGGTGGAGACGATCACGTGGCCCGGAGTCGTCACCACGAATTCGCTGTGGGTGCGTTCTTTGAGCTGCTGCACAACCGCAGCGTCCATGCGATAGCCCGCCACGAAAACCTTGAACAGAGCGCGGCCGCGGGTCGAATCCACATATACCGGGATGACCGACACCTGGTACATCTCGCCCTTCTGCACCAGGAAGCCGGTGGAAGGCTGGGGAAACCGGCTGGCCGCCTCGGGCACGACCGCGAGATTGCGATCGAGCGGGAAGGTAGTCCGGCCGCCGAGCGACGCGATCACTTTGCCGTCGGGGTCGGTTACCAGGAACATGGCGCTCGAATCGGCGACATTCGACCACAACTCGCCCGCGGTATTCTCGATGGTGGCGCGGTCCCCCGTGCTCAACACAAGGCGCACTTCGGCCATGCTCGCCAGCAGCCGGCTCACCGAAGAGAGCAACTCGGCGCGGGAATGGAGCAGCGAGCTGTACGCCTGGAAGCCGTTCTCGACTTCCTTTTGCAGGCTGGCGGACATCGTCTGGGTGATGCGGCTGAGAACCAGTTCGCCGGTGAGCGCGAACAGCACGGTGACGGCCACCGAGGTGGACAGCAGAATCTTGGTGAGCAGCGAGAGTTTCGAGAATCGCCAGGTCATTTATTTCGGCGCTCCCGGATAGGTTCCGTTGTTGGGTACGGGAGGGTATGGCTGGCCGAATTTGTTGAGGTGCGGCGACTGGATCCAGCCGGTCTCCGAGATGGAAATCAATGGCAGGGCAAGTCCCTCTTCGGTCACGGTAACGCGATGCTCGAGGAACTTCAGGACCTCCGGAAGAGAGCGCTCGTAAAAGATCTTCAACTGGTATTCGCCCGGCGGCACATCCGCGATGGTGAACTTGCCGCTGGGCCCGGTCAAGACATACCAGGGCGTGGGTACCACCGCAATGATAGCGCTCATGGTGGGGTGGATATTGCAGAAGACCCGCACGATGCCCGGAGACTTGAAGACCTCGCGGTGAGAGGTCCCGGGCTTGTACAGGCCGGTATCGAACGGCTGCCCGCTGAACAGCGAGAAGGCGTTGTGGTAGATCGGGTCGAGGTTGGGGAAATCCACCGTGCTGCCGACGGGAATGGCCAGCACGTGGGGTTTGAAGTGCTGGTCTTTCTGGAGCATCTGGACGTGTTTGGGGACCAGGACAGGCGAGGACCCGTGATCGGCCTTCTCCAGCCAGATGACCACGCCGGAGTAGTCTTTGAGGCGGCGCACGGCGGCTTCGTGCGAGTTGGTGATTTCGACGGCGCCGGTGACGGTCGTCAAGCCATCGGTGTGGGAAACGGCCGGGGAGCCGCTGTGGAGGAAAAGCGGAGACAGAAGCAGGAGAAGCGTGGCGCGGGCACTCCTGCCTGCCGCGTGAGTGATGTGGCGCGGACACTCGTGTCTGCCGCGCCCCGACTCTTCGGGGCGCGGCAGCCTCGAAAACCCCTCGCGGCACTGAACTGAATGGCGGCCGACAAGCGCCGAGACGAGTCTCGGCGCGGCAGGCAGGTGTGCCTGCGCCACGTCGTCCGGCGAGCGGGTTTTCATGAATTCTTGTGGGCCGACGGGGGCCCATGGGGACAGGCAGGAGTATCTGCGCCACATGTCAGAAAAGATAGCCCAGCGCCAGATCATAGTGATTGTTGATGCGGACGCCTTGTCCGATGTACCAGGTGCGCAATTGGGACGTCTCCAGCGCCAGAATGACGTTGGGCGCAAGGTGATAGTACAGGTTGCCGCCGAACAGCAGGTTCTTGCCGATGCGTCCCGTATCGAGATCGCGGTTGCGGTCGTCCTGCTGGCCGGAGAAGAGATGGAAATCCAGTCGCGGAGCCGCATGTAGAGTGACCTGTGCCCAGCCGCCCTGGCTGTGCACCGGCACGACATGATGATAGTAAATCCCGTAGCCCTGCTGGTAGCCGGCGCCCAGCGGGGTGACATTCTGGCCGCTGTAGAAGAAACCGGTGAAATCGAGCTTCCGCCGCGGGTTGAAGAACCAGTCAAGCGAGAAAATGCTCGAAGCCACCGAAGTTCCGGCCACGTGAGTCTGGCTGGTATGGAATCCCGGCGCGAACTCCAGGCGCCGGTCCTCATCGAGGTTGTGGTACAGCTCGAAGCGCCCTTCCAGCCCGGGGCGCGCGGCTTCGAGAGGGCCGGTGAACGGTGTACCGCTGGTTCCGGCGTAGGGTCCGGCTTCGCGCGTTTGCACGATCCCGACTTGCGAGCGCAGCCCGGTGGATCGGGTGAAGGAGAGGTCCTGCTCGAACCGCGCCTGGGGCACCCAGAGCCACAGATTCCCGGCACCGGTGAGCGGCGAGACCGCCAGTTGAGCCAGGGAGCTCGGCTCCCGAGGATTGAAGATCGGCTTTTCGATGCCTACCACGAGGCTGCGGCTCTTCCAGTCGAGTTCGATCGAGCCCGTGCGCAGGCGCATCGCGGTGTTGGTGGCGCCCGCCGAGAAATCCATGTAAACGGAGCCATGGACGGTGCCGCCCCACAACGTCTCGGGTCCGCGGTATTCCAGCCCGATGATGGTTTGCCGCATGGTGGCGCCGGTGAAAGCGGAGCCGGGGGAGGACGCCACAACCGGATACTCGAAACCACCGTTCTGCCTGGAATTCAGGAAAGCGTTGAACAGCGCCATGCCGGTGAGGCGGATTGGAAACTTTTGTGACGCTTCGACCTTGGTTTGAGCCTGCTCGTCGATCTGCTTCCCCTGAATTTCGAGGGCCTGTTCGACCGTCAGAGGAGAGGTGGTGGCGCCGGCTGCCGCGCTTGCGCCGGGAACAGCTCCCTGGCCGGCCGTGCCGGTGCCCGCGCCGCCATCGGAATCGGCGGGCGCGGCCTTGGACTCCCCGACGGAATCCAGCCTGGCGCGGAGGCTGCGCACCTCCTCGGCGAGCGCGCGATTCTCGCGTTCCAGCCGGTCGAGACGTTCCAGAATGCCGGCCAACTCGGGTTGAGTTTGCCCGGCGACAGACAAGGGCCACAACAGCGCGGCGGCGCCGAGCAGCCTACGGATTCGTACCATCGAGAATCTGCTCCAGTTTCCTTGTCACCTGTGCCGGCGAATAAGGCTTGGGGAAAAACGCGCTGACGCCCAGCTGGGCGACGCGCTCCGGAGTGCGGGGATCCGTGTCGGCGCTGATGACGATGATCGGTGTGGACGAAAGCTCACGATCCTCGCGAATCTTGCGGATCATTTCGAAACCGTCCATACGAGGCATGTTGAGATCCGTCACGATTGCGTGAACCGCCGGCCCGGGGCGGCGCAGGATGCGCAACGCTTCGAGAGCCGATGTCGCGAGCAGGACGGAAAGGCCCGGAATCTGGAGGAAGGCGATTTCGAGCATAGCAGCGCTGTTCTCGGAGTCCTCCACAATCAGCACAGCGCGCGGGTCCCCTCCGTGCGCGTGTGCTTTCGGCCCGTTTCCGGCCTCTCCACGCATTTCGTTATTGTCGCCCATTTCCGATACCCGCGGCCCGGCCCAAGCGCTTGCAATTATGTAAAATTGCGGGCCGGAGCCCGGGGCTCACCGCAGGCCGGGCCGCGAAGCGCTACGGAACGAACCGGTAACCGACTCCATGGACCGTCAGAAAGTGGCGGGGGGCGATGGGGTCCGGTTCCAGTTTCTGACGCAGTTTCACCACGTGTGCATCCACGGTGCGCGTGTTCGGGAAGAATTCGTAGCCCCACACGGAGTTGAGAATCATGTCGCGGGTCAGCGGCCGGTCGGGATTGTGGAGGAAGTAGCACAGCAGATTGTACTCGGCCGGCGTGAGCTTCAGTTCCTCGCCTTTCTTGCTGACGATACGCCGCTCGAAATCGACTTCGGCATCGGCGAAGTGCATGACTTTCCGACCTTCGGGGGAGGCGCGGCGCAGCACCGCCCGGATGCGGGCCATCAATTCGCGAGTGCCGAAGGGCTTGACCACGTAATCGTCGGCGCCGATTTCGAGCAGCAGCACCTTATCGATCTCGTCGGACACGGCGCTCAGAACGATAATCGGCGTCTCCACGCGGGCCGCGCGCAATTGCTTGCAAATCTCGGTGCCGCTCATCCCGGGCAGCCGCAAGTCCACCAAAACCAGGTCGGGCTTGATGGTGACGGCGGTATCGAAGCCGTGCCGCCCGTCCCCGTCCAGCACTGCCCGAAACCCCTCCTGCTCCAACATCACGCCGATGGTGTCGCGCAGGCTTTCGTCGTCGTCGATCACCAGAATGGTTTGCATCGGATATTTCAATTGTAAGACGCGGCAGACGGGCGGGGGGAACAGCTCGCTACGCAAGCTTTACTGGCCTCGCGAGCGCAGCGAGCTTAGCAGGCGTTCTGCCCGGCCCCGGCGAATCCGCACGTAGGTCGTCTCCGGCTCGCGTTGGAGCCAGACGCGGCGGGCCTCCTCCAACAATCGCTCCGCATCCGCGACATCTCCGGATTGCCGCATGAACTCCGCCTGCTGCTCGAAGGCCCTGGTGGCCTCGATTTGCAGCGTCATCCGCTTTCCGGTTTTCGACAGGAGGTCCGCTGCGATCCGGGTGGCCTGCTCGAAAATGCGCGATGCCTCCACGCGGCTGCCGACGTTCGCCAGGGCCAGGCCGCAGAGATTGAGAACGTGGAGCCGGTCCTGTTCGTCTTCGAATGTTCCGGCCAGCACCTGAGCGCTGAGAGCTTCCACCTGGTCGCGTTGATGGAGATAGCTGCGCGCCAGGGCCATTCGGGCGCGGTAGCGCGCGAGGCGTCCGGGAAACTCGGTATTCCCCGGGTCCTGCCGGGCCATGGCTTCGAACAGGCTGATGGTGTAGTCGAGCGCGCGGACCGCGGCAGCCGGATTCGACTCGCGCAGATAATAGCCGATCTTGCTGTTATTCACCGCGAGCGAGTACTTGGTGTTGATGTCATTCGGGTCGGTGCGGAGGCTCTGTTCGTAGCCCCGGACTGACTCGAGAACCAGCGGAAGGGCCTTGGCCGGGTCATCCCAGGAAGGCTCGTCGATTGACGCGTAAACCTCACTGACCCTCGCGTTGTACCGGGTCCGCGCGGCTGGAGTCTGGCCCGACTTTCGGAACACTTCTTCCGCAAAGGCAACCGCCTCTTCGAGACGGCCCGAACGGCGCGCGGCAGTTTCCAGGTAACTCAGAAGCACCACGGGCCGGGAATCGAACTTGCCGGACCGGTCCCGGGCGGCATATTCCTTCAGGACGCTTTCGGCGCGCCGCACCTCAACGTACGCCGCTTCGCTGTCGCCCTTGCCTTCGACCGCATCGCTCGAACGCGCCAGCACCGTAGCATAGGCATGCACCAGCGCGGGCGGCATCTGCGCCAGGGGAATTCGTTCGGCGAGGGCAACGGCCCGCCGGGACCACTCGAGAGCGGCGTCATACTGCGCCTGGTCATCTTCGAGGTACGCCAGGCGGGCCAGGGCATCCAGTTCCAGCGCGATGTCGTCGGGGGTCGTCACCCGCAGGCGATCGTAGATCTCGATGGCCCGCTGAAAGCTCTTCCGGGAATCCGAGATCCGTCCCAGGTTGGGTTCGCCCGGAAAGCCCTGGACGATTGCGACCTTTACATAAGCAGCGGCCAGTTCGCGCTCCAGCGCGGGATCCTGGCGCGCCGTCTTTTCGAGCTTGCCCAGATAGTCCAGAGCCGTCGAGACTATCAGTTCGCGGGCCTTGGTGGTGCCGGGAACGTCGGCGATGGCGTCGTGGAAGTCGAATAGGAAGCGATTGGCCAGGGTGCGGACGTCCTGGAACCGCTCCCGTGCCAGGCGGGCCTCACGCGCGGCGATTCCGATTCCGCCCGCCAGCGCCAGGATCACGGCGGCCACGGCAGTGACTCCGAGCCAGTGGCGGCGCATGTACTTGCCGGCCCGGTAGGCAAACGAATCCGGCCGCGCCAGCACCGGCCGGCCTTCCAGGAAGCGCTCCAGGTCTTCGGAGAATTGGCCGGCGGACTGATAGCGGCGCGCGGGTTCCTTGTGCATCGCTTTCAGTACGATGTTGTCGAGGTCGCCGCGCAAGCGCCGCCCCGCGATGGAGCTTGGCATCTTGACGTCATCTTCGGTCACCGCCCGCGCCAGTTCGGCGGGATCGGTAGTCTTCAGGGTTCGCGCACGCGCGCCGGTCAGTACTTCGTAGAGCACCGCGCCCAACGAATACACATCCGTCGCGGTGGAGACGGACGCTCCCCGCAACTGTTCGGGACTGGCGTATTCCGGAGTCATGAGCAAAAACCCGGTCATGGTGCGGGTGACCGCCTCAGCCGTGTCGGCTGAATCCAGAAACTTGGCGATTCCGAAGTCCACCAGCTTGGGAACGCCGTCGGAGGTGACCAGGATGTTTGCCGGCTTGATGTCGCGGTGCACCACCAGCCGCTGATGGGCGTACTGAACGGCATCGCAAACCTGCCGGAACAGGCGCACGCGGGCTTCGATGCTCAGACCCTTCTCGCGGCAGTACTCGGTGATGGGTATGCCCGGGATGTATTCCATCACGATGAAAGGCATCCCGGTCTCGGAGGTTCCGCCGTCGAGCAGGCGCGCGATGTTGGCATGCTCGAGCCCGGCCAGGACCTGGCGCTCATGGCGGAAGCGGGTAAGGGCCAACGCGTCGGATGCTTCGAACTTGAGGGTTTTGATCGCGACCTCTTTGCGGTATTGCTCGTCATCGCGGACGGCCAGAAAGACGGAGCCCATACCACCCCTGCCGATCCGGCGAAGCACGCGGTAAGCCCCCAGCCGGCGTCCCGCCCAGGCATCCTGGGCTTCGGCGACCGCAGCGGAGGCGCCCTGCACAATGCGGTGAATGGGATCGGTGCCGAGGTCCTCGTGGAGCATCTCCTCGACTCTTTGCCGCAGGCTCGCATCACCGGCGCATTGCTCGTTGAGAAAGCGGCCGCGGTCCTCGGGCGCCAGCTCCATGGCGGCGTCGAACAGCTCCCCGATGCGGTCCCAGCGGGCGGGGTCCATGTCGGACCATTTTAAGGCTCGCGGCGCTCGCGGGGCTAGGGGCCGGGGGATTAGCCGGACGCGTTGCGTGAGAACTCGACCCCTGCTACTGGCCTCCTGTAAGCAGGAGGACGCCACTGCGTCAGCACGCCCTAGAGAGGCTAGGATGCTTCAGAGCCAGCTTCGTGAGGACGGCTTTTGCCCCGACGAATGGATGAATGCTATTTCGCTTCATCTCTACGACGAAGACGTGGTATTCCTGAGTAACTCGAAAGCGGTATGTGCAGATTCGCCTTTCGCCAGATGACGCCACCTGCAAGCCGGGGTATTGTAGAAAACCGCTGCCTGAACGCACGCTGAGTTTGTGCATCGCGTAACGAGGTTGGAACCGATGCGGATTGACCTTACTGGGCCCGACTTTCGCACTTCTGAAGAAATAAATGAAGATCGAGATGGCTGTAGCACCATCCGTACGCCGATTTCGCTTGCTTATGGCCGGCCGCTATGGCTAGATGAAGTAATGAACATTTTCGAACGACGGGTGGGAGGCCGGCGATATC
>DATJWB010000195.1:0-29443 GCA_035501495.1 Bryobacteraceae bacterium | reverse complement strand
TCCTGGGGCGAGTCCGAGACGAAACGAAGATCCAGGTTCTATCGCCTGACCAGCCGCGGCCGGAAGCGGCTGAAAACGGAATCGGAACGCTGGGAGCGGATTTCGCTCGCGATGGCGAGCGCCTTACGCGCGACATAGGGGCTGTCTTGCTTGGGAAGCGGAAGTTCGAGCGGGATCTGGATGCGGAACTTCGCTCGTACGTCGAGCTGCAAGCCGCCGAGAAGGTGCGGTGCGGCATGCCGCCCGAAGAAGGCTCTCCGGCAAGCATGGCGCGAGCTTGGCGGCATGGAGCAAGTCAAGGAAAACGTCCGCGATGTCAGGCCTGGAATCCTCATGGAAACGCTTCTTCAGGACATTCATTACGGCGTGCGTACGTTGCGGCGCAATCGCGCGTTCGCGTTCGTCGCCATCCTCACGCTGGGGCTGGGGATTGGCGCCAACACCGCGATTTTTGCGGTCGATGCCGTGCTGTTGAAGCCGCTGCCGTATCCCGACCCGGGTCGCCTGCTCACGTCATGGGAACGCTCGCGGGCCGGCGGAAAGCGGGGCACGGTGGCTCCAGCCAATTTCTACGACTGGCGGGAGCAAAGCCGGTCGTTCAGCCGGATGGTGGCGATTAACCCGTACTGATCGCGATCAATCAGTCGATGGCGCGGAAATTCTGGGGCGCGGTGGACCAATTGTGCAGCGCGAGCGCTTTGGCGACGACCAGTGGCGGACCATCGTCGGTATCGCCGGCGACGTCCATCACGATGGATTGAACATCCCTGCTGTTCCTGAGATGTACATTCCCTATAGCCAGGTTCCGAATGTGGAAGCACGTCCCGCGATTGTCCTGCGCACGACCCTTGAGGCCTGGAGTCTTACAGGCCCTCTGCGCCGCGTCATCGCCTCGGTCGATCCTGAGGTGCCTGCAGACCAGGTCCGCACGATGCGCGATCTGATTTCGAATTCGGCGGGACAGCCTCGCTTCCGCACCGGGGTGATCGCGACATTCGCCCTCATGGCGCTGTTCGTCGCGTCGCTTGGGCTTTACGGCGTCATGAGTTACCTGGTCCGCCAACGCAGGCGGGAGTTCGGCATCCGGATGGCGTTAGGAGCGACCCATGTGGCCGTGATGCAGTTGATCTTCAGAGAAGCTGGCAAGATGGTGGGGATCGGGGTGGCGCTCGGACTGATTGGAGCAGCACCGGTATCGCGAGGGGTGGCGGCTCTGCTGTATGGAGTCACGCCACTGGACAGTGTCACGCTGGCGGGCGTCACGATCGTGCTTGCTCTGGTGGCAGCATCGGCAGTTTATTTCCCGGCTCGAAGCGCGGCGAAGTCGGATCCGATGGAGTCGCTGCGGCACGACTGATCGCTCCGCCGTACACCGCAAGTCGCCCCCATGACTTCAAATCGTGATACAACTTACTCAGCAGGCGGTTATTGCGGAAAGGAGAGTTTCTATGCAATATCGCTCGAGACGTAACGTGCTGTTGGGGTCGGGCCTGATGCTGCTTCTGGGTGCCTTGCCGGCATTTGCCGACACCGCTGCCGGCATGCAGGCGTTTCGAAACAAGGATTATGCCACGGCGTTTCGGGAGTGGAGGGCCGCCGCGGAGGCGGGCCAGGCGGAAGCACAGTTCGACCTGGGCGTTCTTTATGCGCAGGGATTGGGCGTACAACGCGACTTGACGGTGGCGGAAAGCTGGTATCGCAAGGCGGCCGAACAGGGCAATGCCGAAGCCGAGTTTGCGCTCGGCCAGATGTATTCCCGGGGTTGGGGCGTGCCGCGCGACGAAGCTGACGCGCTGCGGTGGTTCCAGATGGCCAATTCGCCGGATTCCGATGGCCCCTCGACCGACTGGTCGGTGCTCGAAGGCTACGGCGTGCAGCAGGATCAGAAGCAGGCCGCCTACTGGTACGAGCTTGCGGCGCAGAAAGGCCACGCCGAGGCGCAGTACAATCTGGGCCGCCTCTATGCGGAGGGTAAGGGCGGCATCCCGCACGACGAGGAGAATGCCGTGCGTTGGGTGCGCGCCGCCGCGAGCCAGGGGTACCCGCCGGCACAGGCCAGGCTGGGGATCCGCTATGCCAACGGCATGGGCATCGCGCAGGATACCAGGCGCGCCTATTTCTGGCTGACGCTTGCCTACCTGCACGGAGACAAGAGCGTGGAGAAACTGCGCGCGGCTCAGGCCGCCAAGCTCAAACCGGAGGAGGTCTCGGCGGCTGACCAGGTGGCACAGAACTGGAAGCCGCGAACGGTTGCGGCAGCCGCGGCGGGTAAGAAGTAGGAGGCGCATGCTCCCGCGGATCCGCCTGGCGCTGCCCCTGCTGTTTCTGCTGAACGTGAGAGGTGAGCCTGGCCGCGATCCCGGCGAGGTCTTGGAGCGCGCGCGTACCAGCCTGCGCGGGATGACCGAGCGGCTGTCGAATTACGCTTGCATCGAGACGGTGGAGCGCAGTTATTACGAGCCGGTGCCTTTACCGGAAGCCGCATCCTGCGCGGCACAGCCGGCACACGGCCAGGGTTCCGGCAACCTCAGGCTGCGGGGCACCGACCGGCTCCGCCTCGAAGTTACCGTGGCGGGCGGACATGAGATTCACGCATGGCCCGGCGCGACCCGGTTCGACACCCGCGACGTCGACCAGATCATCCAACAGGGGCCCATCGGAACCGGCGCATTCGGCACCCACCTGATTGGAGTGTTCGACAATCCCGCGGTGGATTTTCAACTGGTGGGAGAGAAGGCCGACGGCAGCCGGACGGTGATCGAATACCGCTACCACGTCTCGGCCCAGGCCAGCCGCTACCGGGTGAAGATTGGGACAAAGTGGCAAACCGTGCCCTACGAGGGCACCTTCTGGCTGGATCCCGAGGCCGCCACCCTGCGCCGCTTCACCGTGGAAGCAGGTCCGCTGCCGCAGCCAGCCGGGGTTTGCAGCCTCAAATCCGCGCTGGACTACCAGATTGTGAAAATCGGCGATGGGGAACTGCTTTTGCCGCGCCAGGGCGAACTGCGGATCGTCATGGATAGCGCCAACCAGACCAACAATGTGACGACGTTTTCCGATTGCCGGGAGTACATGACGGAATCGGCGGTGCACTTCGATATCGGCTCCGAAACCAACAGCGCCGCGGCGAAACCGATGGTCCGTGCGCCGGTGGCGCTGCCGATCGGCCTGCCGATTGTGCTGTCGCTGACCGGGGCGGTCGATACGGGCACGGCGGCGGCGGGCGATCCCGTCTCCGCGAAGGTGGTGCAGCCGGTGCGGCGTCCGGGGACGAGCGAGGTGCTCATCCCCTCCGGCGCGATCGTGCAGGGTAGGATCACCCGGCTCGAGCGCCACCTTCTGCCGCAACCGTACTTCCTGATCGCGATGTCATTCAACCGCCTGGTGCGAGGAGAGGTCTCATCGCCGTTCGCTGCGAAGTACGACAGCAATGCGGAATTGGCGCACCGCCTGGGCGCGGAGTTGCGTTCGCGGGCACGCGGTCTGGAGTTCTGGGACGTGGGGACGTTTCTGTTTCCGTCGAGCAAGCCGAACTTCGTGCTGCCGGCCGGGTACGAATCGAAATGGGCCACCCTGGCCACACCGTCGCGTTGATTCCGTACATCCAATCGGGCCGGTCAGATCGTAATAACAGCAAGTAGCTCCAGCTTTCTTGGTTGCTGCAACATCCAGTGCTCTCCACCCACGGGGCGAGTTCCCGGCTGCTCAATCGATTGGGCGGGCCGGGGATTCGGCCGGGGGAGATCCGCTCAAGCCACTGCACACACGCCACCACCTTTCTTCCTGATCCGCTGCCCCTCGAACGCCGGTGAGCCAACACTGGCGCGGCAATGTCAATGGGTTAGCATCGACGCGTGCCGCGCCGCACATCGGAATAGGACGTGCTTTCTTTTACACCCGAAGGGAGGAATTGCGATCCATGAAAGCTGGATTCTTCTTGCTGGCACTCGGGTCCCTGATCGCGCAGGTTCCGAATCCGACCCAGCAGAAAGCACTCACACCAGCGGAGACCGGACAGCCGATGCCGGTATTTCGCGTCACTGTTGTATCGCGTACGACCAAGGCCGTCAATTATCATCATCGTACCGGCACTACCCGTATCGATTTCCGCGGCACGGAGTTAATGCCTGCCGCCCGGGGGGATGCCAAGGTCGCCAGCCAGATGGGCTCAACCAAGATTGACACCTACCTGGAACACCTGTCTCCCGCCTCTCAGTATGGACCCGAATACATGACCTATGTATTGTGGGGCATCACGCCGGAAGGGCGTGCCGTGAACCTCGGCGAAGTAGTCTTGGATGGGGACCATGCCAAGCTGCTCTCCACCACCGATCTGCAGACGTTTGGACTGATCGTGACCGCGGAGCCCTACTTCGCCGTCACGCAGCCCAGCGACGTCGTGGTAGCGGAGAATTTCATTCGCAACGATACCGCGGGGACGATCGAGCAGGTGGACGCCAACTATCATCTGCTGCAGCGCGGCCAGTACGTTTGGAACCGCACGCAGTATCAGCCGATTCGCGTGAACCCAAAAGGCCCGCTGCAACTGGCCGAGGCACAGAACGCGGTGGAGATTGCGCGCCTCGCTGGCGCGGACCGGTACGCAGCGGATACGTATCAGAAGGCCGTGATCGACCTGAATAATGCCGAGGGTTTCCTGAATCGCAGCGGGAACCGCAAGGAATCGGAGACCAACGCGCGCGAGGCCGCCCAGATGGCGGAGGACGCCCGGATCATCACTTTCCGAAAGATCCAGGAAGAGCAGCTGGCCAATGAGCGGGCTGCCGCGGCGCAGCGCGAGGCGCAGGCCCAGGCACAAGCACAACAGGCCGCCGAGCAGGCGCGGCTTGACCAGGAACGGCGGGCGCGCGCGGAAGCCGATCGTCTGGCTGCTGAGAAAGCCCGGCGGGAGGCCGAGCAGGCCACGGCTCAAGCGGTCCAGGAGCGGGCCGCGGCCGACGCCGCTCGCGCCGCCGCCCTGGCACAGCAACAGGCCGCCCAGAGCGAGGCGGAACGCGCTCGCCTGGCCGCGCAACAGGCCGAACAGCAGCGGCAACTGGCCGAAAACGAGAAGGCCCAGCTTCGCGAACGCCTGCGCCAGCAGTTGAACATGGTGCTCGAAACTCGCGAAACGGCCCGCGGCCTGATCGTCAATATTTCCGACGTCCTTTTCGACTTCAACAAGTTCACCTTGAAACCGGGAGCGCGCGAAAAAATGGCCAAGGTATCGGGAATCCTGCTGGCCTATCCGGGATTGAAGATCCAGGTGGAAGGCCACACCGACAGCATTGGATCGGACGAGTATAACCAGCGGCTCTCCGAGCAGCGCGCCGAGTCGGTCCGCGACTATCTGGTGGCCCAGGGCGTACCGGGCGACACCATCAGCGCGGTCGGCTTCGGAAAGACTCGCCCGGTGGCATCCAACGACACGGATGCCGGCCGGCAGCAGAATCGCCGCGTGGAACTGGTGGTCACCGGGACGCCGATCGGTGTGGAGGGAACAGGACCTCAGGCGATGTACCGGCGCTAGTCGTGTGTCAGTACTTCAGCCGCAGGTACTTGGAAGGATGTTCGCGAAAATCGCGAACGGTTGCGCCTAGTTCTTTGGCCATGCCGTTGAGATTCTCGTACACGTCGGATCCGTTCAACAGCGGATTGGCATTCACTTCGTCCACGGAACGGATCACCGAGGTCATTAAACGGTTCCACGCGGCGTACTCGGTGTCGGATGTCATCATCGGCTGCGAACGCAGGTCATTGACCGTATGCAGCAGGTCGCGGGCGGTGGCGCGCAATTGTTCGTACTGGGCGGCGTCACGAAACATCTCGCCGGCGGTCCCCTGGCCGGATTGGATCTTCGCTAAGGTCTGGTCGAATTCGACCAGGGGATCCCGGATCTGACGATACATCTCGTCCGAATAGAGGGCGCGGCCCAGTTCGGTATTCACGTTGGCGATGGCCCGGATTTCCTTCTGGAACTCCGCGATTTTCTGGAGCAGGGTGTCGTAGACCTGTTCGCCCTTGACGAACTGGCCCACCAGGCCCTGGCCTTGCTCGATCTCGGTGAGCGTGGCGTCCACCGAGCGAAGCTGTTTCTCGAAATCGGTGAGATCGAGGCTCTTCATCAGCTCCGGATGGTCCTTGAAGCGGATTTCGCTGTCCGGACCGATATGGTTCGGGTCCCTGCCGCTGGTGATGTCCACGAATTTATCGCCGATCAAGGTGTCGGTGCTGAGCTGAGCGAAAGAATCCACCGCGATGCTGACGAGGTCGGCGCGCGCGACGTTCATGGTCACTTCGACCGCCCTGCTGGGGTCGCTCGATCCGGTGAGCCGCAGGGTGGCCACCTTGCCGACGCCGATTCCGTCCACACGAACCGGCGAACCGACGGACAATCCCGTCGCATCGCGGACGAACATGTACACTTTGACCTTCTGTTGCAACAGGCGCCCGCCCGTCAAAAGGTAAGCCAGGGTGAGGAAAATCAGGATCGCTACCAGGCAGACCGCGGAAGCGCGGAACTTGGCCCAGTTCACCCGGCGAGCGGAAGGCATTTGCTCCGATTGTACCGCGCCCACCTGTTGGTAACGCGCGATACAATACAATCGTCCCTACAGAAGAGGTGCTGGATGATCGAATCCATCGGCTGGCCGGAACTGCTGGTGATTGGCATTGTGTTCGTGGTGCTGTTCGGCGGTAAGAAGTTGCCCGAGATCGGAAAAGGAATCGGCGAAGGAATCAAGAATTTCAAAGCCGCCATGAAAGGTGAAGCTGAGAAGGAAGACGAAGCCCAAAAGGCCGTCGAGAAGGTTTGAGCCAGGTTGAAAATCCGATCCCGGAAATTCGAAGGCCGTTGCGCCCGCCACAAAGGGTACAATCCCGCGATTGACGGGCCGGGCGCGATCAAAGGCGCCTGTAAACGTTGCGAACTGCTGTACCAGATCTGGCAGACCTCGCTGCAGCTCAACCAACTGATTCGAAAATTCGACCCGAACCTCGATGATCTGCGGCGCCCCCCGGCGCCCAAACCCGCTGCTCACGATCCCCGCCAAATGAGCCTCATCACGGATTGACCGCCTCGCGTCAGATGCGATGGAAGGCCTTCAGGATTTCGCGCGTGGAGTAGTGCAGCGCGATGGGGCGGCCGTGCGGGCAGCTCATCGGACAGTCCGTCTGCGCGAGCGCCTTCAATAGCCATTCCATCTTGCTGGCGTCGAGCCGCGTATTGATTTTGATGGCGGCCTGGCAGGCGATCGACGCGCAGATGTTGCGGCGAAGGTCTTCGAGCGATACACCGTGCTGCTCGCCTTCGGCCGTCTCCAGGATCTCGAACAGCACGGCTTCCAGGTCCGCGGCGCTGACCGAGGCGGGGGCGGCTTTCACCGCGATGGTGCGGTTGCCGAACGGCTCGGTCTCGAAGCCGGAAGCGTGCAGTTCGTCCGCGATGCGGGCGTAATCGATCTGCTGCTCCGCGGTCAATTGCAGGATGATCGGCATGAGCAGCCGCTGCATCTCCACGCGGCCCGCGGCGCGCTGCCTCATGACCTGTTCGAAGAGAATGCGCTCGTGGGCGACGTGTTGATCGATGATCCAGAGCCCGTCGCGGCTGGCGGCGATGATGAAACTCTCGTGGATCTGCCCGAGCGGGCGCAGCTCGCTCAAGACCGAGAGCGAGATTTCGGGCGCCGGAATGGCGTCGCGCGGGAACTCGCCGTGCTTGTCCAGATGCCGATAGAGTTTGCCGGACGGCGGCGGGCCCGGAGTGACTTCGATCGGAGGAGCGCTGAAGTCCAGCCGGGGCTCGGGACCGCGCGTGGGACGCAGCGCAAACTCGGGCAGGGCCGCTTCGCCTTCGACGGCGAGCGCGGCTACAGGCCCGTTGGCGGGAGGCGGCATCCGGCTCGGGTCGGAAAGCTCCGGTTCGGCGGACGCCTCGTTCTCGAGCATCTGGCTGAATTCGGAATACGGCAGGCGCGCGGCCGGCTGAGCGGCGGTAACCGGGGAAGGCGCCGCGCGCGGAAGCGGGGAGAACGAGGGCGCCGGACGGGACTCCATCAGCCGTTCGCGGATGGTGTCGCGCACGAAATCGTGGACGAAGCTTCCGTGGCGGAAGCGCACCTCGGTTTTCGACGGGTGCACATTCACGTCCACTTCTTCGGCATCGCATTCCACGAACAGCAGCGCGAACGGGTACGAGGAAGGAGGAATCAGGTTGTGGTATGCGGAGGAGAGCGCGTGCAGGATCAGCCGGTCGCGGATCAGCCGGCCGTTCACGAAGATGAAGATGGAGTTGCGATTGCCCTTCTGCACCTGCGGGCGCGAGACGAAGCCGGACAGGCGGAAGCGGCGCGCGGGCTCCGGCCCTTCCTCGTCGGGCTCGCCGCGATAGCCGGCGGCATCCGATGGCGGGATGTAGGGCGGCGGCAGAAAGAGGTCGCGCTCGCGGACGCCGAGATCCACAAGGTCATCCAAAACCTGGCTGCCGAACACCTGGTAGACGCGCTCCTTCAGCGCGGCCACGGGAGTCACCCGCAGCAGCTCGGTGGGGCCGCTGGTGAGCTGGAAAGTCTTTTCGGGATGCGCCAGGCTGTAGTGCGTGACCAGCGACGCGATGTGCGCCAGCTCGGTCGGCTCGGTTCGCAGGAACTTCTTGCGGGCCGGCACATTGTAAAAAAGGTCGCGCACCGTGATGATGGTGCCTCCGCCGAGCGCAGCCTCCTCGCAGCGCAGCATCTTGCCGCCGGCGATTTCGATGCGGGTGCCGGTGGTCTCCTCGGACGACCGCGTTTCGAGCAGCAGGCGCGACACCGAAGCGATCGACGGCAATGCCTCTCCGCGAAAGCCCAGTGTGGCGATGGAGAGCAGGTCTTTCACGTCGCGCAGCTTGCTGGTGGCGTGGCGCTCGAACGCGAGCAGGGCGTCGTCGCGCAACATGCCGCAACCGTCGTCCACGATCCGGATCAGGCGCCGGCCGCCCGATTCCACTTCGATGCGAAGGTCGACCGCACCGGCGTCGAGCGAGTTCTCGAGGAGCTCTTTCACGACGGATGCCGGCCGCTCCACGACTTCTCCCGCGGCGATTTTGTTGGCGACCTGGTCCGGCAGGATGCGGATGCGCCCCATGGGTTAAGGTTTACTATAGCCCACGGCGGCCAATCCCTGGCGAAAATGCTCTGCTGCGCATCCGCAATAGATCTCGTAGAATGACCGGCTATGAGAGACCGGCACGAACCGATTACCTTCGACGCCGTGGTCGAAAGGGGATTAAACCGCGGAGCCCGATGGAAATTCCGTTAAGGTTAAGGGAAACATTGACTACACGTGTACGGGGTCTCCAGCTGTTTCGCCAAAAAATGGGGCCACGCGGCGTTAGCCGGTGGCCCTGAGTCTCATACCTTTTTTTGAGTTCGCCTAGTAGGTGACCTTGATGCCAAGCTGCAGCGCACGCCCGCCACCCGTGCCATTGACGCCCGTGCCGCTGCCGAGGGTCCCCGTTACCAAGCCGAAAGTCGAGTTGGTCAGGCTGCCCTGCGGGTTGCTGAACTGCGGGGTGTTGGTGAAGTTGAAGGTTTCCGCACGGAACTCGACACCCAACCGCTCGCCGACCTTGACGGTCTTCGACAGCGCCAGATTCAACGCGAAGAGGCCAGGCCCGCTCAGAATATTGCGCCCGGTGCTACCAAACCGGACTCCTGTGGGCTGCGAGAAGCTGGCCTGGCTGAACCAGGGATTGCCCGTGTTGATTCCATGCAGGATCTGAACAGGCGCTACCTGATCGGCGGTCTGGGTTTCACCCGGGGTATTCAGGCTGCTGCCGCTGGCGCTGATGTAAAACGGGTTCCCCGTAAGGAGCGTCAGCGTGCCGGAAAGCTGCCAATTCCCGAGCACGTAAGCCGCCGGTCCGTGGTTCAGCATCTTCTTGCCAATGCCCACCGGGATGGAATACACGTAGCTCTGGACGAAGCTCAGGGTCCGGTCCCAATCCGTGCGCGCGTAGTTGCGGGGCACGCCGATCTGCCACAACAGTCCGCCATCGTCACCTGTCTGGTAGTCCATGCCCTTGCCCCAGGTGAAGGCCGTGGTCATGCTCAGGTCGGTGAAGCGCCGGTCGAATTTCACCTGCAGCGCATTGTAGCTGGAGGAGAAGCCCACCCAGCGGAGGGTCGCCCCTGAGGTTTTGCCGTAAAGGATGTTGAGCGGTTCGCTGGCCGTACCCAAACCCAAGGTGCTCGTGGGGGCATTCAGGTTCCAGGTCGAGACCTGGTCTACTCCATGCACCCCCACATACGCCACATCTAATGTGAAATGGCCGGGCAGCGCCTGTTGCACCGCCATGTTCCAGGTCTCGGTGTAAGGGTTCTTGAAGTTCAGGTTGATGACATCGTAGCTTTGGCTGAGCAGCGACCCGACATTCGGAATGACACCGTTGGACGGAATCGTTACCGGCACCGGCAGCGGGAAGCCCTGCTGGAAAGTGGCCGCCTGGCCGTTGGGGAGAAATGTCGTCGCATAGCCGTCGCCGACGTTGGTGTAGAAGTTGTTAGCGCGGACCGGATAGTTGTAGGCATAGGTATTGTCCGGGAACGGTGTGTAACTCATGCCGAATCCAGCGCGGATGACGGTCTTGTCGGTCAGACGGTAGGCCACACCAAGGCGTGGCGCGAAGTAGTGGTAGCGCGTTTTCATTCCCAGATTCGAGGGATTCCCGCCGATTCCCGCCAGTACCAGCGTGTTGTCGGTCGGGTTGTAGTTGGAGAAGCCGCCGGGGAATGCGGGCGTTGCCGGTGGGTAGAACTCCCAGCGCAATCCGAGGTCCAGCGTCAGCTTTGGTGATACCTGCCACTTATCGCCGCCGAACGCGAAGAATTCCCATTGACGGTAAGCCGGGAAGTAGGTGTTGATGTCGCGCCCGAGCTGATAGGGCACGTCCAGCAGGAAGCTGGCCATATCGTTGGCGATGCCCAGCTTGGAGGAATTGCAACTGTTCGCCAGGCCGTTGGACCCGGTACTGATCGGTGTGCACAGGCCGGTCTGCTGGTTGCCGAAATAGTAAATGCCGCGCGGGCTGTAGGTCTGGTCCTGTAGCAAGTCGTCGCGGATGCGCTTGAGGTCAATTCCCCATTTGAAGGTGTGATTCCCCTTAGTCTTGGTGTACGTGTTCACCACATCGACGTTGGCTTCGGCACGGATCCAAGGCAGGCTGGCCGAATAGCCCACGATCGGGTTCGAGAATCCGTCGTTGATCTGAATTCCCACTATGCCGCTGGTGAACTGGTTGATATTCACGCCCGGGATGCCGAGAGTGCTAGAGTCGTTCGAGCCGTAGTCGGAGGGCTGCGCTTCATTGTGATAGTGAGACACGGCCAGCCGGAGTTCGGCCACCAGGGTTGGCGAGATAATGCGGTCGTAGTTGATGCCGCCGACGTAGGTCTTCTGCGTGCCCGTACCCATAAAGGCGCCGCCTGGGCCAGGGCCGCCTGCCTGTCCGAACAGGGGGGCCTGGAACACCACTGGCCGCGAGAAACTGAAGCGTCCGCTCAAGCGGTCCTTGTCCGAGAGGTTGAAGTCTACCTTTCCGTCAACGGAATCGGAGGTCTTGGTATACGGCAACGCCGCGAAATAGTTGTTGCTGGGGCTAGCCAGGTTGAAATTCTGGTTGGTGCCGGGCAGCAGCGCCAGAATGTTCGCCGAGATCGGGTTGATGCGGGAAGCCGGAATGATGTTGCCGGCGAACGGCGTGCGGCCCGAACCGTCCAGGGGATTCCCGGAAGCCGGATCGTAAATCGGCGTCGAACTCGCGGCGCTCAAGTCACCAGTCCGCCACGGGTTTGGCGGAATGGTCACGAGGTTGGTGTTGGCTTCGTGGTCCATCACCCGCAGGTAATCGGAAAACAGGAACAGCTTGTTCTTCTTGATGGGACCGCCGATGTTTCCGCCCACATAGTTGTAGGCCAGGTGCCCGACCGAGGGGTTGAAGAACGAACGCGCATTGAAGTCGCTGTTTTGCAGAAACTCGTAGGCCGCGCCATGCCACTGGTTGGTTCCGGACTTCAGCACGACGTTTACCACCGCACCGGTGGCCCGGCCCATTTCCGGATCGTGGTTGGTCAGAGAAACGTCCACCGTCTGAATGGCTTCGATCGGAGGAATGTAGATCTGCAGCAGACCGGTTCGCTCATTGTCGTCCGTGCCCTCGATCATGAAGTTGTTCTCCTGCCGCGCCTGTCCGTTGACTTCGGTCTGCAGGGAACTGGACGCGTTGAAGAACTGCGAGTGCTGCTCCTGCACCGGGGCCACTCCCGGCACCAGGTTCAGGAGGCTCTGGTAGTTGCGGTTCGAGCTGATCAACGGCACGTTAGCCAGCGTCACCGCGTCGATCTTCTGACCGGTTGCCGCGCTGTCGGTCTGGAGAATCGGAGGCGCGCCCGTGACTTCCACTGTCTCGGTAATCGCGCCCGGCTGCAACTGGATGTCCACACGAGTGTTGGTGTCCACCAGCACGCTGATGTCCCGTCTGGTTTCCTTCTTAAATCCGGTGACTTCCACAGCGACCGAATAGATCCCCGGCGGCAGATTCGGGACGATGTAGTTGCCGCTGGCGTTGGTCTGTTCGGTGTGGACGACCCCGGTTTGTGTTTCGGTAACGGTCACCTTGGCATTCGGCACTACGGCGCCGGAAGTATCCGTTACCGTACCGAGCAAGGTGGCACTGACGACCTGTGACCAGCCCGCGACCGCAGTCGCGGCAGTCAACAGGAGAAACAACGCAAACGGACGTAACTGCGAGGGCGCGTACCAGGCGCCCGCGGAATTTCTTAGTTTCATCGGTTAACCCCTATTTCGGATGGCGTCGGCGGAGGCTGCTAAGCCCTTGCTGTAGCTGGCGGTAAGGCACGCCATCCAGCCCGAAGGCAGAAGCGAACGTAGACGCAACATGGTCTTTTCTTACCTCTACTCCCACTACTCCAAAGCGTGTAAATTGCACGAAACAGATGCAATAGAGCTAGCTCATTATAATGCTAAACGGGCCCGATTGCACGGTGGAATCCTCTGAATTCTAGATTCGAACGCACTGAAGACAATCGCGTCCGTAATCGCCGAAACCTGAGATGACTGGGCAAGAGCCGTGCAACTGCCGGCTTTTCACCTCCGAAAATGATATATGATCATTCCGGTAGACTGAAAGGAACGCAATAATCCTTCGCCAGGGGTGATGCTGTGGAGTTGGCACATGCGCGCGCGCTGATCGCGATTGCCGATCTGGGGAGCTTTAGCAAAGCCGGAGAGCGTCTGCACCTCTCCCCGCCCGCAATCTTCGCCCAGATCCACCAACTCGAGTCCGAACTGACGGAGAAGCTCTACGAGCGATCCGGCCGCAAGCTCGTACTGACGCCCGCCGGCCGCCTGATGATCGACTATTGCCGCCGGCTCCTGCTGGTTCATGACGAGGCCATCGACGCGGTGAAGGAACTCCGCGGCGCGCAACGCGGATCGCTATACCTGGGCTGCGGACCGCATATCAGCGTCTCGGTGGTGCCCCACCTGTTGCGAGCCTACATTTCCCGGTACCCGAATGTGGAGTTGCGGCTCATCACCGGAAACGATCACATGCTGTTCGAAGACTTGTACGCCGGCAAGGTTGACCTGATTCTCATGAATCTTCCGGTGGACGACGGCGACCTGGTGCAGGAGCCGCTCTGGCGGTACGAGATGGTCTTCGTAGTGGCCCCCAACGATCCGGCGGCTGGGATGGTCATGGTTTCCGCGGGCGAACTTTCCTCCCGGCCTTTCATTCTGTACCAGCGGTCGGTGGTGATCGAAGCCGCCATCCGCCAGTTCTGCGTGACGGCGGGCTTCGAGCCCAGGGTGGTGATGCAAAACGATCAGGCGGATTCCATCAAGGAGCTGGTCAAGATGGGCTTGGGCATCTCGCTGCTTCCGCTGTGGAGTGTCTCGGAGGATGTCCGGCGCGGCTCGCTCCGCATTCTGCGGCTCGAACACCGCCAGCTCTTCACGGTCACCGGCCTGCTCTATCGCAAGACCGCGCACTTGCCGATGCCGGTGCGCGCGCTGCTCGAGGTCGCCCACCAGTGGAAGTCGTGGTTCCCTCGCGCCGAAGATGTGCTGCCGATCGGTGGCGCAGAGAACGGACGGGAGAGTGGCGCCGAAGAGGCCCGGCTGTCGTTGGCGTGCGGCCCGGGGTAAGGTCCCCTCCTTGTCGCGTCGCTCGTGCCTGGACTCCCGATCCACAACCCGAACCCGGGTTGGTGTACGCGGCTCCGCCTCCTGTAAAATGGTTCCCATCCGCTTTACATTGGAAGCCCGGGCGAGTCTCCCGTCAGAAGGCCGGGCCAGGAGCCAATTTCGCGATGCCATCGATACGTAACGCACCAACTCTGTTGGTACTGATGTCCGCCCTGTCGTTCATTGCCTGGGGCCAGGGGGGCAGAGGCCGCGGCGCCCAAACACAGCAGCAAGGAACCCCAACGCAACAGGCCGCGCCGCCTGCGGCTACTCCTGCCCCCCAGGCCGGGCGCGGCGGGCGCGGGGGTGCTCCCGGCCCCGCCACCAGCGAGTTTTACAACTACGACCCGAATGCCGGCTCCGCGCCCGCCATTTCCGACTCCCAGCCCACCGAGACTCACCAGAAAGTCACGATCAACGGGCAGGCCGTCAATTACACCGCGCGCGCCGGCTATCTGCCGCTGCGCAATGCGACGACAGGCCAATCGGAGGCGCATCTCTTTTACACCGCATATTCGAAAGATGGCGGAGACAGTGCCGTTCGCCCGGTGTGCTTCTTTCTCGGTGGCGGTCCGGGCGTGGCCGCCAGTTGGCAGGAGTTCGGCGGCCTGGGGCCGAAACGGATGAAGTGGGCGGCCGACGGGGGGCCCGGGATGCCGCCATACGGGTGGGCTGAGAATCCCAATACGCTCCTCGCGCAAGCCGACCTGGTTTTCGTCAATCCGGTGGGCACCGCTTACAGCCGCCCCGACCAGCCCGGGCGCGGTCCAAGCTTTTGGACTTCCGCTTCCGATGTCGCCTCACTCGGGGAGTTCGTCCGCAGCTACCTCAACGCTTACAATCTTCGCAATTCGCCCCTGTTTCTCGCGGGAGAGGACGCCGGTACCGGGCGCGCGGCCGGCCTGGCCGCCTATCTGATCGAGCACCAGATCCCGGTGCAGGGCGTGGCGCTGCTCTCGATGAGCCTCAGCCCGGACGCCATGGCCGGCGATGCGCAATACATCAACCTGCTGCCCAGCCTGACTATGGCCGCGTGGCGGCACAAGAAACTGGCGCAGGATCTGAACGCCATGAGCGCTGAACAGATTGCGGGCCAGGCGCGGCAATTCGCCGCGCGGGAGTACCTGCACGCGCTCTACAAGGGCGACCGGATGACGGCGGAAGAGCGAACCAAGGTGATCGCCGACCTCTCACGATTTACGGGCCTTTCGAAGGCATTCATCGTCAACAACAACCTGCGCATCACGCTCGATCGCTTCAACACCGAACTGCTGCACGACCAGCATAAAGGCCTGTCTACCACGGATGCGCGTGTGACCGGCTTTTTGCCGACGGCGGGCGCCGGCGGGCGGGGAGGCGGAGGAGGTGGCGGCTTCTTCGGCGCGCCGCCGGTGGTGATCGACTTCAATTTGAGCAGTCTCGCCGGTGGTTTCCAGGCCGCTTATGAGGGGTACCTCAAGCGCGAACTGTCCTTCGGCGGCAACAATACCGGCATCTACTACCTGACGGGCGGGGGCATCGGCACCTTCACCTCCGCGGGGAATGACGATGCGAGCCTGGCCGGCGCGTTTGCCCGGAATCCCAACCTGCGCCTCTACGTGGCCATGAATTACTACGATCTCGGCGCCCCGTTCTACGCCACCGAGTTCACGCTGGCGCATCTCAACGTGTCGCCCGAGGTCCGCGCGCACAACATCACCATCAGTCACTTTGAGTCCGGCCAGATGCCCTATGTGGACAACCACGCGCTGGCCAAACTGCAGTCCGACCTGGCCGGTTTCGTCAAACAGGCGACCTCGTCCGAGCGCAATTGAGCGCGCGCAAAGGAGCAAATGCCATGAGATTCGACACACGATTCCATCTGAAGGGTTGTATCTTCCTCATTCTCATCGCGGCGGCGGCAGACGGGGCCTTGGCGCAGGGGCGCGGCGGTCCGGCCGCCAACACCAATGGCTTTTACCGCTTCAACTACAACGCCGAGGAGATGCAGCAGATCAACTACCCCGCCGAGCCGATCACCACTCAGCACCAGATCACGTTGCATGGCGAGACCATCGCGTACACCGCGCACGTGGGCTTCATGCCCATCCGGCATGCCACCACCGGCGTGAGCCAGGGGCATCTGTTCTACGTCTACTATTCCAAGAACGGCGTCACCGACAAATCGAAGCGGCCGGTGTGGTTCCTCTTTAATGGCGGGCCGGGCGCGGCTACCGTGTGGCTCCACATGGGCGCGTTCGGCCCCAAGGTGGTGAAGATGCAGCCGAACGGCCTGGCGACTCCGCCGCCGTACACATACGTCGACAATCCCAACTGCCTGCTGGATACCGGCGACCTGGTCTTCATCGACGCCATGGGCACGGGCTTCAGCCGGCCGGACCGTCCCAGTTATGGCGCTGACTTCGGAGGGGTGGAGAACGACCTGGCCGCGTTCGGCGAGTTCATCCGCAGCTTCCTGAATCAGTACAATCTGTGGGGTTCGCCGCTCTTCGTCGGCGGCGAAAGCTACGGCACCACGCGCGCCGCCGGCCTGGCGGGCTACCTGACCGACCGCGATATTCCGATCAACGGCGTGATGCTGCTCTCGGCGGTGATCGACTCCAACGCCAGCGCCGGCGAGCAGCGTCAACTGGCCACCCTGCCGACCGAAATCATGACGGCGCACTACCACAAGAAGCAGCCGGCCGACCTGCAGAAGCTCACCGTGGATCAGATGGCCCGGCAGGCGCGCGATTTCGCTTCGGGCGAGTACCTCGAGTATCTGTTCGACGGCGCCCGCGCCACTCAGGCGCAGCGCGAGAAAGTGTTGACGGATTTCTCGCGCTACACGGGGCTTTCCAAGAGCTTTATAGACGGGCTGGATCTGCGGGTTCCCCTGGGGCCGTTCAGCACCGAGTTGATGCGCGATCAGCACATGATGACCTCGCGGCTGGATTCGCGTTTTGCGGGCTACCAACTGGATGCGGGCGCCAACAACACGAGCTTCGATTACAGCAACGCCAACATCGAAGACTGCTTCCTCACGGCTTTCGAGGCATACATCCGCAACGACCTGAATTATGCCAACAACAACCTGTATTACGTCTCCGGAAATGCTCCGCCGTGGTCAGGTGAATACAATACGGTGGTCAACCTGGAGAACGGGTTTGCCAAGAACCCCCACATGCATCTCTTCGTCGGCATGGGGTATTACGACTTTGCCTGCCCCTTCTACCCGGTGGAGTGGACCATTGCCCATATGAAGGTGTCGGACGACGTCAAAAAGAACAACATTTCCTGGGGATATTACGAATCGGGACACATGGTCTACATCGATCAGCCCTCGGCGGCGAAGTACCACACTGACCTGGTGAAGTTCGTTCAGGGATCCTTGCCGAAATAGTTTGCTGCGCTCACGGGCCTGTTCAGCCCAAGCAAACCGTGGGCGCAGTGAGCACTCTAATAATCCCCGGCGCCTGAGCCCCGGCCCCGCGAGCGCAGCGAACCTCACGACGTTATACTGAAGTTCAGAAAACATTTTCCGTGCAAGATTACATCCGGATTCGCGGCGCGCGAGTCCATAACCTTAAGGACATTTCGCTTTCCATTCCCCACAACCTTCTCACCGTGATCACCGGTGTCTCGGGATCGGGGAAGTCGTCGCTGGCCTTCGACACGATCTACGCCGAGGGGCAGCGGCGGTACGTAGAATCGCTCTCGGCCTATGCCCGCCAGTTTCTGGAGCGCATGGAGAAGCCGGAGGTGGACGAGATCGATGGCATTGCCCCCGCGGTCGCCATCCGGCAAAAGAATACCAGCCGGAATCCGCGCTCCACAGTGGCCACTTCCACCGAGTGCTTCGATTTTCTGCGGCTGCTGTTTGCGCGCGTGGGGCAGACCTTCTGCCCGCAATGCGGAACGCGCGTTCGCAAGGACACGGTGGACGAAGTCGCCGACCGATTGCTGGCTTTGCCGCCTGGCTCGCGCTGGTACGCGCTGTTTCCGGTGGGCGAGCACGGCACTCCTCAGGCTTTCCGCGATCACCTCTTCGAGTTGCGCAAGAAGGGCTTCAACCGGCTCTTTCAGACGGGCCGGATGTTCGAGTTTTCCACTCCGGAATCGCTGCTCGATATCGATTTTGCGAAGCCGCTGTTCGTTTTGGTGGACCGCCTGGCGATGCCGGCCGGAGGTCCGGCGGCGGATCTTCGCCAGCGCCTGGTGGACACCGTCGAGACCTGTTTCCGCGAAGCCGGTGAGGTGATCTTCGAGAGTGCCGCGGCGTCAACGGCGGCCGGCGGTCCCGAACGCCTTCGCTTTAACGAGAAGTTCCAGTGCAAGACCTGCGGGAAGGAGTTCACTCCGCCCGACCCGATTCTCTTCAGCTTCAACTCGCCGGCGGGCGCCTGCCCGCGCTGCCAGGGCTTCGGCAACACCATCGACTTCGACATGGATCGCGTGATTCCGGACAAGTCGCTGAGTCTCGAGGAAGGCGCGGTGGAGCCGTGGACCAAGCCCAAGTACCGTTCCTGGCTCGGCAACTTCAAGAAGCATGCCCGCGGCGAGGTCCGCCTCACGACGCCGTTCTGCGACCTCACCGACGATGAGCGCGAGACGGTCTACGACTTCATCCGCCGCTTTTTCGACCACCTGGAATCGAAGAAATACAAGCTCCACGTGCGCGTGTTTCTCAGCCGGTACCGCGGCTACGCCCTATGCCCCGAGTGCAAGGGCGCGCGCTTGCGGAAGGAAGCTCTCTACGTGCGGGTGGGCGGTAAGAACCTGGCCGAAGTGGTGCGCATGAACATCGCCGAAGCGCAGCAGTTCTTCGATGCGTTGGAGTTGAGCACCGAAGAGCAGGCTATTGCCGAAAAGGTGCTGGTGGAGATTCGCCAGCGCCTGAAGTTTCTGAATGATGTCGGGCTGGATTATCTGACGCTCGACCGGCTCTCTTCCACGCTCTCGGGTGGCGAGGCGCAGCGCATCCAACTCGCCACGTCGCTCGGCTCGCGGCTGGTGGGCGCGTGCTACGTGCTCGATGAGCCCTCCATCGGGCTGCACACCCGCGACACCGGAAGGCTGATTCGCATCCTCGAGGAGCTGCGCGGGCTTGGCAATACCATCGTGGTGGTGGAGCACGACCCGGACGTGATGCGCGCGGCGGACCACATTGTCGATCTGGGACCCGGCGCCGGCGAGCACGGCGGCAGGATCGTGTTCGAAGGGCCGCTTCCGTCGCTGATCGCGTCCGCCAACGGATCGCTGACCTCGCGGTATCTGCGCGGCGAACTGCGGGTCTCGTCGCCGCGTGCGCGCCGCGCCGTGGACCGCCGGCGCATACTGCGGTTCTCCGGCGCGCGGGTGCATAACCTGAAGAACATCGATGTCGAGATCCCGCTTGGAATGATGGTGGTGGTGACCGGCGTCTCCGGATCAGGCAAATCCACTCTCGTGCACGATGTGGTCTTCCGGTCGCTCGAGGTGCTTCACAAGTCGCGGGACACGAGCGACGAGGCCCGGCCGGAGGAGTCTCCCGAAGCGATGGAGGCGCCGCGGCCGCAGGTTTCGTGCAAGAAGGTGGAGGGCGCCGAACGGGTCATTGCCACGGTGATGGTGGACCAGTCGCCCATCGGCCGGACGCCGCGCTCGAACCCGGTGACGTATCTCAAATCCTTCGACCTGATCCGCTCGCTGTTCGCTTCCGTGCGCGAGGCCGAAAAGCGCGGGTACACCGCCGGACACTTCTCGTTCAACATTCCCGGCGGGCGCTGCGAGGTGTGCCAGGGCGACGGCACCGTAACGGTGGAGATGCAGTTCCTGGCCGACGTCGAACTCGTCTGCGAAGAGTGCAAGGGCACGCGCTACAAGAGCGGCATCCTGGAAATTCGTTATAACGGGCTCAATATTCACGAAGTCCTGCAACTCACCGTGCGGGAAGCGATGCAGTTCTTCCACGCCGCGCCGAAGCTGGTGCACAAGCTGAAGGTGTTGGACGATGTGGGGCTCGGCTATTTACGGCTGGGGCAGTCGGCCACCACGCTTTCCGGCGGGGAGGCGCAGCGCGTGAAACTCGCCGCGCACCTGACCACCGCAAGCTGCGCCGGCACCCTGTTCATTTTCGACGAGCCGACCACGGGTCTGCACTTCGATGATATTTCGAAACTGCTGTCGGCCTTTCAGCGGCTGATCGAGAACGGCGGCAGCCTGGTGATCATCGAGCACAATCTGGAGGTCATCAAGGCTGCCGATTGGGTGATCGACCTGGGACCGGAAGGGGGCGGCCGAGGCGGTTACATCGTGGCCGCCGGAACGCCCGAAGACATCGCCAAGATCGAGGCGTCCCACACCGGCCGCTATCTGCGGGAAGTGCTGGGCTCCTGACCGGCACAGACGTGGCGCAGGCACTCGTGCCTGTACCCCGGCTCGGGGCGCTGTCGGGCGTTCACAGTCTTGTGGCCGCCCGGGTGCTTAAGCGCTTTGGGGAGTCCGATAAGCGAAGCTATCCTCCCGCCGCGTCGGAAGCCGCGGCCTCCAGCATCAGGCGCTCATACACCCCGCGCGCGGCGCGCTGGGCGGCGGTTTTCTTGGTGCGGCCATCGGCTTGTCCCGTCCAGTCTTTGCCCACCCGCACCTCGACCGTGAACGTCTTGGAGTGCTCGGGCCCGCGCTCCTTGACGATCTGATAGCGCGGCTGCGGGAGGCGGCGGGATTGCGCCAGTTCCTGCAGCGCGCTCTTGAAGTTCGTGATGGCCGGTTGAATGTCGGTGCCGGCGTCTTCGTCGCTCGTGTACGGGGCATCCAGGATGTGGGCCTCTACGAAACTCCGCGCCGCTCCCATTCCGCCGTCCAGGAAGATCGCCGCGATGACCGCCTCCAGGCCGTCCACCAGCAGCGTCTTCTTGGCGCGGCCGCCGCTCATCTCTTCACTGCGGCCCAGATCCAGGTAATTGCCCAGTTCCAGCCGGCGCGCCACTCCATGCAGGTGCGCGGCGCTTACCAGGTGCGCCTTGAGTCGCGACAGATCGCCCTCGCGATGGGCGGGAAAACGAAGGAACAGCGCTTCCGCGATGAGAAACCCCAATACCGAATCGCCGAGGAATTCGAGTTGCTCATTGTCGTGGATCGGCGACCCGGTTCCCGAACGGCATTCGTTCGCCAGCGAACTGTGGGTGAGTGCCCGGTTCAACAGCTCGGGGTTGGAGAAGTGGTGGTCGATCCGCAATTCCAGCGATGCCGGGTCCGCGCGCATGCCGGTCCGCGCTACTTCTTCGATGCCGCGGCTTTCACGCTCTGTGCCACGCTCTTGATCTGTGGGTGCAGTTGTGGGTCGGCGAGCAGCTTATCGCAAATCTCGATCGCTTCCTGGTTCTTGCCGGCCTGCTGATACGCCGAAGCCAGCCGCACGGAATAAGTGGCCTGAGGGTCGCCATCGATCGCCATCTTGAATTCGGAGATCGCCACATCATACTTCTTACGATCGAGCCCGATCAGCCCAAGGCCGTTGTGCGCCTCCGCCGTGAGTAGCTTCTTGGCATCTTCCCACTGCGCGTCCGGCAGATTGGGATTGGGCTTGGGGGCAGTCTTCAGGCTGTCGATGGTGTGATTGAGGTACTTGTCCGCCTTCGTGAGCTTCTCCTCTTTGTCGAGGTCGTTCTCGCGAGTGGTCATCGCCAGAATTTCACCCAGCATCAGCGTGATCTGGAAGCTGTTGGGATTGATTTCGAGCACGCGCTCGCCATAGATCTGGGCCTTGACGTTGTCGCCCTTCTGCTTATAAGCCTGGGCCTCCAGCGTCAGCGCGGTCTCCTTGAAATCGCTGTCGGCGAATTTGCTTTGCAGATCTTCCGAGGCCTTGATGACTCCGTCCTGGTTGCCGGCATTGGCGGCCGTGAACATCTCGTTGAGGACCTGCACCTCGGCCTGCGACTTGGGCGTGGGGCCCTTGGCCGCCGGCTTCGCCGGAGCCGCGGGCGGTTGCTGTGCCATCAGGCACGAAATACCGGTCGCCAAAGCCAGGATACCGGTGAGAATCAATCGTTTCATTCCAAAACTCCTTACGTTTTGCCTGCTACTTTGAACTTTGCCGCATGCCATCCTGCGCGGCGCTGAGCGCTTCGGCCGAAGCGCCCTTCACCTGCAGGGCCTCTCCGAAATACTTGCCGGCCTGCACGCCTTCTCCCGACGCCAGGGACAGCCTCCCCAGGTACACGAGCGTCCAGGCCTTCACCCAGGGCTCCGGCTCCAATTCCAGCGTCTTCTGGAACATTCGCTCGGCGGTCTCGGGGTCCTTCTGCCGGGCAGCCACTCTGGCCAGCCCGTAGTATGCCGCCGCCTGCATCGGCTTCTGGTCCGTCTGCTCCATGGCCGCGAGGAACAGTTTCTTCGCGCCGTCCAGGTCGTTCTGTTTATAGAGTTGCTCCGCGCCGTCCAGAGTCTTGGCAGCTCCGGATAGTGTCGGCGCGGCCGGCGCCGGCGTACCCTGCACCACCGGGCGCTGCGCCGTGCTCTTTGTGAACTCCACCTTCGACAGCCGCGCATCTTCGCGCACCAGGTCGATTGCCCCCACCATTTGGGAATAGTAGAGCTGCATCGACTGCTCCTGCTTCATGTAGACCGGCAACTGCTCCGCGAAGTAAGGCGCCAGCAGGTAACCCTCCTGCAGCGCCTGAGTCACGCTGCCGGGCTTGTTGTCGAGCCTCGCCTCGATCGCCTTGATCAGCGATTCGGTAGTCAGCAACAGGAAGTCGTCCTTGTAGGTGTCCGGCAGTCCCCGCGCACGTTGCACGTGGTCCGCCAGGACTTTCTTTCGCTCCAGGATGTCGTGATAGCGGGTCGCCAGCGGTTCGAGCGAATAATGCAGATAGGCGTGGCGAACGTCGAAAATCCGCGGCTCCGGGGACGGCGAGATGACCACCGTATAGTCGGGGCCGTAACTCCGTGTCTGAATCTGGTTGGGCGCCGCCTGCAGCTCGATCAGGACCTGAAATCGGAAGCCCCGGACTCCCGAGGTCTGTTGCCGCAGCAGCGAATTCACCTGCAGCACGGCATCGGAAACCGGCACGTGATATCGATCGCAATATTGGTCGATCGCTCGCTGGGAGCGCTTCCAGAGGTCTTCGATGCCGGCCTCTTTGTAGAATGCCGCGAGCAGGGGCGGGAGGGCAGCCATACCGCTCACATCCGGCGGGATCTCGACGTCGCGAATGCGAATGGCAAAGTCGGGTGGAGGCCCTGCGGTCAGCGCAAAGGAGATGTACTGGCTCAGCTCGAGCGTGTCGTCGCGTTTGCGATGTTTGGCGAAGAACTCCTTGATGCCCTCGAGCGACGGGATCTGCCGCTTCGCCAATTCCGCGCGGATGGCATTGCGCAGGGGGTGGTTGTTCGGGGAAGCCAGGTCGGCATCGTACCCGGCTGCGTTAATGGCCGCCATCACCGTAAACAGAGTGGGACTGGCATCCAACTGCCCGAGATCCGGTGTGGCCGCACGGGAGGTGAAGGCAATCGCCAAGAAAGCCGCAAGCACTAACCGATACAAGGATATCCGCCTGAAACCCTCAGTTTATCGTACTTGGACCGGAATGTCTGATTGGCGCTCGTCCCGGTGTGTCAGGTAACCCGGCCCGATTCTATAGCGTCGATCCTGGATGCGGAGTGGTCTAACCAAACGAAACTTCCACCGTCCCTCCAGTTGGCGTAGAATGGCCACAAGGGGGTAGGGCCCCATGATTCCGCGACTTTTCGCTTTACTGCCAGCAGTAGCCCTCAGTTTCGCCTTTGCACAATCGCAATCCAACGCCATGCTGGACGGCACCAAGACTACCGTGCCGCCACCGGTATCCAAGCCTGAACTTTCCCCGGAAATGCGGGGTGACATCCTGATGGCCCGCAAAATGTACCGCGAAGCCATCGACACCTTTCGACAAGGTTCTCCCAAGGACCCCGTGTTGCTCAACAAAATCGGCATCGCCTACCACCAGCTCGCGCAGCTCGATAGCGCGCGGAAGAGCTATGAACAGGCAGTCCGTCTGAAGCCCGACTACATCGAAGCCATCAACAACCTGGGCACCATCTGGTACGCCAAGAAGAACAACCGCCGCGCCATCAGCTACTACAACCGTGCTCTCAAGATCGCGCCCGAAGAGCCGAAATCCGCTTCCATCTATATGAACCTCGGCACGGCCTATTTTGCGCGCAAACAATATGAGCAGGCTACCAAGTCGTTCCAGATTGCCATGCACCTCGATCCCGAGGTGTTCGAACGTCATGGAAACTACGGCGTGATGCTCGAGGAACGCAGCGTGGAAGAGCGCGGTAAGTTCCATTTCTATATGGCGAAGCTTTACGCCAAGGGCGGACGCAGCGATCTTGCCCTCCAATACCTCAGAAAGGCCCTCGAAGAAGGCTTCCACGAGAAGAAACTCGGCGAGGTTCCCGAATTCGCCTCCATAAAGGACATGGATGAGTTCAAGCAGTTGCTGACCCTGGAGCCGCGTGTATTGTAGACACCGGCAGACCTCAGGACACCCCGGAAAGCGTGTGTGGCTCGCCAGGAAGGCTGCCATCGTGATGGCCGTGCTGGCGGCTTGTGGCTGCGGCCGGCAGACCTCCCGCAATCCCCCCGGACCCCACGTGGAGCGCCTCGCGATTCTGCGCTTCGAAAACCTGGGTCCGGATCCCGGCGTCGATTGGATGGGCCGCGCTTTCGCGGAGATCATCACCAACGAACTGACTGGGACTGACGCCAACCCGATTCCCGCCAGCCGGATGCATTCGCTCAATCAGTCCCTGGGCGTACGGCCGATTGCAGCGCCCGGAATCTCGTCTGAACGTTCACTCGCCCTGGCATCCGGAGCAACCCGGATCGGCTATGGGACTTACGACCTGCGCGGGGGGAGACTGGAAGCGCAACTGACGATTGAAGACACCGGGGCGGAGAAGACCATCGAGGTGCTCTCCACGGCGGCGCCGGCCGGGAATGTCCTCGAGGCAGCCTCCGGCCTGGCGCGGCAACTGTCGCGGCAGACACGCCCCTACGGCACCAGCCGCGTCGAGGCATTGAAGGCCTGGATGACGGCCCTGGAATCTGCCGATCCCGGGACGGTTACCCAGTCCCTCCAATCCGCGATCGCCGCCGATCCCGATTTCGGTCCTCCCTACCTTTTGCTGGCCGAAAAGCTGATCCTGCAGCGGGATCGCCCGGGCGCCATCGACGTGCTGGAGAAGGCGATGGCGCGTGGCGACCAGATCTCCCCGGAAAGCCGGGCGCGCTTCGAACTGGAGATGGCGGACCTGCGACAGGACAGCGCCGCGCGCCGGAAGGCCATCGAGGCGATGGTGAAACTGGAGCCGCGCGATGCCCCCGCCTGGCGCTCCTTGGGCGAAATCGCCATGGCCAACCACGACTACGCTGCCGCAATTCAGGGATTCCAGAAGTCGCTCGAATTCGAGCCCGAAAACGGCAACACCTGGAACCAGCTCGGTTATGCCAAAGCCTATACGGGCGACCTCAACGGCGCGCTGGGAGCTTTACGGCAATACCAGGCACTGCGCCCTGCCGACTCCGATCCGCTGGACTCGCAGGGCGACGTTCATTTGCTGCTCGGCCGGCTCCGCGAAGCCGAAGATCTGTATCTGCAAGCCGCACGCAAATCACCTGCCTTCCCAAACGCACCCGATATGTATAAGGCCGCGATGGCGCGCCTGATGACCGGCGACATTCCGGGCGCCGACGCCATTGCCAAACAGTTCATCGACGCCCGAAAAGCCGCTCACGATCCGGTGGTGGACTACTTTGAAGCGGAATGGATGTGGGTCAGTGGAAGGCGCAAGCAGGCTTACGATCGGCTGGCGGGCTTCGCGCAGAGCGCCTCGAAAGCCGAAAGCGCTCCGATGAAAGAGCTGGCTTCCAACGCCTGTGCCGAACTGGCGCTCTGGAGCCTGTTTCTGGGCGATCGCGCCGCCGCCGGGCAGATGTTGCAGAAGTCGCCGCCGCCGGCTGGAGCCTCCCCGGGAGCCATCGTGCTCCTGGCGCGCTTCCTGTCGCAGCCGCCGGCCCCTGCCGCCGAATGGGCAGCGCGGGCGGAACGCGAACTGCCCCAAAGCAACGGCCGAGACGCTGCCTTGGCCTATGCGCTGATCCTCAATCGGGAATTCGAGGCAGCCGCACCAATCCTGAAGCAATTGTACGAGCACGGTGGTCCTGCATCCGACGACACCGTGCGCATTCTGCTGGGGTGGGCGCTGCTCGAAACAGGCCATGCGACGGAGGCCCCGCCATTGCTGGGGCTTAATCCGATACCGCAACTCAATGGTCCCGGCCCGCTGGTTTCATTCTATTTCCCTCGAGTCTTTTATCTGCGGGCCCTGGCGGCGGCAAAGGATTCCCATGCGGACACGGCGCGTGCCAATGACCGGCTGTTCCTGCAACTCTCCGGCCCCGACCCGCTGCTGTGGGGCGAGGAGCAGAAGGCGCAGGCGGCGCAATAAGCCCTCAAGCGTGGCCGGATGCCGGATGGCTCAAGGTCGGCGCAATGCCCAGGTGCTTGCTCCCCCAGCCGCACATCGCCTCCATTACGGGAATCAATTCCTTGCCGGCGTCGCTCAGCTCGTAATCCACGCGCCGCGGCATGCCTGGGGTCTCTATCCGGTTGATGACGCCGTCCCGCTCCAACTGCCGCAATTGTGCGGTTAATACCTTCTCGGTCACGCCCGGCAGCCGGTCGCGAATCTCCGCAAAGCGCCGGGAACCGAACGACAGATGCCAGACAATCATCACTTTCCATTTTCCGGCCAGGACGTTGGAGGTGGCCTGTACCGGGCAACCGAAATGGTTCTTCACAAGCAGCTCCTACCTATGTTAATTCTCGGCTTACAAATTTGTGCGTACTTCCCCGCCTGTCAGTTCCATGATAACGTCGAGTCGTAACTTCCAGTAACTTTCCGAGGGGGATTCGTGGCCACCAGCCTGACATTGGACCAAATGAAGAAATGTGTCCGAAATCACTTCGAGGACTTTGTGAATCGGCGGGACGCAGCCGTAATTCGGGTCAACATGTCGCCCGATTTCTACGACCACGACGGGCCTGGCGGCAAACCGGCCAATAACGACATCGACGAAAAGATGATGTTGGCCATGTACCAGTCCATGCCCGATCTGCGGATCACTATCGAAAACATGATTGCCGAGGGCGACAAAGTGATGTGCCGCAATATCTGGCGCTGGACTGACAGAGGCTCCGGCAGGAGCATGGAGTTTCACGGATTCGTCTTGTGGCGATTCGAAGGGGATAAGATCGCCGAGCGCTGGGCTACCGTCACCCAGCCCTCCGAAGGAGCGGCGTGGAATAAAGGCTGAGTCAGTTTCGTCCCAATCATCATAGGAGCTAACATATGATTCTCGTTACCGGAGCTTCCGGAGTAGCCGGCAGTTCTGTTCTTCAGGAAGTTCTCAAGGCCGGCAAACCAGTGGCCGCGATGTATCGTACCCGCGAGAACGCGGCGCAGGCGCCGGCGGAAGCGCGCACCGTGATTGCCGACTTCGCTGATAAAGCGAGCCTGGGCCGCGCTCTGGACGGCGTCGACTCGGTGTATGTAGCGTGCTCACCTGTGCGCGAGCTGGTGGAGCTGGAGGGCAGTCTGCTCGATGCCTGCCGGCAGGCAGGTGTCCGCCATGTGGTCCTGAATTCGGCGCTGGGAGCGGGAGACTATCCGAGGTCGTTTCCAAGCTGGCACCGTAAGGTGGAAGACCAGCTCAAGGAATCGGGATTGGGATACACCATTCTTCGGCCGAACAGTTTCATGCAGAATATCCTGACCTACTATGCCCCGACGATTCGGACTCAGGGAGCGTTCTACGGCGCCATGGGAAATGCCCGCACCAGTCTCATTGATGTCCGCGACCTCGGCGTTGTGGCAGCCAGGACGCTGACCTCGCCAGGGCATATCGGCAAGACTTACGAATTGAACGGCCCCGAAGCAGTCACCTATTCCGAAGTTGCCGAGGCCATTTCACGCGCCAGTGGACAGCCCGTGCAGTACATCAACATTCCGCTGGACCAGCAGAGGAAGGCGATGCTCGATCAGGGGATGCCGGAATGGCAGGTAACCGCGCTGCTCGATCTTCAGGCCTACTACACAGGCGGGCAAGGCGGCCAGGTAGATAACGTGCTGTCCGGCCTCCTCGGGCGCGCGCCTGTTACCCTCGCGCAATTCCTTGCCGAGTTTGCCGCCAGCTTCAAAGCGCAGACCGGCCACGCATAGTTCCAGGGCAGGCCGGCGATGCGGCCTATGGGCTGGCCGGCTCCGGGTAGCGGCTGCGCAATTGGTACTCCCGAAGCGGTCACGATGTCTACCTGAATCCCGTGAATCGGAATGCGGTCACCCGCTTTGACGACCATACGGTTGCCCTTCTGACACCGCGCCTGGTAGGCGTGGTACACCCCCGCGTTGTCTTTGGCGGTTTCGAAATTCTGTCCGTGATCGACGAAGTTCCGAATGGGGATTTTGGCCGCCAACTGCGGTACGCCGCCGACACGAGTGGCGCGCAGGCGAGAAGCAGGATGGGAGCGAATCGCATCTTCATGTTGGGGTGAACGCAATTCTTAGAGGCTCTCCGTGACAATTGCATGACAGGCGCCGTTGGATGACGCCGCTCCGCGACTCCCGCGGCAGCCAGATAAGCGGTCGGCTAAGTACACGGTTTCAGAAGTTCGCCAACGTATTCCCGGACCTCCGCACGAGGCTGCATACCGAGCCGCGACCGTGAGTCTGAGGGAGCGGCTTCTTGCGGCTCTATGGAGTTCGCGGCGGCATTTATGAAATGGTGTACTAAGAAACCGCGAGTTCTCGCGTCCCGGTTCCTTGGAGGAGGGGCATGTTTCTCGAGACACTTGCGCAGGACGTTCGATTTGCGTTTCGCGTACTGGTCCGCACGCCCGCCTTTGCGCTGACCGCGGTCTTCACCCTGGGAGCCGGGCTCGGCGTGAACGCCATGCTTGTGACTTAAACCAAATCTTTGCCGTGAATAAACCATAACCTTGCCGCGCAAGCTGCAGGAACTTCTTTGTTTCCATTTGGCGTTCCCGGATCGTCCAAACTGGATAAAGCATAATGTTGCCGGAAGTGCAAACCGTGAGCATAGCCAGCGCCGGGGGTGCGCGGCGCGTCACGAGACGTCGGCGCCCGCATCGGCCACCTGCGGCCCGCTGGCCTTTGTAGGATCAGC
>DATJWB010000194.1:0-3862 GCA_035501495.1 Bryobacteraceae bacterium | reverse complement strand
GAACGGCTCGGCGTCATCATCGGGATTGCTTCGTCCTAACGCCATCAAGTCGCGGAAAGAAATGTGCAGCCTGTCCTGGACGTAGAACGTGAAATACCGCCGCATCAGGTCCGGAGAAAACCGGTCGAAGCCCGCTTCCACCGGCGTGTGCGTGGTAAACAGATTCCCGGCCCTGGTTATCGCCAGAGCCGTCTCGAAAGGCACGCCGTTGTCGTCCATATAGCTGCGAGCGCGTTCGAGCACCAGGAACGCGGCGTGCCCTTCATTCAAGTGACAGACTTCGGGACGGATACCCAGCGCGCGAAGCAAACGCCAGCCGCCGATGCCCAGGATCTGCTCCTGCCGCAACCGTAGCTCGGGCCCTCCGCCGTACAGCTCGCTGGTGATACCGCGATATTCCGGCAGGTTGGCGGGGTCATTGGTGTCGAGCAGATACAGCTTGGTTCGGCCTACTTTGACCTGCCACGTGCGCACCCAAAGATCGAAGCCTGGCAGGATGATTTGCAGCCGGATCCAGTTGCCATCCGCATCACGAAGCGGCGTGATCGGAAGCTGTCCGGGATCATTGAACGGATACAGAGCGAGCTGCGCGCCGCTGGGATCGATCTGCTGGCGGAAATAGCCCTGCTGATACAGTAATCCGATCGCAATTACCGGCACGCCGAGGTCGCTGGCGGCCTTTAGTTGATCGCCGGCAACATTGCCCAAACCGCCGGAGTAAATGGGCAGCGCTTCGCTGAGCATGTATTCCATGCTGAAGTACGCCACTGTCTTCAGCGCGGAGTTCGAGTATGCCTGTTGAAACCAGGCCGGCGCGTCTTCGGCTTCGCGCGTCGCGGCGACCATGTCGTCGACCATGGCGCGGAAGGCCGGATCGCTCGAAACGCTCTCCAGCTTCTGGCGCGAAACCGTCTGCAACACGACCCAGGGGTTGTACGTCAGTTCCCAAAGATCGCCGTCCAGCCGTTTCCACAGCTCATCCGACCAATGGTTCCAGGACCATCGCAAATCCAGGGCGAGTCGCGTCAGGGCGTCGGAACCCTGGGTTTCCGAAGGGCGGTTTGTGTACGTCGGATTACCCATGCTGGAATCAATCGGCGGCCGCGCCGGCTCAGCCCCGCCTTCCGCTACTCGCTGGAAGCTTGGGCGTGAACTCCCACGCGTTGGAGAGCCGCGCCCACGATCGACTGAGCCTCTTCTTGGATGCGCCGCAGGTGCTCGAGGCCGCGAAAACTTTCGGCATAGATTTTGTACACGTCCTCGGTTCCCGACGGCCGAGCCGCGAACCAGCCGTGGTCTGCCATCACCTTCACACCGCCGATTGGAGCGCCGTCGCCTGGCGCCTGGGTCAGAATCCGGCGGATCGGCTCGCCCGCAAGCTCGGTAACGGGGATGTCTCCCGCCGAGAGCTTGGCGAGCGCAGCTCTCTGTTCAGCCGTCGCCGGCGCGTCCGTGCGTTCGTACACAGGTTCTCCGTTCTCGCGTGCCAGCCCGGAATAGAGTTCGCCCGGATCGCGGCCCGTCTTGGCGGTGATTTCGGCCGACAGTAACGCCGCCGTCAACCCGTCTTTGTCGGTAGTCCACACGCTTCCGTCGCGGCGGAGAGATGACGACCCGGCGCTCTCCTCCCCGGCAAAACCGAGCCATCCCCCAAGGAGGCCTTCCACAAAGTATTTGAAGCCGACCGGCACTTCGTACAGCTTCCGCCCGAGCCTCGCGGTGACGCCGTCAATCAGGCTGCTGCTTACAATGGTTTTCCCCACGGCTACGTTTGCGCTCCACGACGGACGGTTGGTGAACAGATAATGCACACACACGGCGAGATAATCGTTCGGCCGCATCAGGCCCGCGCTTTTTGTGACAATGCCGTGCCGGTCGTGGTCCGTATCGCAGGCGAAGGCAATGTCAAACTTGTCTTTCAACGCGATCAGGCTGCGCATGGCGTGCGGCGAAGAGGGATCCATGCGGATTCTGCCGTCCCAGTCGAGCGTCATGAAGCGGAAGGTGGGATCCACCTGTTGGTTCACCACGGTCAGATTCAACCCGTAACGCTCCGCGATGCGGCCCCAATAGTGCACGCCCGCGCCACCCAGGGGATCGACGCCCAGCCGGATCTTCGCCTCGCGGATGGCGTCCAGATCGATCGCGTTCGCCAGATCCTGAACGTATTCCGCGACAAAGTCGTGGCGGTGAGTCGTGGGAGCCGTCAGCGCTTTTTCATACAGAATCCGCCGGACGCCGGAGAGTTCATGGGCCAGAAACTCGTTGGCCTGGGTCTGGATAAATGCGGTGATCTGGCTCTCGGCGGGTCCGCCTTCCGGCGGGTTGTATTTGAAGCCGCCATCCTCGGGAGGATTGTGTGAAGGGGTGATGACGATACCGTCTGCCAACCCGGTCCGCCGGCCGCGGTTATAGTTCAGGATCGCCAGCGAAACCGCCGGCGTTGGCGTGTATTCCCCGCCGTCGGCAATCATGACATCCACCTGGTTGGCGGCCAGCACCTCCAAAGCGCTGGCGAATGCCGGTTCGGACAGCGGATGGGTGTCCAGCCCCATAAACAGCGGGCCGTCGATCCCCTGTTGCCGGCGATACATGCAGATCGACTGGGTCACCGCCAGAATGTGCCACTCGTTGAAGGCGCGTTCGAAAGAAGAGCCGCGGTGGCCGGACGTCCCAAACGAAACTCGCTGTTGCGGGATGTGCGGGTCGGGCCGCTCGGCGTAATATGCTGTGATGAGGCGCGGTACGTTCACAAGTTTCGAGGGGTCGGCGGGCTGCCCTGCCAGTGGACTCAGCGCCATGCTCAGCTCCTTTCGATTGCGGGGACATCATTAAGGGTAGCGAAATTCCGGCGCCCGGCAAGCCCGCCGCGCGATCCCGCCTCGTGGGACCGCGGCGTCCGGTACGATTTTTCACAGCGCGCGATGGAGGAGGCATTCATGCAGCTATTTTCCTGGGATCAGGTGCGAACCGAGTTCATGAATCCCAAAATCTCCCGCAAGGTCATCACGGGAGACCGAGCCATGGTAGCGCAGGTTTTCATTTCCAAGGATGGGATCGTTCCCACGCACCAGCACGAAAGCGAACAGCTCACCTACATCATCGAAGGGGCCCTCAAGTTTGACATCGAGGGCCGCGAGATCGTGGTTCGCAAGGGAGAGGTGCTGCACATCCCATCCAACGTGCCGCACCGCGCGGTGGCCCTCGAGGACACCCTCGACCTCGATATCTTCAGCCCTATCCGAACAGATTGGCTGACCGGGCAGGATGAATATCTGCGAAGGGGAGAATGATGGATCTCGGTTTGAAGGATCGCGTCGCGGTTGTGGCCGCGTCCAGCCAGGGTCTGGGCAAAGCCGCCGCCATGGCCCTGGCCCGCGAGGGCGCGAAGCTCGCCATGTGCGCGCGGACGGCGGGAACTCTCACATCCGCCGCGGATGAAATTCGCGCTGCCGCCGGCGTCGAAGTCCTGGCGCGTCCCACCGACGTGACCCGCCCCGACGAGGTGCGCCGTCTGATCGCGGAGACGCTCGATCGCTTCGGGCGGATCGACATCTGCGTTACCAATGCGGGCGGGCCTCCCTCCAAGTCGTTTGCGGACACAACCATCGACGATTGGTCCTCTGCGGTGAATCTCAACCTCATGAGCACTCTCTTTTTCGCGCGCGAAGTGCTTCCCATCATGCAGAAGCGCGGCTGGGGCAGGCTGATTACCATCACGTCGATTTCCGTCAAGCAGCCCATCGACGGCCTCATCCTTTCCAACTCGGTGCGATCGGCAGTCAGCGGTCTGGTGAAGAGCCTGGCCAACGAGTACGGCAAATACAACGTGCTGGTGAACAATATCTGTCCCGGATATACC
>DATJWB010000193.1:0-13911 GCA_035501495.1 Bryobacteraceae bacterium | reverse complement strand
CGCCGTCGCGGCGCCGCTTCCCAATGCCAGGGACAAAACCGCGGCGAGGCTGAATCGCGGGCTGCCGCGAAGCGTTCGGGCTGCATGCCGCAAATCCTGTGCCAGCCCCTCGAACCGCGTCCATCTCCAGGTTTCGCGTGTCCGCTCCTTGATCGACAGGACGTTACCGAACTCGCGCAGGCTCTCATGCTCGGCCTCCTGCCGCGGCATACCCGAGCGGACTCGCTCGTTGATTTCCAGCGCCAGGTCAAACCCGATCTCATCGTCGAGTTCCTGGTCGCGAGTGCGTGGCCTGTTGCCCCACCATCCCATCGGAGCGCCTCAAGCCGGCCGCATGACCCGGGCGATGGTCTTGACCAAAAGGGTCCATTTGGATTGCTCCGCTCGCAGCTGCTTTCTGCCCGCCGCGGTCAGTTTGTAGTACTTCGCCCTCCGATTCAAGTCGGATGCTTTCCACTCGGATGCAATCCATTTCTGGGCCTCCAGCCGGTGCAGCGCCGGATACAAAGACCCGCGCTCGATTTGCAGGAGATCGTCGGAGCTCTGCCGGATCGCCAGGCCAATGCCATGGCCATGTTGCGGTCCCCATAAAAGCGTGCGCAGCACCAGCATATCCAGCGTTCCCTGAAGCAACTCCACCTGATGCGGTTTGTTTTGTCTGGCCATGAATTCGACTGGAAGACATTCTAGCAAAGTGGCCGATACGTTCGTCTAGCAGACAATCATGTAGAACAATCATGTAGAGCAATCATGTAGAGCAATTGACAGACCCCGGCGGCTTGCGTATACTTCTTCTACTAGAATGTCTTCTAGAATACTCCTCCCGCTCCTCTTCACGCTCGGCCCGCTATACTCCCAGCCGGCGCGCGACCAGGCGCGCCAGTTGGATCTCGATTTCATCGGCGCCCAGTTGCCGAAGCTGCAGTACGACTTTTTCCTGAACGTGACCCCCGGCAACTTCAACGCCGCCGTGGCCGCGCTCCAGGCGCGGATCCCCACTCTCACCGATGCCGAGTTCTATGTGGGCCTGGCCAGACTCGCGGCCATGGCGGGCGACGATCACACTTATGTCCGGCTGGATGATACCGCCGCCGTCGCGGCCGGCTTCCAGCAATTCCCGCTGCGATTCCGCTGGCTCGATGACGGAGTGTTTGTCGTTGCGGCCTCGGCGAAGTACTCCCAGTCCTTGGGCGCTCGACTGGTCGCCGCGGGGAATACCTCTATCGACGGGGTCATGGCGGCATTGGGCACCATCTATCCGCACTACAACAACCAGCGGATCCACTTCATCGCATCAGCCATCCGCTTCCAGCAGATTCTCCAGGGACTTGATCTGGTACCCGCAACCCCCACCACCCCCCACACCTTCCAAACCCTGGCAGGCGATCAGTTCACTCTGGACGTGGGAACCGAAAATGACGCGCTCATTCCGGCGCCGGACCCGGGTCAGGGTTCGATGCCCGAATATCTGCAAAACTCTGGCCAGAACTACTGGTTCACCTACTCGCCCCAGCGCAAGCTGCTCTACCTCAAGTACAACAAGTGCAGCGACGACCCGGCTGATCCCATCGCGTCGTTCACCACCCGGTTCCTGCAGGCGGTGGATGCGAATCCCTTTGATACTCTGGTGCTGGACTTTCGGGGGAACAACGGCGGCGATCCCACTGTAATCAACCCGCTTCTGGACGGATTGATTGAGCGGATTCCCGCGTTTCTTCAAAACACCAACCTTCAGATCTACGGCGTAATCGACGATGGAACTTTTTCCGCGGCCAGCGACGACGCGGAAAGCCTCAAAACACCGCCCTCTCAATATGGGTTGCCCGTGCCCGCGGGCTTTGACCCGGGCAGGCTGATTCATATCATCGGCGAACCCACCAGCGAAGCGCCGGCGCATGCCATGCGCACTTCGCCCTTCACTCTGCCCAGCTCCAAACTCGATGGCGAATACACGACGATCTTTCAGGCCGCCCCTTCTTTTATTTCGCCGGACTACGATGCGGGCGGCCCTTCGTTTGGCCCGGATATCCGGGTCTCTCTCCGCTCAACGGACTATTTCGCCAGGCACGATCCCGTGCTAGCGGCCCTGCTGGCTCGCTTCCAGGGAGCGCCGGCCGCCCCGTCCGGCGCCGCCATCGCGGTCAATGGCGCCACCTTTCGCGCCGACCAGGGGCTGGCTCCAGGCTCGCTGGCGTCGGTCTTCGGGAGCTTTCCCCCAGGTGTCAACGGCGTGCAGGTCAACGGTCAGGCGGCGCAGGTGTCCGCCGCCGCCACTTCGCAGGTCAACTTCATCGTGCCGGCCGCGGCGAATCTCGGGGTCGCGAACATCTCCGTGCTGTCGGGATCCAGTGTGGTGGCACAAGGCCAAGCCACCCTTACTCCCACCAGCCCGGGTATCTTCGCGGTCCAGCCTGCCGATCCCGCGCAACCGGGCTCCGTGCTCAATCAGGATTCGACTCTCAACGGATCGAATTCGCCGGCGGCCCCCGGCTCCGTGTTGCAGATCTTCGCGACAGGTTACGGTACGCTCGACCCCTCCGGCCAGGCGCCCGTGCAGGTCTTTCTCGGAGAAATGCCGGCCCCGGTGATGTTCAGCGGCCCCGCCCCGCAACTGCCCGGGCTTTGGCAGATCAACGCTCAGGTGCCAGGCGGTCTCTCCGGCCAGGTTCCCTTGTATCTGGTTGCAGGGAACATCGCCAGCAACGGGGTTACCGTGTGGGTCCACTGAGCGCTGGGCGCGCTAAGTGCCGCATCGGCTTCGGCGAGCAACTGTTCGGGGCGGCTCGTGTCTGCTGCGGCGTCCTGGTCATTCGTTGTTCCGTGAACTCGGCGCACCGGAACCACCCGCGTGTCTCAGATGCAGCAGCAGCCAGCCGCGCGCCAGACGCCAATCTCGAGTAACCGTCTCCACCGAGACTTTAAGAACCGAGGCCGTATCGGATACGCTCAACCCCCCGAAGTACCGCATCTCCACAACCTTCGCCTTTCGCGGATCGCCCTTTGCCAGTTCGTCGAGCGCCTCGTTGAGCGCAATCAGTTGTGTGTCACGTCGCCGGCTGAGGTCCAAATGAGCCACATCGTCCAGGTGAATCCGTCCCAGTCCGCCCCCGTGCCTGGACGTAGCTCTCTTGCGCGCGGCGTCCACCAGAATGTGCCGCATCATCTGGGCGCAGATCGCGAAGAAATGCGCCTTGCCTTCCAGATCCACACTCTGAACGTCGATCAGCTTCAGGTAAACCTCATGCACCAGGGCCGTCGCCTGCAGGATTGGCTCCTCGCGTTCCCGCTTCATGAAGTTTACGGCCAGGCGGTGCAGTTCCGGATAGATTCGCGGAGCGAGCACCTCGAGCGCGGCCGCGTCGCCGCCGGCCCATGCGAGAAGTAGCCGCGTCGTATCAGTGGTCTGGTCGTCTGCGCCCACCGGTGGCTTCAGGATAGCGCGAAAAAGATTGTTGCCCGCGTTACGGTTTTCGGCCGGGATTCTCGCATGGAGTAGGCCGGAAAAGATTTCGGCACTTTCAACAAGGAGCTACCGATGAAAATCAACAATCAGCAAATGGTTTCACTGCTGGTTCTCGCCTGCGGAACACTACATGCGAGCAACGTGGTGACAGACTGGAATACCATCGCTTCCACAACCATCGTGACGAACGGTGGAAAGTCTCCGGCGCCCTCCGCCCTCTGGTTCGCCTACTCGAGCATCGCGGTCTATGACGCCGTGAGTTCCATCACCGGCCATTATCAGCCGTTTTACTACCGGTTCGCCTCTCCCGCCAACGCGTCCATCGGCGCGGCCGCGGCGGCGGCGGCGCACCGGGTGCTGGTCAACTACTTCCCGGCGCAACAGGCGGCGCTCGACAGCCAATTTGCCACGTCGCTTGCGGGGATTGCTGACGGCGGCGACAAGACCGCTGGCGTCGCCGCCGGTGAAGCTGCGGCCATGGCGCTCATCACTGCCCGCATGGGCGATGGCCTGGAAGCCAACATTACCTATACGCCGGGGTCCGGCCCGGGCGCATGGATTCCCACGCCGCCCGCATACGCTGCCCCGGTGGCGCCGTGGTTAGGCCAGATGCGCCCGTTCACCATGAAATCCGCGGCTGACTTTCTGCCCGATGGCCCCACCGCGCTGAACAGTGAAGACTGGAAACGCGACTACAACCTGACTCGGCTTTATGGCGGCACAGCCAGCACGATTCGCGCCGCATCCGAAACCGAGATCGGGGTCTTCTACACCGAACATACCGGGCAGCAGTACGCCCGCATGTTCAACACGCTCGCCAACGCGAATAATCTCGGCGTGGAAGATTCGGCACGCCTGATGGCAATCTTATGGACCGGCTATTCCGATGCGGCGATCGGGTGCTTCAATGCCAAATACAAATTCGGATTCTGGCGCCCCGTGACCGCGATCCCCGCCGGTGGCGGCTCAGGTAATCCGCTTGGCACATCCAACGATCTGCCCGCTGACCCCACCTGGACGCCTTCGGGAGGCGCCACTCCCGCCCACCCCGAATACCCCGCCGCTCACGGCTGCATCACAGGCGCGGTCTCGACCCTGATTGCCGATTTCTTCGGCACGACGCGGGTTACCATCGCTATCGACAGCAAGGCCTTCACCGATGGCGTTCACCAACATACGTTATCGGATACACGGGATCTCATGGATGAGGTCTTTTGGGCCCGGATCTACGCTGGCTTTCATTTCTTCCACTCGCTCGAAGCCGGGCGGCAACTCGGACAGTCGGTCGCAGGCCAGGTGGTTCGCAACCACTTCCGCGAGTCACAACCCCGGTGAGTGCCGGTTAGGTGCCAGGCGGCGCTTCCCCACGCCCGCGTCACTGAGAATATTTACTGGTAAGCTGGTCCCCATGACCCCGGGGCGTTGGGAGAAGTTGGACGAGTTGTATCATGCGGCGCGGGCCCTGCCGCCTTCCGAGCGAAACGCGCTGCTCGAGCGAGCCGATCCCGAACTTCGCGCCACCGTCTTGTCGATCCTGGCCCGTGAGGGCGTCTCTGAGGCTGGGGACGCCCCACAACCGGAAGCGTTTCTCGATCGTCCAGCCTGGGAGGGTCGCACCAGCCTTCTGGAACACGCCGGTTCGTCTGACGGGGAGCGGCCGGTCAACGTTGGCGAACAACTCGGACCCTACCGGATTGAGCAGAAGATCGGACAGGGCGGCATGGGCACCGTGTACCGCGCCACCGATACGCGTCTCGGCCGCGCGGTCGCCCTCAAGATTTCCAGGAAGTTGTTTGACGACCGTCTGGAGCACGAGGCCCGCGCGATCTCGTCCCTGAATCATCCCCATATCTGCACGCTCCACGATATCGGTCCCGACTACATCGTGATGGAATTGGTTGAAGGCGAAACCCTGGCAGCCCGCATCCGCAAGGGCGCGCTGCCGGTGCGAGGCGTTCTCCGTTACGGCGCGCAGATCGCCGGCGCGCTCGCCGCCGCGCACGACCAAGACATCACCCATCGCGACTTGAAGCCCGCCAACGTGATGATCACGAAAAACGGCGTGAAGGTGCTCGATTTCGGCCTGGCCAGGCGCTCCACGCCGGACGGGACCCGGACCATCACCGGCACCGTGATGGGGACGCCGGCCTATATGGCCCCGGAACAACGGAAAGGGCACGTGGCCGACGCGCGCACGGACATCTACGCCCTGGGCCTCACTCTGTACGAAATGGCGACCGGCAAACATATCGTGCCAGGCCGCGCGCCGGCGATGGATGGACTCGCGCCGAGGTTCGCCCACGTGGTCGAGCGATGCCTCGAGCCAGAAGCGGAGAACCGCTGGCAGTCGGCGCGCGACGTGAAAGCGGAACTGGAGTGGGCGGCGGCCGAGGAGTCGGCTGGCAGCGCGCGATCCGGCGCGGCGGCAGCCGTCTCGCCGGCGCGGCGAACGTGGCTGCGGCTGGCGATGGCTGTGGCTGGTGTAGCCGTCGCCGCCGTTCTGGTCTGGGCGTTGTTTTGGAATCGCTCCGCCCCGCCGCCGGCGGTGCTGAGTGTTTCGCTCCTCCCGCCTCCGGACACCAGCTTCCGTTTCGCCCTCAATGGCGAGGGTGGCTTTGCCCTCTCTCCGGACGGGACCAAACTGGCGTTCGTCGGGCGCACGCAAGGGAAAGCGCATCTCTGGTTGCGGACTCTGGCAGAGTCCGAATCCAGACTGCTGCCGGATAGCGAAGGCGCCTACAATCCGTTCTGGTCGCCTGACTCGCGATGGATCGGATTCTTTACCCCGGTGAGGCTGAAGAAAATTGAAGTGGCGAGCGGCTCGGTTTTCGATGTGCTCGAAAGGCCGGGCACCAACCTGATTGGAAGTTGGAGTTCTCGCGGCGTCATCATCTATGCGAATCCGAACGCCATTCGGGGAGGGAGTCCCCCGAACCCTGTTTTTAAGCTACCGGACACCGGCGGGACGCCTGTGCGCATTCCGGAAACGGAGCATGCATCGTCCCCCAGTTTCCTCCCGGATGGCCGGCGATTCACCTTTTTTCGGGGAACTGCACAAAAGGCCGAACTTTGGCTTGCCTCTATCGATGCGAACGAAAGGCCCCGCAGGCTCGGCGACTTCGGCACACACCCATCGTATTCGCAGGGCCATATTCTCTCGGTCGTAAACGGCGTCCTCATGGCCAGGCCTTTCGATCTGACGCGGGGGGAGTTCCGCGGCGATTCGTTCCGCTTGAAGGCGCCGCTCGCGAATCGGGTCCTTTTTGGATACCTGTACACCAATTATTCGTCCAACGCTCAAGGCATGCTGGTGTATCCGCCGGAGGCCAACGCGCTTTCCGAACTTCGTTGGCGCGACAGGACCGGCAAACAGTTGGGCACTCTGGGACCTCCCGGCGAATATTACACTCCCCGCATTTCGCCCAATGGCGAACAAGTGGCGTTTTCGCGGAGGGACGGCGGTAACTCGGACATCTGGGTGGCCAACCTCACCACCAACTCCTTCACACGTCTCACCTTCGACCCGGCGATCGACGAAAATCCGGTTTGGTCGCCGGATGGCGCGGCCGTGACGTTTGACAACGACGGGTCGGGAACCGCGAGCCTGTATCGCAAGGCGGCCACTGGCGCCGGGGGCATTGAGCGGCTCACCACCCCCGCGTTCGATCAGCAGCCGCTCGATTGGTCGCGCGACCGGCGGTTCCTTGTCTACACGCAAATCACCTACAGTGCGGAGATCCTGATCCAGGCCGGCGCCGGCGGTCCGCCGCTGAGTTTTCTGGGGCACGCCCGCGGAGCCTCGAAAGCCCAGTTCAATCCCCGCGCGCCGCGCTGGATTGCCTACGATTTCGACGACACCGGCCGGCGCGAAATCTACGTTCGGGAATTCGATCCCGGCAAGCCGGCCTCCTCGGCGCTCTGGCAGATTTCCGATGCCGGCGGACAGATGCCGCGGTGGCGTGGGGACGGCAAAGAGATTTTTTACTTGTCCCTGGACGGCAAGATGATGGCCGCTCGAGTTTCGACCGAGGGCGGCGTCTTCCAAGCCTCCACGCCTCAATTCCTGTTCAACGCGAGCCCGCCTCAGTTGCGCACGACGAATTTCGAATATGACGTTTCCGCGGATGGCGAGCGTTTCCTGATGATTGAGCCCTTGGAAAAACCCGAATACCAGTCCCTGACGTTCGTCAGCAACTGGCGGTCTTGGTAGGGGCTGCGTCGGATGGAATTTGCCGGTTCGCCGGCTCTCGTCGGACGCGCAAGCCGTCCGCACTGCAGACGCGCACTGGAGTCGACAAGAGTTTGTGGAAACGGTGCCAGTGCTCCCGAAGACGCCGCCCCGCAAGTTAGTCGCTGTATCGCGCCTCCGGGCAAAGCGTGCGCATCAGGCCGAGCAGCACGAACACATTCGGGATCTCGGAAGCCAGCGGGCCGCGCGTGCGCTTCTCGCCTTTTCGCCAGACGTAAAAGTGTCCGTCTCGCAAGGTGAACTCGGATACCTGATCAAGTGGAATCCGTTCGGTGCGGTGGCCCAGACCACCGGCGCGCGGCTTCCTCACCCGAATCCCTTCCGCACGACTCAATCGCACCGGGCCGAGATCCAGCTCGCGGCCCATGTCGAGGTTCATCATGCATTTCCTGGTGAGCGGGGGCGAAGTGAGGTCGACTAACCTCAATCCCAGCTCTTTGGCATTCACTATGGGCCGCCGGATGGAAATCGATTTGCCCTGATCGTCGACCAGCTTAAAGATGTAGTTTGCATTCTTGGCATGTTTCTGCCTCACGGCCTTGTAGTAGAACTTCTCGACGGCGTCGAGACGCATCTCCCACGAGCCGAACATCGTTTGATAAAAGATGCGATCGGGATGCAACTCCAGCCGAACCGGCGTGAGGCAGTTGCCGCCAAGCACCACAATCCCGAGCCCAATGCAGATCAATGCGCCATTGTGCGCCGGCCACGCGAAAAGAAGCAACAGAGCACCGATGGGGACGAAGAGAAACCCGGGCCGCCGATCCCCCCGATACACGGCCGTCGATTCGTCGGGCATGTCTCGACACATCGTAACAGCTCGTTGCGATCTCGTCTCATCGATCAAACACGCAGCACCCGAAACCGAGCCGCGACCGTCGGGGAGCGTTTTCGGCGGTAGTGGCACCGCAATCCCCAAAGCGGTCAAGCACCCATGCTCTTCTGGGTCTTGCGGCCGAAGGTGTCACTTGCGGAAATGTCAAATGACAGTACCGCGGCGGACGGAGAATCTTGCCACGGCGGCGTTGTATCTCGAGGATCGCACTACCACGGGAAGACTGCAACCGAGGCCTATGGCCTGATCGGCGCGGCCGATCTCACTGAGCACCTCACCCACCGCGACCCGCGTCCGCCTACGGCCGAAATGGCGCTTTGCACGGGAGATCCTTGGTTGCGATCCTGACGCCATCGACATAGAGTCTAAACGTGGACACGCGCGTATTCGACGGCCCCAGGGCAAACTGCTGGAAGCCGCCGAAGACCGAGAGGCTCTGATTGTTTTGGGCATCGATAACCAGGTGAGTGCCGCCGGCTGCCGGCAACAAGTCGCTCAGGCATCCGGTTCCCTGCGCGAACGCGTTTGCCCCCGCCTCACTGAGGACCTTGGCCGCCGGGAGAGCGGAGGTGGCAGCCGTCCAGTATTTACCGAGTCTGGACTGCGGAATATTGCTAAGTGGAAACGACAGACACGACCAGGTAGCGGGGTCGCAGGTCAAATAGTCCCACAGGGAGAAATGGAGCCTGAAAAATCTCTTCGCACTCCGTCGGGCGTTACGGTGCTGACGGAAGTCGTATAGGTTCCGAGTGAAGTCGCGCCCGAGTCATTTACACAGGAAGGCGTCGGATCAATGGAGATGATGGCTCCGCCGCCATCTCCCACGGCCGCGATGTCAAATAGCCCGGCCGAGGGCGCCAGATCGATGCTCGTCGAAAACGTGCCAACGTGCAACATCAGGGCAAACGTGGTTGCGACGCCAAAACTCGGATCGCTCGATGGATACAACCCGTCCACCGACCCGGTGACCTTCGAGACATTGGCGCCGCCGCGGATGCCGATCTCCGTGCTGTTACTTTGCCAGCCGCCGGAACGCAGATACAGCCGGTCGGTCGCGAGAACCGGAGCCGAGACGTCGATCCGATAAAAACCCGTGAGCCCGTTGACGAGCCCTGCGTACACCACGATTCTGGATGCCGCATGGAAAGACATCCGCTACAGTCTGCGGCAATTGCGGCGCACGCCGATTTTCACCGTGGTCGCGGTGCTGACCCTGGCGCTGGGCATCGGTGCCAACACCGCGATCTTCAGCGCCATGAACGCGATCCTGCTGCGCTCCCTGCCGGTGGCCAATCCCCGGCAACTGGTCTACCTGTACCCGTCGTTTCGGCCCAACGGCGCCATGCAGAGCGGGGACGGCAACACCATGGCCGGAGCGGATCTTCGAAGAGCTTCGGTCCCAGCGGGAGATCTTCTCCGACCTGATGGCATACGCCCCGCTCGGCTTCGACCGCGTCGCCATGCGCGCCGGTGGGGTGCCGGAAGAAGTGCAGGTGGAAATGGTCAGCGGCAATTACTTTTCCGGCTTGGGCGTGCCCGCCGCTCGCGGGCGAACACTCGCCATGGATGACGAGAGCGCTCATGCTGCGACGGCGGTGTTGAGCTATGGGTGGTGGTCAAGACGTTTTGGGCGCGACCCGTCGGTGTTGGGCCTGACGCTCTACGTAAAAGGCGTGCCGGTCACGGTAGTGGGCGTGGCGGCGTCGGATTTCATCGGTGTGGAACGCAGCCGGCCGACCGATCTTTGGCTCCCGCTGCTGACCATTCCCGCCCTGAAGCCTTGGGGAACCTCTCCCGAAAGTCCGTGGAGTCTGTACGGATCGCGGAACTGGTGGTGCCTGAAGACCATGGGCCGGCTGCAGCCCGGCGTCACGCCCCGGCAGGCCGCGGCGCGTCTGAATCCGCTCTTCCAGAGGTCGGCCTACGCGGACTTCAAGCCCGACCCGCACCGGCCTGCGGAACTCGGCCTGGAAGAGGCGCGAGGCATCGAAGGAATGAGTGAGCGGTACTGGCAGCCCCTCGCGGTGCTGATGACCATGGTGGGCCTGATTCTGGTGATTGCCTGCGCCAACGTCGCGCTGCTCCTGGTGGCGCGCAATGCCGCCCGACGCCGCGAGTTCGGCCTGCGCATGGCGCTGGGCGGCAATCGCGGCCGCCTGTTTCGACAGTTGCTCACCGAAAGCCTGCTGCTGGTGATCGCGGGCGGCACGCTGGGGTGGCTGTTCGCGCTGGTTGCGACGCGGGTGCTGGCCGCGGGATGGGGCCTGGATTTCGACCTCAGTCCGGATCGATCGGTCCTGCTCTTCACACTGGCGGTTGCACTCAGCGCCGCGCTGTCGTTTGGCCTGGCGCCATTGCGCGAGCTCATGCTCATCGAGATTGGGGCGGCCCTGAAGCCTGCATCCGCGAATGCCAGCCAGGACCGAACGCGGCTCCGCGGCAGCCATTTCATGATCGCGCTGCAGATGTCTTTATGCCTGGTTCTGCTCGTCGGCGCGGGGCTGTTGGTTCGGACTTTGCGGAACCTGGAGACCACCAGCCTTGGGATGCGAACCTCCGGGCTGCTGGTGTTTGCCGTGAATCCGGCCGGGCTGATTCACTCGCAGAAGGACATCGGCCGCTTCTACCAGGCCCTGCTTTCCCGCCTTCGCACGCTTCCCGGCATCGAATCGGCGACCGTGATGACGAATCGGCTCGGCTCGGGTTGGAGTAACAACACCGGGGGAATGGATTTCAAGTGGACGGAAAGACTCCGCCGCCGGATTACTACTTGCGATGGAACAGTGTGGGCCCCGACTATTTTCACGTGTTGGACGTAGCAGTGCTGGCCGGACGCGACTTCACCGATGCGGATACCACAACGGCCCACAGGGTGGCGGTGGTGAATCAGGCATTCGTCGAACGTTTTCTGCCGGATCGTGAGCCCTTGGGCCGAATCCTTACGATGGGTCCGGAGAGCGCCTACAGCATCGTGGGAGTGGTGCGCGACAGCAAGTACACGAGTGTGGGCGAGACGACCAGGCCGATGGCTTATCTTCCCTACACGCAAACAACTGTAGGCGCCCTGATGAACGTGGAGTTGCGGACCGCCGGGAATCCGCTGGCGTGGCTCCCGGCGGTGCGCAGCACCATCGCGGAGCTCGGACCGGACCTGGCTCCGCTCCGGCCCGTGACGCAGCAGGCCCAGTTTGAAGAATCGTTCCGGCAGGAGCGCCTTTTCGGCCGGTTCGCGATGTTCTTCGGCGTCCTCGCCGTGCTTCTGGTCGCTACCGGACTCTACGGCACGCTGGCGTATGCGGTCAGCCGCCGCACGGCCGAGGTGGGCGTACGGATGGCGCTCGGTGCGCAACGCGGCCAGGTCCTGTGGATGGTGCTCAAAGGGAGCCTGGTGGTGTGCCCGGGCGCGATAGCGGTCGGCGTGCCCGCTGCAATCGGCGCGGTGCGATTCCTGCGCTCCATGCTTTACGGGGTGGAGCCCGGCGACCCCATGACGTTCAGCGCTGCGGTCTCCGGGATCCTGACGGTAGCGTTCGCGGCCAGCCTGATTCCCGCGCGCCGTGCCGCATCGGTGGACCCCCTGGTAGCGCTTCGTCACGACTGAGGCTTCTGACCTCCTGACATCGTAGATGATGCGTGAGACGCCCCTTACGGTCGTTCTTCGAGCCAGATGTTGCCCGTCAACTCACCGAATGCCAGAATCAAGCGATCCGGCGATATCGAGAGCCCGTTCATCCCGGTGGTGCTGTTGATCCGCCGCAGAGACCACCGCGCCGTGTGGAAATGCTGGACCGGAAACTCCTCGCCGATGGGCTTGCGGGTTATGGGATCCACTTTGATGGCATGAACACATCGAAAACCGTCGCGCTCCGAAAGGAAGTAGAGAAGGCCTCCGCCGGGCGCCCATGCCGGGCTCAGGTCCAGAGAATTGCCATCGGTCAGAGGAATCCACTCGGACTGGGGAACGGGAAGGCTGCCCTCGCTCCGCACGATCCAGAGCCTGCTCGTGTGAGCCTGAAGACCAATCGAGTAGAAGGCGATCCATTTGCCGTCCGGTGAGAACTGTCCGCCCGTAAGCACGGTGCCGGGCGGCTGGCGAGCGATGACGGTGCTGTTCCGCTGAGCCAGGTCGTAGGCGGTCAGGTTTTCCTGCGCCAAAGGTTCGTAGAGGATCCGCTTTCCATCGAATGAGACCCCCATGGTGGTGCCGCAGCGTGTGCACAGTTTCTCGACGGATCCGCCCGCGCGCGGCACGGAAAACACGTTGCCTTCGCGATCGCAATACGCGATCACGGCTCCGTCCCCGGAGATTCTCGGGTTGTAGAGCGGTTGGGCGCTATTCACCACCACCACGTCCTTGGCCGTTTTCAGGTCCTTGGTTCGGAGCGTCCAGCGGCCCAGTTGCCGGCTAAGGAAAACGAGATGGAAGCCATCGGCCGCCACGGATGGCGACTCGGCGTAGGAGTCGTCGGGGGTGATGCGCCGGGGTTCGCCCGAGATCACGCCGCGGGCGGCATCCACGGTCGTGGCCCACACGTCGGGCTTCCAGGAGAGGTCGGCGAAGGCCAGGCGGCCGCGTTCACTGGCCGCAGCCAGGGAAGGCTGCATTTGAATGCCAGGCCCGTGTGTGACTGGGGATGCTCGTCCTGCTACGGAACCGTCGCGCCCGAGCGCGATCTGCCACAGATTGCCGGCATCGCCCTCCCCCGCCGTGCTGTCCGATGATACGGCGAAGAGCACACAGTTGGAACCATCGGCTCGCCACTCCAGGGGCGCGATCATGCTCTCCCAGCCCGCGCGTTTCAAACCTTGTGCCTGGAATTGTGCCAGAGCGCCGGTCTTGCGAGCCGTTCCCCCCTCCAGAGGCACCAGCCACCAGTCCCGGTCGGTCTTGTTGGTGTGTTGCGACAAGACCAGGAGCTGGTCGCCCTTGGGAGACCAGGTCGGATACAATGCCGCGGGCATTTCGGTTGCGACGCGACGCGGCTGGCCTCCTCCGGCATCGATCACATAAACACTCGACGAGCCGGGGTAGAAGTCGGAACTCTCGCGCCCTTCCCAATACGCGATCCAGCGGCCGTCGGGAGAGAAGCGCGGGTTTCTCCCGCCTGGGGCGAGGAGAACAGGATCGCCACCCAGCGCAGGCATCGTGTAGATGCCGCCCTGTCCTGAGGGCGAGATACGCTCGGAGCGGAAGGCGATGCGCGTGCCATCGGGCGAGATGGCCGGATCGCTATCGTCGGCCGGATCGCGAGTCAGGCGGATCGGATCGCGGGCGCCGATCTGCTGGAGCCAGATGTCGAGGTGGCCCACTTCGCTGCGATCGGAGGCGAAAGCCAGGAGATTGCCATCGCGCGAAAGGGCGGC
>DATJWB010000192.1:0-3512 GCA_035501495.1 Bryobacteraceae bacterium | reverse complement strand
GGGGCGGGAGATTCGCGCTGCCCGGACCCCTCGACCAGCGGGCACCGCAGCACCGACGGAGCGATCGATCGCCGGAACGCAATGACGCGGTCGACGACCTCCGCAGCCGATTCCCGCACCACGATCTTCTGCCCGGTGGTGAGGGTGATGACGGTGTCCGGGGTAATCTCCACATGCTCGATCAAATCCGAATTCAGCACCAGGGGAATGTGGTTCAAGCGCGTGAGCTGGATCATCGAGTAAAGCCTTCCTCCGTACTATCGGTGGAGACGGGACGGAGGTTTAGAGATACTTGCCGGCCAGCGGGAAGGTGTGAGGAGGGGCTTCCGGGGGGCGGCTACAGGGTGAAGAGGCATGCAACAGGAATGCCTGTCCATCCCGATCACAGGAGTCCCACGCTTGACGACGTGGTCGATCGGCTTGCTCTGCGCCCCTGCGCCTCCGCGGGGAACGAATCCCGGCTAAAACATGAACCGCAGTTGCATCTCCAGGCGCCGGTTGCTGGCCGCCTGGGCTGGTCCAAAACCGCCTGCCAGGGAATTTGCGTGTCCGAAGAAGGGGGAAGTGAGGTTGCCGATGTAAGGCCCGTCATTGGTGGTGTTGAACAGGTTCCGGGCGGAGATCGAGAGGATCAGATTGAACTTCTGGTCCGTGGTGGCATCTCCGAACATGCCGCGCATGCCGCCGCCCGGACCGCGCATCATGCCGCCGCCCGGGCCACCGCGCCCGCCGCCGCCCCCCGGGCCGCCGCCCGGCCTGCCGCCCATTCCCGCCGATTCGCGATGCGGTCCGAATCCGAATGTCCGGCTGAGACGCAGGTTGACGCTGAAATAGGCCGGCCCCTCGCCGTAATTGCGCGGGATGATTTTTTCTCCCGGCGACGGATTCGGATCGAACGATCCAAAGGGCGTGACCACCACTCCCGCTCCGGGCTTGGTCAGGTCGGTCGCGAATGCCGGCCGGTCGTTGAAAACCGTATCGCCGTTCTCGTCCGTGCCGGTGGTGATGTCGAAAGGCGCACCGGATCGCGCGATCACGAACGGGCTGAAGCGCAATTTGAATTTTGTCACGATAGAACCGCCCAGCATGAAGCGATGCCGGGCATCGATGGCCGCGCGCCCGTAATCGAGCGCCAGGTTGTACGGGTTGGCCACGACGGTCGCCGAACCGTTGGCAAACGTCGTCGAGCCGTCGGCGTCGCTCATGGCGCGATTCAGCACGTAGAAGGTGAACAGCGTGAAGCTCTTGTTCATCCGGCTGGTGAGATTGACGATCAACTGGTTCTGATTGAGCACCCCGTCCGATTCGTATTGGAAAATCTGTCCTCGGTCGCCGTAGGGCCTCACATCAGTTCCCGGCAATGGCGCATTGATGTCCCGCAACAGCAGCAGGTGCAGCGCGTGAGAGTTCGTGTACGTCACCGCCATGGTGCTATTCCGCGGCAGTTGCCGTTCGACGCTGAACGCCGTTTGCATGACATACGGAGCGCGCAGCGAGGGGTCGACGGTGTAGATGGAGTGCACCAGGGCGTCGCCGGCGATCTGGCTGATGGGAGGCACGGCAGGGGGGAGAAATGGGGGCGATGGCACGATGTACTGCCGCTCGACGCCGTTGAAGCGCTCGGACTGAAGCACCAGGCTTTGCGCGAAGCGGTCGTAGAACATGCCGAATCCGGCGCGAATCACCGTTTTGCCGGGACGTTTCGCCGTGGCTCCGGGAGCCCAGGCGATACCGATGCGCGGCGCAATATCGCGCCAGTCGCGGATGTTGGTTTGATTCTCGTAGCGCAGGCCGAGGCTGGCTGTCAGATTCGGCCGTATTCGCCAGTCATCCTGCGCGAAAAATGCCACATCGGCCTGCGTCACCTGGACCTTTGGATTCCCCGCATAGATGGAAAACTGGCTGGCGCCCCCGCCGAGCGCGAGAACCTCTTCGGGGGACAAACCGGCTTTCTGCAAAATGTCGGTCCGCTGGTAGCGTTGAATGGAGCTGATCTGCTCCATTTCTGGATTCCCATCGGTCCCGATGACGACCTGGTTGTCGGCATTCAGCACCGGAACCAGACCGCCCGAGAAAGTGAACGTTCCGCCGAAATTTTGCGGCGAGACATCGTTGTCGGTCTCGGCGCGCACCCGCAGCCCGAACTTCCAGGCATGCCGGGAATGCGCGATGGCGATGAAGTTCTGTAGCTCCCAACTGTTGGTGGTGTTGTACGCCCTGCCGATCTGCGAGCCGAATCCGGTGAAGGCTTGCAGTACGTTGACGGCCGGGACCGAGTTGTTTCCGAAGTCGTTCAGGGTGGAGTGCACGAACTGGAAGCGCGTTTCGTCCACGGTCTGCGCGTTCAGCAGCGACGTCTCGGTCAACTGCGCGGTTTGCTGCTGGTTGACAACCTTATATCCCAGTTCGGGCAGCGTGAACTGCCCTATGCCGCTGTCCTCCTGGCCCGACCGCAGAAACGAGTAGCGGCCGGTCAACGTGTTATTCGTGCTGAGCTGGTAGTCGATGCGCGGGCTGAAGGTGGTGCGTTCCTGCGGCGTGTTGACCGCCCGGCTGTAGGGCACGATGTTATCACTCGGATCGAGAATGGTGGCGTTGATGACCGCGTTGTCATTGATGTCGCGCCGCTCGAAATCCAGAAAGAAGGACGCTTTCTTACTCAGCGGACCGCCCACGTTGCCGTTGTAATTGCGCATATCAAAGGGCGCCTTGTTCTGGGCGAAAGGATTGCGCGCATTGAACACATCGTTGCTGTAATTGAAGGCCGCCTGGCCGTGGAATTTGTCGGACCCGGGTTTGGTGAAAATCTCGATCCGCCCGTAGCCCAGCCGGTCGTATTCCGCGGAGAAGGGGTTCTGATTGATCCGGATCTCGCGGATGGATTCCTTGGGAGGCAGGCGCCCGTCGGTGAAACCATCAATGTAGATTTGACCGCCGTTCGGCCCCGCGGACGGGCCGGCCAGCGCTTGCAGATCGGACTGCAAATCGTCGGGATCATCGGACAAGGCATCCAGATCCGCGCCCTGCAACACCAGAGCGCCCGCATTGTTGGAAGGATCCGTGCTCACCTGCGTCCCCGCCTGATCCTGCACGGTCACTTCCTGTTTCTCCATGGAAACGTTGAGGGAAACATTCAGCGTGACGGTTTTGCCCGCCGCCAGCTCCACGGCCGGGTTCTCGTAGGGCGCCATGCCCGGCGCGGTCACGCGCACCGCGTAGCGGCCCGGCGTCAGCCCCACGACGGTGAATGTGCCATCGGCAGCGGCGTTCACCGATTTCACCACCGTTCCGGAAATGGTCAACGTCACCGTGGCGCCGGGAATCACCGCTCCCGATTCATCCGCCACCTGGCCTTTCAGGGTACCGACCGTCTGCTGTGCGAAGGCCGCCGCGCCGAGGATCAGGAAAACCACAATGGCGCGCAAGGCTGCCGTGGCTGGTGAGGAAAACCCGGCCGCGATTGCCGGGGCGGCCCATGAGCCGCGTGGTTTCTTTACAGATTCCGCACCTTG
>DATJWB010000191.1:0-39021 GCA_035501495.1 Bryobacteraceae bacterium | reverse complement strand
CGCAACCCGTGGGACCTGACCAAGACCTGCGGCGGATCCTCCGGCGGCGCCGCGGTTGCCCTCGCCTGCGGGCTTGTGCCAGTGGCCGATGGCAGCGATATGGGTGGATCCTTGCGTAATCCCGCGGCGTTCTGTAATGTCGTCGGCTTCCGTCCGACTGTCGGCCGCGTACCCGAACCGAAAGCCGACTTCGCATGGTCAACCCTGAGCACCTCGGGATGCCTCGGGCGCTCCGTCGCGGACCTGGCCTTCGTTCTGAGCACGATTGCGGGACCCGATCCTCGCTCGCCGCTCTCTCTGAACGAGCCCGGAGCCGTCTTTGCCCGCCCACTCGGCCGCGCTTTCAAGGGGGTCCGCATCGCCTGGTTCAAAGACCTGGGCGGAGTTCCCTTTGATTCGCGCGTGCGCTCCATCGTGGATGCTCACCGAGCCACCTTTGAATCGCTGGGCTGTATCGTCGAGCAGGCGGAGCCCGACTTTTCCCCCGCCGAAGTCAGCTTCCGTATTTTGCGTGCCTGGAACTCGGCGAATTCCTACGGCGCGCGGCTGCGCGAGCACCCGGACGCCTTCAAAGACACCCTGAAGGGTGAGATCGAGGAGGGACTGCGGCTCACCGGCACTGACGTGGCACGCGCCGAGGTGGCCCACGGTCAGATCTGGCGCCGTTTCCAGGCGTTCCTCGAGACGTACGAGTACTTCGTGCTGCCAACCACCCAGTTGCCGCCATTTGATGTCAACACCGCCTACCCGACGGAAATCGCGGGCGTGAAATTCACCAACTACATCGATTGGATGAAATCATGCTGGTACATCTCGGCCACCGGAAATCCAGCCGCCTCGGTGCCGGCCGGCTTTACCCCTGAAGGACTTCCCGTCGGCCTCCAGATCGTGGGTCGCGCCAAAGAAGATTTTGCCGTCCTGCAGTTGGCGCATGCGTTCGAGCAGGCAACCGGTTTCACCACGAAGCGCCCATCCATCGCGTAGGCCACGCCGATCCGCTTTGCGGTTCTATGAGAGCGCGTGAGACGTGTCCTGTAACTCGCGCCCCTTGACGGGCCGTTTGGATTCGATCCATTGCGGAGCAGCGGTGCGCTCATCGTCCGGCCGGTTCATGACGAACGCCGCCGCCAGGTTTTGGCCGCGCAGCCACCACACGCTGAAACTCTTGGTCGTCACGTCGCCGCGAATGACTGCCTGGTCTGCTCCGGAGATGTCGCCCCAAAACTCGTAGGAGAGATCGAAGACGTCCGAAAAGAAGTACGGGACGTGGCGAAATGGCTGGCGCTCCCCCATCAGCAGGCGGCCGCAATGCTGCCCCTGCGACACCGCGTTGTCCCAATGCTCCACGCGCCGGCGCTTGCCGTACAGTACATCCTGGTAGTTGGCAACGTCGCCCGCGGCATAAATGGCGGGCTGGTTGGTTTCGAGGTATTCGTTTACCACCACGCCGTCGGAGAGTTCAATGCCGCTCGTTGCCAGGAACCCCGTAACCGGTTGCACGCCGATGCCGGCCACCACGATGTCCGCCGGAATTGCACGCCCGCGCGCCAGGCGCACTGCCTCGACCGCGCCATCGCCGCCAAATGATTCGATCGAGGCGTTGCGTTCGAACTTCACCCCGCGCGCGGCGTAATAGGTCTCGAAAAAATGTGACATCGCGGGCGTGAAAAACTGGTCCCAGATGCGGGCCGTGCGTAACACCATCGTCGTCTCGATGCCTTTTTGCGCCAGCACCGCGGCCACCTCCATACCGATAAAACCGCCGCCAATCACCGCCGCAAGCCTGGCGCCGCCTGCATGCTCGCGAATTCTGCGGGAGTCGTCCATAGAGCGAAGGTAGTGAATGCCTTTGAGCTCCGCGCCCGGCACCTCTAACCTGCGCACCCGCGCGCCGGTTGCAATGACAAGCTTCTCGAACCCCAGTTCGCCGCCCTGCTTCATGTGGAGCCGCTTCGCGCCCGGATCCACGCTTTCGATTTCGCAGCCGAGACGGACCTCGATCGCGTGCTCCCGATAAAATTCGGCCGGACTGATGCGGATGGCCTCCTCGGTGTCCTTGCCCGCCAGAAAGCCCTTCGACAAAGGCGGGCGTTCATAGGGAAGCTCGTCATCGGCCGAAACGATCGCCAGATCGCCGGAAGGAAGCCCGAGTTCGACCAGTTGCCTGGCAGCGTAGCCCGCGACCATTCCCCCGCCCAGAATCACGAACTTTGCTTTCTCCACGTGACCTCCAACCATCATGATGTCCCAATTCCGGCGGGCCGGAATCGTCCCGGTGTGGCAGGACGTACATGATCTGCCTGCGGCGCCTGTTATCCTGAACTGCTATGTATCTCAAAATCCTGGCGCACCCGGTCTTCACCAACCTCAACTTCCACATGCCGATGATCGTGGATCTTTCCCATCCGCTGGTCATGCTGCAAGGGGAGAACGGCTCGGGCAAGTCCACGCTTCTGCACTCGATCTACTACGCGCTGCGAGGCGAGAAGGTGGATGGTTACATCTGCCGGCTGGAGCCAGGCGAAGTCAAGGTCGGCAACACCTTTCTGTTCGACGCCGAACAGCACAATCCCCGGCACCAGCTCCACCTGTTCGAGAATCAGCCGGAGATGCTGGAATTCCTCCAGATGGCGAGCCACGGCCAGGTGATGCTCTCGCTCTTCCGCGAGAGCTTCCCCAAGCTGCCCGACGGCACGATTCTGCTGCTGGACGAGCCGGAGATGGCTCTCTCGGTGTCCAATCAGCGGCGCATTTTGAAGATGCTCAAAGAACTCGTGGACCAGAAGCAGTTTCGCATCGTGTGCGCGACGCATTCGCCGGTGCTGATCGAAGCTCCCGAGACCTACGTGATCAACCTCGACCGGCACATCAACCGGAACGTAGTTCCGAGCGATCTGGGGGTCGAGGGAGCGAGCACAATCCAGTGAGCTGCACGGCAGAGACCCGATGATTTGCTGCAACGATTTCGAACAGCTCCTGGACCGCGACCTGGCGCGGCACGCCCAGCCCTTCCAACTCATCAACGGCACCATCATCACCGAGATTGACACCGAGTTCTTCCTGGTGTTTGGAGAGGAGCGCCACCAGTTTGTCGGGCTCAACTACTGTCCGTTCTGCGGAAGGGTCCTCTCGCGACAGCTCTGGAACCAGGAGAAGAAGAAGTAGCTCACTGCCAGGTGACGCGCACCAGCGATACGGCGTGGCGCGGAAGCTGGAACGACCAGTCGAGCTTGCCGTCCTTCGGTGACCGCCACTCGGGCGACCCCAGAAGTTGCAACTGCCCGGCTGCCTCCAGCCTGGCGTATTGTTCGGGAGACGGCTGTGCCGGCGAGCCCATCTGCTTCCATGCCGTGTAGGCATTGCTGTGCTGGTCGTCGATGCGGAAGTGTTCGATGTGCGCGCGGCCGGTCAGCACCGGAATGCCCGCAAGTTCCAGGTGGACTGTCGCCGGCGCGGCGGGCAACTCATCGTCGTGATAATTCCACAGCAGCACCGTTAACTCTCCGGCGCCGCGCGCGGCCAGGGCATCGATGTCCGGCGACCCGCGGACGCCCGATTCGAGGATCCCATCCAGTCCCACCGCGCCGCTGCTTTCGACCTTCACCCGGTCGCCGCGCATCATGCCGGTCATCCGAAACAGGCTCAGAATCGGCTTATCCACCCCGTTGGTGGCCAGGGTTCGAAAGCCGTCGAAATACGGCTGGTCTTCGAATTCGAAGGCCCATGTCAGCATGCCGGCGACGTTGGCCTGGTAGCGGTCGGCCAGCTTGATGATGCCCTTCAAAGCCGAGGCGGTATAGCTCGGATACAAGGTTCCATTGCGGTAGACGTTCTGCGGATACTGGCGCGCCGAGCAGGCGGCGCAGCCTTCCGGATCCGCCTCGCTCAGCACGATAGGCAGCGCTCGAAACTCCGGAAAGCCGTGAATGATTTCGAGCCCGCGCTGCACGTCCGTGATCTCCTTGCGCAGTCCCATGCGGACATGCCCTTCCACCACGGCTGGCGCGCCCTTGGCGTGATAGCTGATGAAGTCGAGCGCGGCGCCGCGTTTCCCGGTCACGGCATTATCCCCGTGGGCGCAGTGTTCCAGAAACTGCTTGAGATAGTCGGCAGCCTTCGGAGCGCCGGGCCCGGTGGTGGCGGGGCCGCCCACCCGTCCCGCCGGCAGGGCGCGCTTGATGGCATCGGCGGTGAAATCGTAGAGCTTGAAATACTCCTCCGGAGTGCCGCGCCAGTAGGAGATATCGGGTTCGTTCCACAGCTCCCACGACCACGATTCCACTTCCGACTTCCCGTAGCGCTCGACTGCATGCAGCACCAGGTGGCGGACGAGTTCCGCCCATTTCCCGTAGTCCTTGGGCGGATAGGACCAGCCCTTCCCATCCGATTTGGGCCAGTGCAGAACGTACGGCTCGGGATTCGAGGAGAGCGCTTCGGGCATGAATCCGATCTCAACGAAGGGCTTGGCGCCGGCATGCTCGTAGGTGTCGAAGATGCGATCGACGATCGTCCAGTCGTAGACCGGCTTACCGGATGCATCCTCGGTATACGCGTTCGTCGAGCCCCACTTCAATGCCGGCGTGCCATCGCCGGTCACCAGCAGATGGTGGGTGCGGATCTCGACGCGCACCGGGCTCAACGCCGAGAGCTCGCCGATAAGCTTCTTGCCGTTGGCCGTGTAGGTGTAGTTCGGCTCGTCATACCCGAACCAGGCGTAGAGCGGACGGAACGGGCCTTCCGCAGCTCTGGCATCGACCTTGATCTCGACTGGCTGCTGCCCCAGAACCGGAAACGACGAGATCAGAAGGGCCGCCACCCCAAGACTCTTCATGCCGCACCTCGCAATTGTAGATTTGCTCCCAGAATACCAGCAGTCAGTCCAGGACTGCCTTCGATGATTACTCGTTGCGGAGGATCTCCGCAATCTGCAGCCGGGCAAGGGGCCGCGTAGGTCGCGGCGGATGATGGACGCGCGATCGGCCAGCCAGCCGTCAACCGGGGCAGCGAGATGTCGGGAAAAAGCCGCCGGCGTGGTGGACGGAATTGCACGGCATACCGCTCGTTCGCTCGATCATCCCGAGACTGTCCATAACCTACCGCGGCGGGACTTCCACTCTTAATTGCCGCTTCGCCTGGTGTCCGAATTTCCCGGTCACTGTGATGGTGTAGGTGGTGGTCTGCACCGGAGCGACGTAGAAGCGGCCGTTGGGCGCGCCGTGGAGCGTCGGAAAGACCGGCGGGTCGATATCCACCGTCACCGGATTCTGCGCGGCAAAACTGAGCAGGAAGACCTCGCGGCCGCGATAGTCCGGCTTGTGATTCTCCACGCGAAAGGACGTCACCGCCGGCAGGGTCGCCACGTCGGGCGTTACGGGCAGCAGAAACGACGCCGAGACAGTTCGCCCGTCGTTGCCCTCCGCCGTCAGAGTGTAGAGTGTATCCTTCAGGGGCGCCACCTCTACGCAGCGGTTCGGCGATACCGCCACTCCCTCGACGGGAGGATCGATGTGCACCGCCTTGGCATTCAGCACGCCGTAGCAGACCACCGACGGGGTCCCTTCGGTGAGGCTGGCTTCGCGTGCGTAGAACTGGAGGATCTTTACGGCCGACCCGCCATAGACGTTCAGGAATCGGGCCGCCGCGGCCTGCTCCTGTGCCTGCCGCGCCCGCTCATATCGCCGGCTCGCCAGATAGCGGCCCAGAAACATCCAGCCGGTATACAGGGTCGCCGTTACCGTCATGATGACCAGAAAGAGGCCGCCCCTTGTCAATCCACGCATCGAAGCCTGCGCGACGCCGTGTGCCCCGGCATCCTTACCAATGGTAACTGGTTCCGCCCCGAACCGAGGGCTAACGTCCCCGCCGGGCGGCAACCTCGACCACGGGAGGAGGTGGCGGTTCGGGCAGAGGCTCGGGCTTGCGCGGCGCCCGCCGATCCAGCCGCTTGGTAATGAAATCGTGGCGCGCCTTTTCGTAACGAGGTGTGCCCGGCTTGCCTTCCACCGACGCCCATTCTTCAGGAGTAATTTCCTGGATCGCGAGCAGATGCTTCTGAAAATAGTTCTTCAGCCGCTCCTGCACCGGCTTCAGTCCCGAATGGTACATGAGGAAGAGGACCTCGTCCGGTTTCGCCGCCGAAACCAGGTGGTATACCTGCGAGGCTTTGCGAATCCGCGCCGAGCGAAGGGCCGACTCCAGCTTTTTGGCGCGGACTTCCAGCTTCTGCCACAGATCGACCTCCGGCTTGTGCAGGTTCGTGGCCGCCACCAGCGCATGCTTCTCTTTCGGGGTCAGCTTCTCGGTGAGCGCGTACAGGAAAGGTCCCAAACGAACGGCCTGCGACACCGTGTCTTCCGGAAGGAGCCGGATGATCTTCTCCAGCCTCCCAACTCCGGCCAGATTCAGCTTCTCTCCGGAGAGTCCCGGCGAAAATAAGGTGACCAGCCCGTATTCATCGAGCACTCGGAGAATCTCGGCAGGTTTGTCCTCGGCGCTGATTCGCTTGAGTTCTTCTCCCAGGGTCCGGGCGGGAATCGATTTCTCGACCTCCGCTTCGCGCGCGTTGGCCACCTGCATGCGCGTGCGTTCTTCGACCCCATATTCCAGGCGGATCTGGAATCGAGCCAGGCGAAGCAGCCGCGAAGGGTCGTCATAGAAGCCGTAGCTGCTGACGGACCGCAATTCGCGGCGCTCGATGTCCGCGAGCCCGTTCATGGGGTCGAGCAGGAGGCCGCGGGAGGCCTTGTTCAATGACAACGCGATCGCATTGCAGGTGAAATCGCGCCCCCGCAGGTCTTCCTGGATGGTCACCGGGGTAATCTGCGGCTTGGATCCGGTACGCCCGTGCTTCTCGTGGTGCGACATCACGACCTGCGCGGTGACGCCGGAGGGAAAAACCAGCTCGGCACTCTTGCGGAGTTCGTCGGACGAGAGGATCTGGGCGCCGGTGCCGTCGGAAACGGCTTTGGCCACTTTAAGCGCGTTGCCTTCCACGACGAAGTCCAGGTCGCGGATGCGGAAGCCAGCCAACATGTCGCGCATGGCGCCGCCGGTGAGGAACACGTTCATCCCCGCCTGGGCAGCGGCGGTCTGCACGTCCGCCACCACCCGGTTCTGGTCGGGACTCAAATGGCTCTCCAGCATGTAGATGTAATCGCTCATCGCATGCTTCCCGGCCTCCTGTCTTTAAGCCCGGGGATGATGCCGATCCACCGTTTCCCGCAGGCGCGACCGCATCACGTGGGTATAGATCTGGGTGGTGGAGATATCGGCATGCCCCAGCATGACCTGAACACTTCGCAAGTCGGCGCCCCCTTCGAGCATGTGCGTGGCGAAACTGTGGCGCAGCACGTGTGGAGTTAACCCGTGGAAAATGCCCGCCTTCCGGCCGTACCCGGCGAGGAGATGCCAGAAGCACTGGCGGGTGAGCGGTCCGCCGCGAGCGGTAACAAAAAGGTAGCGGCTGGAGCGCCCCTTGAGAAGGGCGCCACGGGCACTTCTCAGGTAATCCTCGACGGCCGCGATGGCCTTTTTGCCGGCTGGCACGAGCCTCTGCTTGTTGCCTTTTCCCGTGGTGCGCAACACGCCATAGGCGCCATCGAGGTCGCCTACGCCCAGGTGGCACAACTCGGAAACCCGCAATCCGGTGGCGTACAGCAATTCCATCATCGCACGGTCCCGGACCCCGGTGGGCTTGGCCAGGTCCGGGGCCTGGATGATGCTCATGATCTCTTCCAGATTCAAGAACTTAGGGATGTTGTGCCATTGCTGTGGAGAGCGCAGGTGTTGGGTTGGATCGGTTTCGATCCGGCCCTCCCTCAGGAGAAATCCGTAGAACGAGCGAAGCGTCGTCAGGTGGCGGGCAATCGAGCGGCTGGTCAGGCCCGATCCATACAGATGGTCGAGGTAACGGCGCAGATCCTCCGTGCCGGGAATTCCGGGCTGGTCCTTGAGAAATGTGCTAAACCTTGACAAATCAGCGGAATAAGCTTCCAATGAATTAGCAGAAAGGCCTTTTTCCAGGCGGCAGAAATTGAGGAACGCGGTCATCTGGCCCGCCAGCGGCGCCACATCCTGGTTGCGCGATCCAAACGACATTGTGCCAATGATACAATAAGCGCCGAAATGTTTGAAACATAGTTCACGGATTTGAGGTTCAGTTGGCCGGCTCTACCACCAAAAAGGCGATCGTCCGGAGGTTCGATAAGGAACCCCTGGCCGGTTATGTCAACCCGTTTTCCTACCTGCAGACGGGTGGGGTCGAGCTGATGTCGGCGCAGGGCAACCTCTCCACCGTGCCATATGAGGACATCAAGTCGATCGCCTTCGTACGCGATTTCGACGGCCGGGACGTGGACCGGAGGGTTTTCAACAACCGGCCCCGGATCGAAGGCCTCTGGGTGAGTTTCCAGTTCCGGGACGGCGAAGTCATGGAAGGGGTGATGCCCAACAACCTCCTCCAGGTGGAGCAGCATGGCTTCACCGTGATTCCACCCGACCCGTACAGCAATAACCAGCGGATTTTCATCCCCCGGGCGGCCCTCTTCTCGGTCGAAGTGCTGGGTGTGGTCGGAAGCCCCCTCAAGAAACGAAGGGCCAAAGTCGCCTCCAAGGAACAGATCGGGCTGTTCGATGAGTAGCGCTCATCACGGAACGGGTCCGGTCAAATAGCAGGCTCGCAACCTGCGTTACCGCTCACAATACCGGTAAAAAAACATTACGGTATACTGGAATTTAATACATACTAGTCTAAAGTTGGAGGTTCTATGAAGCTGCGTAACCTGGCCCTCGTTGCCGCCGGGATGTCCTTCCTGGTCTTCACCTCTGTAGCCCAGATCGCGCCGATCGAAGGGACTGTGAAGGGGGCGGACGGTAAACCAGTCCAGAATGCTGTGATCAAAATCGTCCGCACGGACATCAAGGGCGAGTACCCCGCCAAAACCGACAAGAAAGGTCACTACATCAACATTGGAGTGCCCCTTGGCGGCACCTACAACGTACAGCTCTATATCGATGGCAAACAGGTCGATGCGGTCAACGGCGTCCGGACCGGCGGCGATATGAAGCCGATCGATTTCGATCTGAAGGCCTCTCAGGCTCAGAATACGAACAAGCAGGCAGAGCTGCAGAAGGCCATGGAAACCGGTAAGGCCTCGGAAGAACTCACGCGCGGCATGACTCCCGAACAGAAGGCGCAGCTCGAAAAGCAGATGAAGGACAGCTCGGAAAAGATGAAGAAGCGCAACGAGCTGAACGATGCCTTCAACGCGGGTATGACGGCCAAGGAAGCCAAGCAGTGGGACCAGGCCGTGGCGTCCTTCACCAAGGCCTCGGAAATCGATCCGTCGCAGCAAGCCGTCTGGGCGAACCTCGGCGAGTCCTACGTGAAATTGGCGGAGGGCAAGACCGGGCCCGATTTCGATGCCACCGTTCAAAAAGGGCTGGATGCCTACAGCAAGGCCATCGAGCTGAAGCCGGAAGATGCGGCCAGCCACAACAACTATGCGCTGGCACTGGGCAAAGCGAAGAAATTCCCTGAAATGCAGGCCGAGTTGAAGAAGGCCGCCGATCTGGATCCGCCCAATGGCGGCAAGTACTATTACAACCTCGGCGCCATGCTGGTGAACGCGGGACAGGGCGAGGCGGCCGGTGATGCTTTCAAGAAGGCCATCGAGCTGACGCCTACCTACGCCGACGCCTACTATCAGTATGCGGTGGTGCTGGTAGGAAAGGCGCAGATCGGGGGGGACGGCAAAGTGACTCCCGTTGCCGGCACGGTGGAGGCATTCCAGAAGTACCTCGAACTGGCGCCGACCGGACAGTATGCGCAAAGCGCCAAGGACATGCTGACGACTCTGGGCAGCAGCGTGGATACGACCTTCCAGAACCCCAACGCCAAGTCCGACTCGAAGAAGAGCACCACCAAGAAGAAGCAGTAAGAATTTAGAAATATCAGGGGCGGGAGCTTCGGGCTTCCGCCCGAAGTCATGAGGTTCCTACTCGTCGAGATCGTCTTTCCCCTGCTGGTTCTCCTCTTCGCGAGGTCGGTGCTTCGAAGCATCTTCCGTGCTTTCCGTTCCGCATACACTCCTCCTCCGGACCGGCTGCCCCGACCTACCGTTCCGATCGGCGGGGAGTTGAAGAAGGATCCCGTCTGCGGCACTTATGTTTCGACCATCGGCAGTGTGTCGCGGAAGGTCAACGGCGAGCTGGTTTATTTCTGTTCCACCACTTGCCGCGACAAGTTCCGGGCCGCCTAGGCTGAGTCAGGTCCAGTAGTTGCGGTCCAGGCTTCGGTATTGTACGGCCTCCGCGACGTGCTTGCCGGCCACCTGCTCCTTTTGGTCCAGGTCCGCGATGGTGCGCGCCACCTTCAAAATCCGATCATGTGCACGCGCCGAGAGACCCAGCCGGCGCACCGCCATCTCGAGGGTGCGCTCGCCCGCCTCGTCTAATTCGCAGAACTTCCGCAGCACTCGCAAGGGAAGGTGGGCGTTGTAGAAGCCGCGCCTCTGTTGCAGCTCCCGGGCCCGCTCCACCCGCTGGCGCATTTCCGCCGAACCCATCCCGTCATTCTTTTCCCGAAGCTCGCGATAGGGCACCGCCGGCACTTCGATGTGGAGGTCGATCCGGTCGAGTAACGGGCCGCTGATTTTGTTCAGGTACTGCTGGACTTGTCCCGGTGTGCAGCGGCATTCGCGCGAAGCGTCCCCGAGGTACCCGCACTTGCACGGATTCATCCCACCCAGCAGGAGAAACCTGCTGGGGAAGCGCAGCGTCATGTTGGAACGGGCGATGGTGACCGCCCCTTCCTCCATCGGTTGGCGCAGCGATTCCAGCACATCGCGTGCGAATTCCGGAAATTCGTCGAGAAACAGGACGCCATGGTGCGCCAGGCTGATCTCTCCGGGCCGCGGCACGCTGGTACCGCCGCCGAGCAGGCCCGCGTCCGAGATCGTGTGGTGAGGCGACCGAAAGGGCGGGCGCCGCAACAATCCCGCCCCGTTGTCCAGCAGCCCGGCGATGCTGTGGATTTTCGTGGCTTCCAGCGCTTCTGAAAACGTAAGTGGCGGCAGAATGCCGGCGAATCGCTTGGCCAGCATGGTCTTCCCGGAGCCGGGCGGGCCAATCATCAGGACGTTGTGCGATCCCGCCGCCGCCACCTCCAGGGCTCGCTTCACGGTGGTCTGGCCCCGAACGTCCCGGAAATCGAGGCACGCTTCCGCCGGCTCTTCGTGCCCCGACAGGGCAGGGGTCGCCGGCACGAATGCCTCGGGCCGTCCCAAAAGATCCACCACCTCCGCCAGGTGCCGCACCCCGTAGACCGCAACACCTTCCACCACGGCCGCTTCCCTGGCATTCTCCGCGGGCACGATGAGATTCGGAATCTCCTGGTCGCGGGCGCACAGCGCCACCGAGAGCGCTCCCCGCACCGGCCGGATCGCACCATCGAGCGACAGTTCCCCCACCAGAATGTGGCGATCCAGATTCTTCACCGCGCCCATGGCGCCGAGGATTCCCAACGCGACGGGAAGATCGAAGCCGGCGCCCTCCTTGCGCACATTGGCCGGTGCCAGGTTGATGGTCAGCGTCTTGTTGGGGTAGCCGAAGCCGGAATTGATCAGCGCGCTCTTGATGCGCTCGCGGCTCTCGCGAACCGCCACGTCGGGCATTCCCACCATGCGGGAATCGCGCGCCGAACCCGACATGTACATGTCAACCTCGACGTCGATGAGATGCGCCTCGATGCCGTAGACTGCGGCTGACCGGGTTCGAAAAAGGGCCATGGAATAAGTAGTGCCCGGCACGAGGTGCCTTCTCAGGAATATGTCGGCAGGCTTGCCGGTTGCCCGATCGCAGTCTAACGGCCCGCCGGAATGTGCTTCTCCAGCATTTGCCTCCGGACGACGGCTCCATACACGTTGCCGCTCCGATCCACTCCCACCCCTTCGGCCCCGCTGTGCTCCGTGGTCGTGGACTCCATGTCTTCGATGAAGAAATCGACCTTACCCGTCTTGGCGCTGCCGATGCGAATGCCTTTCTTCCAGCCTGGCTGGTCCGGACCCCACGATTCCGAATCGGCGACGTACATGGTGTCGTCGCGGGTGATGGCAATGCCACTCGGCCGCCCGAACTGCGTCCAGGTATCCAGGTAATGCCCCTGCTGGTCGAAGATCTGGATGCGGTTGTTGGAGCGGTCGCCCACAAACAGGCGTCCCCGCGAGTCGAGCGCGATGGTGTGTGGCGATCGGAATTCACCCGGACCCGATCCGCGCTTTCCCCACGACATGATAAATCTCCCGTCGTTCGAGAATTTCGAGATCCGATCGTTGCCGGGGCGGGGGCCGGTATGTCCCTCCGTGACGAAGATGTCCCCATTGGAGGCGACCACCACATCCGTCGGCGCATCGAACAGCCCCGGTTCGGCACCGGCCACGCCCGCCTTCCCGAGGGTCATCAGAAGTTTTCCTTCCGGGCTGAACTTGAAGACCTGTTCGCCTTTGCCGTCCATGCCCTGCTCGTCGGTTACCCAGAGATTTCCTTCGGGATCCACGGTGGCGCCGTGTGGAAAGACGAACATGCCCTCGCCCCAACTCTTCAGAAGCTTGCCGGAGGGATCGAACTTGAGGATGGGAGGCTCGGGGCGGCCGGCACAGGAGTTTTCATGACACCGATGGATGACGTAAAGGTTGCCATCGGGGGCAGTCTCCACTGCGGTCACCGCCGCCCAAGGCGTATGGTTCGGCGGATGCCCCCAGTCGCGCACCGTGCGATAAGGATTGGGCAGCAGGTTGATCGGTGAGGCATCCGATTGCGCCCAGGCGTTCTCCGCCATGATCGCGATCGTGAACGAAAATGCAAGGCCAACGCGACCGGCACGCAGCACGGCAAGCCCTCCCGGGGTAGCACCGCGCATTATACACCTGGCCGCAGCCGCAATCCGGTGTAGAGTGGCATAATCCGTTGAAGTATGACAATCGATTCCGTGGCTGGCTTCACGTCCGTCGCCCTTTTCCTCGCGGGATTCGTGAGTGCGCAAACACCACGCGCAGCGCAAAAACCCGCGCCTCCCCGGCCCCCAGCAGACCTGGCACAGTTGATGAAGGGGGTTATCTATCCGAGTTCCAACGTGTTTTTCGCGGCTCAAAGCGACGATCCCGCGGAGATCAAGCCCGATTCGAAACCGTCCGTGTCTCCCAACCTGCTGACCAGCACCTTTGGAAAATGGGAAGCCGTCGAGAACAGCGCCCTCGCGCTCGCGGAATCCGCAAGCCTTCTGGACGTTCCGGGCCGAAAGTGCTCCAACGGCGCGGATGTCCCCTTGAAAAACCCGGATTGGGAGAAATTCGTGACCGAACTCCGCGAAGCGGGCTTGGTGGCCTACAAAGCCGCCCAAACAAGAAATCAGGATGAGATCCTTCGAGCCGCCGAGGTCGTGACCACTTCGTGCTCCAATTGTCACGCCAGGTATCGCGAGAAAACGCACCGGTGCCGCTGACGGAGATCCACACAGGTTCTACGCCAGTTGTCGCGGCAAGGCGGTTATGGTACAACTAATCCCAATTGGAATGTCAGGCTTTGAGCAGGGAGAGATCCGTCGGCCCTGCCGGCTCCGCTAAGCCTGTGATCGGTCTTTTGGCCTGCCGGGATACCAGGTCTGCACCATAGGTCCAAGTAGAACCTGGAAGGGGAATATACATGTACTTTTGGAAACGAGCCTCTCACCTGCTTGCTGGATTTGTGCTCCTGTTGTGCTCCATCGCCTGGGGCCAGATCAGTTCTTCTACCGGCGCAATTCAGGGGACCGTCAGCGATCCTCAGAATGCCGTCGTTGCCAACGCCAAGATCAGCCTCACAAACGAGGACACCGGCGCGGCGCTCTCATCTGTCTCTCAGTCGGACGGCAGCTTCGCCTTTCCGCTGCTGGCCCCCGGCAGGTACAAGATCGAGATCCAGTCGCCCGGCTTTGAATCGAGCGCTCTCGAAGTCGTGGTGGAGATCACCAAGGTCACCAATGTCAGTGCCAGGCTGAAGCTCGGCCAGGTCTCTACGATCACGGAAGTGCAGGGGACGGTGGAGACGGTCGATACCCACACGGCCACCACCGGCGATGTGATCACGGGAACGCAAATCCGCGACATGCCGCTGCCTACGCGGAATTTTCTGGATTTGACCGGCTTGCAGGCAGGCACGGCGGCTCGGATGCAGAGCGCCGCCACCGTGGGCCGCGGCACACCGACACTGGACGTCGCCGGCTCGCGCGCCACGGTCAACAATTTCGTGCTCGACGGCGTCGATGCCAACAGCTTCGGCAGTAACAGCCTGAGCACTGTGCCGGTGCCCAACCCCGATGCCGTGGGCGAATTTCGTGTCAGCACCAGCCTGTACGACGCCAGCCAGGGACGCGGCTCCGGCGGCAATATCAACGTGGTCCTTCGCTCCGGCACCGACCATTTCCACGGCGGCCTGTTCGAGTTTTACCGCAGCAATGATTTCAACGCCAACGACTTCTTCGCCAACTCCCAAGGGAAACCGGTTCCGGTCCTGCTGCAAAACCAGTTTGGCGGCCAGGTCGGCGGCCCAGTGCCCAAAGTCAAAGACACCTTCTGGTTCTTTTCCTACCAGGGAACCCGGCAGAAGAACGGTGTCTCCAGCCTGGTCAGCGGCTCCCAACCAGTTCTGCCGGCCACGCGCACTGCGGCATCATTGGGAGCGGCCTTCGGCGTCAACCCGTCCAACATCGACCCGGTGGCGATCAACTTACTCAACCAAGCGGGCCAATATGGCGGCTTCCTCTATCCTTCCGGATCCTGTGCCGGCGTCCCGGGCTGCAACGGGCCGGGCGGGATCGGCCTGCTGGTGCTCTCGCTTCCCACCATCTACAACGAGGACCAGGAGTCCGTCTCCGTGGATCGCAATCTGTTCCGCAATAATCATCTGGCCGCGCAGTTCTTCTACGCCAACATCACACAGTTCACGCCCACCGGCGGGGGTGTGAGTTTGGGACAAGGGCAGAATTCCCCCGCCAAGAACAAGCACGGAGCCCTTACCGACACCGAAACCTTTACTCCGCATCTATTGAACGAATTTCGCGCCGGCATCACCAACATCAAATCCGCCACGCTGGGTATTGAAAACGTCACGGTCGGCGACATTGGGATGGCAAAGTGGGATGGCAGCCTGTACCCCGGAATCCCGGCGCTTTCTATCAGCGGCCTGCTGAGCTTCGGCGGCATCGGCGTGAACAGCTTCCAATCGGGCGGGAACACCTCCATCACTATCGGCGATACGCTTTCCTGGACGCGGGGCAGGCATTCCATGCGCTTCGGGATTGAGAACCGGCGCTATGCCTGGAACGTGGACAACGAATATGGCACCCGCGGCAGTCTCAGCTTCCCGGATTTCCCGTCGTTCCTGACAGGCACGCCCAATCGCCTTCAGGTGGATGTGGGCTCCTTCCAGCGCAACTACCGGGCCCAGGACGTTGCGTGGTTTGTACAGGACGACTTCCATGTGTTGCGCCGCCTCACCGTGAATCTCGGGCTGCGATACGACTACCTGGGCTTCCCCTACGATTTGAACGGAAAGGTCGGAAATTTCGACCCCAGCCTCGTTCCCGCTTCCTGCATCGCAGCCGGCGGCGGAAATTGCGTCCTGGCCGGTTTCATTTCACCCGCGTCGCTCAAGAGCCCGCTGGCCACGTCGGGAGTCAGCAATACCACGCTGACCACCACCAACAAAACAAACTTCGCGCCGCGCGTCGGCTTTGCCTATGACCTGATGGGCAATGGCAAGGTCGCAGTCCGCGGCGGCTTCGGCTACTACTACATTCGGACTTCCGGCCAGACGCTGCTGCAACTGATCGCGTCCCCGCCGTGGGTCGAACAGTATCTGGCTTCCGGCACAGGCGTAGTGGGTAGTCGTGTATTGGCGAACCCGTGGCCTGCCGGACTGCCGCTGCCCAGCCAGTTTCCCATCCTGCCAGTGATGGGTCAGTTCAACGGAACGTTTAGCGCGGCCGGTGCGCCGAATTTCGTGAACCCCGATGGCACTCCCGCCGTGGCCCAGTCCCTGTACGGCTTTACCCGCGGGCTCGTGACCCCCTACGTGCAGCAGTACAACTTGAGCATTCAATATCAGCTGCCGAAGGGGTGGCTGATGGAGGTCGGTTATATTGGCTCGCATGGCCGCAACCTGCTGGTAGAACCCAGCCTCAACCAGGCGCTGCTGGCCAGTTCCTCCGCGCCGATTGTCTACAACAACCCTCTGATTGCGGCCAATGGCAAGCCCGGCGGCATCTCGATCACGCAAAACTCCAACACCAATGCCACTCTCCGCGTCCCGGTTCCAGGCTTTGCGCCCGCCGGGCTCAACCTGGTGACGAACGAGGGCTACTCGCACTACAACGGGTTCATCCTCGAGTTGAGTCACGCTTTCGCGCACGGGTTCCAGTTCAAGATGGACTACACCCAATCGCGCTCCACCGATAACGATTCCGGCCCGACCGGTTCGGACCTGGACAGCTTTACCGGCAACCAACTCTACTCGCAGAGTAATCGGGGGGTGTCCGATTTTAACCAGCCACATCGCTTCGTCTTCACCGGCGTATGGAATCTGCCCGGGCCGAAAACCGGCTGGAAGGGGCAGACCATCGGGAATTGGGGATTGAGCGGAGTCTACACCATCCAATCCGGGTTCCCGTTCTCCGTGAGCAGCACCACCGGCGGTGGTCTCGCCGGGCTATCGGGTTCCGTTACCGTCCGCGCGAACTCCGCGGCTTGCTCCAACCTGCAGACGCCCGGAGGGGTCGAACAGAACCTCAACAGCTATATCAACCCCGCTTGCTTCGCGGTGGTGCCGAACCTTCCCGCGGGGACTGTCTTGAGCGGCTTGAGCCCGCAACAAGGCCCCGGCAGCGGCACTTATAGCATCGGCAACAACGGTGTGGCCGGGGATTCGGGAACCGGTTCGCTGTTCGGCTTCAGTGGCCGCAACATTCTGCAGGGTCCGCCCGAGCAGCGCTTCGACCTGGCCCTCACGAAAGCCTTTCCGATCCGGCCATTGGGCGAAGCCGGAAACCTGACGTTTCGCGCAGAGGCGTTCAAGGTATTCAACAACGTCATCTTCTCGAACCCCCAGGCCAACATCAGCAACTCCAATTTCGGCCATATTATCTCGACCATCGATGGCACGGGGCGCATTCTGCAGCTGGCGCTCAAGCTGACGTTTTAGGAATCGAATGACAGATGGCGAGGTGACCATCGCTCCGCTCTCTTCCGAACAGGCGGAAGAAGCCATTGGGCAGTTGGCGGAACTTCTGATGGACGCGGTCGCGAGCGGCGCGTCGGTCGGTTTCATGCCGCCCCTTGAGCGACCCGAAGCCTTGGACTACTGGCGTGGGGTAGTTGCGGCCATGCGCGAAGGCTCACGCGTGCTGCTGGTGGCCACGGAGAATGGCCGCATCGGAGGCTCGGTGCAACTCGCGCTGGAGACGCGGGCCAACGGAAATCACCGCGCCGAGGCGATGAAGCTGTTTGTGCATCGCCGGTCCCGCCGCCGCGGCTTGGCCAGGAGCCTGATGGCCGCAGCCGAGGCTGTGGCGGCTCGCCTCGGCCGCACGCTGATCGTGATGGACACACGCAAGGGCGGCGAAGCGGAAAAGCTCTGCGAATCGCTCGGGTACATTCGTTACGGCGAAGTCCCGCAATATGCGCGCAGCAGCGATGGAACATTGCACACCACGGTTTTCTTCTATCGGCTACTGCCCGACTGCCCGCAGGCCGGCTCGGATGCCCGTTAACCTTTGGTAGTATTGCTTTGCTGACCCGTATGGGGGAGAATCCTCATTGAGCACGGGGAGACACGGTGGTGCCTTGTGGAACTCGGTGTTCCAGGCCAAAGAAGCGCAAAGCGAACGTCATGAGAACGGGCGGATCGGCGTGAGATCCGCCCTATTTCTTTTTGGCCCGCTCTCATGAAAACCCTTGCGGCGCAGGCACTCCCGCCTGCCGCGTCGGGACTCGTGCCGACGCTCTTGGTCGCCCCGAATTCCCGTGCCGGCGCAGGGTTTTCTAGGATTGTTGCGCTCTCCAACACTCACAAAAGCCGGAAATTCACCTCGATGGTCGCGGCGACCGTGACCGGCTGCCCGTCCTTGGTTCCCGGCTTGAAGTGCCATTGGCTCACCGCTTCGATTGCCTTTTCGTCGAGACCCAGCCCCAAGCTCCTCGCAACCTGGATATTGTGAGCCAGCCCATCGGTTCCGATTTGGACCGACAGAAGCACCGTGCCCTGGTACTTGGCAGCCCGCGCTTCCTCCGTATATGCCGGCTCCGTCTTCGACAGAACCATGGGCGCCGTCACGCCGCCTCCCACTTTGTAGACCCCATTGCCGCCCGCCGGAGGAGGGCCGCCGTTGAGAGTCGCATCCTGGGCGACGATTTTTCTGCGGATCTCCGCGGCCCGGCTCGCCAGCGGTGCCGCCTCGCCGGCCCGATCCTGCCCGCGCAGGAAACGGGCGTAGAGTTCCAGGGTGACGGCCATGTCGGCGGAATCGGGGGCCTCCGCCGCCAGCGCCTTCTGCAAGAGGGATTCGACGTCGGCCGAAGTGGTCGCATCGTATTTTGGCGTCGCAGAATTCCCCGCGGCATCCGTCCGGAACGTGACCCCCGCACTGATATTCGGTGACGCCGTGACGCCCTGGGCCCCTGGCATACGCTCCTGGACTATCGTCTGGTCGTGCAGGTTAGCCGGCTCGGCGCTACCGCCGCCGGCCTGGGCCTCGCGCACCGCGGCCATCCACGTCATCGCCGGGCCTGCCTGCGGTCCCGAAGGCGCCACATTGATCGCCCGCTGCAACAGGTCCGTGGCTTGGGCGTAGTCACGCTTGCCGTAGGCCCGTCTTCCCAGATACATGAGGGCCGGAGCCACCTCCGGGCGGTCGCCTAACGAGACTGCCTTGGTATAGAAACTGACGGCCTCGTTGGCGTGATTCCGCTTCGCCTCGAGGTCTCCCAGTTTCACCAGGCCGGCGGCGTATGCCGCGCTTTGCTGGCCGGAAACTTCTCCCCGGATTTCGAGCGCGTTCTCGAGCAGCACTTGCGCGGTGTCGTATTTGCGCAGTTTCTCGTACGCCGTCGCGGCATGCTCCAGGATCTCGTGGTTCTTTTGAGCGTTGGCGGCGCGAATCGTGGCGTCTACTTCCGGCGGCACTGTCCGCGGAGGTTGCTCCTGCGCTCGTACGGCGGCGAATGGGGCCATCAGCAGTGCCGCCGCCAGAGCAGCAGCCAGCGGCGTCGCCGCTCCGGGAATCGGCTGGCGGTCGATCTTCGAATCGAGAATCGCCAGCAGCCGCCCTTCCAGTTGCGAACGGCGGGCCATGGCCACCGCCGCGCAGCCACTTGCCGCTCCGGCGTGCAGGGAGCGTGCGACCTCCAGCAGGTGGCTGGCATAATCGGAAGCGCGGGCGCCTGAACCGAGTACCAGGTCGTCGGCGGCCCGTTCGCGTTCCTTCAGAAACTCGCGCCACGCGAACCACGCGAGCGGGTTCCACCAGTTGAGGCTCAATGCCGCCCGCGCCACCAGGTGCGTGGCGGCATCTCCGCGGCGCACGTGCGCCAGTTCGTGCAGCAGCACCACCCGGCGGCGCTCCTCGCTCCAATTCCGGCAGTCCCCCGGCACAAATACAGCGGGCCGGAGGAATCCGAAGGTCATGGGCATCCCTCCCGATTCGGTCTCGAAGACCGGTACCCTCTCGGGTATCTCGAGCGACTGCGCGAGGCTCGCCACGAGCCCTCCGTCCTCGAACGGCCGGGCGCCTCGGCGGGCCCGCCACAGTCCCAGGTAAGCCGCCAGCATCTTGAGGAACGCAGCCGCCGCGCCGGCGGCCCAGATCATCACCGCCCACAGGCGAACGTCCGGCCCCGTGCTCACCGGAGTTGCCCGGGTGACCGGGGTCGAGGCCGCTGGAACCTCGGTCGCGCTCCCATCGTCAGCCGTGCTGATCCCGAAGGCCCGAAATACCAGCCCCGTGTTGGCGGAGAGGATCTCGCCGGATACCGGCACATGCATGGCCGGCAACGCTACCGTCAGCAGCGGCAACGCCAGCAGGGCCGCGGCTGCCGCCGTCCACACCAGGTGCCGCGCGGCGGCGGAGCGCCGGCGCAACACGAGAACCAGGATCCATGCGGCGCACAGCACCACCGTGCTCTTGATCGCCGTGCTCATCAAAATTGCGAACCATACCGGCCCGTTCCCGCCCATCATGTTATTTCTCCTCTCTCTTGGCCCTTTCGATCATCTCCGACATGCGGTCCAGTTCCTCGCGCGTCAACCGCGTCGCCGAAACGTCCAGAAGCGCCGCCACGATCTGCTCCGGGGACCCCGCAAAGAACGTGTCCAGCAGGTGCTTCACTGCCGACCGCTTGGCCTTTTCCCGCGTCACGACGGGCACGTACATGTACTTCAGGCCTTCCGCCTGGTGCCGGACGTGCCCCTTTTCCTCGAGCACCCGCAGCATCGCGCGCACCGCCGAGTAGCCGGGCGCGTCCTCCATGGCCTCACGAACCTCTGATGCCGACGCCTTGCCGCGCTGGTAGAGGATGTCCATGATCTGCCGTTCTCTGCGGCTCAGACCCGGAGGTGCGCTCACTGCCGCCACCCCTGCTGAATTTTTAGCATCATGCTAGAAAATTAGCACTGCGCGTCGCCCGTGTCAAGGGGTTCGTTTCAATTCTCCGATGGCCTCGCGACCCGATCCACCACGAGAATCCGTACAGGCGCTTTCATGCCCTCCACTTTGAGCCCGAGCTGGTCGCGCAGCGCCTCCAGAGCGGTCGGCCCCATCGGTTCGGGCGCCGCCGGCTCGGAGGGTGGAGGCCCGGGAGAATCCGGCGCCCACTCCAGCGTAAAGTCGAACCTCCCGCTCAACCCGGTCCGGTCGACCACGGGCCGGCCCAGGCCAACCAGGCCAGAGAGAGAACTGGCCAGCATTTCCATCGTGGCGTTGCGGTAGCCCAGCAGCAATCGCGTGCCGTTGGCCTTCTTGACCACGGCCGGCGAGTCACAGAAGGGCGGAAAGGTCTGAACGGCACCGGCGTCACCGCTGAGCACGCGTGGGGAAACCGGATTGTTGGCGGAACTGTCGAAGTCGCCGCAAGGAGGGCCATCGGCATGAGAGCGGAGATTCGGCCCCGGCTTGCCGGCTTTCACCAGGGTAAGCGCGAACACCGGCACTTCCCGATTCTCGAAGTGAGCGGCGAGATGGAAGCGTTCGGCCAGTAAGGATTGCACCATCAGGCGCATCTGGTCCTTGGTGGGGTTGCCCGCCGCCCGGGCCTCGATGGCATAGCGATCGGCAGTCACCCATTTCGGCAGGCGCTCGATCTCCCGCCCCTGCTCATCGCCCGGCCACCACAATTTGTAGGCGAACTGGATGTAGCTCCACAACGGAAAATCCGCCCGAAAGCGGCCTCCTGTAGGGCGATATGCATCTCCGGCATTCAGCGGGAAACCGGGCGATATGGGACCTCCCTTGCTCGGTTTGACGGAGGCGACTTCGAACGCCATCCTGCCTCCCGCGGCAGCCTGCCAATCGGCCCCGTCTTGCGCGCCAATCCTGGGCGCGCAAAGCAGGGCAGCGGCAATCATCACCGCGACCGGTTTCCCGGAACGGAGCCCCAGCATGATGCTAGAAAATTAGCACTCGAGTCAGGGGATGTCAACCGGGCCTCCGGGGCGTGCCGTGTTAAACTAACGGCTTCGCTCACATAGAATGTTGCTAGCCAGAGAATTCGTCGCCTATCTTTCCCGACAACTCGTCACGAAACTGAGTCCTGGAATCATCGAGACGACCAATCCCGAGGCGGTGGCCGAAAAAATAACGGAAGTGATCGCCGAGGAACTGGCAGTAGAAGACCGCCTCAACGACGAAGTGCGCGACCTGTTGAGCCAATACCAGGACTACATGCGCCGCGAGAACGTCAGCTACCAGGAGATGTTCCGCCGCATCAAAAACACCCTGATTTCGCAGCGCAAAGTCATTCGCGCGTCGGGCCGCGACACGGGCGACGCCATGAAGCTCTCGCGCGACAAGGTCATCGACATTTCCCACAAGATCGTCGAGAATCTGCGTAAGAGCCGCGAATTGCGGCTCAAGAACAAAGACTCGAACGCCGTCCGCCTGGAGATCCTAAGGGTCATGACCGATCTGCTGGTGGCCGAAGACAAAGTGGACCGCGCCGCCCGCCTGAAAATCCGCAGTCAGAAACGCGATATTCCCGAGGGCAGCGAAGAGTGGGACTTGCTGCACAAACGCTACTATTCGGAAGAACTCAAAAAGCTCGGAATCGATCTGGCCAAGTGAAGTTCGCGCTGCCCGGCCCGAGCATGGGATAGTGTTTCATATGTCCGTCACTTTGAAAGACCAGGTGGTTCTCGTAGTGGGCGCTTCCAGCGGAATCGGGCGCGAATCGGCGGTGCTGTTTGCACGGGAGGGAGCGCGCGTCATGGCCGCGGCGCGGCGCGAAAATCGATTGGAAGAACTCCAGGCGTCGCTCGCCTCGGAGGGGCATGCCATCGAGATCTCCGCCGCGGATGCTTCGAGCGCCGGCGCCATGGAGGCATTGGCGAAACTGACCCACCAGCGCCTGGGCGAGATCGACATCCTGGTGTACGCCACCGGAACCAACATCGTGGATCGCGCCATGAGCCGGCTTAACGCCGAGCTTTGGGACATGATGATCGACGTCAACCTGAACGGAGCCTACTATGCCACTCGCGCCGTGCTGCCCGCCATGCGCGAGCGCAAGTCCGGACACCTGATTTTCGTCTCGTCGATCTCCGGCCACACCCCCGATGTCTCGGGCGCGGCGTACCAGGCGTCCAAGCGGGGCATGATCGGGCTGGCGCACGCCATCCGGATGGAAGAGAAGGAACACGGCATCCGCACCTGCGTGGTTTGCCCCGGGCTGGTGCACACCGAACTCCTCGATCGCCGTCCCGTGAAGCCTTCCGCGGAGATGCTCGCCAAGGCGCTGCAACCCGAGGACGTCGCCGAGGTGGTATTGTTCGCCGCGAAATTGCCGCCGCGCGCCGTCATCCCCGAATTGTCGGTGGTTCCGACTTACATCTAAAGCGAGACTAAAGCGAGATCGGGCGGGTCTTGAACCCGCCGGACGGAGTTGTCCATCTTCAGACGCCGGCGTATCTGCCCACGGAACTACCGCATCAGGGCCGCTACCCCGATCATCACGGCTGCGACCACCAGCCCGACCGCGGCACTCCACACATAAAGCGGGTCGATTCGAAACCAGCCGCGCGCCGGTTGGCCGGTTTCGAGATCGCGATGCTCCGCCATTTTACTGTGCCTTGCGATCGGCCTCGCTGCGAAGGCGATCCATGTGTATCAATTCCGGTTTGCCCGCGGGGGCGATCGGAATCACTTCCAGTTCCAGCACATCGCCATCCGTGACCTGAAATCTCCTCTTGACCACTTCGGAGCCGCGCGTGTGCATCTCGACCAGTTTGGGGCCGTTGTACCAGAGCGACACCTTGGTTGAATGGCCGCTCTCCTTGACCTCGCATTCGCGCCCCATGGTATTGCACTCGAACTCGGCGATCTTCTGGCCATTCGCCTCCTCGGTGATGCGGATCGAGCCGTCCCGGTCTACGAACGTCCACGTTCCGTAGTCGCTCCTCTCGCCGGCCTTGGGCTGCCATGTGCCGGCCAGTTTTGCCCGGTCGGAGATTTCATCCGCCAGGGCAAACCCCGCGGCGACACCCAGAATGCTCACCAGAACTGTCAAACGGAAACGCATCTACTGCCACCTCCCTCCGTTGATTCTCGCTTCTGGTCTTTACAGTAAGAGCCTCGCGGCCGATGCGCCATCCCGTAATTCCATGAGATCCGGACAGGCCAGACATTAGCCGGGCCGGCATCTCATGTCTTCACAGGATGTCCAGAAAGGGGTTGCGATTCGTAACATGGTGGCGGCGGAGCACGGTTCCATGGTAGGAGAGAATCGTATGAGAGCGAACCGTCTGGCGCCGGTTCTGCTGGCCGGGTTCGGGATGCTGATCGGCCTCATCGCGCTCATGGGGATCGGCGCCTTCGAACGCGCCCGCGGCACCTACCAGGAGGTGTCCCGCCTGAACGACCGCTACCGCCGCACCGACCGGCTGTTGAGCGGCATCGCCTCCGGCATCTACCGGGTGGGCCTTCTCACGCGCGATTACCTGCTCGATCCTTCCAACCTCCGCGCCGCCGATTACCGGTCGCAACTCGGCCAGGAACGCGTGGTGATGGAGAGCGAGGTCGGCCAACTGGCGGCCGTAGTTCGCGACGCCAACTCCCCCCAACTCGAGCGCCTGCGTACGGAAGTGAACGCCTACTGGAATGCCCTCGATCCGCTCTTTCAGTGGACCGAGGAGGAGAAGACGCAGCGTAGCTGGGCCTTCCTCCGGCAGGAGGTGCTTCCCCGGCGGGAGGCCGCTCTCGCCATAGCCCAGGAGTTCTCCAGGCTCACGCAATCCAACCTGGATGAGCAACGCAGCGAGATCGACCGCAAGCAGGCGTCCATGGCCGTTTTCATCGCCCGGATGGTCGCCGTGACGGTGCTGATCGGACTCGCCATCGCCGGGATCGCCGGTTTGCGAATGACGAAGCTCGAGCGGGGTTCCGAACAGCAGCGTCTCCGGACCGAGCAGGCCGAAGATGAATTACGCCGCCTTTCCCGCCAGTTGGTTCACGCCCAGGAGGAAGAGCGCAAGTCGATCTCGCGCGAGCTTCATGACGAAGTCGGGCAGATGCTCACCGGCCTGCGAATGGAACTGCGCAGCCTGCAGGATCTGCGAACCGCGCCGGAAGAGGAGTTCGCGGCGCATCTGGATGGCGCCAAGCGCCTCGCCGAGCAATCCCTGCGCTCTCTGCGGGACATGGCCATGGGCTTGCGCCCGTCCCTTCTGGACGATCTGGGGCTCGGACCGGCCGTGCAATGGCAGGCGCGGCAATTCTCCAAGCACACCGGCATCCCCGTCAATGTCGACGTCAACGGTTTGCAGGAGCCCCTGCCCGAACAGCATCGCACCTGCATCTATCGCATCGTCCAGGAGGCCCTGACGAATTGTGCCCGCCACGCCCGCGCCAAGACTATCGAGGTCGCGATTGAAGGGTCCTTGTCCGCGGTCTCGATTATGGTAAAGGACGACGGAGCCGGCTTCGACCCCGGTTTGGTCCGGGGCCGCGGCCTGGGACTCACCGGGATGCAGGAGCGCGTCCGCGACGTTGGCGGCGAGCTCACCGTGGTCTCGCGCCCGTCGCACGGAACGGTGCTGTCCGCCCGCATTCCGGTCTCAGTGGAGGCGCCCCACCATGAGTATTCGAATTCTGTTGGCGGATGATCATGGCGTAGTCCGCAAAGGACTGCGCTTCCTGATCGAGAGGCAGCCCGGGATGGAGGTGGTGGGTGAGGCCGCCGATGGGCGGGACGCGCTCCGCCTGGCGGAAGCCACCAATCCCGACGTGGTCATCATGGACGTGGGCATGCCGCTGCTCAACGGCATCGAAGCGACGGCGCAGATGGTCAAGCGCGATCCGTCGGTGGGCGTGATCATCCTGAGCATGCATTCCGACGAGCATTACCTGCTCTCCGCGCTGAATGCCGGCGCCAAGGGCTACCTTCTGAAGGACTCCGCGGAGGAAGACCTGGTGCGGGCGATCCAGGCAGTGTGCCGCGGCACTCCGTTCTTCAGTCCCGAGATTACCAAAACGCTGCTCGAGGACTATATGCGATTCCTGCAGCAGCGCAACTTGCAGGATTCCTACGACCTGTTGACGGAACGCGAGAAGGAGGTCCTCCAGTTGCTCGCGGAAGGCAAGTCCAACAAGGAGGTGGCGAGCATTCTCGAGGTCAGCGTGTACACCGTCGATACCCACCGCCTGCACCTCATGCAGAAGCTGAATCTGCACAATACCGCCGAGATCGTCCTGTACGCTGTGCGCAAGAAAGTGATTCTCTGACAAAGCCCATCCGCGCGGCGATTTCCGGGATTCATCGCGTGCTCGAGCCCGCGCCACTGCTGCTCGCCGGGACGGAACTATGGTTCCGGTTGTCTTTGTTGAACCATAGTTCCAGTTTTGGGGCAGTGACTGCGCACGCCGTGGCCGCGCCGGAAGAGAGTCGCCGCCTCGTCGAAAAATTCTTCACCCCTCTTTTCCACCGCTTTACCGCGACCCCGCTCCATCAACCCCCGGCGGTCTGCTACTCTGAATGAGAAGATCTACCATTATTCTCCACGGGCCGGTACCTCGTCGCCCGCCGGCCCGTTTATTTCCGTCGCCTGTCGCGCTCAGCGACGCTGCTGGGCATCCTCCCGTCCCGCCGAGAAATCGGGCAGCGTCGGGATGTATACTTGATATCCAAGCCATAGGGATACTCATGAAGCTCATACGGATCGCCGCATTCTCGATTCTCGCGGCCTCGCCCGCCTTGTGCCAACCCGCGCAACCCCAGGACGAGGACTACGCCAAGCTCGTCAAACAGTGGACCACCAAGCCCGAGTTCATGAGCCCGCTGGTCGATCACCTCCCCAAAGTCCCCGGCGTCCCGACCACCAGGGACGTCCTCGGCTACTATTCCGGCGCGCCTAAGAAACTCACCCGCGTCGCCGATCTCGGCAAGTATTATCGCGCCCTCGCCGCCGCCTCCAAGCGTGTCAAAGTCCTCCCTGCCGGCACCACGGACGAAGGCCGTGAGTGCATCGTCGTCGCCATCGCCGACGAGGACACCATCCGCAACCTCGATACCTACAAGGGCTACCTCGCCAAACTCGCCGACCCCCGCGGCCTCACCGACCAGGAAGCCAAACGCATCATCTCCCAGGCCAAGCCCATCTACCTGTTCACCGGCGGCCTGCACAGCGCCGAGACGGGCCCTCCCGAAATGCTCATGGAGCTCGCCTACCGTCTCGCCGTCGAAGAGTCTCCGCTCTACGACTCAATCCGCAAAAACGTGATCGTCATGATGGTCAACGCCGCCGAACCCGACGGCCGCGACCGCTACGTGGACTGGTATTACAAGTACAAAATCAGCGAGGAGAGCGAACAGGACCGCGTCCCCGGCCCTCCCTACTGGGGCAAATATATCTTCCACGACAACAATCGCGACATCAACTACTCCCAGGTCACCATGCGCAACTGGCTGAAGTTCTACCTGGAGTGGCATCCGCCCATCATGCACGACCTCCACGAATCGGAGCCGTTCATGTACACCTTCAGCGGCCAGGCCCCGCAGAACCCCACCCTCGACCCCATTCTCTACGCCGAAATGCCATGGTTCTCGAACTTCGAGATGACCAAGATGATCGCCTACGGAATGCCCGGCGTGTGGACGCACGCGTTCGTGGATATGTGGTCGCCCGGATATCTCGGCTTCATGTCGTCCAACCATAACGGCATGCTGCGCATGTACGAAACGTTCGGCAACGGCGGAGCCAACACCATGCGCCGCAATGTGGGCGGAGGCCCGGGCGGGGAAGGTGGCGGCGCGGGCGGCGGTGCTCCGGCCGGCGGTCGTGGCGGCGCGGGCGGCGGTGAAGTCGCCGCGGCGGGCGGGGGCGGCGGTGGCCGCGGAGGTGCCGGCGGCGGTGGTGGCGGACGCGGCGGCGGGATGACCAGCCGCGAGTGGTATCGTCCTTTGCCTCCTTACCGCAACGTCGAGTGGTCCATGCGCAACAACACCAATTACATGGAAACCGGAGTGCTCTCCGCCCTCGAGCTGACCGCCAGTTTCTCCAAAACCGTGCTCGAAAACTTCTACGACAAGAGCCGCAACTCCATCGAGTCGGGAAAGAACGAAGCACCGTTCGGCTATGTTCTGCCGGCCGGCCAGGCGGACATGACGCGCGTCGCCTTCATCGTCAATATCCTCCGCCTGCAAGGCATCGAAGTCGGTCGCGCTACCGCCGAAGTCAAATTGAAGGAAGGCAGCTACCCAGCCGGCTCCCTGGTCGTCAAGCGCAACCAACCCTACGGCCGCCTGGCCAAGATCCTGCTCGAAAAACAGGTCTTTCCCGATCCCGCCCTCAACACCTATGACGACACCGGCTGGACCATGGGGCTGATGAGCAACGCCCAAGTCGTGGAGAGCGCCGACAAGGCCATCCTCGATGTCCCCGTGCAGGCCGTCGATACCCTGACGATTACCGGCACCGTAAAAGGCAGCGGTCCCGTCACCGCCATCCTGGCCAACGGCGCCAACTCCATCGTCACCCTGCGCTACCGTTTGAAGGACCTGAAGTTTGAAGCCATCGAGCAGCCCTACAAATCAGGCGATGTCGATCTGCCCGCGGGCACTCTCCTGGTGGCCTCCAGCCCGCAGGTCAAGAGCACTGTCGAAACCCTGGGTCTCCAAGCCGTGACGCTCCCCGAAGCGCCCAATGTCAAGAAGCACCTGGTGGACCTTCCCAGGCTCGCCCTGTTCAGCACCTGGGGCAGCACTCAGGATGTCGGCTGGGTGCGCTACGCTTTCGATCACTTCGAGGTGAACTACGACCTCATCTACAAAGAGCGCATCAAGAAAGGAAATCTCCGCGCCAGCTACGACGTCATCCTGATTCCCAGCCAGGGAGGACGCGGCGGCGGCAAGCAGCTCATCTTCGACATCGAAAACCGCGGCAAAGCGTTCGCCTACACCAAGAGCTCCGAGTTCCCCAGTCTGGGCGCGTACGGAGAATCGGAAGACATCACCGGCGGCATGGGACTGGCCGGCGTCGCGGAGTTGGACAAGTTCGTCAACCAGGGCGGCGTCCTCATCACTTTGGGCGCTTCCAGTTTCCTGCCCGCGGAATTCGGCATCACCCGCACCGTGGACGCGGCCCACACCTCGGCCCAATTCTACGCTCCCGGCCCCATCGTGGAGGCGGAAATCCTCCGGCCCACGCACCCCATCTTCTACGGGTACAACAATCAGCGGATCCTTCCCGTACGATGGGGCGGCGGTCCGCTCCTGCGCGTGCCCAATGAGGAACGGCGCGAGATCCTCATGCAGTTCCCGGGCACGGACCGCTCGGTCCTCAGCGGCCTCATGCGCGGCGTGGCGGAAACCCGCGGCAGGCCCGCCGTGGTGGATGTGCCGGTGAGCCAGGGGCACGTCGTTTTGTTCGCCACCAACCCCTGTTACCGCTGGCAGAACCTGGGTGAGTTCTCGATGCTGGCGAACTCGATCCTCCATTTCAATGACTATCCGAAGCCGGACGCCCCCATGACTTCGTCCGGCAGTGCCGCCGCCAATCAGCAATGATCGAGCAAGTGGGGCGCTATCGGGTGGTGAGCAAGTTGGGCCAGGGCGCTATGGGCGTGGTGTACCTCGCTGAAGATCCCGTGCTCAGCCGCAAGGTGGCCATCAAGACGGTCGAACTCGCGCCCGACGACCGGCGTAGTCACGACTTTCTGCGCGACCGCCTGGTGCGCGATGGCCGCGCCGCCGCGGGCCTTTCCCACCCCAACATTGTCAGCGTCTATGACGTGCTCGAGGAAGGCAATTTCGGCTACCTGGTAATGGAATACGTCGCCGGGGAAAGCCTCGCTTCCTACCTCGCGCGCACGCCGCTCCCGGACACGCCATTCGTGCTTCGCGTGCTCCGCGAAATGGCCTCCGCGCTCGACTACACTCACGCCCGCGGCATCATCCATCGCGATATCAAGCCCGGCAACGTGATGCTCGACGCCAATTCCGGCGGCGCCGCCAAGATCATGGATTTCGGAATCGCACGCATCAGCGATACCCGCACTATGACTCCGGCCGGCATGGTCATGGGCACACTGGAGTACATGGCGCCGGAGCAGATCAAAGGCGAGCCCGTGGATGGCCGCGCCGATCAGTTCGCCCTTGCGGCCGTGGCTTACGAGATGTTCACCGGCGCCACTCTTTACGGCGAGCAGACGTTTGCCACCCTCGCCTACAAAATCGTGAACGAGATGCCGCCGCCTATGCGCAGCCACAGCCCCGGACTGCCGCAAGGTGTGGAGGAGGTGGTGGCCCGGGCCCTGCGCAAGCCCCCCGCCGACCGTTTCCAGACGTGCGGGGGCTTCGTCGGCGCGTTGGAGAGAGCGTTCTCGGGCGAAGTTCCGCCGACTGGCGCACAGACACTGGCTATGTTGATTCCGCCGGCGGTAGTGCCGCCTGCTCCGCCGCCGCCCGCCGCTGCTCCAACCGCGCCCTTGATGTCGGCCGTGCCACCTGCATACGGTCCGCCATCGACCGGACCCGTGACCACCGGGATGGCGCCGCCGTCGCCCGTGCAAACCGTGTTTCCGGCGTCGCAAGTTCCCGTTTCACCCTACGCTCCGACCGCCGCGGCGCCGGCACAGAAATCCAACCGGAATGTCATCCTTGTGTCCGCCGGCATTCTCGCGGCAGCGGTTGCGGGAGCGGGTCTCGTGTATTGGAGGCCCTGGGCGCCGCCGCCTCCCCAGCAGGTTGCCGAGGTCCCGGACGTGGCGCCGTCCGAGATGCCGAAAGGTGCTGGCCCCGGCAGCGGAGCAGGACGGCGGGTGCCTGCGTCTTCCGCCGCAACGGGCACACCCCCACCCGCGAAACCTCAAGCGCCGCAAGCTCCGCCTCCCGTACCTCCGGTGCCGGGTGGAAAGTCAACAGCGCCCAACACTCCTCCTCCTCAGCCTGTTAAGCCCGAGGCAACCATCCCCGATCCGGGAGTTGACACGCCGCCCGAAACCACACCTTCGGAGCCGGATCCCTCCGAAGGCGGCATCGCTCAGCCGGCGCGTGCCGCGTTTCGCAAGGGCGAAGAACTGATCCGCAACAACCAATTCCCCGCCGCCATCCGGGAGTTCACCAAGGCCATCGATGCCAATCCCGGCTTCCTCCGCGCCTACATGGCCCGCGGCAACGCTTACTTGCACCAGAACCGTCCGGCCGATGCCTTCGCGGACTTTAGCGAGCTTCTGCGCCGCAATCCCAAAAACGCCATGGCCATCGCGCAGCGCGGCATTTGCCACGCCCGCCTGCACGACGATGATGCCGCCCTGGCCGATTTCAACCGTGCCCTGGAAATGCGAGCCGATATTCCCAGCGCGCTCAACGGCCGCGGCCTCGTGGAAATCCACCGCAAAGAATACAACAAGGCGATCGACGATTTCACGAAAGCCATTCAGTTCTCACCCAAATTCGGATTTGCCTATCTGAACCGCGCTCAGGCGGAACAGGCCGCCGGCAATCTGAAAGCCGCCCAAGCCGATCGCGACAAAGCCATGGAACTCGGTTTTCCGCCCAAACAATAATGTGAGGATCGTGGCCTGGTGGCTAGGACCTTGGATAGCCCGGCATCACCGATTTCACCACTTCCTCAAAAGGTGCGGCGTGGTAATCCGCGGGCAACTGGAAGATCCTGTCGTCCACCGGACTGGTCGAGAGTTCCACGACTTCCGTGTCTACCACGCTGAACGGGGCATTGACATCGACTGCATCCGGCAACGCCTGCCCCTGTTCCCGGCGCATCTGTTGCAGGAACGAAGCCATCCCCGGAAGGGATGCCTCCAGATGACTCTTGAGCACCAGCGCCCCGGTCTTCTCAACCTCCTGTAACATGCGGCTCAGAGCATCGCCCAGCCCCGGCATGCTTCCGAAAGCAGACCCCAGGGTATTGGCGGGGTCGATCGACAGCGAAAAGCCCGCGCCAGGCCAGGTGTGCCCGGTCAGTTCGCGAACTGCCGGCTGCGCCAGCCAGACCTGCAAGGTCAGCTGGATCAGCGGTTCGGAGTGCATCTCCCCGTTGGGGGCCGGCACCGGAAGTGCCACCGAGCCCGTCATCTCGGTTTCTTCCGCCTCTACACCTTGCATCGCTTCATGGCGCCCTGTCTTTCGCGACGTCAGGCTGACCTTCGCTCCGGCCTGCGCCATCCGGTACTCGGGCGGCAGCGTTGGGAAGGCCGCCGCGAGTTTGCCGGCATACTCCTTCATCGCCACCGTAGCGAAGCGCTTGTGTTCGTCGTCGAGGATCGTGATCGTCTGCGGGTCGAAATCCATCAAGCAGGCGAACGTGCCCGATTTCAGGTACTCCCGGGCCCCTTTGCGGTAGCGGACCGTCGAGTCCGGCATGGGCGATTCCGTTCCGTTGCGGGTTCGCTGCGCCACCGGTCCAGGCAGCACGGCGCCGAACCGGATGGAGTTTCGCGAACGGATCGTCACATCGCCTTGCAAAGGCGGCGTGGCCCACACCGCCACAACGAGAACGGGAAGAAAACGGGTGCGCATCATGCAAACTCTGACAACGATTTTCCATCACAATGCCGCCGCAACTCAACCTGGAGGTCTCCTGCTACACTTGGGAGTTGAGCCAAACCACCTCCGACCGTTTGCGCGTCTGCGCCGTCAGTTTCCTCAATACAACCCCGCTGGTATGGGGCATGCTGCATGGCCCCCAAATAGGCCTCTTCGAACTCGACTTCCGCGTTCCCGCAGGTTGTGCCGATCAGGTGGCCTCAGGCGCCGCCGACATCGGGATTGTCCCTTCGTTCGAGCTGACTCGCCAGGACCTGGAGGTCCTCCCAGGCACCGGAATCGCATGTCATGGCCCGGTACGCAGCATTCTGCTGATCTCGTCGCGTCCTGCGGCGGAAATCCGCACCCTGGCGGTGGATTCGAGTTCGCGCACGTCCGTCGAGTTAGCACGGGTCATCCTGGAGCGGCGATATGGCGCCGAGCCACGCCGCATTCCGCACCCGCCCGATCTCGCCGGCATGCTGACAGCCGCGGATGCTGCCCTGATCATCGGCGACCCGGCGCTGCGCATTCCTCTGACTGTGCCCTACCACGTTTACGACCTCGGGCAGGAGTGGGTGGAGATGACCGGCCTGCCGATGGTATTTGCCGTGTGGGCGGGGCGCAAGGGAACCGCCGGCCCGGAAGTGGTACAGGCATTCCGGGAATCGTGCCGCTACGGCAAGGAGCACATGGAGCAGATTGTGGTGTCGGAGTCCGAGGCGCGCGAGTTTGCTCCCGAGGTCGTGAGAGAGTACCTCACCAGGCACATCGTTCACGAGCTCGGCCCGCGCGACTACGAGGGAATGGAGCTCTTCCTGGAGTACGCGCGGCAAAGCGCTTCTGCACGCGCCCGCTGACAGCGCGCGAGTCGACAGCCGCTCAAATCGTCTGCGTCCGTTCGACGGTCAGATCGCCGCGCACGTTGCCCGTATTCAGTATGCCGGCGGGTTCGAACAGCAGAAGAGGTTGACCTTATGGGTACAGGCACGAGTGCTGGCACGAGTGCCTGCGTCACGGTACCTCTAGCCGATCTGCGGCAACGCCAGCCGGTATTGTCCCTGGAAAATCTCTCCAAAGAGCTGCATGACCTCGTCGTGCAGATGGCCGTTGTCGGCCAGCAGGTGGTCCGAGGTCATCCGGTGCACCGCTCCGCGCATATCGGAGACGCGGCCGCCGGCCTCTGCCACGAGCAGCGTCCCGGCCGCCATATCCCAAGGCTTGAGCCCGAATTCCCAGAAGAAATCTAATCGGCCGCAAGCCACGTATGCGAGGTCGAGCGCCGCCGAGCCGGTGCGACGCGCGCCGTGCGACGCCATCGCCACCTGGTAATAAAAGTGGATGTTGACGTTATGATGCCGTTTCCGGGCCGGAAAACCGGTGGAGGCGAGGCTGTCAGCCAGGCGCCCGGTGGCTGACACGCGGACCCGGCGATTATTGAGCCACGCACCCGAGCCGCGCTCGGCGGCGAACATCTCCTGGCGGATCGGGTCGTAGATCACGCCGGTGATCATCTCGCCGGCGCGCTCGAGCCCCAGGGTGACGTTGAACATCGGAAAGCCGTGGGCGAAGTTCGTGGTACCGTCCAGCGGATCGACGTACCACCGATACTCCGAACCGCTCTCGTGCCCGCCGCCTTCTTCGGCCACGATGGCGTGCGCCGGAAAATGCGTGCGCAGCCGCTCCACCACCAGCTTTTCCGACGCACGGTCGGTCGCCGTCACCAGGTCGAACTCGCCCTTCAATTCGTAGGCCGGGCGCCGTTCGAAGCTGTTCGCCAGCAGGGCGCCCGCTTCGCGCGCGATTTCCTTTGCGGTTTCCAGATAAGACATTGTCGGAACGTGCTTCTGCAGGCGGCGGTTTACGCCTCTTCCTGGAGGTACTTGATGTCCTGCTTGAAGATAAACAGATTGGGCTGGCCCTGGCGCGTCAGCCGGATGAAAGAGTGGTCGTAATACTCGATCACCCCCACCACTTCCTCTCCGTCCGCCATGGTCACGCGAACGGGCGTCGAGTTTTCGATCAGCCGTTTGAGATAACGGGCTTCCTCAAACGTAGATTCCGGGGCGCGCGCCGATTTACCGCCTGATGGTGAGTTGCTCACTTCTTCTGCACTTTCTTTCGATCGGGAGTTACGGATATCTGTTCCGCCGGCGTGCCCGGGGCAGCCTCCGCATCCCCATAATAGCCGTTACGCGCGGAGACCCGCAATTCCGGCGACTTCACCCGCACGTCCAGCTTATGGTACGGATCTTTCGTCAGAGGGGCCCCGTGCGGATAGAATCCCAGCAGGTATTGGGTCCGCAGTTCCGCGATAATGTCGGCAAAGGTCTTGTCGAGCTGGGTGCTGGACGTCTGCGGAAAGGTGCGTCCGCCGGTCCGCTGCGCCATGTAGGTCAGGGCGTTTTCTCCTCCGACATTCCGCCCCGCATCGTTCGTAATGGGCATGACCACCACCGCGTAGATCACCGCATCGGCCAATTGCGCCTCCTTGAGGGCGGTCTTGAGATCGCGCGAGCTGGTGGTGTCACCGCCATCGGTAACGATGACCATCACCTTGCGGCCCTGCCTGTTTTGCAAGGCTCGCGAAGCATAAAATACCGCGTCGTAAACGGAGCTCCCGCCTTCGCCATGCAGCATCCGCAAATCGCGTTCCAGGTTGCCGTAATTGTGCGTGAAACCGTGCTGCGTAATGTCGTAATCGAAGGTGTAGAGCGCCACCGCATCGGCGGGATTACCCTCGCTCAAAAGGGCGTGCAGGAACTTCAGGGCGGAATCGCCTTCGTACTTCAATTCCTTGGCGGTGGACCCGCTGGTGTCCACCAGCAGCGTTACCGACAGCGGTTGATCGGTCTGGTGGGCGAAGAGCTTGATTTCCTGGGGAGCGCCGTTGTCGAGGATCTCAAAATCCTCCAGTTGCAGTTTCCCCACCAGGTCGCCGGCCTTATTTTTGACGGTGGCGATGACGTGTACCAGGTTGACATCGACTTTGATGGTGGGAGTCTCCTGCGCACACGAAACCGCGGCGTACAGTCCGGCACCGAGAACGAATCGGGAGAGGCCCACGAATCTACCCAGCGACTGGCACATTTCGGTCCCACTCTCCTTCCACCCAAACTTCTCCGTCGAGAAAATGTTCCTTTTTCCAAATGGGGACAACCTTTTTGAGCCGGTTGATTCCTTCGAGCGCGGCTTCAAAAGCCGGGCGCCGGTGGGGAGCCGTAACGATCACCGCCACGCTGGTTTCCCCTACCAGCATGCGTCCCAGGCGATGCACCATGGCGATGCGGGCTACCTGGTGGGCCGCCGCGATCTCCTGTCCGATCCGGACCATCAGTTTGAGCGCCATGCTCTCGTAACATTCGTAATCCAGGCAGAGAGTCTCGCGGCCCCCGGTGTTGTTCCGGACGGTGCCCTCGAATGTGACTACGGCGCCTTCCTGACCCGACAGGAGCCGGGCAATGACCGAACGCGGCTCGATGACGTGCCGGGTGAGCAGGAAGTAATGACCTTCGGCGGTTGTAACCGCAGGCTCGGTCTTCGCGATGCCCCCGCTTACGGGCGGCAGGAAGGCCACTTCGTCGCCCTCCTCGACGGCCGTGGAAAGGTCCGCAAACTCCTGATTTCGAGCCATTACGATGCTCTTTGCCAGGTCCCGGAGCCGGGGATGCCGGCTTGCGTAACTTTCGAAGATGCCACGCAGGTCCGTGCCCGCGGGAAAGTCGGCCTCCTCCGCGGGCCGCCCCACGAACTCCTTTAACATCCCGAAAAACAGCACGCGCACTCGCATTGTGAGCAGAAGCTTCAGGATAACAGACGGTTACAGGTGACCCTTCGTTGCGAAGAAGGTATGGTCTCCGTCGCGTTCCGGTGTGACTCGAGCCTGCCTCGGGTTACAATGCGGGTTCCGCATGAAGCCATCCGCCGAGACGCGCATTCGTGTGCGCTACGCCGAAACCGACCAGATGGGGGTGGTTTACTATGCGAATTACCTGGTCTGGATGGAGGTCGGCCGGGTGGAGTTGTGCCGCGCCTGCGGGTTCAACTATCGGGACATGGAGCGCGACGACGGCGTGCTTCTGGCGGTGGCGGAGTCGAACTGCCGGTACGCGTCGCCCGCCCATTACGACGACGAGGTGATCATCCGCACCTGGATCGACGAGGCTGGCGGGCGAATGGTGAAATTTGCCTATGAGATGCGGCTGGCCGCCGACGGTCGAAGGCTGGCCAGCGGATTCACCCGCCACATCTTCCTGACCCGCGACTTCCGGCCCACGCGATTGCCGCGCAAGTACTTCGCGATGTTCGGTATCGAAATTCCACAGCCGGCCTGAGCGGCCCGCAGTAGCTGGTTGCGCGCGGCGCCCGCTAAAATTGAAGTATGCGTATCCTGCTGTTTAGCGGCAAAGGAGGAGTGGGCAAAACCAGCCTGGCGGCAGCGACCGGTTTGCAGTTATCCCGCCTGGGATACCGAACCCTGGTCATGAGCGTGGACCCGGCGCACAGCCTGGCGGACTCCTTCGATCTGGAAACGGCCCTCTTCCACGGCCGCACGGGCGACCCATATTCCATCGACGAGCGCCTCGCCATCCACGAGGTCAATATCCAGAAGGAGATCAAGCGCCATTGGCGGGAGATCTCGTCCTACGTGATTTCGGTTCTGCGGACCACCGGGATCAGCGACGTGGAGGCCGAAGAACTCGCCATCCTGCCAGGGATGGAGGAGTTGAGCGCCATGATGTACGTCAACCAGTTCCGGCGCGAGCAGCGGTACGACGTGATCGTTCTGGATTGCGCGCCCACCGCCGAGTCGATGCGCTTCGTGAGCATGCCCACCACGCTGGAGTGGTACATGAAGCACATCTTTCCCTTCCAGCGCGGGATATTGAAAGCCGTGCGGCCCATCGCCAATCGCGTCTCGCCGGTGGAGCTGCCGCCCGACACGTACTTCGCCAACATTCAGAATCTGTTCGCGAGGCTGGAAGGGATCGGCGAATTGCTGGAGGACCCCAAGATCACGAGCGTCCGTCTGGTAACCAACCCGGAGCGCATGGTGCTGCGCGAGACGCAGCGCGCCTTCGTGTATTTTTCGCTGCACGGGCTGGCGGTGGATGGCGTGATCGTGAATCGCGTGCTTCCGCGCGAAGTCACCGACACCTATTTCCAGGAATGGCAGACCTCGCAGGCCCACATTCTGGAGGAAATCGAGCGGTATTTCGCGCCGGTGCCGGTGAAACGCGTGCCGCTGTTTACGCACGAGGTGCTGGGACGCGAGCGGCTGGAAGACCTGGCGCGATCTCTATACAGCGAGCAGGAAGACCCCGCGGCGGTGACCCGCACCGAAGCGCCGTACACCTTTTCCAAGCAAGACGGGCACTACGAGGTGCGGCTGCAGTTGCCCTTCGCCGCCAAGGGCGAGGTGGGCCTGTTCAAGAAGGGCGACGAGCTGGTGGTCGAGATTGGAACTCTTCGACGCCACATCGGACTGCCGACCTCCATGGCGACCCTTTCGCCCAGCCGCGCAAAGTTGGAGAATAGGATACTGACCGTGGAAATGAAGGAGAGCTGACATGGACGAAAAGACCAACACCCCTCCCCACGAGCACCAGTATGGGTGCTTCTTCTGCGAAACGGCAGCGCCGTTTTTCGAGCGCGTCTGGAATGACGCCACCCGCAATCACTTCCGCAATTCCCGCATCGAATTTCTGAAGGGCGTTCGCAGCTTGATCGACAGCCGGATCGAGTACCTCTCGCGCAAACAGGAGGCGAAAGGTACGCACGTTCCGGTAGACTAAGGCTCGATCCCGGTTGTGGCGAAAGAGTGGAACGCGCGAAAAGGCTCGCCTTGGGCAATGCCTGGCGACAGAGCCCGATTCGGATCAGCGGCAACCGGGTGACCATGCCGGGTCTCCTCGCGGGGCTCGTGATGACGGCATGTCGAGGGTGCCCCGGAATGGCGCAACGAGATCGCACGACCAGGGAACTGCCGGCCTGCGATCTGGGGCGCGCCGGACGTAGAGAGCAGGATGATAGCGATCGGGCGGCTACGGATGAACTACTACAATGTCACAATGTCGGAGCTGGTGCTTCAGATTGGCCCGCAATTCGATCGCCCGCTGTTCGACAGAACCGGCCTGCCGGAGGTCACGACTTCGCGCTGGAACATATGCCGAGCCTCCCCAGCGCAGTCCGCGTATCGCCGGAGCAGGCGGCGGCGCTTGCCGAGTTCTATCCAGCCGGCGAAGCACCACCGCTTCCAGTGGCGCTCCAGGAGCAGATCGGACTGACAGTGGTGGCGGCGGAGCGGTTGGTGGTCCTGGTGATCGACCACGTGGAGAGGCTTTCGGCGAATTAGGGCTGGCAAGGAGTCAATGCGGTGCGACGACTCCTGGCATTTCCCGGCGTCAGGGAGGATACCGGTTGGTCGGCGGCCACTTTCCGCGGGGCTGCCAGGCATCTTCGTCCTGACGACTCGACGAGCTCTTGACGATCTTACTATTGAGTAGTAAGGTCGAAAACAGATGAATAGGCCCGCACTCGCCAAGCTGGAATTTCGGATTCTCGAGGTTTTGTGGGCCCATGGAGGAGCCACAGTTCCGATTAGGAGAACTCCTCCAGTCGGAATTATAACATTATGCGCCCCATCTCCTTCCGCTCCGATGTCTTGCGCACCCTTCTCCTGCGCCATCAAGTCGCCACTCTCGACGAATTGAAGCAGGCTCTCGGCACTTCGGTGGACGTCACC
>DATJWB010000190.1:0-20186 GCA_035501495.1 Bryobacteraceae bacterium | reverse complement strand
ATACTAATGGCGTGGATCCCTGGTCGCGGCGTTCGAAGGTACTCATGATCCCGGTAATCGGGCTTGCGAGCGCTTCGAGCCGGTCGAATCTGGACTCTGGAATCTCGAGTCGGAGGTCCTCCGGCGGAGTACATTCGAGAGGCTGGCTGCACAGCACTGGCGCTTTGGGGAGTGTGGCAGCTTTGGGCGCTCCGCAGTCCGGGCAATTCGGCATCCGGGCTACAACGTGACGGCCGGAGGTGAGTTCAAGCCAACGAAATGACCAGATCGTCGCCTCTAGGGAACCCGGACCGTCCAGCAGCCATCTCGCGACCTCAAGGGCAAGAAACTCGGCGGCGGCCGCGAGCCGACCTTTCGCCGCCCGCCAGACTGGCGATTCGAGGACGGGCAATTGGCTCTGCAGCCAGCTTCGTTCTCGCAGCCGCACTGCCAGGCAGCGCCAGCATGGCGTTTCGCCGGGTCGAAAGATGGGACCGAGCCAAATCTCTTCGCCCTCTAATTTGGCAATCATCCAAGCTAGCTTCCCGACGTGACATTGCTGGTGCATTTGTTCCACGCGGCGGTCAAGATAGTCCGAGACTACCACTACTCTCAAACTCGCGTCACCGTGAATCGACACGCCCTTGCCGGATAAGGCGGTCGCCACCGCACGACCGGTTTCGACGTCGAGTGCCATTACCGTGGCACCTTTTTCCCACTTTTCCCGCTTTACTTGTTGACAGCTGATTCCCAGGTCTGAGCAGAGAGAGAAAAGGGATGGGTCGTCCGGAACTTGTATGACCAAGGATCGCGCGACCATTTCTTTCAGGGCTTCAGCCGCACTTTCGCGGTCTTCACCCGGGGAAAAGTTGTGCAGGAGGGCATCTTTCGTTTGCGGCTCGCTCAGAAGAGAGGAAAGCCTACCCACGTGAGAGGCAGACCAGATGCCCTGCTGGGACTCCGTGATCCAGTAGATGCGGTCGGGGCCGCTGGCCAGGACGCTCACATATGGAGATAGTCTCAAACGTGGCATGGCTGTTGTTGACTTTGGCAGCACTATTAGGTTAAACAAAATGAAGCCCTAGTTGCAGCGATACGACAGAAACGTACTTGAGATGAGTGAAAAGGTAAACAAAATGAGCAAATCAGAGGAACAAACTCGGGAAGAAGACTGCTCCAAATTAGTTATCACATTTGATCGTCGATTAACAACCCTCCTCCAAACCAGATTCGAGGCGGCAGCCCGAGCGGGCGACAATCAGATCAGCTTTACGAACGTAGACGCTGGTGGCTTCATCAAATGCGACAAAGTTGAATCGGTTGTCGCAGGTGTAAAGGTCTGCAGTGTCACGATCTCGGTCGAATAACCGGGACCGTACGATGAGAGCTATCCAAACTCGGTCCCGGCGGACGCTCTGCCCCGCATTTCGCCGTGCAGCCAAGCCTTGGCGGTAGCCCAGTCGCGCTTCACCTGGCGTGAGCTGAGTTGTAACATCTCGGCAATCTCTTCCTCCGTGAAGCCGGCATAAAACCGCATTTCCACTATTGTTTTTTGGCGAGGCGATATCTGGCTCAGCCGATCCAACGCTTCGTCCACGGCGAGTATCTCGTCGACGCGCCCCTCAATCGCCGCCACCGTGTCCGTCAGTTCTCTGGGGATCGTGCCCGATCCGCGCTTTTGAGCGCGGGCAAGACGAGCGTGGTCCACGAGGACGTGGTGCATCGCGCTCGCGGCGGCGGCGAAAAAGTGCGCCCGATTCTCCCATGCGGTCTTTTCCGTCCCGAGGAGCCGTAAATAGGTCTCGTGCACCAGGGCCGTTGGCTGCAGGGTATGATTCGGCCGTTCGCCGCGCATCTGTCCCGCGGCGATATGCCGCAGGTCTTCGTAGACCAGCCTCATCAACTCCTCGTGGGCGTCCGCATCGCCCGCCCGCAGCCGATCCAGCACACGCGTAATCTCTCCCCGGCTCTCCACAGTCAAACCTCGGCCAATGCCCCAGTATACTGGATCGAGACACGGAACCCACCAACTTGCGTGTGAAGTCGGCTTCAGCGAACAATACAGGTATGCGTTTCATTCTGCGAGGGGTGTCGATCTGCGTGTTGGCCGTATTGCTTTGGTGTGCCCTGTCCGCCCAGACCGCCGACACTCCCCCGCGGGCGCCCACTCCCGACGCTCTCCAGGCCGAAGTCGATCGCGGGTCCGCCGGGCTCACTCGCTGGCTCCATGCTCTCAAGACGCGCGCCAGCCTGTTGATGGTCACGGCGCACCCCGACGATGAGGACGGTGGTATGCTCGCGATGGAGACTCGCGGCAATGGAGCGCGCGCCATCCTGCTCACTCTGACCCGTGGAGAAGGCGGGCAGAACGCCATGTCTCCCGATAACTACGATGCCCTCGGCCTGGTCCGTACGCAGGAACTGCTCGCCGCCGATCGTTATTACGGCGTCGATCAGTATTGGGGCCGCGTGATCGACTACGGCTTCTCGAAGACCCGCGAAGAAGCGCTCGAAAAGTGGGATCACGATCGCGTGCTGGCGGACGTGGTCCGCGTGATTCGTATGACGCGCCCGCTGGTGATCACCTCGGTGTTCGTGGGTGCCGGCACCGATGGGCACGGCAATCACCAGGTGGCGGGCCAGATGGCGCAGGAAGCTTTCCTCGCGGCCGGCGACCCCAGCCGCTTCCCGGAACAGATCCGCGAAGGCCTCCGCCCCTGGACTCCGCTCAAGGTCTATGAGCACGTGCCGTTCTTCGACGTCACGCCGCAGGGCATGTACGACTATGCCATCGACAAGTACGTGCCGGTTCGCTTCTTCGATTACATCCATCAGAAGTGGTCCAGCGAGAAACCTTCCACCACGCTGGAGATTCAGGAGGGCAACTACTCACCGCCGAATGGCCTGACGTATCTGCAGATCGGACGCGAGGGCCTGGGGTATCAGAAGAGCCAGAACAACGGCGTCGCGATTCCCAAGCCCGCGCCTTTCGCCAGTGCCTATCACCGCTACGACTCCCGCGTGCCCGCGGCGGACCACGAGGAGAGCTTCTTCGACGGCATCGACGCGTCTGTCAACGGCATCGGCTCGCTGGTCGCTTCCGAGCCGGACTATCTCAAGAGCGGCCTTGCACAGCTCGCGTGGCTGGGGAACCAGGCGAACGATCAGTACCAGCCGGATCGCCCGCAGGCGATCGCTCCGGTGCTTGCGGACGGTCTCATGGCTGCCCGCTCTCTGATCGGCCAGGTCCGCGGCGGCGCCTTGCCGGAGCCCGGAAAATCAGATGTCCTCTTCGAATTGCGCGCGAAGGAGGACCAGTTCGAACAGGCGCTGGCCGCGTCACTCGGACTGGTGCTCCAGGCCGCGGTTCTTCCCGAGAAGGAACCGCAAGGACGCAACCCGTTCGGAGCAGCCGTCCCCACGTTCACCATCGCCATCCCCGGGCAATCTTTCGGCGTGCAGGTGGAGTTTCTGAATGAGAGCCCCGATCCTGTGAACCTTGACGCCGTGACGCTCGAAGCCTCCGACGGAAAGGCCTGGAAGATTCAGAGCGCGGGCGATCCGCCTCCGAAGAGCGTCGCTGGCCACGCCCTCGCACAGGGGCGCTTCACCGTGTCTGCGCCGGCTGACGCCACCCTGACCCGCGCATACTTCACTCGCCCCAACGAAGAACAGGCTTACTACGATCTGACCGATCCACGCTACCGCAACCTTTCTCTTGCCCCATACCCGTTGTCGGCTTCTGTCAGAGTGTCGTATCGAGGTGCGGTTCTGCGCCTCTCACAGGTGGTCCAGACCACGCAGCGCGTGCAGGCGCTGGGGATCGTCTCCCAGCCCCTGCTGATGGGCCCCGCGATTTCCATCTCCGTGTCGCCCGCGGCGGGAGCCGTGCCGGTCGGCGCCAAATCCTTCGCCTTCTCGTGTACCGTTCACAGCAATGTGAAAGGCGCGGCCGAAGGCACTGTCAGGCTGCGCCTGCCCAATGGTTGGCACTCCTCTCCCGATTCGGTCCCGCTATCATTCGTCCGCGACGGCGAAGATCACAACATCACCTTCGCGGTGTACCCCGATGCCGTCAAGCCGGGCGAGTATCCTGTCACCGCGGTGGCCGAGTATCAAGGCAAGACGTATGAGGAGGGGTACCGATTGGTGGGGTACGCCGGCTTGCGCCCGTATCCCTACTACCGCCCGGCCGTATATCGTGCCGTGGGCGTTGATGTGAAAACCGCGCCCGGCCTTCGCATCGCGTATCTGCCCGGCACCGGGGACGAAGTGCCGCAGGCTCTCGAAAATCTGGAACAGAACGTCCGCGTCCTCGCCGCCAGCGACATCACGCAAGGCAATCTTTCCGGTTACGACGCCATCGTTCTCGGCACCCGGGCTTATGCCGTGCGTCCGGAACTGAAATCGGCGAATCGCCGGCTGCTCGAATATGTGCACAACGGCGGCGTCCTGATCGTGCAGTACAACCTGCAGGATTTCGACCAGGACTACGGCCCCTACCCGTTCAGCCTGGGAAATAATCCCCAGAAAGTGGTGGACGAGGCTTCCAAGGTGCGGCTTCTCGATCCCGGCAATCCCGTGTTCACCTGGCCCAATCGCATTACGGAATCGGACTTTGCAGGCTGGGTCGAGGAGCGCGGCCATGGTTTCATGCAGTCCTGGGATTCGCACTACGACGCGTTGGTGGAGACGCACGATCCCGACCAGGACCCGCAGCGCGGAGGGCTGCTGCTGGCACGCTATGGCAAGGGCGCGTACATCTACGATGCTTTCGCACTCTATCGCCAGCTTCCTTCAGGCGTGTCCGGCGCCTACCGCATCCTGGCCAACCTGGTGAGCCTCGGAAAGAATCCCGCATTCCAGCAGGCTCATTAAGATGTGACCTGGCGATTCATCACGGGCAGACGGCTGGTCGCCGCCCTGATCGCATCTCTCGGCGCATGCATGGTCGCGGGAGTCGTCGGCGCGGAGACCGCGCTTCATATTCGCCACCGCCGCCCACAACCCGAAAACGCGCGTGAACTCGCCCGCGAGACCGGCTTCGAGTGGAAAGCAGTTCAGATCACCGTCCCTGACGGGGTCGTTCTGCGCGCCTGGCTGTTCACTCCGCCTCATCACGATGCCGCCGGCGTTCTGGTCCTGCACGGCATCAAGGGTAATCGCGAAGACATGCTCGGCCACGCGCGGTATCTCCTGCGCAGCGGCTTGGCGGTCCTGCCGCCCGATCTTCGAGGGCATGGCGAAAGCAGCGGCGGCATCACCACGTACGGCATAGACGAGTCCGGGGACGTGAGCTCATGGGCAGACTGGCTCGTCGAGACGCAGCACATCCGGTGCCTTTACGGGCTGGGCATGTCGCTGGGCGCCGGAGTGCTGCTGCAGTCTGTCGCGCACGAGAATCGCTTCCGAGCCGTGGCCGCCGGCTCGTCGTTCGCCAGCTTTCCGGAAATTGCCTGACGACCGTCTCGCGGAGTTCTCGCGGCTGGACCCGCAGATCTTCCGGCCCGTCGTGGAATCCGGACTCTGGTACGCTCGCCTGCGCTACGATGTGGACCTGCGGCGTGCCTCTCCTGCCGCTGCCGTGCGCGTGTCGCACACTCCCATCCTGCTGATCCACGGGACCGCCGACGAGAGGACCCCGGTGCGCCGGTCGCGCGGACTGGCGTGGATTGGTTTCGCACTCATTCGGTCCCCGGACGATCTGCCAGCCAGAAATAACAGTTTTGTTTACAGGGTTTGATGAATTGGCGGAGCCGGATGATGTCGAGGCCGCCGAATTGAACTGAGTACGGAATGACGCCGGGCAAGAATGTATCGCAAGCATCAGGTCCCGCTCGTTGCACGATCGGCTGCAATTGGAATCCGACTCCGGTTATGGCCAAGCTGCCTCCGAAACGGAAGGCGTTGGTTGACCGGGCAAAGCCCCGCGGAGGCATTCCCTGACGTCACGGACCAGCGGATACACAAAGATGTCTTTGATGACTTGACCGTGCCGTTCGTGTTCCCGATCCATGCGTCCGCGGCCGGTGGTCTGTCCCACATGAACCCAGTTGGCGGCGCGGTAGCAAGTCCCCCGAAAGCGCTGCGGGTCAACCAGGGTTTCCAGCAGCAAGGGACGATACCCATATTGGGCTTGCCAGTCGCGCGGCATTTGGCGGGCGCTCAACGCCAGGATCTTGCTGGCCAGCCCTTTGACGCGCACCCACGGCAACACCAGAAACCTCCCATTGTTGACGATCCGTTGTAGATTGCGCTTTCGCTGCTCGTCACTCCATCCGATCCAGGCGTCTCGCGCCTGCATCTTCCAAGCCGGGGAGGTCCAGAGCAGACACGCCAGTTCCCGATCGCGATTCCTGACCCAATAGCGCAAGTGAGCGCCGAACGGCACGCAGCATCCCAGGTAGTGATAGCGTTCGACCAGTTCACGCCACCTGCGGCTCTCCCGCTCCCCTTCCACCAGGACCAACTCGAGCGGTCCGCATTCCCTGGCGGCGCACTCGACTGGCACTGGTTCAGCCTGCGGAAGCGATAGGTTCACGCGCCGCGGCCCTCGTCCCCCCAACTTGCGCAAAGCCGGGAGCGTCAGCACGCCTTCGACCGCCAGATGCTCCAGCAGTTGTCGGCATTCGTGATTCTTCAGTCCACCATTGGGCCGGGTCCACTGCAACAGCTCGCAGAGGGTGCGGGCGATCTCGGTCACTCCCAGACCGGCATAGTCCCGCGCCACCACGCGCATCAACTCCACTTCCTGCGCCGTGAACTTTCGCCCGCAGAAGGTAATCTCGTTAATCGTATTCATGGCAGGAACTCAGCCGGATGGAAGAGACTGCGATTTCCGGCCGGTGGTGACCAGCAGTAACTTCTCGTTTTCCTCTTCAAGCCGCCGCTCCTCCTCCTCCCACTGCTCAATCCGCATGCCATGCGACGAACCGGATTGAGCGATTCTGTGGAACCTATCATATTCTAAACAAGACCCGAACCTTTGTCCAGCCCTTTTGGGAGCACTCTGCATTGAGGCCCAACTCGTTTAAACGGACACAAATAACATTTGGTGTGCGGTTCCTCACTTGAGGCCATTGCCCCGCTCTCCTACACTCGAAATAAGGAACATGCGATTAACGGGCGCGTGGGTGATTCCGGGTGTATTGTGTCTGGCTGCAACCGCCGCCTCTCCTCCTTCCTTTTACCTTCATGAGGGAGACACGGTGGTGTTCTACGGCGACAGCATCACGGCCCACCTGCTCTACTCGGTCTACACCGAAGCGTATGTGACCGCGCGTTTTCCGAAGATGCGTGTGCGCTTCGTGCATTCCGGCTGGGGCGGCGACCGCGTGAGCGGCGGAGCCGGCGGGACCATCGAGCAGCGCCTCCAGCGAGATGTCTTCGCCTACCATCCTTCGGTCGTCACCATCCTGTTAGGGATGAACGACGGCGAGTACCAGGCCTTCAATCCCCAACTCCTCGAGAAGTATGAGCAGGGATACCGCCACATCGTCGAACTCATCCGCAAAGAGCTTCCTCAAGCCAGAATCACACTGCTCAAACCCACGCCATACGACGACGTGACGCGGCCGCCGGATTTCGAAGGCGGCTACGATTCCGTGCAGGCCCGATTCGGCGAATTTGTCGAGCGCCTGGCGAAGGAAGAGCATCTCGATCTGGCGGACTTGCATGCGCCCTCCGTGGCACTCCTCAAGGCCGCTGCCAGCCTGCCCACGCGCGCGGCGCAACTGCTCATTCCCGATCGCGTTCACCCTGCAGAGGGCGTGAACCTGGTGATGGCGGCCGCGCTCCTCGAAGCGTGGCACGCGCCGCCAATCGTCACCGACGTGGAAATCGATGGGTCGACAGGCGCCGTGGCGCATTCCCGCAACACCGCACTCCACGACATCGAAGTCGGCAACACGATCGCCTGGAGGCAGGACGATCGGGCACTCCCGCTGGCTATCGACAGAAGCGCGGAAACCATTCCCATTGCGTTGCGTTTTAGCGACGTGGTGAAGATCCTCGATCAGGAAACTTTGCGGGTGACCAACCTCCAAACCGGCAAATACCGTCTGGAAATCGACGGTGCGGCTATCGGCACGTTCGACTCGCGGGAGTTGGGGCAGGGAATCAACCTTGGAACGCTGCCCACCCCGATGGCGAAACAGTCCATAGCGGTCCAGGTGGAGGCATTCAAACACAACTATCTCCACGTGGCGCGCTGGCGCATGGTGGAGGATGCTTTCAAAGACGACCACTTGCCCGGCGTCAGGCCGGCATCCCAGGCGCTCGACGCGCTCGAAGAGCAGGCCGTCGAGTTGCAGCGTGCGATGGCCCAGCCAAAATCCCACGTCTACCGTCTCACACGAGATTCCGCGATCTCCTCCGGGCAATAATTCTCGGCCCGGCATCACCAGATTTTGCGTTTGTGGACCCAATCCCCTATACTGCGTAGACCAAGACAACCTGATTCCACTCATTGAGGAAAATTGCTGAATGTCCCAACGCTCGTTCCACAACACCATCTGTCCGACTACCCCGCGAATCGCACTTGCCGCCTTTGCCATGGTTGGTCTCTGCTTTCCGGCCGCCGCCGCCGACCTGTGCGTGGACCCTTCCGGCGCCAACGGCTGCTACAAGACCATTCAAGCCGCGGTGACCGCGGCCGCCCCGGGCGACACTGTGAACGTCTCCGCCGGTACCTACAAGGAGTCGGTCACAATCGGCAAATCGCTCTCGTTAATCGGCTCCGATCCGGCGAAAACAATCATCGAAGCATCCGGCCTTGGCACCGGCATTTACATCGATGGCATCGACAATAAAGCCCTCGCCAATGTGGTCGTTTCCGGATTCACCGTGCAGGATGCCAATTTCGAAGGTATCCTGGTCACCAACGCCTCCGCGGTGACCATTTCCGGCAACATCCTGATGAACAACGACAAGTCGTTGACCTTCGCGGGAGGCAATTCCACATGCCCCGGTATTGCCTCGTTTGAAACCGGTGAGGATTTCGATTGCGGTGAGGCAATCCATCTGAGCGGAGCCGATCACTCGTTCGTTCTCAACAATGTCGTGCAGAGTAATGCGGGCGGTATCCTGTTGAGCGACGACACCGGCGCCTCCCACGATAACCTGATCGCCGGCAACGCCGTCACCGACAACACGCTGGACTGCGGCATCACGCTCGCGTCGCATCCTCCAGCCCAGGTCTCAGGTTCGACCACGGCATTGGGCGTGTATCAAAACACGGTCACCGGAAACCAGTCCTTACGGAACGGCGTCATGGGCGAGGGCGCTGGAGTGGGTATCTTTGCTTCCGCTCCGGGCACTGCGGCGTTCGGTAACCTCGTGTCCAACAATGTGCTGACCGGCAATGGAATTCCGGGTGTATCCATTCATGGTCACACGCCGCAGCAGAATCTGAACAACAACGTCATCATCGGCAATACCATCAGCGCCAACGGCGCCGACCAGGCCGACACACCGACTCCTGGTCCGGCGGGCATTAACGTCGCCGGCATCTCGCCCATCACCGGCACCGTTATCATGCAGAACACTTTTTCGCAGGAGATGCTGGCCGTGGTGATCAATGCCCCCGGCGACGCCCGCGTGCAGCGGAACACCTTCCAGGGCGGCGGGATCGGAGTGGCCAACCTGCGCGGCGCCAGTGTGAACGCGGATGCCAACTGGTGGGGTTGCGTGTCCAACCCGATCTACGGGGTCGCGGGTCTGACCGGTTGTTCCGTGACGAGCGGGCCCGTGACGGTCAACTCTTTCCTCAAGGCGCCAGTCAAGTAACGGCAGCCTGAGCGCCGGCGGAAGCCACCACCGCCGGCCGGCTGATATACTACGGCGCATGCTCAGAGCCATCTCGGCCGCTCTCCTCTGCCTGTGCGGCGCCGCCGGGCAAGACTGGCCCTCGTTTCGCGGTCCCGGCGCGTCCGGCGCGGCCGACGGCCAGAAACTGCCCGTGGCCTGGGATGCCGGCAAAGGGACCAACGTCGCCTGGGAGACCCCCATCCCCGGCCTGGCCCACTCCAGCCCAATCGTCTGGGGCGACCGCATCTTCGTGACCACCGCGGTCAGCAGCCGGCCCGACGCCAGCTTCAAGCGCGGACTATACGGTGAGGGTGATGCCTCCGACGACCGCAGCGTGCAGCAGTGGAAGCTCCTTTGTCTGAACAAGAAGTCGGGCGCCCTGCTCTGGGAGCGGCTGGCGTACCAGGGTGTGCCCAAGGAAAAGCGGCACATGAAGGCCACCTACGCCAACGCCACACCTGCCACCGATGGCGAAGTAGTGGTCGCGTTCTTCGGCTCGCAAGGCATGTACGCCTACGCTCTCGACGGCAAGCCGCTGTGGCAACGGGATCTCGGACGATTCGATGTCGGAGCCTACGATCTCCCCGAGTACGAATGGGGCACCGCCAGCTCGCCGATTCTCTATCGCGACCTGGTGATCGCCCAGTGCGATCAGCAGAAGGGTTCGTTCCTCATCGCGTTGGACCGGAAGACCGGGCAGACCGTCTGGAAGACCGAGCGCGACGAGTTGCCCTCATGGGGCACTCCCACCATCTACCCCGGCAAGTCCCGTACCGAGCTCGTCACCAACGCGTCGAATTTCGTCCGTGGCTACGATCCGATGACGGGCAAGGAACTCTGGCGGCTTGGCGGCAGTTCCAAAATCACTGCGCCCACTCCCATCTTTTCAGGCGACATCATCGTCGTCGCCAGTGGACGGCGGCCGGAAGCGCCCATTTTCGCGATCCGCGCCGGTGCCGCCGGGGACATTACCCTCTCCGACGGGCACACCGCCAGCCACTCGGTTGCCTGGTCGAAGACTCAACGCGGGTCGTATATGCCCACGCCATTGTTTTATCGCGGTTTCTTGTACGTGCTCGCAAACGCGGGGATCCTCGACTGTTACGACTTCCAGACCGGCCGCGAGATCTACCGCCAGCGCATCCCGCACCAGGGCTCGGGCTTCAGCGCCTCGCCAGTGGCTTCGGACGGGAGGATCTACCTCTCGAGCGAAGACGGCGACATCTTCGTCGTCAGCGCGGGCGAGCAGTTTGCGCTGTTGGGGACTAACTCCATGGGCGAGCCGATCATGGCCACACCCGCCATTTCCGAAGGCATGTTGATTATCCGCACGCAGCACCAGTTATTCGGCATCCGGCGGAAATGAGCGGAAATCTCCGCCGATAATAAGAGCTGAGGCGCACCATGCTCACCAAAGGCCCCGCGAAGAAAGTCACCATTTTCGTCAACGAGGATACACGGCATCACATGACGGCTCTGCACGAAGCCATCATGACGTTCCTCATGCACAAGGGAGTGTCCGGCGCCACGGCTACGAGGGCCTATGCCGGCTTCGGGACGCACCAGGCTCTGCACACGCCCAAGGTCGAGGTACTGGCCGAGCACCTTCCGGTGCGGATCGAATTTGTCGAGCACGCCGAGAAAGTCGATGAGGTTCTGCCCATGCTCTATGAGATGGTCTCCGACGGCTTGATCGAGGTGCAGGACACCACGGTGGTGAAGTTCGCCCGTAAGGCCTCCTCCGCGAAGTCCGAATCGCGGCCGCATGTTCGCAAGGCCGGTCCCGCCAGGTTGCTGCGAGTATTCATGGGCGAGGCTGACCGCTGGCACGGCGAGCCGCTTTACGAAGCCATCGTGCGGAGGCTGCGCATGATGGAGATTGCGGGCGCGACGGTGTATCGCGGCATTCTCGGATACGGGGCCAAGGGACATCAGCACAAGGCCAGCTTCTTCCACCCCGTCCGGGATCTGCCGGTCATGATCTCGGTAATCGATACACCTGAGAAGATCGCGGTCGCGGCCGAGGCGGTGGAAGAGATGCTCGAGGACGGCCTGATCGTGTTCTCCGATGCGGAGATCGTCCGCCTGCAACGCAGTGTCCACGACGGGGAGGCAGCCGATGCAACCCGGCTTCCCGGCTAAAATCCTGCGGATCCATATCTCCGAGGCGGATCGGTATCAGGGCAAGCTCCTTTACGAGGCGATCGTCGCCCGATGCCGTGATCTGAAGATTGCCGGTGCGACGGTGTTCCGTGGCCTGGAAGGCTACGGCGAAAGCGCCGCGCTCCACAAGCCGCACCTGGCATACCGTGACCAGCCCATTCTGATCTCGATCGTCGATACCGGCGAGAACCTCGCCCGCCTCATTCCTGTCGTTGAGGAGATGATGGGTACCGGCCTGCTCGCCATGTCCGACGTCCAAGCGGTGCGGGTTCAGAAAGCACCGGGGTGACGCGTTGACTCCTGCGTCACATGATCGATTTCATCAGGCCTTGATCGGGGCTCTCCAGCCATGCTGGAAGGATCTCGGGGCGTCTTGATGGGAGACCTTCAAATGCACGCACTAAAAGCAGCCAATTGGCAGCTCAAGCCGCCGGCGGTGACGCCGGCGAGCGTGCGGCTTGCCCATACCTGGATCATCCATAATACAAGTGTAGATGGTCAAGGTATCATTGGCGTCCGCCGGAACCAGCGCGTCACTTCATGCCTCTCCACCCAAGGCTCCTCCGCACACCTGGAAGTCTCCGGGGTAGGATATTTGAGTACCCCGTCCGTGCACCATAAGCCCGACGAAACCCCTGGGAGGCCGAATCGATGAATCGAAGCCGAGTGAGCCGCATCAGTCTCTGGGCCGCATTTGCCCTGGCCGTGGCGTGCGCCTTCGCATTTCAGGCGCCGCCGGCAGCCGTGGCGACGGCGAACCGGGTCGCAGACCCGTTCGCGCCGGGCTGGATGGTGCTCGACACCAACGGCGACGGCATCGCGGACTTCATCGGCGGCAAAGTGGTGGTTCCGACGAATCCCGGCGCTGCCGAAAACGCGGCTGCCGCCGACATCGCGGCCCGCCTTGGATTCGCCTCTACCGGGCTGACCATGCCGGTGGTCGTGACTTCCGATGCGAGCCTGGGAAACACACCCCGCATCCAGGTAGAGAAGACGCCTTACTCCGCTCGCGAGTTTGCCACGCTCGCCGTGCTGCTCGAGAAAGAAGAGGGCGGGGTGTTCGCTTCGGATGGCAATCTGGCCGTGATTGCCAGCGACGCGGAAGGGCTGCTGGCCGCGGCCGAAGCCTACTCCGCAAGGGCTCCGTATCAGTGGCGAGTTCCCGGCGACCAGCTCTCTGCAATCGCCGAGGCGGTCCGCACGGCCTCTTCCGACCCGTCTGTGGAACTTGCCGGTGTGACCTACGTGAAGGGCAAGGCCGACATCCATCGGGCTTATCTTCGCGCGCGCACCGCTCTCACTTCCGCGATGCTCAGCACCGTGCTGTCGCAACCGGCTCTGTCGCAGGTGCACGAACTGGTGGTGCTGGGCACGACACCGCCGGTATCGGCGATGAGCGCGAAACCAGAGCCCGCCGCCCCTCCGCCGCCGGCGGCTGGCGGGCGCGGAGGCGACACGGCTGCGGCCGGCGGAAACGCGGCTGGCGGCGACGCAGCCGGCGCGGGTGGAGCGCCGGCGAAGCTCGACCTGGCCACCCTCTACACCAGCCGCGGGCTTTTCACGGGTACCCCTCGCATGCCGGTGCCTTCGACCCTGAACGGCCACCTCTATGTGCCTGCCGGCGCCGCAGGGACCGCCATGGCCAACCTCGCGGCTCGCATGGGGATGGAGACTACCGGCATCAATCTGCCACTGGCCACTCCCGCCGATTCCGCGACCGTGCGCGACATCCGCGCCCAGGCCGTAATCGCGGGCGATTCGGCCCTGGCGAAAGAGGCAGAGAAGAAGCTGATGGCGTCCGACACCGCTGCCGCGCAGTCTGAGACCCCGCTCGCAGCGGGCGAAGGGGAACTGCGCATCGTGGACGATGCGTTCGGACGGCGCGCCGCGGTGTGGGCCCGCGGCGATCAACCAGGTTCCGCGGCTGCTCTCGGTCTGCTGGCGGAGCACTTTCCCAACCTCTGGGAGCCGGGGAAACAGCACCTCTCTGTGGAAGAGATCCGCTACGATCTGCACCGTTTCTTCTCGCGCCGGTCGAGTGTCGGCCAGGCTGCCATGGGGCTCTATCTGCTGAATCGTTGGATGGGCTCGATCGACAGCGCGGGCATCAGGAATGTGAAAGCGGAGCTGTTTGTGGATGTCGCCGATTCGCATCTGAAGGACTTCGTCAAGTCGCAGGTGTCGGAACATCTGCACTCCGATGCAGAGGTGAAGGCTGCCAGCCTGCATGCCGGGACACAATGCTGCGATCAGGATCCCGCCCTTCATTTCCGCGCGCCGGGAGTGCCGTTCCAGCAGGCCACCGCCGATTTCACCGAGGACATCGTGATTCCGTGGGAAGGCAAGCGCCTGGTGGACGCGGTGCGGCGCAGCGCTGCCCGGATCGCGGCCGGACAGCCGGTGAGCCTGGTGGCGCGCGTGAGCGAGGGTCCCGAGCAACGGCGCAAGCTCGAAGTCCAGTTGCGCGACATCCTCGCCAAGGCGGGAGCGGACGCCCGCCGGTTGAATGTCGAAGTGCTGTGCTCGTACAAGCAGGGATATAGCTGGCTCATGGACGAGATCGCACCGGCACTCGCCAAGAAGCCCGTGGCCACGATCCGCATCGATTTCGCCAGGAACGTGGACGCGAGCGGCATGCGCGCCATGCAGTCCGAAGCCCGCTGGGTGCAGGAGCTTTACCCGGTGGACGAGATGCTGGCGCGCAAGCTGAACATTCCGCTCGAGAATATCTCGATGCAGGAGATCGAAGAGCCGCCCGCCAACGGCCCCACCTACCGGGTGCACGCGTTCGATGCCGGCGGGAAGGAGATTCTGGCGCGCGATTTCAAGGTCGCCACGGTGATGCAGCCTTATAACGGCGTGATTCCGCGGTACGAGCAGGTACAGGTCGCGACCGGCTGGGTGCGCCTGGAGGCCGGATCGAAAGCCATACTCGACGAGCGTGTGAAGACCGACATCGAGGAGTTTTGGGACCACTACCAGAACAAGACGCTGCCCCGTGTCTACCAGTTCATCATGCAGCAGGCCCACGGCGAGCTGCGCTCCGAATTCGCTCCGCCCTTCGATACCCTCAAGCTCGACATCCACATGAGCGAGCCGGACTACAGCCTCGACCTCGACAAGGAGCGGATCTCGTCGCTGGAAGCTTTGCAGGAGGACACCTTCTACTCCACCGGCGTCTTCCTCAGCATGATGGGGGACCTGGAGACCGGCCGGCCGATCAGCTACACAGGGCGCATCATTCCCATCGTTCACGGGTCGGAGGACGGCAAGGACGGCCGCGTTCACATCGAATTCTTCGGGAAGCCGGCGGCCAACCCGCTAGTGCGCTTGAGTTGGACGGACGCCGAAGGCAAGCACCACAAGCAGGAGCGCAATCTGCCTCCGCTCTCCGGAGACATGCAGCCGCGCCTCATCCAGGCGCGCGTGAAGGCTGGGGAAGCCGGAGCCGAGCGCCTGGTCTGGACGTTGCCGGCCGACTTCGCCGCCGACAAATATGACGAGTGGCTCAAGCTGGAGGGCCAGGACCAGGTGGACCGCAGCCTCTTCGCGGTGGAAGCCGCTCGCGGCCAGTTGCACTGGCTCGAACAGATGCACGAGGCGGGGCTGTATCGCGATGAGGTGGCATATCCGCACCTCAAACAGATGGGCGTGGAGTTCGAACTGCCGGTCGAGACCAACAAGCTCGAAGGTCCGGCGGCGCGCGAATTCGTCAGCTTCGCGGTCGCGCCGCCGGCCACTCCCAGGCCGATGATCGGGGACGTGGCGAAGATCGATACCACTCCCATCGTGCAGTGGGACGAGCCCATCAGCCCCGCCGAGAATGCCGCGATCCTGGCGAAGTTCGCGACCTACCCGGGGGTCAACGTTTACTGGATGGGCCGCAGCTACCTTGGCGAAAACATCTGGGCCGCCGACTTGACGCTGCCGACCCCGGCGGTGCTGCGCTCGTGGGCCAAGGAGAGCACCACCAAGGCGGTGATCGTCTATTCGGGGCGGCAGCATGCCAACGAAGTGTCGAGCACCAGCCACATCAACAAACTCGCCGAACAGTTGCTCACCGATCCGGAAAAGCGGGAGCTGTTGAAGAAGGTGAACGTGGTGCTGCACCCCATCACCAACCCCGATGGCGCGCAGCTCTCGGTGGACCTGGCGAAGATTACACCCGACAACCTGCTGCATCCCGGCTATCACGGCACCTTGAGCGCCGACGTCTCCAGCGGGCAGACCGAGACGGACCCGATCTATCCCGAGTCGCGCACGCGCAAGCAACTGATCGACGCGTGGCTGCCCGACGCGTTTCTCAATCCCCACGGGTATCCGTCGCACGAATGGGTGCAGCCCTTCTCGGAATACACGGGCTGGGTGCAGAGCCGGCAGGGCGCCAACTCCGGGCGCGCGTGGTGGATCCCTCGGGGCTGGTTCACCAGCATGGGATATCTGCGCGACGAAACCCATCCCTACAGCAAGGCCGTGGCGTTCGCCATTCAGGACCGGATCGTGGAAGCCGAGCGCGGCGTACCGGGCCTGCTGCCGCTGGAGGAGCGCATGAACAGCCGCTATGAGCGCTTCGGGCAGCGCTGGCAGCCGCGCGACATGTTCCAGCCGATCGTCAACGGTATTCGCATTTATATGTCGTTGAAAGGGTCGGCCGGCGGGCGCGGCGGCGCCGCTGGCGGAGGAGAGGCCGGTGCGGCGGGCGCGGGCGGAGCGGGGACTCCCGGCAGCGGCGGCGTCGGGGGCCTGTCTTCCGACATCACCTGGGATGCCGCGTACACCGAAGCACCCGATGAGACTGCCCACGGCGACTACATGAAACTGATGGCGGGAGCCGGGCTGGCGTTCGACTACGTGCATCTGAAATACCTGGCGGAAGGTGATTTGCGGATTACGCGCACGGCGCGGGATGCCGCTGGAACGGTGACGATGCGGGTGGAACGCGCGCGCCCGGTTTTGCCGCCAGGGACCAAGCCACTGCCGCAAGCCCAGTAGAAGCTCCGAACTCCCCCGACGAGTCGTGGGGGGCGCTCCGAGCACGTAAGCTTCGAAGACCCCTTCGCTGCCACTGGCACTGTTGGCTCACGCATTTCCACGAACGGGAGTTCAGAGGCCAGCTCGTCTATTCGTGCCGCAGCGCCACGTTGGGATCGACACGCACGGCCCGCAATGCCGGCAACAGGCTTGCGGCCAGTCCCGCCAGCGCCAGGACGAACAGCGCTCCCGTGAATGTCAGCGGATCTCTGGCTGTCAGGCCATCGGCGAGCAGGCTCTGCAACGGCCGCGTGGCGAAGAGTCCGCCCGCAAGTCCGACTGCGCTGCCGGCCGCGACAATCCCGAATCCCTCGCGCGCCATCATTCGCATCACTTGACCCCGTCTGGCGCCCAGAGCCATGCGAATGCCGATTTCCAGTGTCCGCCGTGCAACCGCGTATGCCAGGCTGCCATAGAGGCCAACGGCCGCGAGCAGCAGACCCACCCCCGCGAACATTCCAATGGTGATGGCTCCGAATCGCACCGGCCATGTGCTCGCGTCCACATGTGCGCGCAGCGGCTTGACCGACACTGCCGCCGACGGGTCGGTCTCCGCGGCAATGCGGTTCAGGGTGGCAACAATACCCTCCGCCGGTCCCACGGCGCGCACTACGAAATGCAGGGACTCTTCCAGGTTGAAGATCAGCGGCTGCGGAGCCTCGCCTAGCGACCGCAGCTTGGTATTTCGTACAACCCCGACGATCTCCATCCCGGATTCGCGCGACTGGGGATTGGTGCGAATCACGCGCATGCCCACGGGGTTCCTGCCGGAAAGATACCGTTCCACAAAGGCCTCGTTGACGACGATGGGGTGGCGAGTGGCCGCGGCGGCGAGGTCCGCCTCTTCAAACGCGCGGCCCGCCACGACGGGAATCCGCATGGTTGCGAAGTACTCCGGTCCGACCCACTGCGTGCCGACTTCGACATCCTGTTCTTCGCGGTCCAGTCGGATCCGCTGGCCTCCGGATTCGAAGCCGAGCGGCAGATAACTGGCGCTGGCAGCGGCGGCGATTCCCGGCGCTGTGCGAAGGCGGCTGAGGAGTTGCGGGCCGATAGGCGTCCCGGATTGTGCCTGCCCTCTGGCCGGCTGGAGTTCGAGGCTGACGATCCGGTCCACCTCGAAGCCCGGATCGACGGACAGCACCCGCACAAAGCTTCGGACAAACAGGAACGAAGCGGCCAGCAGCGTCAGGGACACGGCGAACTGCCCGGCGACCAGGTAGTTTCGCAGGCGCAGGCGCCCCCACCCCGTACCCGATCCCTGCTTCACAATCGTGGAGAGCGGTGTGCGCGTTCCCTGCAACGCGGCGGGAAGCCCGCATAGCAGCGTGGCCGCGAGGCCCAGCGCGGCGGCCACCAGCAACAGGCGCCGATCGATCGCGAAAGCGAATCCCATGGGCACCGTGACCGGCACGGAAAGGCGATCCAGCACCGAGGCCGCCGCGCTCGTAATGACGAGCGCTCCCAGGATACCGGCCAACGCGAGCAGCGAAGATTCCACCAGCATCTGCTGGAGAATGCTCCGCCTCCCGGCCCCGATGGAAAGCCGGATCGCGACTTCTCTCGCCCGCGCAGTGTTGCGAGCCAGCAGAAGCCCTCCGGTGTTGGCGCATGCGATCAGCATCACCAGCAGCGCTGCCGCGAATGCGATGGAAGCGAACGCCAGAATCGGCCGGGCCTCGGGAACGTTTCGCATCCAGGCGGTGTCGGTGATCGGCTGCACGGCGGGGCGCTGCATCATGCGCCGGTTGTCCTCGGGATAGGTCTCCCGCAGGTGCGCCAGCGCCGCGTAGAACTCGTCGCGGGCCTGCTCGCGTGTGCTGACGGAATTGAGGCGCGCCACGGCATTGAACCTGCCCCGGGTGCGATCCATCATCCCCGGCGAGAGGGCGGGCGTCATCGGAACGTAGATTTCGGGAGCGATTCCCAGCGCCATCACCGAACGGTAGTCGCGTGGCAGAACGCCGAGAACGGTGTACGGCACACCATTCAACAGCATCTTGCGGCCGGCGACTTGGGAGTCGGAGTGGAACTGCCGTTGCCAAAGCCGGTAACTGAGCACCGCGATGCGTGGCTCCTTTCCAGGCTCGGCTTCGTCGCCATGAAAGACTCTGCCGACCCCCGCTTCAATGCCCAGGACATCGAAGAATGCGGGCCCCACAAGTTGCGCGAAGAGGCTCTGGGTCCGGTCCCCTGCGCGCCAGTTCACCGTCCCCGAGTCATATACCGCGATCGCCCCAAAAACGTGCATCGACCCGATGTCGCCCGCGTTGGGCACGGAAATGCCTGAGAATCGCACCACGCGGTCTGGGTCTTTCGCGCTGATGGCGTGCACCAGGAGGGTGTCGATCAGGCTGTAGATCGTGGTAGTGGCGCCGATGCCCAACGCCAGCGAGAGGATCGCCGCGCCGGTCATGACGGGTGTCCGGCGCAAGCTCCGAAAACCGTGCCGGATATCGCGCCACACACCTTCCACCCATTGAAAGCTGAAGAGCTCGCGGCTGGTTTCCTGAAGCAGAGTCTGATTGCCGAAGCGCCGGGCGGCCGCGGACCGCGGGTCGGCCGAGCCCACGCAGTCCTGTTCGAGCATCTCGCGGTGAAAGCGGAGCTCATCGGCCAGATCGCGGTCGAGTTGACTGCGGTGAATCAGCGCCCGAAGGCGCCTCGGAAAGCGGGACAGCCATCTTCGCACCTGCACCCTCCTGACTCCGGGAGCATACCTCATCCGTCTCCCCCCTAGACTCTTGATAGGAGTATGCCAACGTATGCGGCGCCAAGTCAAGAATAAAGATGGAGCAGAGTAAGAGTGCGCACGTTGCCGGCGGCCGGCCGCCTGGAAGATATCTCCGCTTCCGAAGATATGCGTTCCCCGTACCAGCCGCCCCAGATGTTGTTGGACCGTTTTGGCGGTCCTGTCTGACTACCCGATCTCTTTCGAGCAAAGGTAATCCGATGGGTTCGAACCCAGGATCTCCCGCCGGCCTTCTGAGGGGCCTACCTGGAGATCAGATGCCACCTGAAGAGCAACGCATCCTGGCCAGGATTAAAGTGGTTGCGGCTGGCGCGGTGGGGCGCAAGCCCTTTACAAGTTCCACAGTAACAGGCGGGGTCAAGTGGAAGAGGGCGGTGAAGGGGCTTGGGGGAGGGAGGCGGTTGTTTGGATTGAGGGATTTACAAGGGAAGAAAAAATTTCAAAAGTCTGTGAC
>DATJWB010000189.1:0-50717 GCA_035501495.1 Bryobacteraceae bacterium | reverse complement strand
CAACTTCTCGCCTAGGTATCGCCTCGGTGTGAGACGACTTCAAACATCCAGTTCGATCCAGGCGGGAGCGTGATCGCTCGCATTGACCTCGCCCCGGACCCAGACATCCACTCCTCCATCCACGAGCCGGTTGCATAAGCAAGGCGACAACAGCAGGTGATCGAGCCGCATGCCCTTGTTTGCCGGCCACCGCTCATACTCGTAGTCCCAGAACGTCCAGAGTGCTCCTTCGGGATGCACTTTCCGTAACCCATCGGTCCAGCCTTGACTCAGCAATCTGGCGAAAGCCTGGCGACTCTCGGGTTGGATCAACGCATTCTTGTCCAGAGACCGGGTAGGATAGATGTCCTGCACCGTTGGAACCACGTTGTAATCACCGGCCAACACAACTGGCAGGCCAGTGCCGACGAGTGTACGGGCATGGGCGATAAGCCTTTCGAACCAGGCCAGCTTGTAATTGAACTTCGGACCTGGTTGGGGGTTCCCGTTCGGAAGGTAAATGGATGCGACCAACACTCCGTTTACAGCGGCTTCCACGTAACGCGCCTGGTCATCCTCTGGGTTACCGGGCAGACTTGACCGGGTCAGCACCGGCTCACAGTCTCGACTGAGGATCGCAACGCCATTCCAGGAGCGCTCGCCCCGCCACACCGAGCCATACCCAAGGTCTCGAAGCGCGCGATTTGGGAATGCCCGCTGCCCGGCTTTCAACTCCTGGAGGCAAACAACATCGGGTGTTGTGCTCCTGAGCCAGGCCGCCAGGTTGTCGAGGCGTTTGTTGATGTTGTTGATGTTGAAGGTTACGATCCTCAATCCACGATTCTAAGCCCGCTGTAGACACCCTGGATGATGTCTGGCCATATGGTTTGCTTCCAGCTTCCGGTGATTCGGGGAGGTGTTGGCGCTTCCTGGTCAAAGATCGCGCACAGTCAATTACCCGTCTTACTCGCAACGTAGAGCTTCGAGCGGATCGTAGCGCGAGCCGCGGTGCGCGGGGCCGATCATGGCGATGGCGGCGGCGACCATCAGGACCAGCGCTGCTCCCAGGTACAGGGTCGGGTTAGTCGTGTCCAGCCGGACCGGAGAATTCGCCAGATTGTGCCGCAGGTTCGCTGCCACCGCGACCGACATCCACAGCCCCTGCAGCAGACCTCGCGTCACCGGCTTGCCCGCCGAGACGAACACCTCGCCGATGATGTCGAAACGCTGCGCGCCCAGCGCCAGCCGGATGCCCAGGTCGCGCGTCTGCTGGCTCACGGCGAACGACACCGCGCCGTAGATCCCCGCCGCGGCCAGGACGGTGGCGAGCAGTCCCAGGATCACGATCAGCGCCACCACGTTCCACAGCACCGTGGTCACCTGGTCGATCCACGAAGAAAGCTGGCGCGCGAACAGAAAGACGTTGGGGTCTACGGCGTGCACCGCGGCGCGCACCATCGGTCCCCCGCGCGCCGCGCCCAGGTCGAAACGTACCGACATGAAATTGTTGTGCAGATCCGCGCGCCGCAGCACGTATACCGCCGGATTGTCCGAGCCCCCGAAACGCAGCGGAGCCACGTCCCGCGCCACCCCCACCACCGGCACCGGACCGCCCGGCAGCGGCAGGCTCTTTCCTAGCGCATTCTGCCGCGGCCAGAACAGGCTGGCCAGGCTTTGCGAGATCACCACAGCCGAGCCGTCGGCATCCTCGAGGTCGCGCCCTTTCGTGATCGCGATGCCCAGTGTTTCCAGAAAGCCCGGCGATACCGCGTAAACATCCACTGGCTGGGTGGCATCCGCGCGCAGCGGCGGCCGCAGCTCGAAAGTCTTGCGCCCCATCATCGGCAGGTCGTCGGAAAAGGCCACCGTACGCACGCCGGGCAGCGCGCGCATGCGGTCCGCGATGGTGCGCAGGCGGACCGCGGTCTGTTCGGCTGTGCTGCTGTCGGAGAAATGCAACGGCGCCACCACCACCCGGTCCGGCGAATAGCCCGGGTCCGCGCGCAGGGTGCGATCCTCGGATTGCGCGAACAACGCCGCCTCCACCAGAAGCACCATGCTCATGGCCACCTGCGCCGTCACCAGCCATCCGCGCAGGCGTGCGCCGCCCATATGCGAAACCGCGCCGCCATAGCCTTTGAGCGAGCCCAGAATATCCACCTTCACCGATTCCACCGCCGGCGCCAGTCCCGAAAGCAGACCCGTGGCCACCACCACCGCGCCCAGATAGAGGAAGACGCGCCAATCGGTCGGCATGGGAAAGTCGGGTGCGCCAGTGGCCACCAGGTGGAACAATGGCAGCGGCAGTTTCCACGCCACTAGCAGGCTGAGCCCGCCCGCGATCGCGGCCAATATCAGGCTTTCGGTCACCAGCATCCGCACCAGACGCACGCGGGGCGCGCCCAGCGAGAGGCGCACCGCGATTTCCCGTTTGCGGGCCGCGGCGCGCGACAGCAGTAGCGTCGCCACGTTGGCGCAGGCGATCAGCAGCACCAGCACGAAAGCGCCCAGGAAAAACGTCATCAGCATCAGGTCGCGCCCCGTGGCCGTCAATTCCAGCTCCTCGATCCACGAGCCGTCGGTCGTGGTCACCAAGGTCTTCCTGCCCGCATGCTCTTCGTCCCGCTGGTGCTCGAGCATGCCCATCTCCGCCTGCGCGCTGGAGCGCGAGTATCCCGGCGAGAGCCGCCCCGCGAGCCAAAGCCACAGCTCGTTGTCGCGATCGAAGTACCCCGAGCCGCGCTCGAAATACTCCATCGCGGTGAAGGGCATCCACATCTTCGCGGGGATGGTCCAGCTCGACGTGCGGTCGGGCACCACGCCCGCCACTATCACCGTGCGGCTGTTCACCTCGATCGTCCGGCCAATCAGCCGGGGATCGCCGCCGAACCGACCGCGCCAGACCGATTCAGCAAGGATCGCGGATGGCGCCTGTCCGGGCGCGCGGCAATCGTCGGGATTGAAAAGGCGCCCGATGATGGGCCGGTCCAGGCCATCTACAGTGAAGAAGTTGCACGATACCATCAGCCCGAAAGAGCCGGTGGCATCGTCATCCCCGATCATGGCCGGGAAATAGGTCCATGCCGCCAGTTGCCGAAGGGAACGGGCGTGATCCCGCAGGTACACATATTCCGGGTAGGAAACACCACGGATGTGGAGTGTCCACCAGTTCCGCGGAATCACCCGCAGGAAGCTGCCCGGGTCCTGATACACGTGCGGACGCAGCGCCAGGCCGTTGACCACCGAAAACACTGTGGCGTTCATCCCCACTCCCACCGTGAGCGTGAGAACCACCACCGTCGAGAGCGTTGGATTCCGCCGGATCACCCGGGCGCCGTAACGCAGGTCCTCGAGGAAAGTGCTCGCCATGCCCCAAGGGCGGCTGCGCTCGGCCTGGATCTCCTCATCCCATGCCGCGGGCAGAAATCCGCGAGAGGCCACCAGGCCCGTGCCGAAGACTTCGCGCTCCGGCACGGCTGCGGCGCTCACTGCTTCCGGGACGTCCTCCACGTTCAGCGGAAGGTCGAGCGTGATCGGAGCATCCAGCGCGCTGTCCTCGTAGTCGATTACCGCCTGCTTCCAGTTCTCGCGGCGCCGCGCGCGCAGCCGGCGCCACAGCACGATTTCGAGCGTGCCCAGCGCGACCAGGGCCGTCAGTTCGCCCGAGCAATACTGGATGAGCTGTGCCGCCGTCGCGCAATAGACCACCGAATAAAACACGCGCGCCGCGCTCACGAAGACTTGCTCCTGTCCTGCCACGCGTGTGCACGTGAAGGGCAGCTTACGCCATTCGCGGAAGAGGATTTCGAAAACAGTCAGCGCCGCCAGCAGAGCCAGCCCTGTTGCCGCAAGGGCGCGCCACCACCCGAACACGGCCACCTCAGCCGGAAACGCCACAACAAACACCGGGGCAATGCCGCACCACACCACGAATCGCTCCACGGCGGAGAGCCATGCCGCGTGGTCCTCGGGCTCCGTCATTTGGAACAGCCAGTTGGCGCCCAAGGCCAGCGGCACCGAAAAGAGATAGCGCAAGCCAGCGTAGAGGGCGATGGCGATGGCGAGCGGCCCCACTACCGCGATGAATCCGTACAAACCCTGGTCGTGGAGCGAGGGCCGTGGGGTGTCCAACGCGCCCTTGGTGATGCAGCCGATCCCGACTCCGGCATAAGCCAGCAGGATCAGCCGATGCCCGCGGCTGCGCACCAGCGTCTTCCAAATGAAGGCGAACACCGCCTCCTCGCGTGGGTCGCCGATCCAGCGCTCCAGCAACCAGGAAGCCGCATTGCCCTGCCGCGCCCCGGCGTGGGCGCGCTCGCCTTCCACCATCAGGCGGCGGTAGCGCTGATAGCTGAGCGCATAACTGAGCACGGTCAGCACCACGGGCATGGTCATGGCATATACCGCCGTACGCTTTTCCGCAGAGCCCTCGAGCATCGACTGCCACAGCCCCAGGAACCACGACGTCGGAAACCAAGCGGCCTCTTTAGGCCACCGCCCCATCAGCGGCAGAGCGCCCAAAACCCCAATAAACAGGAACCCCTGCAGAAAGAGCGAAACGCGCGCGAACACTCTTACCGGCAGCGTGTTGAGGAGAATTCCCTGCAACGCCAGCAGGCTGAAGAACACGAAAACGCAGCTGCCTCCGGCCGCAGCGAAGTTCGCCAACGTGTTGGCGGCTGCGGATGGATTGGGCCGCCAGGGGTAACCGCTCACCGTGGAAAAAAGCAGCGCCAGGGGCAGCATCGCCACCAGCACGTAAATGGTGAAGACCAGCAGCAGAGACCCGAATTTCGCCCGGAAAATTTCTCCCGGGCTCACCGGCCAGCCGCCGAAGGCCATGCAATCGCGCCGGTTGGGAAATAGCGACTGCCACTCGAGAATCGTCAGCAGCGCCGTTGCCGTCATGGCCAGCGCGATCAGCCACAGCTCGTCTTCGCGCATTGCGCCTCTGAAGAATGCGGGCGTGCCGTGGTTCCAAAGCGCGGAGTAGCGCCCCCAATATGTCGTGAAGCCCAGGATCCCGGCCGAAAAGAGCACCGCCAATATCCCGAATGCGGTCTTCATCCACTCGCCGGGAACGGCCGCCGTTTCGTTGTCGAACAGCCCGACCAGGAAATGGCGCACCAACTCGAAGCCCGTGCCGTGGGTCTCGTCCAGCCAGGTGCGAAGCCGCTGTCTCATGCCGCCACCACATCCAAAATGCGATGCGCCACCGCGTCCGTATCCTCGGGCTTCGTGAGCTGCGCGAACACACCCTCGAGCGACGATTCCGACATCCTGGCCCGCAGGTGCTCCACCGAATCGTGCGCCACTACCTGCCCCTTCCGAAGGATCAGCACGCGGTCGCACACCTTCTCCACTACTTCCAGCACGTGCGAGCTGTACAGCACCATCTTCCGCCGCCCTGCCAGCGCATGCAGAAGGCTGCGCAGCACCATGGCGGTGTGGACATCCAGGCCGGAGAAGGGCTCATCCAGGATCAACAGCTCGGGATCGTGCAGCAGCGCCGCGGAGATCAGGATCTTTTGCCGCATGCCTTTGGAGTAGGAAGTGAGCGCCGAGTGGCGGTCTTCCCACAAGCCGAGGAGCCGGAGCAACTCGTCCATTTTCGGTTCGAGCGCGCGGCGAGCGAGGCCGTGCAAGCGGCCGGCCAGTTGCAGGTATTCGCGTCCGCTCAGGTGGGGATAAAGATGCGGTTCCTCGGGGACGTAGCCGATCTGGCGCTGGTAGGCCTTGAACCCTTCGCGCACATCTCGCCCGTGGAAGCGGATGTTTCCCGAGGTAGGCTCGATCAGCCCGGCAAGCATTTTGACGGTGGTGCTCTTTCCTGCGCCGTTGGGTCCCAGATAGCCGAGGATTTCGCCAGGTTCGATCGAAAAGTTGACGTGATCTACAACAGGGATTCCCACGTAGAGCTTCGTCAGTTGGCGTGCTTCGAGCATACCCGGTTGGACACCGTCCCGAGAGCGGGAGTTCCGATCCTTGAAATTGAACCCGCCTGATTATCTTTGGTGTCCATTCAGAATGGATTGGGAAGCGTGAATCACATTTATGAATACTGGCAGATCCTTCCTGAAGGCCACACCCTCGCCGCCAGCCTAGAGATCGACAATGCTGCGCAGATTGACGCGGAACGCTTCGGGGTATCGGCTGGGGAACTGTTTGGCGAATTGTTCGAACACCGGCTGCCACGGGGCGTTGGCCTGTGCAATGGTGTAGCCCGAGCGTATCTTCAGAGTGACGAAGTAGTCGCCATTGGGGTCGAGCGTATATTTCTGCGGGACGTAGATATCAGCTTCGCGCCATCGAAAGCGGGGCGGCATGATGCCGATGATGCGGTAGGGCTTGCGCACAAGCGAGATGGGGCGGCCGACGACGTCTGGATCGCCCGCGTAATAGCGCTGCCAGAATTGGTACCCGAGTACGACCACTCGCTGCGGTTCGTGCCCTGGCGGCTCGTCCGCAGGGATGAACCATCGCCCCTTAGACGCGGATCCGCCCAGTGATTCGGAGCAAACGTGGTCTGGTGACTGGCCACTACATCTTCGGGCAAGTCGGTATCCAGTAGGAGTTCTTCGATCTGTGGGCCTGAGAATCCCACTCCACGGTTGGCGCCCTCTCCGCCGAAACGGCGGTCGATATCCGCGCATAACGCTGTCTTTGCCTGCCCAAACCGTTCCGAATCTGCCTGCAATTCTTTCGCCTCAGAGTGATCAATCGTGATGCGCAGCGGGTACAAAGGGAGCAGGCAGATGGTGAGACTGAGCGACCACGGACGGGAGTTGGCCGGGATGGAGTACGCGGATTTCCGCATAGCGATCATGAGCCACGGCCCGGTGCTTCGGAACCAGGGCGCTGGGTGGAAGTCCTGGAAGCGATTGAAGGCCGGCGCGGATTCGGTCGCCTACGCCGCGAAGGCGCTGGCCGCTTACCATGCGCGGCCCGCGGAGTTTCACGCCTACATCCGGGCGCTGGTCGCCGCCTACGACCTCGCCCACCGCGGCCAACTCAACGCGCTGGTGGACCAGATGCCCAACGATCCGGACGCGGTGTGGAGCATGGTTCGACAATCCCGGATACGACCTGCAGGTCCAGGACGTGGTGCGCTGCTGCCGAGCACGGACGGTGCTGGACGCAGGCAGCCGAACTGGTCCTCGTGAGTCAAGAAGCTGAGGTTCACGAGTCCCCATGCCCTCCGGTGCCCTCCCTCGGTCATGCCCGCGCGGATCAGTCTGGAGGAGGCCATTCGCGCACAACAGTTCGCGAAAAGGTCGCATGAAGAATCCATACAGCAGCGTCCCAGCCGATCGACCCGCAAGGCGGCAGTGAACGACAGCGGCCCCTCCGGGAGCACCCGGAATAGGCGCGGACACCTTGCGTCTGATCACATCAGCCGTTTCCTTGCGCGTTCTCCACGCGTGCGTGATCCCCCGGTTCGCCGCGTATTCAAATTGAAAATGTCCCCGGACCTAAGCGGTTTCTTGCGGCTCTATGGAGTTCGCGGCGGTATTTTATGAAATGGTGTACTAAGTTACGGTTACCCGCCAGAATAAAGGTAGATGAATCTCGGGGACTTCGACTATCACCTGCCTGAGGAGTTGATTGCGCAGGCGCCTCTGGCCGACCGCAGTGCTTCGCGAATGCTGGTGGTGCATCGCGCCGAGAATCGCTGGGAGGACCGCCAGTTTCGCGAATTCCCCTCGTTTCTGGGGCCGGGAGACTGCCTGGTAGTGAACGATTCGCGGGTGATTCCCGCGCGCCTGAAGGGACGTCGCGTGGGCGTACATTCCCTGCCCATCGGAAAGAACAACCCCAAGCGCCACGAGTACCTGAGCGGCGAGGTGGAGGTTTTCCTGCTTGGCTCTGTGAGCACGGACGGACGGGAATGGGAGGTGCTGGTCCGGCCGGGGCGCAAGATGCGGGTGGGCGAGCGGATCCGCTTCGGGGGAGAGCCGGAACTGGAAGCCGAGATCGTGGCGCATGGCGAATTCGGCGAGAGAACGGTGCGGTTCCACGGAGAAGGCGACCTGTTCGAGGCGTTCGAGCGAATCGGCCATGTTCCACTGCCGCCGTACATCCGCCGTCCGGACATCGCCGCGGACCGCGAACGCTATCAAACGGTGTATGCGCGAGAAAAAGGGTCGGTGGCCGCGCCGACAGCGGGGCTTCACTTTACCCAAGAGATTCTGGAGGAGTCGAAAGCGCGCGGCGCGGAGCTGGCAGAGGTCACGCTGCACGTAGGACTGGGGACGTTTCAGCCGCTGCATGCCGAGCAGGTGGAGAGCGCACGCCTGCATCGCGAGAGCTACCGCGTGACGGAGGAAAACGCATCGCGGATCCGGTCCGCGAGACGGGTGGTGGCGGTAGGCACCACGAGCATGCGAACCATCGAGACCGTATGGCGCACCGGGCAATTGTGCGGAGAAACCGACATCTTCCTCTATCCCGGATGTGAATTTAAAGTTGCGGGCGCTCTGGTTACGAACTTCCACCTGCCTCGCACCAGCCTCCTTCTTCTGGTCTGTGCATTTGCCGGGACGGACCTGGCGCTGGCGGCCTACCGGCATGCCGTGGAATCCCGGTACCGGTTCTATTCGTATGGCGACTGCATGCTGATCGTGTGAGGTCGGCTCACGCTTTCGCCGCATTCCGCCGATAAGAGGACTGGCGAGGATTTCAGCCACTAGTAACGCCATGCTCTCAATCGTTGGAATACTCATGGTTTTCGGCGCCATCATCGGCGGCTACCTGATGGAGCACGGCAAGCTGCCGGTGCTTTTGCAGCCTGCCGAGCTGGTGATCATTTTTGGCGCCGCAGTGGGGACGGTAGTGGTTGCCAACCCATTACCTGTCCTGAAGCGCCTGGCCGGCGGGTTGGTCGGGATCCTGGGAGGCGGCCGTTTCACAAAGGCTTTCTACACCGAGAACCTGAAGATGTTGTTCGAACTCTTCAGTCATGCGCGCAAAGCGGGCACGGCCAAGTTGGAAGAAGACGTTGACAACCCGTCCAAGAGCGCGATTTTCTCGAAGTACCCGAAATTCCTGAAATCGCACCATGCGATGCACTTCCTGTGCGACACGTTGCGGATGGCGGTTTCCGGTGCGGTGGAACCATTGGATATCGATCAGATGATGGAGGTCGATATGGAGGTTCACCATCGGGAGGTGCAGGAACCCATTTCGGCGCTGAGCACGATGGCGGATTCTCTACCGGGTCTGGGCATTGTGGCGGCCGTTTTAGGGGTGGTGATCACGATGGGAGCGCTGGGCGGGGCGAAAGAAGAGATCGGCCATCGCGTGGCGGCTGCCCTGGTGGGAACCTTTCTGGGAATCCTCCTTTGTTACGGGGTGTTCGGGCCGCTGGCCTCGGCGATGAACAAGGAAGGTGAAGCCGAGGGACAGTATTTCGGCTTTCTGCGAATGGCGGCCATTGGCTTCGTGAAAGGACTGGCGCCCATCATGGCGGTGGAACTGGCGCGGCGCGCGATTCCGAGCGGGGTTCGGCCCACCTTTCAGGAGATGGAGGCCGCTTGCCGGGGAGGCGCAAAGGTCTCCTCGCAGGCGGCTTAGGCCATGGCGGAAAAATCCGAGGAGGCGCGGCCGATCATTGTCATTCGCAAGCGCAAGGGCGGTCATGGCGGCCATCATGGAGGCGCCTGGAAGGTGGCCTACGCCGATTTTGTGACCGCCATGATGGCGCTGTTCATCGTCCTGTGGCTGATGAGCGCAGACAAGGAAGTGCAGCAGCAGGTCAGCGCTTACTTCAACAATCCCTCCGGGCCAGGCAAGTTGACCGGGACAGCGGCAGCGGGACTGGGCAATTCGATCGAGGTGCCCAAGGACGATATGAAGCGACTGGCGGAGAAAATCCAGCAGGCGTTGATGACGGTTCCCAACTTCCGGAGCCTGAAGGATCATGTGGAGATCACGATCACGTCCGATGGTTTGCGGATCGAACTTTTGGAATCGGAAGCGGGGATCTTCTTCGAGTCCGGAAAGCCGGTTCCCACGGAGACGGGTGGGGAGTTGTTGGGACGTCTGGCGCAGGAACTGGGCAAGCTCCCCAACAATATCCTGATCGAAGGTCACACGGATGCCAAGCCGTTTTCGCGGGATGGCTATACCAACTGGGAACTCTCCGTGGACCGGGCCAACTCGGCGCGCAAGCTTATGGAGGCGAGCGGGATCCGTCCGGAGCAGGTGGCCCAGGTCCGTGGATTTGCCGACCGGCAATTGCGCCATCCGGAAGACCCGACGGCGGCTTCGAACCGGCGTATCTCCGTGATCGTGCAGTATCTCTCGCCGCCTCCCGGAAAGGAGGATGCTGAGAAGAACGCGTCCGAGACTGGAAATGAGAAGGCCGGAGAGCAGGAAAAGGGAAAGGAGAAGGAAAAGGAAGAATAGGCAGAAAGGTGCTATCCGACGGCTGACCGACGGCTGGCGCGATCCGGTTTATAGTTGTGGATTGGATTGGCTGGTTTTCCGATGACTGCCGGACGATGGGAACGGGTAAAGGTGGCATTTGAAGAGGCGCGCACACTCGACGCCGCCGCCCGCGGGCATTACCTGCAAACTCTCGGCTCCAGAGACCCGGAAATCGTGGAGGAAGTGAGCGGTTTGTTGGCGGCCTACGGAGTGAGCGAGTCGTTCCTTGCCACCGAAGGAATGCACGCTGCGATCCGGGAGGATCTCGGCGGGGCCGGTCTCACTCTCGCAGGCCATCGCCTGGGCGCTTATCAGGTCACTCAGTTGATCGGAATCGGCGGAATGGGTGAGGTCTACCGGGGCGAGCGGGCGGACGGCGAGTTCCAACAGCGGGTGGCGATCAAGGTAGTACGCGGCGCGACCAGTGACTTTTCAGTGGCGCGCTTTCGGGCCGAGCGGCAAATCCTGGCAAGCCTTTCCCACCCCAACATTGCGCGCATTTACGACGGCGGCACAACGGATTCGGGCGAACCGTACTTCGTGATGGAGTACATCGACGGGCAGCGGATCGACGAGTACTCGAAGAGCCGCAACCTGGCTGCCGCCGAGCGGCTGCGCCTGTTCGAAGGGGTCTGCGCCGCGGTTCACTACGCGCACCAGCGCAACATCGTGCACCGCGACATCAAACCGGCGAACATCATGGTTGGGGACGACGGGGCGCCGCGATTGCTGGATTTCGGGATCGCCAAACTGCTCGGACCGGAATCGCCGCGCGGCCAGACGATGACTCGGGAACGCGCGGCAACCCCGGACTACGCAAGCCCCGAACAACTTCGTGGAGACCCACCCACCCCCGCGATGGATGTCTACTCGCTGGGAGTGGTCTTGCGCGGCCTCGTGGCAGGCGAGCGCAGGCTGAATGAGATCGTGGGGCGGGCGACCCATCTCGATCCCGCACAGCGATACCGGGATGTCGCGAGTTTCGCGGAGGCGGTCAGGCGCTACCGGACTCGTACCTACCCCGCGGAGGGCCATGGCTGGCCGGTGCGCGGCGCCGTGCTTTGGCCGGCAGCAGGGGCAGCCGTATTGGCCGGGACCCTGACGATGGTGCTGGCCACCGGCTGGGTCTCGCAGTCCGGATTGGAAACGCTGCGGGGCGTGCCGCTCACCAGCTCCCTGGGGCAGGAATTGGAGCCAAGTTTATCGCCCGAGGGAAGCCGCGTGGCGTACTCGTGGAACGGCGAGAACCGCGATAACTTCGACATCTACGTCAAGCTGATCGGACCGGGGCCTCCGTTGAGGCTCACTACCGATCCCGCCAACGATTCGAGCCCCGCATGGTCGCGGGACGGGCGCTCTCTGGCGTTTCTCCGCGAGTTGCCGGGCGGCCGGGCGCAGATCATCGTCATCCCGTCGCTGGGAGGACCGGAGCGAGTGGTGGCAGAGGTAGTGTCGTGGCCCAAGCCCTGGCTCGCCTATCCTGGCCCGCATCTGACGTGGTCTGCCGATGGGAAAGCGCTGATCGTGAGCCACCGTCCGGCCGCGGACGAGCCGTTTGCCCTGTACGCCTTGTCGATCGAATCGGGCCAGTTGCGCCGGATGACCAATCCCCCGCGCTATGTATCGGGCGATACGGCGCCGGCCTTGTCGCCGGACGGACGAACGCTCGTGTTTCGGCGCGGCACGGGTTTCGCGGCCGGGCAACTCTACTCCCAACACGTGAACGAACGGCTGGAGACACGGGACGAGCCGGTGCTTCTGACGCCCGGAGGCGTCTCGTCGGCAAGTGCCACGTGGACGGCCGATGGGCGAAAGATCGTGTATTCGGACGGCTACTACTTCGGCCCGGTCCTCCGGCAACTCACGTTTCCGTGGCTGGGAATCGGATCGCCCAGACAGCAAGCGCTCCCGCTCGAAGGGGCTTTCGTGACTGCCTCCGCGCAACCCGGAAAGCTGGTTTACGTCTCCACTCTCCTCGACACGAACATCTGGGAACTGCGGCTGTCCCGTAAGGGAGACGCTCCCGCGATGGTGAGTCTGCTTTCTTCCACACGGCTCGACAGCGGCGGCCAGTATTCTCCCGATGGAAAGCGGATCGCCTTCCTCTCGCAGCGTTCCGGGAGCGCGGAGATCTGGGTTTGCGACCGCGATGGCAGGAACGCCGTGCAACTGACGTCGTTCGGAGACACCGGGGGACCGCGATGGTCGCCTGACGGAACGCGCATCGCGTTTCTCGCGCGCTACAACGGCTCGGAGAAGATCTACATGATCCCCTCCAGCGGCGGTAGGGCGCGGCAACTGACAACCGGTCCGGGGAGAGACCACATTCCCAGCTGGTCGCTGGATGGACGCTTCATCTACTTCCGATCCAGCCGCAGCGGGGATTACCAGGTGTGGAAGGTGCCGGCCGACGGGGGCCCGGAGGTGCAGGTGACCCGGGGCGGCGGAGAGCTGGCGCTCGAATCGGCGGGCGGCGATTTATATTACAGCAAGCGCGCAGGCGACGATTGGAGCGTTTGGAAGCGATCCTCCTCCGGCGAAGAAGCGCAGGTGCTCCCCTCCATCGATTTTCAGACGAATTTCTTCGTCACGGCCAAGGGCATTTACTTCACGCCGAGGCTGAAACCTGACGGCAGCACCGCGATTCAGGTCCTGAGATTCGCGGATGGCAAGGTGGAATCGATCGTCACGCTGCCCAAGCCGATCTGGTTCGGGCTGGGGGTTTCGCCAGACGAACGGGCCATCCTGTTTGCGCAAGTCGATCGCGAAGAAAGCACCCTCATGCTGGTGGACCCGTTCCGATAGGCACGGCGCCTCATTCCTTGTACTCGAGCATCGCCATGAAGCCCTCGTCCATGTGAAGTTGCTGGTGACAGTGCATCAGCGTCGGGCCGGGATTGGCCGCGACCAGGTCTACTTCGACTTCGCGCCATGCCGGGACCACCACCGTGTCCTTGAAGACGCCCGATGTGGGCTTTCCGGCGAAGCGCGTTATCTCGAAGCGGTGGCGATGGAGGTGAATCGGGTGCGCCTCGGAGGTCTGATTGTCGAATGTGAAACGGTAGCGGCGGTTGGCAATCACCAGAAACGGGTCGGTGTGCGGGAAGGACTTGCCGTTGATCATCCACTTGTGTCCGGACACCGCCTTAATCACGAAGGGAAAGCGGCCGTCGGGCTCGGGTGCAGCCTGCCTGCCGCCGAACACCGTGTAGTCCCATGTGTAAGCCGGAGGCGGCATCCATCGTGGCGCCCCCGACTCACCGGCATATTCCACGGCGATTCCCATGCCCGCGTTGCGCTGCGCGTCGCGAGTTTCGCCGAGAATCCATACGCCGGGACGATCCATCTCCACCAGGGCATCGACGCGTTCCGCCGGCGCGAGTTCGAGCAGGGGAACCGTTCGAGGCGCGGGGAGCGCGTTTCCATCGAGAGCGATCACGGTGAAGCTGTGCCCCGGAAGCGCCAGCCGGTGGGTCAAAGTGGCGCTCGCGTTCAGCACCCTGAGAAGAACCCTCTGCGACTGCCGGACCCGGATCGGCTCTCCTCCGCCCAGCATCTTGCCGTTGATAGAGAAAAGCTTGTAATCGACATCCATGTCGTCGGTGAAGTACGGCTCCCATTCGTGAAGAATGATGGGGACTTCCTGGTCGTATCGTCCGGGGTCGCTGGCGGGCTCGACGACGACGAGGCCGAACTGTCCGGAGTAGGTGTTCTTGTGAAGATTCCGGCCGGCGTGCCCATGGCTGTGGTACCAGCGAGTGCCGGAAGGGCGAGCCGTGAAGCTGTATCGCCGGTGATCGCGCGGGGCGATATGCGGGGTGCCTTCTTCGTGGGCGCCATCGACATCGGCCGGGATCTGGAACCCGTGCCAGTGAACCATCTCGTTCTCCGCGGTATCGTTCCACACCTCGACCACGATGGACTTGCCTTCGGGTATGCGCAGCGGAGGTCCGGGTGACTGCCCGTTATAGGCCAGGGTCCTGACGGAGCGGCGGGGCGCAAGATCGAGCGTGATTTCGGCAATGCGAAGAGTGATATCGGCTTCAGCCGCGTTTGCCCCGGACGCAGACTGTGCGCGGCCTGATACGGCTGACGGGACACAGCAGCCCGCCAGCGATAAGAGCTGACGACGCGTCATGAATCCGATGGACCCGGTCCGGCCTCAGGGCGCCTGCAAGGTTTCAATGTACTTTACCAGGTTGGAAATCCGCAGTTGCATCTCGGCCTGGCTGCTGCTGATGGATGACAGAATCGGTCCCCACACCGGCATTACCTTCGAGCCATGGACGCAGCATTCCTCGATGCTGAGCGTAGCGGCGACGTGCTCGGCCGGGTATTTTCCGCCGTTGTCGCGCGCCAGCTTGGTGAGATCGCGCGGCGCTTTCTTAAAGGATGAGGCGGCCGGGCCGTCTCCTTTTCCTCCCGGGCCGTGGCAAGCGGCGCAGTAGTGATTGAACATCTCCTTGCCCGAGGCGATGGATGTCGGGCTGACGGGGACCTTCTGCACTGTCTGCTTGTCCTGGGCAGGCAAAAGGAGCAGACCCAAAAGTGGAACGAGCCAAATCACGTTTCGCATAGCACCTCCTGGCGGCCAGCCGCCGGCAAACCCTCCTCCATTTCCAAGCTCAGCTTCTGGAGTTCTACTATCCTACTCCCAAACGCCGCGGACCCCTACCCGGCGCGTCCGGGCACCGGCATGTCCGCCCAGAACCTGCGGATTTCGCCGCGCGGATCATTCTCCACGCGGACCTCGTTGTCGAAGATCATGGTGGCGCGCTTCGCAGTATCGTATGCCGGCCAATTGGGGACCTTGGGATTGTTCGGACTTCCCGTTTTGGCGAGGGCCACCCATGCCGACGCGAAACGGTCCCACAGCGACTTCTCGCGCCGCGAGCCCGTTCCACCGATTCCATCGCGGTAATTGTAGAACGAGGCCGATACGTCCGTACCGTGCACCGCGCCGAACTTTCCGTTGAAGCCGCCGCTCTCGAATTCCCACAGGTACATGTAGGCGGGGGCTTTCGAGCTTGCGGACTTGCGTTCGGCTTGCAGGATGGCGCTGCGCCGGAACCCGGCGTCGGTCGCGATCTGGGCCTCGATCAGGAACGGAGACTTGTTGGGGTACCGGCTGCGATACATCGTGAGCATCTGGTCGGCTTTGGCGCCGTAGCGCTCGTTCATCATCTTTTTCAGGCCGGCTTCGTCGAGATCGAAATTGGTAAGGCTCAAGGCTCCATCCTCGAGCGTGGTCGAGATGATCACGGGCACGCTGTCCGATTCGGGAGGTGCGGCCGGATCGAACGGATGATGCGGCAGGACCTTGCCGTCCACCACCGGCGTGAAGGCGGCGCCGGCGAGAGAAGACTGCGCCTCCAGAATCTGCTGCCAGGAGACCTTCTGGATGTCCGCGATATTGCCCTTGGCGATGCCGAGCTTCGCCAGGAGGGCCTCAGCGGAGCGAGTTCCCTGTTCGCGGGTCGCGGAGCGGATGGTCGAGCCGCTCTGTACTCCGGCGCTGTGAAAGAGCCCCTGCGCGGAAGGCATCGCCAGCATAGTGGAGGTTTTCGCGCCTCCGCCCGACTGTCCAAAGATCATGACCTTTCCCGGGTCGCCTCCGAAGCGTTCGATATTGTCACGGACCCATTGGAGCGACGCCACGAGGTCCATCATTCCCACCACGCCGGCTTGAGCAAATTCCGGCGGCGCGCCGAGATCGGCGAGGTGCAGGTAACCGAAGCTCGCGAGGCGGTGGTTTACCGTAACGACGACGACATCGCCGTACTTCGCGAGTTGCGCGCCGTCGTATCCGGGGGCATTTCCCGAACCGGTGGCGAAGCCGCCGCCGTGGAATGAGACCATGACCGCGCGTTTCTGGCCGTCGTTCACGCCGGGCGTCCAGACGTTGAGCGAGAGACAGTCTTCCCCCATGCCGCCCACATGCATGTCCCATTGGATGAGCATCGCATAATCGCTGTTGAGGTTCGCGAGGGTTTGCGGGGAGACCTGGCCGTGAGCGAAGCACTCGCGCACACCCGTCCAGGATGCGGGCTTTTTGGGCGGCATGTAGCGGTTCTTGCCGCCGGTAGGCGCTCCATACGGGATGCCTTTGAACTCCTTGATGCCCGTATTCGCGATGCCCTGCACCCGTCCGGAAGTGGTTTCCACGGTCGAGAAGAGCTGGCTGGATGAACCTGGGCCGCCCGAAGCGGCCGCTCGGGAAGCATCCTGGGCTTCGGTGGCCGGACTGGCCGCCCGCGCGCAGGCCGCGCCGAGCGCGGCCAGGAAGGAACGACGACTGCTCATGGTGAACCCTCCACCGGCCGTCACGGACTGCCCGTTACCGACCGTTCGGTTGAAGGTATATCAGAGTCTTCCGCCCCGTGTCAACGGATCAGTGGAGTGTGATATCGTCGGTGGTTTCGCGGGAGAACGGGCATGAAACGATTCCGGTTGGCGCTGTCTGCTCTGGGTTTGGCCACGATCACAAACACTTTCCCGGTGACGGCACAGAGGGTACCGGTAATCGCGACACGTCCGGCGGTGGCCTTTGACCTGTCCGCGCCGCTCGCCTCTATGGAGCAGTTTATTCCGGACAAGGCGGTGGTCATTCATCCGGCGGTGGTGAGTCAAGCCGAGCATCAGGGCGACAGGAAAGGGCCGGGCACGGGCCTGGGAACCACTCCGCCGGCGCCGCCTCCTCCTCGTGGGGGGGCGAATCGTGGCGGGGCCCGCGGGGCGAGAGCGGGCGGACTTCCGCCCATGCCGCCGCCACCGGCCGCGCCCGAGATCGGTGCGGCAGGAGCAGCGGTCGAGCAGACCACTCAGGGCACGCGCCCGCCAATCGACCCTTCTGCCAGCTTTGACGGTTTGGGCGAGGGCTTCACCGGCCAGGGGATTCCAGGCGCGGATAAGGGGACGGACGGCGCCGGCGGAGGGCGCGGCGGCGCAGGCCGGGGAGGCATCGATATCAGCCTGGCGGTCGGGCCCAACCACATTTTCGAGATCCTCAACGGCAATCTGGCAGTCTTTACCAAAAAAGGAAAGAAATACCCCACCACCGGCAGGCTGCTGTACGGTGCGGTTCCCAACAACACCGTCTTCACGGGATTCGGAGTTCGCTGTGGCGTCAGCAATAACAGCGATTCGGTGGTGCGCTACGACCAGTTAGCCGATCGCTGGCTGATTGTGGTTCCGGTTTTCACTCGGCCGCCCGACAATCCCCAAGGGCCCTACGCGATGTGCTACGCCGTGAGCACCACACCCGACCCGCTGGGGCCCTATTACCGATACGAGTTCCAACGGCCTCTGTTTCCCGACTATCCTCGTCCGGCGGTGTGGCCCGACGGCTATTACAACCCCACCAGCACCAGCGACAATCTGCTTCCGGAGGTGATCACGCAGAAGCATGACTGCATCGCGGACCGCAACAAGATGCTGAAGGGCCTGCCCGCCACCGAGCAGTGCGCGGTGATGGACGGCGGTGTGTTCATGCTCAACACCGACGTGGACGGCAAGCGGCTGCCGCCCGCCGGCGCGCCCAACATCATGATGTCCACCGGCGGCACACAGCTCCTCAAGATCTTCGAAGACGACGGCATCTACTTCTACAAAGTGCACGTGGACTGGAACGACCCGTCCAAGACCACGATTTCCGCGCCACAGAAGATCTCCGTGGCGCCCTATCACTACCTGTGCGACGGCCAGTTGAGCAACTGCGTCTCCCAGCCGGGGACGGAACGCCGCCTCGATTCTCAGGGCGATAAGCTGATCCAGCGGCTGGTATACCGCAACTTCGGCGATCACGAATCGATTTTGGCGGAACACTCCGTGGCGACGGCGGCGCACGGCGGCGGCGTGCGCTGGTACGAGTTCCGGCTCAACCCGCAGCGCGATCCGGTGTTGTACCAGCAGGGAACGTACGCGCCCGGCGGATTCTATCGTTGGCTGGGAAGCATGGCGATGGATCGGAAAGGGAACATCGGCGTGGGGTATTCCTTCGGCGGCGATCCCAACTATGCCGGGCAGCGGTTCGCTGCGCGGCTGGCGGGCGATCCCAAAGGCCAGCTGACTTTCCACGAATCGGTTCTGGCGGACGGCCATGCCTCGCAGACGGGCAGTTTGCGCTGGGAAGACTACACGAACATTACGGTGGATCCTTCCGATGACTGCACACTCTGGTTCGTCGGGAACTACCTGAAAAGCGGCGCCACGTCTTCGACTACGCGCATCGGATCGTTCGTCGTGCCGGGCTGCAAGTGAGAGCCGCCATGCGGATCGCGATTGTCTCCGACGTTCACGGCAATCTCACGGCGTTCGAAGCGGTCCTGGCGGACTTGCGGCAAACCGCGCCCGACGTGATCTTCCACGGCGGCGACCTGGCGGACGGCGGATCGAGCCCGACCGGGATTGTCGATCGCATCCGCGACCTCGGGTGGCAGGGCGTCTTTGGCAATACCGACGAAATGCTCTTCCGCCCTTCGTCGTTGACGGAGTTTGCGCAGCGATCTCCGCAACTGCAGAGTATGTGGAGCGCCATCGAGGAGATGGCGGCGTGGAGCCGCGCCGCGTTGGGAGAGGAGCGGCTCGCCTGGATGCGCACCTTGCCGCGCGTCTATTTCCACGGCCCGATGACCTTGGTGCACGCCAGCCCGGAGAGTCCGTGGCACTCTCCCGGTCATGCCGCGAGCGACGCCGAACTGGAATCTGTTTACCGGCCACTCGACCACCCGGTCGCGGTCTACGGGCACATCCACCACCCGTATGTTCGCGAAGTCTCCAGTTTTGTGGTGGCGAACAGCGGCAGTGTCAGCCTATCGTATGATGGCGACCGGCGCGCCTCCTACCTGTTGGTAGACGACGCCAAACCGGCCATTCGCCGGGTGGAATACGATGTGGAAAAGGAGTTAGGGGCGCTCTCCGCCGGCAGTCTGCCACACAAGGACTGGATTGGGAAGATCCTGGCCAGCGCCACTCCCCAGATGCCGTAGTGGGCCTACGCAGCTCTTAGTGGTGGTAACGGTCGTGATCGCGGTCGTGATCCTTGTCCCAACGATGGTCGTGCTCAAACCGCCCGCGGTCTCCGTCCCAGTAGCCCACGAAGAACTTTCCGCCCTCGTAGCGGGGTGCAACCCAATGCGCGCCGGCGTAAGGAACCCGCGTCCAGTAGCCCTCATGCCACCTCCAGCGGTGTCCGTCGGCAAACCAGTAACCATCCACCCAGACAAAGTCGGGCCCGGGAGCAACAGGTCGAACTTTCAGCACGCGCGGAGGCGGAGGCGCGCCGATGGTGATGCCGACAGCAACTTGGGCGGCGCCATTACCGGCCGTCATGACGAGAGCCGCGAATGCAGTCATTAGCAAAGTAGGTATTTTTGTCTTCATTCGAACCTTCCTCCTGAGCGTATGGCAAGCACCGTACCAAAATCAAAGCGTGCTGGTGAGGAAGTTTACAAATTAGGACCGGATCAGGCATCGAGCTTCACGTTTCCGACTGCCCGCCCAACACAACTCAAAACAAACCCCGAGCACTGCACGGTCTTGTAGACGCGGTCTAGGCTGTGGCACCGGCCGCACCGTTGATCCACCAGGGCGCGTTTGCGGGCGCCCACAACGCGGTCCAGCGTGTGGCATTTCGAGCAGCGCCTCTGCATCAGATCGGCAGCCTGGTTCAAGTCGATGGTCTGTTCGGGCATGGTTACAGGGTCGATGGAGACCCGCTCGACGCGCGAGGCCCGCGCCAGGTAAGGGCCGCTGGTGCTGGCGATCAGGCCGATGGGCATCAGCAGATTGTGCTGGTTCCTGTAGTAGCGGGCGATCAGCACCTGAATGAAGAGGGCGGGGACAGAATCATGGCCAGAGCGGCAGGGCGATCAAAAGATATCCGCCGTCGCGCAGACGGGCGAGCATTCGCGCATTGGCAGTGGCGGCTTTCACGCGCGACCACGCCTCCAGCACGAGCCACACGTTCACAGCGCCGATGAGAATGAACACCACGCCGAGCGCCATGCCGGCAGAAGTTGTAAGCATCTGGTCTCTCTTGGAGGTGAGCGCCAGGAAAGCCGCGCTCATTCCAGTAGACCGAATCGGATGCCGTTTTATTCCTGCAGCATCGAGGCGATCGGCGGGCCCTAGAACCGCACTTCGGAGGGGCGGCCTTCGAAGACTACGGGACGTGTCTCGCCGGCGAGTTTCACCTCGAAATTCCGGCGGGCCGGCGGCAGCATGCGCGACCCGGGAGCAAGCCGCAGCGACAACGTACGGCGGGCGTCGTTCCAGGCCATCTGGATGCCCATCCACTCGCCCTGCCTGTAGCGGAACGAACTGCCATCGTCCTCATACAGCAGGAACGCGGCATCGCCGCCGGGAAAAACGGAGATTGTCGTGGGCCGATCGGTGGTCTCTCCGGTGTACTGCTTTACCGGACCGAGCGGCACGATCGATCCCGCGCGGACGTAGAGGGGCGTGGTCTCGAGATCCACCTGGCGGGTGATCTCCCGGCCCCCTTCCTGGCGCTCGCCGGTCCAGAAATCAAACCATGCGCCCCGGGGCAGATAGAGCTGGCGCGCGGTGGCGCCTTTTTCAACCACCGGGGCCACCAGGACGTTGCGCCCCCAAAGATATTCGTCGCCGCGGCTAACGGCCGCCGGATCGTCGGGGTAGTGCAGCCACAGGGCACGCATCACGGGCATCCCGGTAGTGGTGGCTTCGTGCACGGCGCTGTAGAGATACGGCAGCATGCGATAGCGCAGCTCGAGATACTTGCGGCAGATCGGCTCCACTTGCGCATTATGGAGCTCGACTGGATCGAGCGGCACGTTGGGGGTCTCGACGGGACCGGTCTCGCCGGTGTTCCAGCCCCAAGGAAGGCGTAGCTTCCAGGTACGGCCGTGCGAACGGAACAGCGGGCAGAAGGCCGCGAACTGAAACCAGCGAACGTAGAGTTCGCCGGTGAGTTCGCGCGTGGGCACGAAGCCGCCGATATCGGTACCCCAGTAGGGGATGCCGCTGAGCCCGGTATTGATGGCCACGGGGATGTGCGTCTTGAGCGTCTCCCAGCGCGATTGCACGTCGCCCGACCAGAGGAAGGCGGCGTAGCGCTGCATGCCCGCGGCGCCGTTGCGGTGCAAGGCGAAGGGCCGCTCGTTGGGCCGGTCGAGCTGCGGCGCTTCCCAGTACATGCGGTTGCGCACCAGGCGCGAAGGCAGGTTGAGGGCGTCGCCTTCGTCGGGCCACCACCCGTCCACGCCGAGTTGGAAGACCGGGCGGTGCATGTCCCAGTAGCAACTCGTCTGCGTTTCGGCGCGCTGCCTGGCGTCGCAGGGGTCCTTCGCGGTACCGTGCATTTCGGGGATGCGCACGGGATAGGCAACGTGGAGGACCACTTTGAAGTGGTCGGCGTGAAGCTGGTCGAACATCACCTTGGGGTCGGGGAAGACTTTCTGGTTGAAGGCGAACTCGGTGTTGTTGGTGTTCCAGCCGGAGGGACAAAAGCCGGTGCCCAGGTAGATGAGAGTGTCACAGGGCAGCTTCTTTTCGCGGAAGGTCTTGGCTTCGTCCAGGATTTCTTCGCGGCTGGCGAGAGTGCGGTGCGACTGCTGGTAGCCGAAGCTCCACAGAGGCGGCAGTTCGGGGTAACCGGTGATGCGCGCATATTCCGCCATCAAGGTGGCAGGATCGCGAGAGGCCACGAAGAAGAAATCGAGCGGGAGGGGAGGCGGCGGTGGCGGAGCCGTCGGCGGCCCGACGCTTTCTCCGGATCGCGGCGGAGGCGGAGGGGGCGGCGCCACGGTCTGGAACTTGCTCTCCGGCCCGGTGAAATCGAACGCGCCGTAGGGCTGATGGATAAAAAGCGCCCAGCCGCTGGTCCCGACCACCCACTGGATGGGGACTCGGCCGCCGTGAGTGGCGAGCTGGTATCCGCCCTGGCCGCTGCGCATGCGGTCGCTGATGCCCCGGCGATCGAACTGCTGCCCGCCTTCGCCGAGTCCGAGCAGTGGTGCCGAGCCGGTGTTGAACGACAGTATGCCGGTCGCGCGATCGACTTTGATCTGCTGGAGGGTATCGCCCGAGGCGGCGGCGATGGTAAACGACAAGGGGTCGGGAGAGATCTGGATTTTGAGATCGCCGGCTTTTACGGTCTGGGCGCGGACCGTGCCGTGAAGGCGGGCAATGGGATTCCGCATGGCCGTTGGGGCGAGGATGTTGTCGTCGGGAATCGCGGCCGGCTTTCCATCGTGGAGGGGGACAATGCTGAGGCGAAAGGTGTTCGGGCTGAGGGGAGCGATCTGGATTTCGACATCCTGGCCGGCGACCTGGAGGGTGTCGGCGGCGTTGGCGGCGGGAATGAGGAAAGCCGCTCCGGCGGCCTGTACCAACTGACGGCGGGAAAAGGCTTCGTGCGAACGATTCGGCATGGGTGCATTATGACATTTCTGCAAGCGTTTGCATGCGGCGCGTGCGTCCTGCCTGTATCCATGGCCCCGCCGGCCCACAAAAATCCCTGAAAACCCGCCCATCTTCGGGCGTGATGTGGCGCAGGTACGCCTGCCTGCCGCGCCCCGACTCTTCGGGGGCGTTTGTCGGGCATGCACGGCGTCGCTGGCGCCGAAGGGGCTTGCGAGGCTGGGGCGCCAACAAGGCCGGTGCCGCGCGGGGCTCGCCGTTGGAATGGCCACGGACCAGCGTCCATGCGGCAGAAGGTAGGACAGACCCAATCACGTGCGCAACTGTTCCAGTTTTTCGCTGAGGAATTGCAGGACGTCCGCGGCGGCGGTCAGGCCGTCCATGGGGAGCAGCAGGACGCCCGCCGGAGTGAACTGCGCTCCCCGCGTTTTGCTGACTATGCCCATCAGACGGGCAGGATCGACGCGAGTTCCGGGATGGAACTTGATGTTCAACAGATTATGCCGGCGGTCGATGGCCTCGACTCCAATCTTCTCGGCGAGTGTTTTCAGCGCCGAGTACGCCAACAAATTCCGCACGGCTTCGGGCACGGTGCCGTAGCGATCCTCCAACTCCTTCTCCGCGCGGTCGCGCGCCGCTTCGTCGGCCGCGTTGGCAATTTGCCGGTAGGCGCGCAGCCTCTGGTTCTCGTCCGCAATGTAGTCGGGCGGAATGCGGATATCGAGGCCGAGATTCAGCGCCGAGTGCACCTCGGGAACGATCTCTTCGCCCTTGAGCTCGCGCACCGTCTCGTCCAGCAGGCGCACGTAGGTGTCGAAGCCGACGGAGTTGATGTGACCGTGCTGCTCGCCGCCCAACAGATTGCCGGCGCCGCGCAATTCCAGATCGAGCGCGGCGATCTTGAAGCCGGCGCCCAGGTCGCTGAACTCCTTGAGGGCGGCCAGGCGCTTGCGGGCGATTTCCGTCAACTCGGTATCGGGCGGGACGAGCAGGTACGCATAGGCGCGGCGATTCGACCGGCCGACCCGCCCGCGCAACTGATACAGTTCGGAAAGGCCGTAGCGCTCGGCATTCTCGACGATCATGGTGTTGGCGAGCGGGATGTCCAGTCCGTTCTCGATGATGGTGGTGCAGACCAGGATGTCGAATTCGTGCCGCATGAACTGCAGCATGGTCTTTTCGAGCTCGGCCTCGCCCATCTGGCCGTGACCGACGCCGATTCGCGCATTGGGCGCAAGTTCCTGGAGCATGGCCGCGCGGGCCCAGATGGAATCCACGCGATTGTGCAGGAAATAAATCTGTCCTCCGCGCGCCATCTCCAGTTCCAGGGCCGACCGGATCAGCTCAGGTTGAAATGGCGCCACCACCGTGGAGATCGCGAGCCGGTCCTTGGGCGGCGTTTCGATGACCGACATATCGCGCAATCCCAGCAGCGACATGTGGAGTGTCCGCGGGATTGGGGTGGCGCTCATGCTGACGTGGTCCACGGTCTTCTTCAGTTGCTTGAGGCGCTCTTTGTGCTTGACGCCGAAGCGCTGCTCCTCATCGACGATCACCAGCCCGAGGTCGCGGAACTCGACGTCCCGGGAGAGCAGGCGGTGCGTGCCGATGGCCAGATCGACCTTGCCTTCGCCGAGATCGGCGAGAGCGGCCTTCAACTCCTTGGAGGAGCGGAACCGGCTGAACATTTCCACGCGCACCGGAAACGGCTGAAACCGGCGCTTGAACGTCTCGAAATGTTGAAACGCGAGAACAGTGGTGGGAGCCAGCACCGCCACCTGCTTGCCGTCGCCCAAGGCCTTGAACGCGGCGCGCATCACGACCTCGGTTTTTCCGAAGCCCACATCGCCGCACAGGAGGCGGTCCATGGGCTGCGGACACTCCATGTCGCGCTTGATTTCCTTGATGGCGGTGAGCTGATCGCGGGTCTCGCTGAATTCGAACGCGTCCTCGAACTCCCGTTGCCAGTTGCTGTCCGCGGAGAACTGGAAACCTTCGGCCATTTTACGGGAGGCGTAGAGCTTGAGCAGTTCGTCGGCCATGTCCCGCATGCGGGCTTTGATCTTGGTTTTGGTGCGGGTCCAGGTGGCTCCGCCCATACGGTCGAGGGCCGGCTTGGCCTCTCCGGCGCCGCGAAAACGCTGCACGAGATCCATGCGGGTGAGCGGCACGTAGAGCTTGGCGCCGCCCGCGTATTCCAGGAGCATGTAGTCGCCCTTGGCTTCGCCCTGCGCGATCTCGCGAAGTCCAAGGTACTGCGCGACGCCGTGCTCGGAGTGGACCACGTAATCGCCTGGCTTCAGATCGATCAGGTCGGCGGAGAACGTGGCCAGTGCGGATTTCGAGGATGGAGCGCGCGCGACGAGGTCGGAGGTTTCGAAGAGATCTTCGGAGCCGAAGACGACGAGTTGCGAGTCCTGGAAAGCGGTGCCGCGGCGGATCAACCCTTTCACCAGGTAGATGCTGGCCACGGCGCCCGCGTGATAGGCGCGCTCGGCAAGGTAGGCGGGGGTGGAATCGAACTGCTCCAGCCCAAGCTGGTAGGGGATCGCGTATTCGTTCAGGATGTCGGCGACGCGCTCGATTTCCCCCGTGGAAGACGCGAAGAACGCCACACGATTGCCAGACTCCACCAGCGTCCGCGCCTCGGCGATGGCCACCTGCATGTTGCCGTGGAATGAAAGGGAGGGTCGTGTGGCGATGTGAAAAACGCCGTCCGCGGCTGCCGCCCAGCCGATCTCCAGTTCTTTCATCTCGACGCGCGGCCAGGCGGCTCCATGCCGCTGCAATTCCTCCCAACTCAGGAAAATTCGATCGGGATCGTAAGCCGGAGAGCGCTCGATTTGCTCGAGCCTCCTCCAAAACCGCTCGGCGGCGGCGTGGACCTGCTCGGGCTCATCCCAGACCACGATGGGCCGGTCCATCAGCGAGAAAACTGAAGATTTTCGCGGCCGCACCATGGGGGTGAGGAGCTCCCAGCCGGGAAAAGACTCACCAGGAGGCGGCAGGTCGCGGCCAGGAAGGCCGGCGCCGCGCATCAACTCGCCGACTTCAACCAGAAGGGCGCGCGACTTCTGATATTCGGTCAAGGGAAGCAGCGCGCAATCCTCGATTTTGAGGACGGACCGCTGCGACTCGACGTCGAACCGGCGGATCGATTCCACCTGATCGCCGAAGAGGTCGATGCGCACGGGCTTGGGCGACTCTGGTGAGAAGACATCGAGAATGCCGCCGCGCAATGAGTATTCGCCGACCATCTCGACTGGCTCGCGCCGCTCGTACCCGATGCTGACCAGGTGGCTGATGACTTCCTCGAGCGGCAATTCGTCGCCGACGCGCAGCTTGAGAGTGAGCTGCCGGTAGTATTCGGCGGGCTCGATGCGCAGGATGGCCGAGGCTATGGGGAGGACGGTGATGGGGACCCGTTGTGTGGCGAGCCGCCAGAGGCCAATGGCGCGCTCTTCGAGAATTTCGGCGTGCGGCGAGAGGTTTTGCAGAGGCAACACGTCGAGGGCCGGGAGGAGCTGTGGACCGCTGCGGTCGTCGGCGGCGAACAAGTTGAAAAACGTGTTGACCGCCTCGAAGAGCGCTTCGGCCTGCTTGTTGCCATCGACGACTACGATCAGCGGCCGGCCGGCTGCTTGCCAAAGGAGGACCGCGTACGCGGCTTTGGCCGTGGTGGTGAGCCCGGAAAGCGAGGCGCCGCCGTTCGATGAGAGGTGGCGCAAGGCGTCTTGAAAACCCGGCGCCCGGCTCAACTCCAGAAAGAGATCGCGAACGGCAGGGTGGATCAAGGCTGATGACTGAGAATCAGTTCCACAAGGTTGGTCGTGGAATAGCCGGGCTCCAGCGGCAGCGTGAGAACGCGTCCGCCGGCGGCCTCCACTTCTTCTTTACCAGCGATAAAGTGCGACCAGTCGGCTCCTTTCACGAGAATGTCCGGGAGAACTTCGGAGATCAATTGACGGGGCGTGTCCTCATCGAAGAGCGTGACGGCATCGACGGCTTCGAGTGCGGATGCCAGCTCGACGCGCTCGGATTCGGGCAGCAGCGGGCGTGCCGGACCCTTGGCGCGTCGCACGCTGGCGTCCGAATTTAAGGCGAGAATCAGCCGGTCGCCGAGCGATCGTGCCTGTTCCAAAAGCCGGATATGCCCGGGATGGAGCAGGTCGTAGCAGCCGTTCGTGAAAACCACGATCCGGCCCTCCTGTTTCCATCGAGCGCGCTGATTGAGGAGTTCCGGACGGGCGAAGAAGAGTCCCACGAAAATACCAGTGTACCGAATGGGAGCGGGGCTGATAGGGGCTGGCGTCCGACAGAATGTCGGATGACGGTCACGGAGAATCAACAAGCTAGCATCGGTTTTCCGACATTTTGTCGGAAAACGAGTTGGCAGTACGCAGGAACGGCCGCCGGGAGATCAGCTGTGGTGCGCCACTCCTGTTGCTGCCCTCATGGGCATGGGCGCGATGTGGCGAAGGAAAAGCCCTGCGCCTTCTAATCTGCGCCTTGCAGCGTCAGCCACTTGCCCTGGTAAAAATACCAGGTGACCGAGGCCTTCTCGAGAAACGCGTCGTCGATTCCCTGGTGGTCGATCGGCGGTGGCTCCGGTCCGCCGTAGGCGCGGTAGTGCCGCAGGATGAACTCACGCCCGACCGAGGTGATCTCGCGCGAGTAGCCAAAAACCCCGTCAGCCATGCTCTGTACATAATTCCGGTCTTCGGCGGTGGTGACCGTGTCGGGATTCGTGTCGCGATGGTTGCGGAAGGCGAGCAGAGACGTTCGGTTGTTCACCGAACACAACACCGCCCAACCGGCTTCGCCCCTGGCAAAAAACTCGCCGCGAACCACGTTGCGTCGAGGACCTGTAGACGACGGCTGCGGCACCTGGCAGTGACGCGCGCGGAGAACACCGGCGATTGCGGGCGGAAGCCCGGGAAACGATTCTATCGGCAAACGGCGGATCTCAACGGAGGCATCGCTGACACCGCGCTGCTGCGAGTCCGGCACCGGGTGCAGACCCTGCGAATCGAGCCGCGGGAGGATCTTCTGCCGGTCCAGGCTTGGATCGAGAGCCTGGGCTCGCACGAAGTATCGCTCCGCAAGATCAGCCGCGCGCGCGTTGGGCGATCCTCTCTGGACTGACAGATTGTACTGGCTCTGGAACATGTAGGCGGCGTTGGAGAGCACCCACATGTTGTGCGACGCGTCGAGACCGGCTTGGGCACGCGCGGTGAGAGGTCCGCCCTCGAGAATGGAAAGCGCGTACAGATCGGCCAGGGGGCGAATGGCATACCTGTGGTTCGGATCGGCGGCGGCCGTCGCTTCCAGGTAATGCAAGTATCGTTCGGGATCCAGGCCCTGAAAGAACGACGCTGCATTCCACGCGACTGCGGCGTCTCGCGGACGGGAGCGCGAGGCGGCCTCCCACAACGCGACTGCGCGCTGGTAGTCGTCGGTGGTCAAATCGCGGCCAGAGAAATGCGACACGTAGGAATGGAGAATCTCGGAATCCGGATGATGGCCGACTAGCCAGAGAGCATGGCGGACGCGCATGGCGCGGTCCTCGGGATGGGTCACGCGATCGGCCCGCGCGTAGTAGGCCATCAGCTTGAGGCGCGCCGCCGGGTCCTCGGGGTTTGAGGTGAGTTGGCGTTCGAGCCGGGCGGCATCGGCCTGCTCCAAGTCCAGAATGCCTCGCAGAGACTCCCCATACCACGGGCCGAACATCGGTGGAGGCGCCTGCGAGAACAAGGCAGCGGTGAGTGCGGCGTGCGCCAACGCTGGCAAGCGGATCCTCATAGACGCACATCCGAAGCACGTGGAGTGCCGATCGAGTTATCGTTCGTCAGCCTTTGCTTTCGAGCGGAGTGCGGCTACGCTGTGTATATGTGGCGGGGATGGATTCCGGCGCTGTGTGTCGTTGCGCAACTGCTAAGCGCTCAGGGTGGGCAACAACAGGGATCGCGCCCGGGATGGCCGTGTGTTCCCGGCCGGCCGGTGGATCCCACCTTCCTGAATGTAAGCGAGAGCACGGGCGGGCAGTTATTCCTGTTCCAGCGGAACGAAGCAGCCCAGAGTGTGGCGCTGATCAACGCAAACCGAACCCACCCCGCGACGGTGGTGCGGGCAGTGGGAAACCTGCCGGGTGAACGCGAGTTTGAGTTCCCGGTGGACTCCGGAATGAAAAGCATCCTCCTGTTGGCGTCCATCCAGTGCCGCAACGCGATTCGTCTCACCCGGCCAAGCGGCGCGGAATTGACTCAGACCGGCAGCATACGATACATCGAACTGCAAGCGGGCCGGATTCAGCAGGTGGATCTTCCGGAGCCCGGGATGTGGAAGGTGTGGCTGAAGGGCACAGGCCTGTTCGTTTTGTCGGTCCTCACGAAGGGGGACATCTCGCTGACGGGAGTCTCTCCTGCCTCGGCGCACCTTGGCGGCCAGGTCTCGAACGTGAGATTCCAGGTGGTGGACGCAGCAGCCACTCCAGTCTCCGATATCGACTCCTCGGGCCCCGATGAGAGTGGCACCTGGCGATTCGCCGTCGAGCCGCCGGTGGAACGGTTCCGGATTCGCGTGACGGGAACAGACGCCTCGGGGTGGCCATTCGAGAGAACGCACGCCGTACTGTTCCAGGCAAAGCTGTCGAAGTAATGTGGCTCATTCCATGAGGGTCAGCGTAGAGATTCGAGGAGACGGGGTTGCCGCCCGGTGCTGCGCGCATCTGTTCGCCAAGTCGAGAATTCCCGTTGTTTGGCAACCGTGCGAGCGCCCTCGATTGCCGGCGATTCTGCTCAGCGAGCCGGCACAGGCATTGATCTCCGATGTATTCGGGCGGAAAGATCTGTTTGCCGGTCTGCCGGCCATCCGAAAGCGCATTGTCTGCTGGGGTCGCGGCGCGAGTCCCGTGGCATTGGACCATTCGGCGGTTGTGGTTTCCGAAGAGGTGCTGTTGCAGCGCCTGCAGGCGGCCATGCCCGCCAAGGCGCCGGTGCGCGACCGGCCCGCCGGCTGGACGATTCACGCCTCGCGGCCACTGCCGGATTCGGCAAGTGAGCACAGGTTCGGATCGCGGATGGCGACCGCTACCCGTGTGGAGCTGAAGCCCACGACGGAGCCGCCGGCGTGCTGGATTGAATCGGTCGAGGACGGCTGGCTGTTTCTCATCGAGGATGCACCCCGAGCGGGCTGGCTGCTGTCGGTGGGCTCGAATTCCGAGAAACTCCTGGGCAAGAGCCGGCTGATTGGGGAGCAGGCCGCGGCCTGTGGGCCGGCGGGCGCACCGTTCGACGCCTCGCCGCGGATTGTGTCGCCGCTCGGTGAACCCGGCTGGCTGGCCTGCGGCACGGCGGCCATGGCTTTCGATCCGATTTGCGGCGATGGCACGGCGCACGCGGTTCGAGAAGCGATTCTGGCCACTGCCGCGATCGGGGCCGTGGCTCGAGGTGAGGACGCAGGCCAACTCGTGGCGCACTACGAATCGCGGCTCCTCGCAGGCTTCCGACGGCATCTCGCACAGTGCCTGGAATACTATGCATCGGGGAATGCCGGGCCATGGTGGGAGGCGGAGGCGCAGGCGGTGTCACGGGGGCTGGATTGGTGCGACCGCCAGTCGGGCCGCCACGCGAAGTTCCGCTACAGGCTGCAGGGGTTCGATCTGTTCGCGATTCCGGAACCTTAGGCGCTGTGTCGGCCTGCCTACACGCGTGGGCGGCACGACACGCCGGGTGTGTGTCCATCCCTCCGCGGGCCGCGCGAGAGCCCGCTAATCGTGAATTGCCGACTGGTACGCCAAGTGCGACGGAGTCGGTCCGGAGGACAGCATTGCAACAGATGCTGTGGAGAGCAACATGTTTCGAGCGCGGTGGCGGTTACGCCGGTGGCGGGGGCTACTGGCCGTTGTTGTGATCACGCCCCTGCTCGCCCTCGGGTCGGCATTCTGGCGGGCATCCGGTATCAAAGAGGAAACGGCGGAGGAGGTTCGGGCTCAGGCCCGGCTTCCGCTCCGGGTCGTGTCGCTGGATCGCACTGCGCCGGCGGGGATCGATCCCATCGCGGCAAGCCCGGGCTTCCGCGATCTCGCCGTCTACCAGGACTGGATCGCGGTGAGCGCGCGCGCGGGTTTGTTTCTGTACGACCGGAGCGGCGTGCTGGTGCATTCGTATCGCGTGGGGCTGGAGTTGCCACCCGCGGAACTGGGGGCCATGTCGGTGGGGATCGCCGCGGGCGCATCCGAACCGGAACTGTTCATCGCCACTCGGGGCGAAGGCGTGCTGGCTTACAACGGGGCGCGCTTCCGGCAGATGCTGCCTGGGGAGGCGGGGGCGCGCATCATCACGTCCTTACTGGTACTGGCATCGGGGCGCGTACTGCTGGGAACGGAACACCAGGGGTTGCTGGTGTTCGACGGGCAGCGGCTCACACACTTCCATGCCCGACTGAAGAGCGCGCACATCACTTCGATCGCGGGTACGGACGGAGATCTCTGGATCGGCACATTGGCGAACGGCGTGTTCCACTACCGCGGCGGCGAACTCGAAGATCTGCTCGGGGCTTTGCCCGATCCGCAGGTGATCTCGCTCGCGCTGTCGGATGGCGCGGCATATGCCGGTACGCCGCTCGGCGTGGTGGAGTTTCGGGACGGGCGGCGGCAGCGCACCCTGGCCAGTGGATTCTTCGCCCGGGCTATGGTCCGGCGCGGCGAAACACTGTACGTGGGCACAGAGGACGAGGGCATCGTGGCGGTGCCCTTGGAGTCACGTATTCGGCCCCAGGTTCCATCCGAAGACGGCCCGGCACCAATGCCGGTGAAGCGCCTGGCTGAGCTTGAAGGCGGGTTGTACGCGGTGGACGACCGCGTGATCTATCGTTATCGGGCGAATGGAGAAAAGTGGCGGCCGGTGATCGCGGAGAGCGGCGCACCGCTGGCAGACCGGAATGTGGCTTCGCTGGCGCTGGTGCGGGGGCGGCTTTGGGTCGGGTATTTCGACCGCGGACTCGATGTGCTGGATGCAAGCCTGGAGCGGGCCGAACACCGCGAAGATGACGCGCTCTTCTGCATCAACCGGATCGTAACGGACGACGATGGAATGCGCACTGCCGTGGCAACGGCCAACGGGCTGGTGATGTTCGACTCCACGGGCCAACCCCGGCAGATCCTGGGCCACAAGGACGGACTGCTGGCGGATCACGTCACGGATGTCGCCTTCCGCGAGGGCGGGATGGTGGTCGCGACCCCGGCGGGGTTGTCGTTCGTAGATCGCACGGGGGTCCGGAGCCTGTACGTGTTCCACGGGCTGGTGAACAACCATGTGTACGCGGTGGCGGCGCAGGGTGACCGGGTAGTGGCCGGCACGTTGGGCGGTGTGTCGGTGCTCGACGACGGCGGCGTGCTGGTGAACTACACGACGGCCAACTCGCGTTTGAAACACAACTGGATTACGGCGCTGGTTCGCGTTGGGGACGAGTGGTTCGCCGGGACGTACGGCGCGGGAGTGCTGCGCCTCGATGCGAACGGCGAGTGGCACTCCTTTCCCGATTTGAAGGATGGGTTCGTCGTGAATCCAAACGCCATGTTGGTGAGCGGAGGTCAGGTTTATGCGGGCAGCCTCGACCGCGGGTTGTATGTCTTCGACCGCGCGTCGGGGCGCTGGAGCAATACGCTGGCGGGGCTGCCTTCGAAGAACGTCACGGCTTTGGCGATCGGCGGCGGGTTCCTGTACGCGGGAACGGATAACGGCGTGGTGCGGATCGCGGAAGGAGCACTGCGATGAGAAAGAGTCTGCGCCAGATCATCTCAGTCCTCGTCTTTTCGGGTGCCGCCGCGGGTGACACCGGTGTGCTGATTCCCGGCGGCCGGCAGCAGCCTGACCCGGCGGTGTTCTCTCTGAACGAGATGGCCATAGAGATTCGCATCGACAATGGTGTAGCCACCGTGCAGATCCGGCAGGTTTTCGGCAACCACACCGGCAACGTGCAGGAGGGCGAGTATCAGTTCGCGCTGCCCGACAAAGCGACGGTCTCGGATTTCGCCGTTTGGGACGGCGTCACGCGCATTCCCGGCGTCATTCTGGAGCGGCGGCGGGCCGGAGAGATTTACGCGCAGGCCAAGGCACAGGCGATCGACCCGGGGCTCCTGCAAATGGGCGAGCGCGACGACTACGAGGCGGCCCGGAACCAGATGTTCTCCGCCAAGATCGCGCCCATCCCGCGCTTCGGCACCAAGCGCGTGGAGATTGGGTACCAGCATCCCGTCCCCGTGGAGCGGTATCAATCAGAGCTGGTGGTGCCGCTCAAGCCCGATGTGTTCGGACTGCAGACCGCGAGGCATTTCACGCTCCGGCTGGAACTGCGATCCGCGCACGCCATCCGCGATTTCGAATTGATCTCGAAACCATACCCGCTCGAGGTGCGCGAGCGCACCGCCAGCCTGGTGACGGCAGAGTTCGCCGGGGACAACGTGGAATTGAAAGAGGACTTCGCGGTGCGCTATACGCTGGACGGTGCGCAGGCCGACACGCTGCGTGTAATTACCGAGCGGGAAACCGCCGGCGCTCCCGGATTTTTCAAGGCTCAGGCATTGCTGAAGACTCCGAGCACCGGCGCGGACAGCAAGAGCGCCCCGGCAGCGCCCCGCACCCTGATTATTCTGTTCGATACGTCGCTCTCCATGCAGTGGGACAAGCTGGAGCGGAGCTTCGCGGCGTGTGAAACCGCTTTGCACCGGCTGCGGACGGGCGATTCGTTCAACCTGGTGCTGTTCAACTCCGAAGTGACTCCGTTCGCGCTCCAGCCGCGGCCCGCCAGCCCGGAGAACGTCGAGCAGGCACTAGCCTTCATTCGCAACAGCAGGATTCGCGGAGGAACCAACCTGGAGCGCGCGCTTTCGGCGGCGCTCGAACAGACCGGGTCGAACGAGAGTTATATTCTGCTGATCGGCGACGGTGGGGCCACCGAGGGCACCGTACACAACGGGAAGCTCGCCGCCTGGTACGCCGCCGAGTGGCGCAAGCGCCCCGTGGCGCAGCGCCCGCACACCCTGGTGTTTGGTGTGGGCGACGACGCCAACTTGCCACTGCTGCGGATGCTGGCGGGCAACAACGGCTATTTCGAGTGGGTTCGGTCCACCGAGCCGCTCGACTTCAAGCTGAATGCGTTCCTGAACAGGATTGGCGAGGAGCCGGTGAAGAACCTCGTACTGGCGGTGACGCCGGCGGCGAATGTGGACCTCGTGTATCCCCTCGAAGATGCGAGCTTCGCCGGCTCCATGGCCGCCTGGGCGGGACAGTACAAGCAGCCGCTGGCGCAGGCCACCTTTACGGTGACGGGGATGCGCGACCGCCAGCCGCTCTCGATCACCGGCACTGCGATGCTACCCGCGTCCGGTTCAGCGCATCCCGATCTGCCGCGCACGTGGGCCAAGGCGCGCGTGGACGCCCTGCTCGACAAGATTGCCCGCGAAGGTGAGGACCGCGACAGCATCGACGAGATCATCCGTCTCTCCAAGAAATACAAGTTCGTGACGCCGTACACCAGTTTCCTGGCGGTGCCGCGCGCACTTCTGCGGCCGCGCGTGATCCGGCCCGGCGATCCCGTACTGCGGCTGAAGACCGACCCGTCGATCGAGTCGGTGATCGCGCTGTTCCCCTTCGGACTGACCAAACCGCTTCGCTATCTGAAGCAGGAGGACACGTGGCAAACGCGCTTTCTCGCCCCGGTGGACATGGCCGACGGCGAATACCAGGTCCGGCTGATTCTGCGCGATCGGGATGGACACGTGTACCGCGAGGCGAAGAGCTTCGTGATCGCCAGCAAGACTCCGGTGCTGCGCGCACGCGTGGACAAGCCTCGGGTGCGCGCCGGAGAGACGGTGCGGGTTTCGGCGATGGTCTCGGGCAACGCACGCACCATCACGGCCAGACTGTACGGAGCAATGCCGGCGCCCCTGCGCTGGAACAGCGCAGCGAAGGCGAATGTCGGCGATCTGGTGGTGCCAGCCTTCCTCCCGCCCGGGAAGTATACGCTGCACGTGACGGCTGAAGATATTGCGCACAATATCGGCACGGAGGAGGTGGCTCTTGAGATCTGGTAATCGTGACGTGGCGCAGGCACTCGTGCGTGCCGCGCCGGGACTCTCGGCGCTTTTCGGGCGCCAACGGATGAGTCGGCGGGCCGCTCTCGGCTCCAGCACAGAATTGGTGGCGACCAAAAAGCGTCGGCACGAGTGCCCGCGCCACGTCGGCGGCGCGGCAAGCAGGAGTGCGTGCGCCACATTGCTCCTGCTTTCTTCGACGATGCTTCTGCAGGGCGACCTTCCTCGCACTGTGCAGCATATTCCGTCCGGGCCTGCGATATCGGCGCTCTTCCGCGGCGTGCCGATGCCGGGGGGCGAGGTACCGATCCTGCGTCCGCCTGCCGAGACCCGCCCGGCGTTGACCAGCCTGATTGCCGCTGCTCCGCGCGATGCCATGTTGTATCGCCTGCGCGCTCAGCAGGCGGAAACGGCGCTCGACTTCACGGCAGCCGAGGCCGATTGGAAACTCTACGCGCAGCACGCCTCCGACCGTTACGCCGGACAGATCGAACTGGCCGACTTTTATCACCGCCGCATCCGCCCGCGCGACGAACTGACCACGCTGAACGCGGCCTCGGGGGCGAAGGACGATCCGCTTCAGCAGGTGCAGGCGCAACCGGGTTGGCGCGCCTTCGAGCGCATGGCCGCGTTAATCGAGAGCGAAGATCTCGGACCAACCGACGCCGACCCGGTCTTCCGCGCGTGGGTGGCCCGTTATCCCAAAGAGCCCGCGGCGTGGCGGCGCCGCATCGAGTACCTGGGCGCCACACGCCAGTTTGGCGCCGCGGAAGCCGAGATTGCCGCCTATGGACGCGCCTTCCAAAACGAGGTTGAACCGGTGCGCATGCGCGCGGAACTGGCGATTCATCGCGGCGATCCCGCGGCCGCCATCCGGATTTACGATGCCGCATTCCAGCCGCTGTGGCCGGACGAGATGCGCGCCAGCTATTTCAAGCTGCTCGAAGAGCAGGGCCGCCTGCGCGACTTCACCGCAAAGGCACGCACCGCCCTGGCTTCCAACCCGGCGGACCTGGATGCCACGGCGCGCCTGTTCCACTATTTTCGCGCGCAGAATAACGTTGCCGCCGCGCGCCGTACGTTGCTGGAATACCGGATTGCCAAGGAGTCGGGCCCGCGGCCGTGGACCGCAGCGGAGTTGGAGACCGCTGCCCAACTGTTCGAGTGGCTCCCCGATGTGAACGAAGCCGCGCGCCTCTACTACGCGCTCTACAGCGCTCCGCCTGCCGGGGGACCGCACACCGAACGGGCGATCTATAGCCTGGCGAACCTGCTGCTCACCGCGCCGGAACAGCCAATCCAGTTCGGCGCCGGCGACCTTTCGTTCTACAAAGACATCGCGACGATCGACCCGTCGCCGGGTTTCCTCAACGGCATTCTTTCGCTGCTGCTGAACTGGACGGGCGCGCGCAGCGAGTACCGCGTCCAGAACGAGAAATCGGCCGCATATTTCCATCGCGCCGCGGCGAGCCAACTGGTCGCGTTGCTGGAGCAGCGATTCCCGCGCTCTGAACATCGGGAACCGCTGCGCGCTTCGCTGGTGTCGGCTTACGCCAGGTACGGTGACGAAGAGAGCGTGATTCGAGCCGCCCGCGCGTATCTTGCGGACTTTCCGAATGGCGGGGCGCGTCTCCAGGTGACGATGCTGGCGGCCGATGCATTGGCGCGCGGGAATCGGAGCACCGAAGAGTTCGCACTATACGATCAGTTGCTGAAGGAACTGGGAGCCAGGGCGGGAGGAGTGCCGGTGGGAAACCAGCCTCCCTTCCCCGTCCCGGAACCGGTGCGAGGGATTGGCGTTCAGTCGCAGCCTGCCGGCCCGCGATCCACGGCATACGTTCAGGTGCTCGACCGGTATCTCGCGCGGCTCGAGGCTCTGGGCCGCCCGCTCGACGAGCTTCGCCTGTACCGTGCGGAGATCGATCGCAACCCGAACGACGAGGGCCTTTACGAACGCCTGGCGAATTTCGTCGAGCAGCATGGCGTGGCGCGCGACGTGGAGACGGTCTACACGCAGGCCATCGCGAAGTTTGCCGACCGGTCGTGGTATCACAAGCTGGCACGCTGGTACCTGCGCCGGCAGGAGTACGCGGCCTTCGACAAGATCAGCCGCGATGTGATCGCGATCTTTTCGGGCAGTGAACTGGAGGGCTACTTTCGAGAACTGGTCACAAACCGTCCCGATGCGGTGCTGTACCGCCAACTGAACCTGTACGCGCATGAGCGGTTCCCCGAGGACCTGGTTTTCGTCCACAACCTGCTGAGCGCTTACTCGGATCCGGCAACGCGCGACGTTGCGGCGGCGGAGCGGCTATTGCGGCAGTACTGGTTCTACGACGAAGAGCTTCGGACCAGGCTCTTCGAGCAACTCGCGGCGCGCGGACAACTCGAGCTGGAACTCGGGCAGGTCCGGGCTGCCAACCCCGGCCTGGCGAACGGCCATTTCGAACAGGCGCTGGCCGCGAATCCGGCCGCGGTGCAGTTTGTGGCTGAGGCGGAAGCGTGGCTCTCGCATTTCGAACAGGCCGCGCCAGCGGTACGCGCTTTGGCCCGCGCCTACCCGGGACGGCGCGATTTCACCATCCAGGCGGCATCGCTTTACCGCTCGCTGGCTGCGTACGATCCGCGCAATACGGAAGTGGCGGTTGCCATGGCCACGGACGAGCAGAAATCGGCGCCGCGCGATGCCGCGATCCTGGCCAGGATCGGCGACACGCTGGCCGACCGCGAGCTGTTCACGCGCGCCCGCACCTATTGGGACCGCATGCCGCTCGCAGAGCCGGCCAAGCCCGCAGCCTGGCTCGACACGGCCACCGTCTATTGGGATTACTACCGTTACGACGACGCCCTGCGATGGATCGCGGCCGCGCGCAAGAAGTTCGGAGATGCCTCGCTGTTCGCCTACCAGGCCGGGGCGATCTACGAAGGCAAGCGCGACTATCCGGATGCGGTTCGCGAATACGTGGCAGGCGCGCTGCACGGCGAGGGCTCGTGCAGCACTCGACTGATCCGGCTGCTGAGCCGCGCTCCAGTCCACGACCTGGTGGATCGCGCGACGGCGCAGGCGGTGGCGGCGAAGCCTTCGCAGCAGGCTGTGGCGCTGCGGGTGTCGGTGCTGGAGACGGGACAGCGGAGGCAGGATCTCGAGGCGCTGCTGACGGCTCGGGTGGAGGCGGAGACGTCGCCCGCCGGGTTGGCCAACCTGCAGGAGACTGCGCGGCGGCTGGGATTCGTCCGCATCGAAGAACGCGCCAGCGAGCGCATGGTTCCGCTCACCAACGACCCGGTGGACAGGATGCGGCTCACGCTCGCCAACGTGCGCCTGTACGAAGGGAAGAAGGAGATCGCCCAGGCGGCGCGCGTGGTGGACGCACTCTATCGCGATCATCCGCTGATTTTGGGAGTGGTGCGCGGCGCGGTTGACTTTCATGTCCGCAACCGGCAGTACACGGAGGCGATTGCCGAACTGATGGACGCTTCCCGGCACGCCCGCGCCGATCTGTCGGCGCAGTTCACACTCGAGGCCGCGCGCGACGCAACTGAAGCCGGACAGTTCGACCGCGCGCGCACGCTATTGGGCGGGCTCCTCTCCACCGATCCTCTCCAAGCCGAGTACCTCACCGCGATGGGCGATACGTATCTGCGCGCGAAGGACGATACCGGTTTTCGCGATTACCAGCTCGCCACCATCCAACAGTTGCAGCGATCCAAGTTGAGCCCGGCGGAACGTCTCGAGCGGATTGCCACCATCCGCCGCAGCCTGATCCCGGCGCTCGACCGATTGAAAGACTACGCCGGCGCCGTGGACCAGTACATCGAAGTGGTGAATCGATACCCGGAAGACGAAGCTCTTACGAAAGAGGCTGCTGCGTATGCCGTGGCGCATGGCGAGGCGGCTCGGCTGGTAACTTTCTACCGGAAGACCATGGGGGACGCGCCGCTCGACTATCGCTGGCCCATCGTGCTGGGACGCATCGAAACGGCGACGGAAGACTTTCCGGCGGCCATCGCGGATTACGAGCGCGGGATCAAGGCGCGCCCCGACCGCGCGGATGTGCTGGAAGCGAAGGCCGGGCTGGAGGAAAAGTTGATGCGCTTCGACGACGCGATCAAGAGTTACGGGCGCCTCTACGAGCTGGCCTACCGCAATCCGCAGTGGATGATCAAGGTGGCGGAGTTGGATGCGCGGACCGGAAAGAAGCAGGATGCGGTGAGAGCGTTGAAGACTGCGATCATCGGCGACCGGACGGAAACCGCGGATGCGGATCTGGCCATCGCCGAGCAACTCGAATCGTGGCACCTGATCCCCGAGGCGGTGTCATTTGCGGAACAGGCCGCGCGCATCGGCGGAGCTGACATGTTTCAGACGGAGGACCCCGTCATGCTCTCCCGCCTGTCCGTTTATAAGAGGATCCTGGCGCGCGGACGCCGTATCGACGGCCCGTTTTTGAAGGCGCTGGCACCGAAAGCATCGATGGACGCCGAAGCCATGGACACGGCCGGCAGAGTCGTGGCCGAAACCTATACACCGGAGGAGATGGCGAGGCTGGAGCGAGCCCTGATCGATGATGCGGGCCGCACTACAGGCGGCGTCCCGGAGCATCTTTCGTCTTTCGTCCGCTCAGCGGGTATGGCTGATTTGGAGGCTCGATGGCTCCGCGAGCCGCTTAACGAGGAGAACAAGGAGCGGTTGGTGGCGCTGGAGTCGCAGCGCGGACGATTCGCTGAATTGGGGCGAATGCTGGAGGAATACGCTGGGAAGAACGCAGGCCAAGCAGGTGAGGCTTGGGCGTTCACGCAGTCCATTCAGGCCTTCATCCACGAAGGCGATGTCGAAGGCCAAATGCGGGTGATGCGCACGGCCCTGGCGCGCAGTTCGCTTTCCGGTCCGCTGCTGGACCGTTACCTGAACCTGCTGATCGCACGCCAGCCCGAAGAGTTGCTGGCCCTGGCGCGCAGCGGCGTTTCGAGCGATGTGCGCAATCGGGCCGTGCAGGTGGCGATTGCCAGCGAGCGGGCAGACCTCGCATATCGAGCGATAGGGACTCGCGGCGGCGCAGGGCTGCCGCCCGTTTGGGCTCGCGCGTATACGGCGCTGGCGGGGATGTACCTCGACGATCGCGCGCCCGTCATCGATGCAGCGTTCCAGGGAGCGCTCGATACCCGAACGATCGGCGAGCGCCTGCAGGCGCCCCTCAAGCCGGATTCGGTAATCGTGGGACACGTCTGGTTCTACTACGGAGCGCGCTACGGCGAGTATCTAGGCACCGCGAAGAACGATCGGGCGGCGGACTGGCTCGCGTCGTCTCTGGAAGGCGCCCCGGAGAGTCCGGCAGCGTACATGGCATTGGGAGATTGGTATGCCCAGGCGGGGCAGGGTGCCAAGGCGATAGGGGAATACGATGCCGCGCTGCAGCTCGATGATGACCGCGCCGATGCGCACGATCACGCCGCCCGTGTGCTCTGGGACGAGGGCAGGCAGGTGGAAGCGGTCGCGCGCTGGAAGGCAGCGCTGGCGACGTATCTGCGGATCCAGAGCCGCGGCGTACGCGTTCCGGAGCCGTTCTGGCATTGGGCCGCGGAGACGTTCCTCGATATCGGAAAGCGTCACGCGCTGGGACAGATTCGCATCGAGATCGCGCACCTGCTGGGCGATTACTACCAGCGCAACAACATTTACCGCTTCAATGAACTTCTGGAGCCGGCTGCCAGCGCCTCGATCGCGTCCGGCGAGGGGATGGATTGGCTGGTGGAATTGAGCCGGTCGATGGAGTATCCGGACAGCATTGTATTTGCGCTTTCGCGGGCACCCGGCATCACCGCGGCACAGCAGCTCGAACTGCAGCGCGTCCGGGTCGATCTGGCCGTCCGGGAGGCCGATCGGCAATTCGGCGACGCTCACGAAGCCGCCTTGTCGCGAGTCGAGGCCGAGCGCATTCGGCTGGCCGCGATGCTGCTGGATGCCGGCGATGCCCGGGGCGCGGCGGCGGAGTGGCGCCTGGTGCCGCCTCCCCCCGCCAAGCCCTCGTGGTGGACTGAAAATCGCGAGCGATACATTACCGAGGTCCGCCTGGCGTCGCGCACCGGGACACTCGACGCCCTGCTGGCGCGCTACCCTGCTGAAGCGCGGTCGATGAACCTCGCTGAAACGCTCCGCTTTGCCGCTGTGGCGCTGCGGAAGGAGCACGACGAGGAAGGCGCCCGGAAGGTGCTGGAGTTCGTCTACGATCGGGCAATCCACGAAGGGCATCTGGAGGCAGCCAACTTTCTCGGCCTGGCGGAAGTGAAGCTGCAGCGTGGGGACACGGCGGCCGCCGTGGCGCTTCTGAATCGCATGTCGCTGGTGAGTTATCGGACGGCGTTCCGCACACAGTGGGACGATGGTGTCGAGACTCTGCCTCTCGCCGCCGAACTGCTGGTGAGATACGGGAAGAGTGCGGAGGCGGCGGATTTCCTGCGGAGACGATTGAAGGCTGTTCCGTGGGATGCCGACGCCAAGTTGCATCTCGCACGCCTTTTGCTTCCGGCCAATGCGGAACGAGCGCAGGTGCTCGATGACGCCATCAACAATTCCCAGGCTGCGTACAGGTTGAGGGCGGAGGCCGCGCGGATGGCTGCGGGCCGCAGTTCGGCAGCGCCGGCGGGGACGGAGCTTTCGCTGCTGGCCTCGCCCTCCGTGAGCCCCGCCGCCGCCGCGAAGCCCTTTCAGGTGGAGGCAAGGGTGGAGGCGGCACGCGAAACCTACGATGCCGGAACCAAACTGCGCTTGTGGCAGGAGGCGCTGGCGATCGCACCGGAAGACCTGCGGGTTCGCCTGGGGACTCTACGGGCCGCAATTGCCGCCGGACGCGACAGCCTGGCACTGGCGCTCGAACCGGGGCCCGGGCCCATGAGGTATGGAAGGCCCTACAGTCCGCCCAAGGCGGGCGAACTCACAGACGACGAGCGCGCCTCGGTCGCCGAAGCGCTCGCCGGCGCGGCGGAGCGTCTCGACGATCTGGTTGCCGCCCAAAGCCATCTCCGCGCCGCGATCGAACTTCGCCCGCCGGACCAGCGCCAGGCATTGATGCGCCGTCTGGACGCGATCACCGCCGAGCAGGACCGGCGCGCCAAGAATACGTCCAGACAGCCTGCCGTGCGAAACGTGATCGAACAGGATCACGCGGTGGGCCCGCGGATTCCGAGGAGTGCGCAATGAAAAAAGTCTTGCTGTTTGCCACGTTGCTGGCACCGGCCGCAGGGTACTTCTACCTGCAGCAGACCGCCGCACCGCCGCCTCCGAAGCTCGCCGCCCTGATGCCCGGCGGCGCGCTGCTCTACCTGGAAGCGCAGGATTTCGGACGACTGCTGCGCGAGTGGGACGCCTCCAACGTCAAGTCGGACTGGCTCGCGAGCGAAAACTACGAGGTCTTTTCACGCTCCAATCTCTTCACCAAACTCAGCGAGGTATACGATCAGTACAGCGAGGCCGCGGGATTCGTGCCGGGGCTTGGGGGAGTCCGCGAAATTGCCGGGACCGAATCGGCGCTGGCGCTCTACGGCATCCGCGACGTGGAGTTTCTGTATGTCAGCCGCGTGGGGGATGCCGAACTGGTAAAGAGCCAGTTGTGGACCTTGCGCAACAAATTCGAGCAGCGGCAGGCCGGAGGCGTCGTCTTTTACTTGCGCACCGATCCGTCGTCCAAGCGTACCGTGGCTTTCGCGTCGGCCAAGGGGCTACTGCTGGTGGCTACGAGGGACGACCTTGTGGCCCAGGCTTTGGAATTGCTGGCGGGAGCAGGGAACTCGAACGTTGCGTCCGACCGCTGGTATCGGGACTCGTCGGCTGCCGCAGCGAACCCCGGCGAACTGCGGCTGGTCATGAACCTGGAGGCTCTGGTGCGGAGCGACTACTTCCGGTCGTATTGGGTGCAGCGCAACGCGCCGGCGGTCCGCCAGTATTGGGCAGGTGTGGCGGATGTGACGCGATCCGCCGGCGCCATTACAGAAAGCCGGGTGTTTCTGCGCCAGCCGGCGGCTCAGCCGGCGCGGGATGCGGCCGGCGACAGGACCACGTCGGATTTGCTGGCTTTGGTGCCTCCGGAAGCGGGCCTGTACAAAGCATCAGCGGCAGATTCCGCGGCGGCTGCCACCCTCATCGTCCAGAAGCTGATCAGCCCGCAGATCGACCGCACTCGCGACTGGCGTTTCGCTCCGATGGCGGTCTCCAGCGACCAGCACGCCGGCAGCGAAGGCGACCTGGAGACGCGGATCGACGAGCCGCCGCTGCCCGAGGACGCAGGTATGGGGGATTCCGAAGCTACCGTGCGCGGCATGTTGGAAAAGGGCGGCGCTCGCAGCGTTCTGCTGTTACAAGCCAGCTCGCCGTCCGCGGGCACTTTCGTTTCTTTGGGGTCGGTAATGGTAGTGGCTGGTTCGTCCGATTGGGATCGCGATGCGGTTCGCGATGCGCTTACGGCCGCGGCCGGAAAGTTGTGGACCGTTTCGAAGCTCGGCGCCGGGTGGACGAGTTCCACGTCCGGACGGCATACGGTGGAACGGATGGACGGACTCGGTACATTGGCGTTCGCCGAGCGTGGGCACCTGCTGTTCCTCGGCAATGACGCGAATCTGCTGGCCGCGGCTCTCGATCGGGCGAGCAGTACCGCTGGTGGGGAGACGTTCAGCTATGCGGCCGGGGTTCGCCATGTGCGGGAACGGCCCAACTTCGAGCGGGTGATGCGGGCGCTCGATTTCGGGTCGGCGGGGAGAGCGGCACCCGCCTTTTTCAGCGGGAACCTCGCGAGCCTCAGCCGGGTCCTGTCGGCGATCGAAGAGGTGAGGTTGACAGAAGAGGAGAGAGAGGCCCAGACTCTGCAGACAGTGGTTTACAGGCTGGGGCAATAAGGAATCTTCTTGGTTATACTTTTCGCAGGATCGGATTTCTGGCGAGATGTATTCGGAACGGTTGATCGAACATTTTCAGAGCCCGCGCAATGTGGGGGAATTGCCGCCCCCGGCCGTGACTGTGGAGGTATCGAACCCGGCATGCGGGGACATACTCCGGCTGTCGGCGCGCTTCGAAGGGGATATGGTGGTAGAGGCACGCTACAAGGTTCGCGGGTGTACGGCGTCGATAGCGTCGGGGTCGGCGTTGACCGAATGGATGACGGGCAAGACGCGCCAGGAACTGAGTGCTTTTCGGCCCTCGGCAGTGGAGGAAGCTGTCGGGGGGCTGCCGGCCGAGTCGAAACACGCCGCCGTGCTTTGCGCCGAAGGCGTGAAGGCGCTGCTCAAGAGGAGATAGCGTTTACAGGCAGCAGTGGCGAAGCCGGTCCATTTCGCGATTCAGGGCTGCCAGAGAGGTTCCGCACTGCGGGAACTGGCCGAGGGACGCATCGTGCTCGATATTTTTGAGCACGGTGGCCGCCGCCAATGCCCCGACGTTGGCGCAGGCGCCCTTGGAATAGTGCGCCAAGCGCATACATCGCCCGGCATCCTGTTCGCGAATCGCGGTCTCCAGAAGGAGTATTTGACGCGATGTATCGTCAATCAACGCGGCAAGGACCTCGCGCATAAGATCCTCGTCGTCCAGCGTGATATCCCGGAGTTGCTCCCGGTCCAAAACGGTGGTGGTATCGGTCAACTTCACGCTTCGATTGTGACAGAGGCGAGCGGCCCCAGGAATCGAAGGAAGACCTTAGTGATCGGACCGAAAGAACTTAGTTTAGAAGAAATCGCGGGGCTTCGCGCAAGATGCTGCCGATAAAGGGTCTTATCTTTCTGATATCCTTCTGATCCGCCTTGACAACCGGCATCCCTCTCCATTACGCTCGGTACAATCGTGGCCGCCCAGTTAGCGGTCACGGTTTGAGGCCCTACGGCTTGGCCTGTTTGCTTTTTTGCGGCCACCCGCGTATGCGGCGCCGCCCGACCCGAAACTACACGACAACCATCAGGAGGGGACCACATGGCCTTTCAATCGGAGCTAGCCGAGTCGTTGCTGCAAAAGGGATTTTCACGCCGGCAGTTGGGGCGCATTGCCAGCCTGCTGACCGCGGGTGCGGCGCTTCCGTTCTACAACGAGTTCGCCATGGCGCAGGAAGCCGTGCAGAGACAACGCGGAGGTGCACGGCGGGTGATGGACCCGGATGCGGTCCGCATCAATCAGAACGAGAATCCCATGGGTCCGTGCAAGGAAGGATTGGAAGCCATCATGAAGGTGGCGCCCATGGGGTGGCGGTACTCGCCGAACAATGAACAGGGCGAACTCACAAAAGCGATCGCGGATACCGAAGACGTGAAGCAGGAGTGCATCAGCATCTTTGCCGGTTCGTCGGATCCGTTGAATCGCGTCATGTGTGCGTTCACCTCGCCCACGCAAAGCTGGACGATGGCAAACCCCGGCTACGGCGGCGGCGCGCCGGCATATATCGGTTCCAAGCTCACGCGGGTGCCTTTGCGCGCGGATTACTCGCACGATGCCGAGGCTATGATCAAGGCCGACCCGACCGCCGGCGCCTATTATGTCTGCAACCCGAACAACCCCACCGGGACGGTCACGGCGCGCAAGGAAATCGAGTACCTGCTGGCGCACAAGAAAGACAACGCGGTCGTAGTGGTGGACGAGGCGTACATCCACTTCTCCGACCACGCACAACCGTGCAGCGATCTGGTAGCCGCCGGCAAGGACGTAGTGGTGCTGCGCACCTTCTCCAAGATTTACGGAATGGCGGGGTTGCGCGCCGGGTTCGCGATGGCGCGTCCGGACCTGTTGGCGAAGTTGCGGCCGTTTGGAGTGGGCTTCATGCCGGTCACCGGGCTGGCCTGTGCGAGCGCGAGCTTGAAGGTAAAGACCCTGGTGGCCGAGCGGCGCGCCCTGAACAAGCAGATTCGCGAAGATACATTCGAGTTTCTGGAGAAGAAGGGCGTGAAGTACATCCCCAGCGAAGCCAACCACTTTATGATGGAAGTGAACCGCCCGGGCGACGAGTTCGCATCCGCCATGGCGGCGAACAAGGTCATCATCGGACGAATCTGGCCGGTGTGGCCCACCAAAGTACGGGTCAGCATCGGATCGAAGGACGATATGACCAAATTCAAGGCAGCGTTCGAGAAGGTTTGGGCGTAGAACTTCCGTCTCCAGCGCACGAACGGTGATTTCGAGCGCTCCGGCGAATGCAGACTCAGTCGCGGGCCATGAGTTCGTTGGCTTCGGAGTATGGCAGGGCATCCTTGGCAAAGCTGAATGTTCCCTGTTCCAGAATTTCGCGTGCCGCGCAAACGAAGGCGCCGAGGGCGGCGCGGCTGAGGGCTGAGCCCAGGCTGATCCGCCGGACGCCCAGAGCAGAAAGCTCGGCGACGGTCAGTGTGCTGGATTTGAGGCCCATGACCACATTCACAGGCTTGGTGACGGATTGACACACGGTTCGGATGTCTTCAGCTCTGGCGAGTCCAGGAGCATAGAGCGCGTCCGCACCCGCCGCCTCGAAGGCTTGTAACCGCCGAATGGTGTCTTCGAGGTCAGGGCGGCCATGCAGAAAATTCTCGGCCCGGGCAACCAGCACAAAGGGGAACGCGAGAGCTCTGGCCGCCTCGGCAGCGGCCGCAATGCGCTCGACAGCTTCCGGCAAGTCGTAGATCGGCCGCGCGGGATCCCCGGTCGCGTCTTCGATCGAGCCTCCGACCAGGCCCGACTCCTCGCCAGCCAAACGAATGGTCTCCGCCGCCGCCTCCGGCGCATCGCCGAACCCATTCTCCAGATCGGCTGCAACCGGGAGATTACACGCGTCCACAATCGCTTTGGCGTTGGCAAGCGTTTCATGGCGGCTAATCTCGCCCGCACCGTCACGACGACCGAGGGTAAATGCCAGACCCGCGCTGGTAGTTGTGAGCGCCCGAAATCCGAGGTGTTCGAGGATCCGAGCCGTGCCGGCGTCCCATGGGTTTGGAATCACGAAGGCACCAGGACCGGCGTGTAGTTTCTGAAATAGGGCGGCCTTCTCTGCCTGAGTCGCTTTCATCCGTTAGTAGCCTCAATTCCTGGTGTGGGGCATGGGGAGAATCACTCTATTTCGCATACCAGTCGCGCAGGCGCACATCGATGCCGGTGCCTTCCAGGGCCTTCGCGAATAGCGTGGTATCCTGTCCGCGGTAGTGGTATGGATAGACGATCGCGGGGTGGAAGGCCCGCACCGCGACAGCGGCGTCCTGAGCGGTCATCGTAAAAGGCAGATTCATGCAGACGAAGGCGACGTCAATATTGCGGAGCGACTTCATCTCCGTCGTCCCTTCGGTGTCACCCGAGAAGTAAAACCGCTTGCCTCCGTAAGTGACGACATAGCCGTTGCCGCGGCCTTTTTCGTGGTAGACCTGCCCGTTATCGGCGGGCTTCAGGTTGTACATCGGGATGGCCTCCACCTTGAAGTCGCCTATGGTTTTGGTTTCGCCGTTCGAAATCACCGTCGCGCCGGATACCTTGTCAGCCACCGCTTTCGGAGCGAGGATTACGGTGCCCGGTTTTTTCAGCTTGTCCACCAGCGCCGGGGCCATGTGGTCGCCATGGATATCGGTGATCAGAATGTAGTCGGCCTGCGGCAGTCCGTCGTAAGAGCCTTGTGCAGGATCCACGTACATCACCTTGCCGCCTGCCTTGATCATCAGGCTGGCGTGTTGGATGGGGGTGAGTTGCAGGGTGCCTGCGGAAGTCGAAAACTCTTCGGGGCTGGCGGCAAAAGCGGCGCACACAACCAGGGTGAATGTGAGGGCGAAGCGTTTCATGCACCTATTGTACAGGTGCGTCAGCCTTCACCCATCGGGACGAAAGCCGACCGTCAGAATGGGGGCGGGTACCGAGTTGCCACGCCGATGCCTGGGAATCGCCGGGCTGTCCCGGCCAGACAGCACCCGGAAGAGGCAGACAATCCGGCAGCGGGCTCTCACAATCCCGTTGCATCCAGACTGCCGGATCGCAAATGGTGGTGAAGAAGTGCCGTACCATGCGGACCGCGAAGCGTCCCGGCATTCGCAGTCGTCCAGCCCTACTACGCCAAGGAAAGCTCGCGCTCGCGCATACCGCGAAGCGTCAGGGGCACGAAATCGCGACGGTCCTCGCCGGTGTATACCTGGCGTGGGCGCGCAATTTTCTTTTCGGGATCTTGAAGCATCTCCTGCCATTGAGCCAGCCAGCCAGCAGTCCGAGGAATGCCGAACAGCACGGTAAACTGCTCGGGTTTGAAACCCATCGCCTGGTAGATGATGCCCGAATAGAAATCCACGTTAGGATACAGCTTGCGCTTGATGAAGTAATCGTCGGAGAGCGCGATCCGCTCCAGTTCCAACGCAATATCAATCTTGTGGTTGCGGCCCGTAACCTCGAAGACCTCTTCGGCTACCTGCTTGATGATGCGCGCCCGAGGATCGTAGTTCTTGTAGACGCGATGGCCGAATCCCATCAACTTCCGCTTGCCTTCCTTCACCTGGCCGATAAATCCGGAGATCTGGTCTTTTGACCCGATCTCATCCAACATGCGCAGCACTTCCTCATTGGCACCGCCATGGAGCGGACCAGAAAGGGCAGCTATGGCGGCCGCGGTCGTAGCAAACGGGTCGGCATGGGAACTGCCGACCGCCCGCATGGCGCTCGTGCTGCAGTTCTGCTCGTGGTCGGCGTGGAGGATGAACAGAACATCGAGAGCGCGTGCGAGCACGGGGTTGGCGGCGTACCTGGGCTCGAGCCGCTTCCAGAGCATGTTCATGTAGTTTTTCGTGTAGCACAGCTCGGGATCGGGATAGACATAAGGCAGGCCGAGGCGGTGCCGGTAGGCGTACGCCGCCAATGTGGGCATTTTTGCGATCAGGCGGACGATCTGCTTGCGGCGGCACTTCGGATCGGCGATGTTTCGGGCGTCGGGGTAATAGGTCGATAACGCCGCCACAGTGCTGATCAGGACCCCCATGGGGTGGGCGTCGTGGTGGAAGCCGTCCATGAACTTTTTCAAGTTTTCATGGATCATGGTGTGGTGCATGATCTCGCAGTCCCAGAGCTCGAGCTGTTCCTTGGTGGGCAATTCGCCTTCGAGCAGCAGGTAAGCCACCTCCAGAAAGGTGCAATGCTCGGCGAGTTGCTCGATAGGATACCCGCGATAGCGGAGAATGCCGTTATCGCCGTCCAGAAAAGTGATGGCGCTCGTGCAGGAGGCCGTGTTCATGAAGGCGGGGTCGTATGTCATGAGGCCGAAGTCATCCGGTCCTGCCTTGATCTGCCGCAGGTCCATGGCTCGAACCGTACCGCGGTAAATCGGGATGGTGTATGTAGCGTTTGTCCGATTGTCAGTGATCGTCAGCGTCTCTTTGTCCATGATGGGCGCATCCTCCCGGGAAAGTATGGGCAGTGTTTCGACGGCTTGCCTGCACGGCTGATTCCATACCTTGATGTCCGGAAAGACAACACTTTGTGGAAAACGCCTCGGGGCCGGTGGGACGAGGGCGGGGCTTTACACGCAAGGGTTGGGTGTGGGAACCCAACGTGGGGATAGCGCGAAGGCAATAGCTCTGGATTTGACACTGCGGGCAGCGGTTTGGTGTAATAAATGAAAGGGTCATCGTTGCTCCTCAGTAGCTCAATGGTAGAGCATTCGGCTGTTAACCGAAGGGTTGTAGGTTCGAGTCCTACCTGAGGAGCCAATCTAAGTCCTTTGTTTCCAATACAACGTCTTGATAACGCGCCGCTTGGCCAGACGTGTCCCAAGCAGGTCCCGAAAAATTTATTACCCATCCTTACTCAAATTTACCCATTCATGGACGCGCCCCTACCCCCAGTTTCCCCCCTGTTCTTGCGCACATCGCCGTTGGCGACGCCTAGCCGCACCGGCGTCCGGTGTCGGCTAGGCCGAGGTGAAAGCCAACGGCAGCCGGTCCGACGCAACGTGAGCAAACTGTGCGCGAACCGGCCGACAACCGAACGGTTGTAGGCGGTCGCCTCGTCTCCCTTGGTAGTTGCCCGTTTGGCCGAACACGCCAGGCTTCTTCAAAAGCGCGCGTCGCGGACAGCGGACTCGACCATTCAGCGAAGTCGATCGAGTTTGGCGGACATCGAAGGGCGCCTTTCGGAACTGGAGCGGACGGCGGAAGAGTCGCCGGGCTACAAGCGATGAAGGAACCTGGAAGGGCGGCTCGCGAGCATCGAGTTTCGGTTCGGGCCGATGCTCGAAGCCGCGCGGAAAGTGGCCGACCCATTCTCCCACGAAGCCACCTTTCTGAGGCTCGTTGCCGACGAATGGCAATGCGCGTTGAAACTGCTGGCGCGGCAACAGTGCGACCGATGTCGTGCGTGGCGGCCGAAGCCGGAGGAACTGCTCGATTTTCCGTTCCGGGACCTAAACTAAGCCGCCTGCGACAGACGTTCGAGAGATCGCTTGGCGCGCTGCCGGATGAACTGCGATTCGACATAGCCCGGCAGCTGCTGGCGGACTCCGAAGAGGTCAGATGACAAACCTGGAGCGGCGGCTCAGGAAGCTCGAAGTCACGATGACCGACGGGAGCGGTCTCGCACCAGGATCACGGAGGTGGCTGGAATACTGGGACCGCGAGATTTCCAACTACATGCAAGATCCGGAGCTCCGGCGACCGAAAGTGCTCTTCCCTATCGAGGCGGTTCGCGCCGTAATGGAGTGCTGCACCGATCCGGCGTCGCTGGTCGGCTCGATCCGAGAAGCCGATGAATAGTCTTTGCCCCTCGTCGGTGCAGCTTCTCGGTGTAGGACGCACACGATGGTAAGAAGCCACAGGGCCCTCAGGCGGCGCCTTCAGCGCTTGGAGCAGACACCAGCATGGC
>DATJWB010000188.1:0-6166 GCA_035501495.1 Bryobacteraceae bacterium | reverse complement strand
GGGAAAAACAGCCTACGTTTGCAGCCACCGAGTGCCTCCCGTTGGTCGGCCCCGGGGCGCAGTAAAACTCTCAGAAAGGAGATCCAGATCCCGAACTCCCGTCGCCCTCGTTCAGGCTCATTCTTCGATGAGAAAATGCTCGCCGATAGCCGGTGTGCGTCCGTGAACCTCTCAGACCATCGTGCCGATCTGCGTCAGGCACCCCTGATCGCACTTGCGGTTCTCAGCCCAACGCGTGCAGTCGCGCGCCAGCGGTTCCCGGTCCCCGCGCGCGTGCATCCGCACGGCAAAGGGCGCATCCAACCGGACCAGCGCCGGAATACCCGAATCGGGGCATGTGACGTGCCGCGCAATCCGTGCTCTTCGCCAGGTTCGTCCCAGTCCCCAGCCAATCGGCAGCAGCAGTGCCAAAGCGAAATAACCAATCACCGTAAACGCCGGCCACATCGGAATACCTCCAACCAAAGAACTCAAACCACAACCACCGGGCAGCAGGACTCCCGCACAATCCCGTAGGTGTTGGCGCGCAGGCGGCCCAGCACACCATGCGTGCAGCCGTGGCCCGCCACTACCAGGTCGGCCGCAATAGTTTCCGCGGCCGCCCGCACTGCGCCCGGAACGTCTCCGACCTCGATCAGCACTTCTCCATCCAGGTTCACAGCCGCCTGTAGGGTCGCGATCTCCTGACGCGCGTTCGCGGCCAGGTTCGCGCGCCACTGCGGATCGAAATAGATGCCTTCCATGCGAGTCGTCGAGACGGGAAGAGCATGCACGATCGTGACCTTCGCGCCGAACTCGCGAGCCAGGCGGGACGCCCACTCCAGCAGGCCGCGGCTCTCCGGACAGAGGTCGATGGCACACAGGATCTTGCGGAAGCTCGGGGTCTCCATCGGTTTGCAAGGCTCCAGATGCGGGCCGGTAATCACCGGGATCGAGACATCGTGAAGCACCTTGGCTGTGACCGACCCTAACAAAAAACGCCGGAACGGACCATATCCATGGGTGGGCATCACGATCATCCCGCAGTGTTCCGCCGAGGCGTATTGCCCGATCACGCGCGCCGGATCGCCCTCCGACAGGACTCTGCGCACGGACAGGCTTGCCAGTTCGTCCGCCAGAAAGCCGTCGAGTTGCTCGCGCACCTGCGCCAGCGTGGACTCGTGATCATAGGGCGGAGGCGTGGCATATCCTTCGGGCGAACTGTATGCCGCCCACGGCTGTGCGAAGACATGCAGCAGTGTCAGTTGGCACTGGAACCGGCAGGCCAGCGCGGCTGCGTAACGGGCTGCCTCCTGGCACCGCTCCGAAAAAACCACCGGCACGAGGATTCCGGAAATCAAACCCATAGACACATCCTTTCCCGCGGATCCGCGGACCGCGTCCCGGCCCTTCACCTCGCCGGGAAAAAATGGCCGAGGACAACGACCAGAATCGTAATGATGAGGACGATCATGCTGGCTGGAACGAAAACATCCATGAGGCTCGTGTGGGGAGCCTCTTCCAGCCGGTGGTTCCGTTTGCGGAGTGCGACAGACATGGTCTGAACCTCCTGCGCCATGCGGGCGGCCGGTATATCCACCATTATTCTAGGAGCAGTTGGCCCGGAATTCAAGGCCCGGTAACCTGATATTCCGGGAAGCCGGATGCGCTTCCGGCTCGGCCACTGGGTGAAACCGGCATCCCTATTCCAGACCGGCCCTCTTCAACATTTCGAGAAACTGCCGCTCCGTACGCATGTCGATCGCCATCGCCGCCAGGTTTCCCTCCCGGTCGAAGAGGAAGGTCTTCGGGATGCCTTCCACGGCAAAGGCCGTGTGCACGTTGCGGCCAGGGTCGAGCAGCACCGGAAATGTGTAATTCTGCTTGGCCAGGAACCCCGTGACCGTGTCGCGCTCCTCGTCCGAGACAGCCAAAACCACCAGGCCCTTCTCTCCGAACAAGCGGTAGAGTTTCTCCAGGTCGGGCATCTCTTTGCGGCAGGGCGGGCACCAGGTCGCCCAGAAGTTCAACAGAACCACCCGGCCGCGCAGGCCGGGCAGCGAGTACGTCTTCCCGTCCAGCGCGGTCAGCGTGAATCCGTTTTCCTGCACCAGTGACTCGCGCAAGGCCAGAAGCGAATCGGCGGCATCCAGGGCAGGGTCGGAATACGGCTTGGGCAGATGTTCGTAGCGTACCAGGCTCGCCAACTCCACCCACTGCTCGGAGTCGGCGGCGGTTTCTCGAATCGCCTGGGCCAATGTTGACGATACGGCGGTCAGCGCCTCCACACCGAGGTCGCCTTCGGTGGAGAGATTGCACAAGCTCTGCGCCAGGCCCAGTTTCGCGGCACCAGCCGGCAGGGACCGCACCTGGGCTGCGGTAACGAGGGCCAGTTTGGCCCGATCCGCGTCGGTCGGCAGACCCCGAAACTGCGAGAGGCTCTTCTGAATATCAGCGGAGGTCGAGTCCGCGACGGCCGGCTTGGCACCCGGAGCGTCCGCCCTCGCTCCGGTCGTCAGTCCGCGCATCGTCACGGTGCCGCTCAGATCCCATCGGCTGAGGATCGATTGGTATTTCCGCAGCCGTTCCGGCGCCAGCGCACGAAGACGTCCCGCGGCGGCCAACAGCACGGTATCGCGGGAATTGGAAGTGATGACGCTGGTCGCGCCGACCTGGAATGCCGCGGTCAATCCACTCTTCGATTTTTCACCGTAGCCCGGCGCCGAAGCGGCCGAAAGTACGCGCTCGCAGACATCGCTGGCGGCGCCAGGAGATGCGGACGCTACCATTCCCGCGGTGCTCAGAAGCCACCAGGCATCCATGGGTTCCAGGTTGTCGAACGAAAACGAGGCGACTGATTCCTGGAATAGCTGCGTCGCGGCAGCGGGTTTTTGCTTGGCGAGTTGCGCAATCAGCGGAGAGGCAGCCTGCACTCGGACCTTGCCATCCGCCAGCGCCGACCGGTAGAGCTTGAGGGCCTCCTCCAGGTGGTTCGACTGCGCCAGCGCGCCGATCAGGACCTGCGTCGAAGCCGGCGCTGCGGAAGGCAATATCGCAATGGCATCCGCCGGAGCTACCTCTGCCAACGCCCGTACCAGTCCACGGCTCACATTCGGGTCCTTGCCCGCCTTCAGCTGCTCCAACGTGACCTCCACAAAATGGCGCGCGAGGTCGGGATGCCGAGCCTGCAAGGCCTGAGCAGCCGACATGCGGAACTGGCCCCCCAGCGGAGCCTCCAGCCGATCCACCTTGCGTTCCAAGTCCTGCGCGGTTTGCGCCGGAGAATGAGAATCCCCGGCGGCCCCGGAAAGCACACAAACGAGCAAAAGGGAACAGGCGCCTCGCAGCATTTCGCACTCCTTGCGCCGAAGTATATCAATTACAGCCGTGGCGCAGGCCCTCTTGCCTGCCGCGCCCGGCTCATCGGGGCGCTTTTGGCCACCCCAGGTAACGTGCCGAATTGGCGCCTGTTCCACGCTCGAAGCCGCGAAGGCTTTTCGAGGCTGGTGTGCCCAGTATGACTCGTGGCTGTTCGCTCCAATGGCTATAGGTCCCCTATGGGCCGGGTCCCTCCCATGGGTACCTGTGCCGCGCACCTCCGGGCGTGTTATGACTAGAACTGGATGGAACGCATCGGCCGGTACAAGATCGTTAGGGAACTGGGGCGGGGTGCCATGGGCGTCGTCTACCATGCCATCGACCCCAATATCGGGCGATCCGTCGCCATTAAGACCATCCAACTGGGCGGCAACCGCACACCCGAAGAACAGGAACGCCTCCGCGAGCGCCTCTTCCGCGAGGCTCGCTCCGCCGGAATCCTCTCCCACCCCGGCATCGTCACCATCTACGACGTGGAGCAGCAGGGCGACCTGGCCTACATCGCCATGGAATACGTGGACGGTCCGACGCTCGACCAGTTGCTCACCGAGCGCTCCGCAATCGATCCCGATCTGATGTTCAGTATCCTCGGACAGACCGCCGTGGCGCTCGATTACGCCCACGGGAAAGGCATCGTCCACCGCGATATCAAGCCCGCCAACATCATGATCTCCGGCCCCAATAGCGGCGCCTCCGGCACCGTCAAGATCACCGACTTCGGAATCGCCAAAGTCACCACGTCCGAGCAGTTCACCATGACCGGCGCGATTGTCGGCACGCCCCACTACATGTCCCCGGAACAAGTCCAGGGTCAAGCCGTGGACGGGCGCTCCGACCAGTTTTCCCTGGCGGTCATCGCCTACGAGATGCTGACCGGCGAAAAGCCGTACACCGGAGAACACCTGACCACTGTGGTGTATAAGATCGTCGCCGAAGAGCCCGCGCCTCCTCACCGGCTCAATCCGACGATCAGCGGAGCTATCGAGGTCGCCATTCGCAAGGGCCTCGCCAAAAAACCGGACGGCCGCTTCAAGTCCTGCCAGGAATTCACCGAAACACTCGAAAAAGCCTGCGTGGCCACCGAAGGATGGCATGCCATGCCCCGCGGCGGGATCCTCAACGAACCGACCGTGGCCGATGGAAAACCGCCGGCGATGGTGCTGCCGCCGTCACGCCGCCGCGTTGACGCGAGCGGAACCGGAGAACGCCGCATCACCCGCAAGTCGGGCTTTCTGACGTTCTTGCTGGCTACCCTGGTCGCCGCCGGCCTGCTGGCCCTGATCGGATGGCAGGCTGCTCCGTGGCTGATGAAACAGACCGCGCACGCACCCGATGCCAATGCGCCCGCACCTGCCGCGACCGCTCCCAAGAAGGAGCCCTCGCCGACCGCCAGCGCTCCTGCAAATCCGCCCCCGGCACCGGAGTCCAAACCGGCCGACACGCCGCCCCCCGAGTCGAAGCCCGCGGAAAGCAAGCCGACCGAAACTCATTCCGCGGAAGCCAAGCCGCACCCCATGCCGCCGGCGGCGCCTCCGGACGAGACGAAATCTGCCCCGGACACACCTCCGCCCGAAAGACCCTCCAAAGCGCCGCGGCCGCGCGTCGCTGCCGCGCAGCCCGTGATGATCATCAGCAGTCCGGGCGGCGCAACCGCCACCCTGGATGGAAAGCCCGAGACTGCCTGCAACACCCCCTGCCAGATCGATGCCTCGCCGGGCCGCCACACCGTCGCTCTCAACCTGTCCGGCTACCAGCTCGAGCGGCGCGAAGTGGATGTCGGATCGAGCGCTATGGAAATGCCCGCCGTAGTCTTGCACCCGATTGGCGGGACCGTCTGGCTGACCAGCGTGCCTTCGGGTGCCAGCGTTCTGGTGAACGGGCAGAAGATCCCCCAAGTGACCCCGGCGCAGATCCCGCTCGCGCCTGGGACTTACAAAATCACCGTCGAGAAGGACGGGAAACAGGCCACCCGGTCGGTCGAAGTCCGGAGCGGGATCGTCTACCTCAAGCTTGTGTTTGACGAGTGACCAAAAGGCCCGGGGCGGCCGCGGAAATCTGCTCCGGCCACGTCCAGTTGCGCCGTTCGACAATGGTCGGTGGTTCGTAGGTGTGGCCGTTGGCGAGCCGCCGCTCTTCCCTACGGGCCGACCATAACATCACCGGACCGAGCGCGCGCGTCACCAGCCGCGTGATCATGCCGAATTCTCGCGACACCTCCTTCCGAAGCTCGCGGATCCTTCCGCTTACCGCGGGGTTGGTCGGCCGGAGGTGCTTTTCCATCGCCCACAGGGCCGCGGAATAGCCGTCGCGCAGGGCGCGGGCTTCACGCATGAAACGGGCGCGCACACGCGCATCGGCGTCTTCTTTGTAGCGGCGCCATCCCTCCAGCGTGGTCCGGCAGATGCGGTAGATGCTCGGTCCGTTGCGCTCGAAGTCCCGCCGGAATGCGCCGTCCAGCAGCCGCTTGGAATCTTCGCGCGATATGGCGCCATGGCGGAAATTGAACTGGTGCTGCCCGTGAATGTCCGCCAGATCGACGCCTTCCAGCAGCCGCCCCTGCTTCGACATCTCGGCAAACAGCGGCGTGCCGGGCACCGGAGTGTAGAGCATGAACTGGTGGAAATCGGTGTCGTGCGCCACGGCGTGCTCGATTTCCGCGTGGATGTTTTCCGGAGTGTGGTGTTCCAGCCCCACGATCGTCGAGCCCAGCACTTTGATACCGTGCCTCCGCAGTTCGCCGGTCAGCTGAAGCGTATCCGCGCCCTGGAGCTTCAGGTACCCGGACCGCGGCGACTCCAGTCCCATCCAA
>DATJWB010000187.1:0-34513 GCA_035501495.1 Bryobacteraceae bacterium | reverse complement strand
AATTGTCTGCTGTCTTGACACGCCACGCAAGGTGAGTGCGTCACGAGCACGACTCTTTCGGCGGCAGTCTTCTCATCATTTCTTCCCCGCCAGCGTCAGCGCATAAAGCGTGTCGCCGGCGCCGACGATCAGAAATTGCTTTCCATCCAGCATCCACGAGGACGGTCCGTTACTGACCGGCTGCGTCAGCCGCTGATGCCACAAGGGCTTTCCCGTTGCGGGATCGAACGCCACCAGTTCCCCGGAATCGCCGGTAAAGAGCAGCTTGCCCGCCGTGGTCAGGACGCCGCCGCTCATTCCGCCGAAGCCCCCTTCGCGGCCGTGCTGGTGTTTCCATTTGATGTTTCCGGTTCGGATGTCCATCGCGAAAAGCGCGGAGCCGGTATCGAAATTGCCGCCGCCCCCGCCGCCGTAACCTTCGGGCTTGTCGGAAGTGTCGTACAGATAAGCGATCCCGTAGCCGGTGGTTCCGTTGAAGTAGAACAACTCGGTTTGCGGGTCGTAGCTGGGCGGAGGCCAATTCGTGGCGCCCATGGCCGGCATGTCGATCATGGAGCCGTTGACCTTTGGCTCCTTCTCCGGGTTCGGAATCGGCTGCCCTTTGGCATCCACGCCGAGGGCCCAGTTTCCGGTCCCGGCGAACGGCTTCGATACCAGATTTTTTCCGTTCGTCCGGTCCAGGACAAAGAACCACCCGGCCCGTGCGGCCTGAGCCAGCAGTTTGCGCGGCTGACCGTTGATCGTGGCGTCGAACAGGACCGGTGTCTCCACGTCATCCCAATCGTGAGTGTCGTGCGGCGACACCTGAAAATACCAGGCCAGTTTGCCGGTGTCCGGATTGAGGGCGACGATCGACGCGGTCCAGAGATTCGCGCCCTTTCTGCCCTGACCCGCAAATACGGGATTGGCGTTTCCGGTGCCCCAATAGAGCAGGTTCAGATCCGGGTCATAGGTCCCTGGCAGCCAGGTCATGCCGCCGCCATGGTGCATGGCGTCGAGATTGGGCCACGTTTCGGATCCGGGATCGCCCATCTTCTGCGGCGTGCTATACCATCGCCATTGGAGTTCGCCCGTTTCCGGGTCGCGCGACTCGAGATATCCCTGCACATCCATGGCGTCGCCGCCCACCCCTACGATGATGTGGTTCTTGACCACGAGCGGCGCCATGGTGGTGAAGTATTGCAGCTTCTCGTCGGCGACTTTCTTCCTCCAGCGCTCCTTGCCGTCCGCCGCGTTCAACGAGATGAACCAGCCATCGGGACTCATGAAGTAGATCCAGTCCCGGTACATGCCGATGCCGCGCTGGCCCACCAGGTGGCCGCCTTTGTCTTCGAAATCGTACTGCCAGAGATGCTCGCCGGTGCGGGCATTTACCGCGAAGATGTGGTCCGGAATGGTGAAGTAGAGAATCCCGTTTACTAATAACGGTGTGGACTTGATGGTCGGCCCGCCTACTCCCCGCTGCGGTCCGACGGAAGTGATCCGATACATCCACTCGATCTTGAGCAGATCGACCGTGGACTGATTGATCTGGTCCAGCGCGCTGAAGCGCCGTCCCGAATAGTCCCCGTTATACGTGGGCCAGACATCTTTGGGCTGGTTGAACAGCGTCAAAGCGCCCGGCTCCAGGCCTTGCCCGTGGAGCGCCGCGGCGCTGCATACTGTGAGAATGAGCGGCCGGAGTTTCATTTCAGTGTCACCAGATAAGCCGTGAGGTTATGGATATCCGCGTCCGTGTACTTTGCCAGCAGGGCACGGTGTCCTTCCAACCGATCTTCGATTTCCACCTTCACCTGGCTGCGCGGCCATTGGTGGTAGCCCCCTTGGGCATCGGTGAGGGAAATATCGAAATCCGTCATAACTCGAATCGTTCCGGCGATCGTTTGGCCGGAAGGCAAAGTGACTTTCACGTTGACCGGCCCCTGCCTTGCCGGCCACAAGAAGCGCGACTGCATGGCGGATGCCTGGGAATACTTTGCCCCGATCTTCGCCAGGTCGCCGGTCACCGAATGGCATTTGGCGCAGCCGCCGGCGCCATTGAAGTACTCCTGGCCCTTCCCGGGATCGCCGGTCACCGCATTGCGGAGCGCGCCATAGGTGGCGCCATACGTGCCGCGATTGGCCGCCAGTTCGACTTCCAGGTGCAGGTACTGTGAGACGTTGTAGAGATCATCCTGCGAAAGTGCCGGGAAACCTGGCATGCCGGCTTGCGGCCGGCCGCTCTTGATCAGTGGGCCGAGTTCCTCCCCTTTTTCATCGTGCAACACCACCACGGACCGAACCAGGTTGGGGCCCTGCGAGCCGCGAGCATTTTCGCCGTGGCAGGTGGCGCAGTTTTGTTTGTACAGTGGCTCGCCCTTCTTCGCAGCCGCTTCGTCCGGGGCGGGCCCCAGCCCGAGGAATTCGCGAGTGCCGCCCCGCCCGCCGCCCCCGCGCCCTCCGCGCCCCCCGCCGCGCCCCCGTCCCGCTGCAGCGGGAGGAGCCTCTTCCTGAGCCGCAAGGCTGAATGCCATCACCGATAGCGCCAGTAAAGCGCCAATCACTAACGACCGTCCTGAACTCATCACAAAGGTATACCTCAAATCAATGATTCGCCTGTTGCGCTGTCTGCGGCTTGCCCTCGTTCGCGACCTCCCCTGGCAGCGCGAAGCTGTACAGAGCCCCCGCCGATGATACCGCGATATATTGCCGGCCATCCACTGCGTAGCTCATGGGCGACGATGCAATCTCGGCCCCTGCGCCGAAGTGCCACAGGGGTTTCCCATTGGCCGCATCGAGCGCGATCAGATTCCCTTCGCGCGAGCCGGCGAAAACCAGACCCCCGGCGGTGGCCAGCACACCGGCGGAAAGCGAGTTCTGCGTCAACGGAAATTTCCATCTCGCCTTGCCGGTTTCCGGATCGAATGCCTGCACGCCCTGCTCCTCCGGCGCCGCCGGGCCCGAAGGGCCTCCGCCGCTCCCGCGCCCCCAAAACTGCCGCCCTGCCTCGTATGGAGCCGGCCCGGCAGAGTACCGCCCGGCGCCGTCGTGATAGGCGAAATATGCCAGGCCGGTTTGCGGGCTGTAGGAGGGCGCCTGAAAATTCGATCCCCCGCCGAGCGCTGGAAAAACCGTGCTGCCCTCCGGCGTAGCCCGCCAGTTCGCCGTCGTGACGGGGCGCCCGGCTTTATCCCAGCCGCTCACCCAGTCGGCCCGTACGAACGGGGCTGCCGACAGGAACGTCCCGTCCGTCCGATCCAGGACATAGAACACGCCATTCCGATCGGCTTGCAGGAGGATTTTGCGGGGGCGCCCACCGTACAACCGGTCCACCAGCATCAGGTCCTCCGTAGCGTCCCAGTCATGCGTATCGTTCGGAGTGAATTGATAGTGCCATTTGCGCCGCCCTGTCTCCGGATCGAGCGCGAGCACCGAACAACTGAACAGGTTGTCGCCTTTGCGGACGTCTCCGTTGGTGTCGGGGCCCGGATTCCCGATGGGCCAGTACAGCGTGTTCAGTTCGGGATCATATGTCCCAGTTAGCCAGGTGCCGGCACTGCCGTGCTTCCAACTGTCGCCTCCCCAACTCTCGCTTCCGAACTCTCCCGGCGCTGGAATGGTATAGGTCCTCCACAGGCGCTTACCGGTATACGGGTCGTACGCGTCGATAAACCCTCGTATCCCGTACTCGCCCCCCGCCACTCCGGTAATGATCTTGTCTTTGATCGCCAGCGGCGCGGAGGTGATACTGTAGCCCTCCATGGTGTCGGCCACCTGTGTCTCCCACACCAGTGCGCCGCTGCGCGCATCCAGCGCCACCAGAGCCGCGTCCAGCGTTCCGAAATAAATCAGATTTCCAAGAATGGCGACGCCGCGGTTGACACGGTTACTTTCATACGGGTTCACCACCTTTTGCGGACGCTGGTATTTCCAGATCTGGCGGCCCGTTCGCGCATCCAGGGCGAAGACTTCTCCCGGCGGGCCCGCAGTATAAAGGACTCCATCCACCACGATGGGCACCGACTGGACAATGCCGTCGCCCGGCATTTGCACCGCCCACTGAGCCTGCAAATGCGCGACATTGCTCGCGTTGATTTGTGCCAGCGGCGAGTAGTGACGGCCGCTGTAATCGCCCCAATAGGTGAGCCAGTTTTGCGGTTCTGCCGCGGCATTGCGAATCCGGTCGTAGGGCACCGCGCCGGGTGCGATCGGTCCGGATGCTTTGGATGGATCGGACCCGTTGAGCGTCTTGAGATAGGCGACCAGGTTGCGAAGTTCGGCCGCGGTCAGGCGCGAACCGTAGTCCTCGGGCATCAGCGACTTGGTTTCCACCCTGATTTCCGCGAGTTGCGATTTGTCGAAGAGACGCAGCTTCCCGCTCACATCCACCATCTGGAGCGAGAAAGCATCCTCGTTACGGCGAATTCCCCGATACTCGACACCGTCGAGCGTCTTCACCACCACAGCGCTGCTTGGGGGGCCACCCCTGCGTCCGCCTCGTCCCCCGCGCCTGCCTCCGGGAGCACCCGCGCGCCCTCCGCCCGCGGGCTGATTCGGATTGAGAATCGTGGCTTGGAGTTGCTCGGCTGGAAACCTCCCGGCGGCAGACAGATCCGGGCCGACAGGCGTTCCCCGGCCGTTTACCTGGTGGCAGTCGAGGCACTTCGCCTTCGATTCAAAGACCGTACGCCCAGCCCCGACATCGCCGGCGACCGTCTCCATGGCGGAGCTTGCCCCCGCCAGGCTGCGGATGTAGGACACCAATTGCCAGATCTGGTCGGTGCTGAGCTGCGCGAAGGCGGGCATCGGCGTACCTCGAATGCCCGCACGGATGTTCTGAAAGATCTCGCCATCGGCGGTGCCGTGTTTCAGCGAGCCTCCGGCGAGGGCGGGCGCCCGCTCGCTGCCACGCGCTCCCGCTCCATGGCAGCCCTGGCACGCGCCGTCGTATGTTTTGAGGCCAGCCTCGATCGCAGTCGCGCTGCCGGCGAAAGGGTTCTTCTGGGCTTCGGGAACGTCCTGCTGTGCCCACAGAAAGCAAAAGCAGGAGATCGATCCTGTGGCCAGCCACAGGAAACCATACCTTGGCGACTGACGAATCTCGACTCGCACTGGAATCCTCATGATTGCCCGGAACCCGTCCAAGACTCTCTGACACATATTCCCCCAATTGTAGGGGAATCCCGGCGAATGCCGCGAGTTTGACATTTCCCAGGTTGAGCAGACAAGCTTGCTACGGTAACTCGCCCGGCCGCGCCAGCATCTGAAGCTTTTTCAATAGCTTGACTGGCCGAATCGCCAGGGTAGCGGAGGTTTGATACCTGGCTGCCGCCCAAAATGCCGATAATCATAAATGATGTCGGCCTTCTCGCTGGTCCTGGGAGCCTTGGCGATCTGCGGTTCGACCTGGGCCCAAACGTCAAACCCCGCCGGGTGGAAGCCTCTCTTCGACGGCACCACGCTCCAGGGGTGGCGCGAAACGCCCTTCTCCGGGCGCGGCAAAGTCACAGTGGAGGACGGCGCCATCGTGCTCGGCAAAGGCATCCTCACCGGCGTCACCTGGACGGGCGAGTTCCCCAAGTTCAATTACGAGATCCGCCTCGAGGCCATGCGCGTGGATGGCCACGACTTTTTTGCGGGTATCACCTTCCCCGTTTACGATTCGTTTTGCTCGTGGATCAACGGCGGCTGGGGTGGCATGGTGGTCGGTCTTTCCAGCCTCGATGACCTGGACGCCTCGGAAAACGACACCTCCCTCCGCCGCAGTTTCGAATCCGGCCGCTGGTACGCGCTGCGGCTGCGAGTGACCGGGGATCGCATCCAGGCGTGGATCGATTCCGATTTGGTGATCGACACCTACTTCGCCACGCGAGTCATCGGCTTGCGTCCCGGCGAAATCGAACTGTCGAAGCCGATGGGAATTGCTTCGTATTCCACAACGGCCAGGCTGCGAAGAATCGAGTACCGGCCGCTTCCATAGAGCCCGGCGGCCTGCGGTCTCTCAGGCGAGCGCGTCCTTACAGAAGCGGACGCATTTCTTCATCTCGGTGATCACATCGGACCCTTCCGGCGTCTGATACTCGTATTCGATGCTGGCGGGGAACGTGTAACGATTGGTCTTCATCGTCTGCAGGATTTCTTTGATCGGCGTGTCGCCTTTGCCCCAAGCCAGGTTGTCGCCGCCCGGCGTGCCCTGTTTCCTTCGATCCTTCAGATGCATGCTGGCGATGCGGTCATGGCGTTTCAGGATCAGCGGAACGGGGCTCTCGCCCGTTCCGGCGAAATAATGGCCGCAATCCAGATTGATGGCGTTGCCCGGGGAAAGATCCAGGGCGCGGTCCCAGGCTGTCATGGTGGCCTGCGTGTGGGCGTGATACGCCACCAGCATGTGACGCTTGGCCGCGAAATCCCCGATGCGCTTCAAAAAGGCATCGTCGTTCGAAAGCTCCAGCGTCACATGATTCGCTCCCAGGGCCTGCGCGGCATTGAAGATGTAGTCATACTCTTCGTCCGACATCGTGGGCCGCGGCTCCAGCTTGTAGGCGTAGATGCTCACACCCGCATCGTTGTACATTTTCCGGAGCTCTTTGTATTTGTCCATGGACGCGGAGAGCCGCCAGGCCTTCAGCTCCTCCGCGGCTTTCTGCTGCGCGGCCTGCTGTTCGGGCGTCAACGGCGCTCTGCCGCCCCCGCGCCCTCCACGGCCTCGTCCTCCGGGCCCAGCCCCTTCCGCCGGAGGCGCGCCAGCCGGTCCCGCCGGAGGCGCGCCTCCCGGCCCGCCGCGCGCTCCACCACCGCCACCACCAAACCCGCCGCGGCCGGCGGATGGCGCCCCTGCGTAATTCTCCGCCACCGGGCCCATCAGCTCGATCGCGCTGATGTTCGAATCGAGCACGTATTGCAAGACCTGCCTGGCGTCGTTGCTGTTGGGCAATTGCCGATAGCTGTAGGTGATGGTTCCGATCTGGACGCCATTGAATTTGGAGTTCGGCTTCCCGGCGCCCTTCAACTGCAGTGTGGCGCCCGCCGCTAATGCGATCCTTCCAACGTCTCGTCTGGTATACAGCATAGGTTCTCCCTGGGTCTTCCAGCTTCCAGTTACAAACTCGACCTTCAAAGCGCAACGTGAACAGCGGGATCCGGTTCGGCAGGGTTGCATGGGGAGCGCCCGCTACCGCCCGGCTGGAAACCGCGACGGTGGCCGGGTTGAACTGGATCGCAGAATTCACGCCGCTATACTCCGTATAGTTTCAAGATATTGTACGCCTGAACCCCGATTTTGAAACCGCGCCTCTCGGTCAGATGCGGGACTGCCGGCCGTGGAAACACGTCCCAACCCGTTCCGGACGCCGCCTCCAAACGTCGCATTTCAGGTGGGACTTGAGCCACCCGCAAAAAGGGAGACCTTGGGTTCGACTTCGCCCCCCGCCTCCAACCCGTAGTGTGTCTTCTTCTCCGCGATCATCCTGACGACACCCGACCACATCCAGCCGCCCGCGAATCCAAATCATGCGCGTGATATAATCCGCGCTAGTCGAGAAGGGTTCCTGATGGCAAGTCCAAGACTGACCGGGCCAGCCCTCCGGGTCGACCACGTGGGATGCAGGCACGCCGCCGAAGCCGGAAGCGATGCGATCCGCGAGCAACTCGACCGAATTCTCACCAGCCCGGTCTTCCGGAACAGCCGCCGCAATTCCAGTCTCCTCCGGCACGTGGTGGAGCGCGCTCTCGAGGGCAGGACCGAGGAACTCAAAGAACGAAACATCGGCATCGATGTCTTCTCGCGAGCCGCGGATTACGACACGAACAGCGACCACGTGGTCCGCAGCGTTGCCGGCGAGGTTCGCCGCCGCCTTGCGCAGTATTACATGGAGCCCGGCCGCGAGTCGGAAGCCCGCATCGACCTGGTCGCGGGATCCTACGTTCCGCAGTTCCGTCTGCCGCCTGAGAAACACTCTCTCGCGCCAACTGCGCCTGCCCTGCCGGTAACCGAAGCCTTGCGGCTGGCCCATACCGGCGACGCGCCGCCTGATAGATTGCGGAAGCGTTTTCTTCCGATCGCGGTCGTCGCTTCCCTCGTCCTGGGATTGGGTTCGTTCCTCGCCGTTCGTTTCGCCGCGGCCGCCAACGCGGTGGATCAGTTCTGGAACCCCTTCTTCTCGTCCTCGAGCCCGGCGCTGCTCTGTTTTGGCGGAGGAGGGCAAACCAACCCGGCCTCCGAAGAGAACCTGGCCTTATCGATTTCGGAGTTCGAACATCTGTCCTTTCGCCGCATGCACACCCTGGACGCCGTGGCGCTGGCCGATGTCGCTGGCCTTCTGCAGGCGAACCGGAAGCCGTATCGCATCGTGAATCGCGCGAGTTTCACTTCCTTTCGTGAGCTGCAGTCCGGACCGTTCGTGCTGATCGGCGGCATGAACAACGAGTGGACTCTGCGGCTGACCAGCGGAATGCGCTTCTCCTTCGAGAGACAACCCAACGGGGCTCGCGTGACGGACAAGGAGAATCCCGGCAACACGGCTTGGTCGGTCGATTTCACCACCCCCGTCGCGCGCTTCAACCGCGACTACGCGATCGTATCCCGGGTCCGTGATCCGAAGACCGAGCAGACCGTCGTCATCGTCGCCGGCATCGGCAGTTGGGGCACTTTGGCCGCCGGCGAGTTCGTGTCCCGGCCGGAGCACCTTCAGAAGCTGGAAAAGCTCGCACCCCGCCACTGGGAACAAAAGAACCTCCAGGTGGTGCTGGCGACCGACGTGATCCGCGGCAGCTCCGGTCCTCCGATCGTGTTGACCGCTCAGTTCTGGTAGTAGGTTGGCGGACCGTCCGAAACCGTCAGGCACGTTGTATCGGCGGGATCGCGATTCTAGAATTCCATTCCAGGGGAGAGTTGTGCCCTGATCGCAGGCTGGTGTCAGTCGAAAAGGGGGTACGGATGTCACACGGAATTTCGAGACGTTATTTCTTCTTCGGCACGCTGCTTGCCGGAGCAGTCCCGCCGGGAGGATTCTCCAGCGCCCAGTCGCTCAAGATGCTGGGATACAAATCGCCCAACGAGAAGCTGAACATCGCCGGTATCGGCGCAGGCGGCCGCCCGTTTCAGGACCTGGTGAACTCCGAGGCCGGCGTCGAGAACGTCGTGGCGCTCACCGATGTCGATTGGGAGCGCGGCGCCCAGGGATTCAATCGCTGGCCGAAGGCCGAGAAATACCGCGACTTCCGCCAGATGATCGATCGTCAGGGAAAGCAGATCGATGCCGTCGTAATCGGGACCGCCGACCACATGCACGCCACCTGCGCGCTTTACTGCATGCAGGCGGGAAAGCATGTCTACGTCGAGAAGCCGCTCACGCGCACGCCTTGGGAGGCGCGCCTGCTCACCCAGGCGGCGGAGAAGTACAAAGTTGCCACGCAGATGGGGAACCAGGGCTACTCGCACGACGCAACTCGGGTGGCGTGCGAAATTCTCTGGTCGGGCGAGATCGGCGACGTCACCGAGGTCCACGCCTGGCACGGCGGTCCGGGCTGGCCTCAGGGCATGCAGAAGATTCCGCCGCCAACCCCCGTTCCCTCGACCCTCGATTGGGACCTCTGGCTGGGCGGCGCCGCCTTTCGCCCCTACACCGCGGGCGACGACGAGTACCGTGCTTACGTAACGTCCGTGATGGGCGGGCGGGGAGGCGGGGGCGGAGCCCGCGGCCCGGCGCCGGAAACCGGCGTGTCCGCGGAACCCGGCGCCGCTGGACGTGGCGCGGGCGGAGGACGCGGGGGCGGCGGCTTCGGCAACGAGAATTTCGGCTTCTACCTGCCCTTCAACTGGCGCGGCTTCTTCGATTTCGGCAGCGGCCTGTTCGGCGATTGGGGCGTCCACATCATCGGCCCCGCCAATTGGGGTCTGCGCCTCGGGCCCGATTCGCTCATCAGCGTCGAGCGCCTCAAGGCGGAAGGCACCAGCCCGTTCACCTACCCGATCAAGAACGCCGTGAAATACGAATTCGCCGCGCGCGGCAGCATGCCTCCGGTGACGGTCTACTGGAGCGACAGCATTCAGGGCGACGCCTACCTGCCGCCGGGAATGACGGCCGAGGAAGCCCGCAAAGTCCCGGGACAGGGGCCGCAGGTCGGACCCGCGGGCCGCGGCGGCATGATGGGCGGACGTGCCGGCGACCCCGGTGGTCGCGGACCCGGACCGGGCGGTGGAGGACGCGGCGGCGGGCAGCCCGCGGCCAGCGGATACAACCTCATCTTCGTCGGATCCAAGGGCTACCTCGGCACCAGCGGCCGCGGCGAAGGCGTCGGCCTCCTGCCCGGCTCGCGATGGGCCGAGTACAAGCTTCCCAATGCCTATCTGCAGCGCTCCCCGGGCGCCAGCTTCGGCGACAACGGCTCCGCGCACACCCGCGATTGGGTCCGCGCCTGCAAAGGCGGCGCACCCGCCTGCTCGAATTTCAGCATCGCCGGACCGTATACCGAATGGCTCGTCCTCGGCGCCGTCGCCACTCACTACGACGGCAAGCTTCTTTGGGACAATGCAAAGTGCGAGATCAGCAATAACCGCGATGCCAACAAATGGGTAAAACCAACGTTTCGGAAGGGATGGGAGATCAAGCTGTAACCCGTCGCCGCCCGGTTGCGCCAGAATATCAAATTGACTGGGTTCCACCCTATGACGAAACTGTGTGTGCTCCTGTGTGCTTCAATCGTTTGCGTCGCGTCCGCCCAACAATGGCCTGACGGCCAGGGCCGGGACGCTACGTTACAGCTTTGTGGACAGTGCCATAAGCCCGATGTGATTCAGGAGCATCGGCAGGGCCGCGACGACTGGAAAGCCGAAATTCAGAAGATGATCGCCGCGGGGGCGGAGGGCACTCCCGAGCAGTTCGCTTCGGTCCTGGAGTATGTGTCCAAGAACTTCGACTACGCCGGCGGGGCGCCACCCACGCAGGCGGTGGCAGCACCCGGCCCGAACGGCGGCCGCGGAGGCGGATTTGGAGGTGGACGGGGCGGCCGGGGCGGAGGAGGAGGCAGACGCGGAGGCTTCACACAGTTCACCCGCCCGCTCGCTTCCCAGGACGTGCTCGCGCGCGGCAAGGGCCTGTACGACACCAACTGCGCGTCCTGCCATGCGCCGGACCTTCGCGGCTCGGCGGCCGGCGTGAGCCTGCTGCGCTCGCTGCCCGCGCTGAACGATCAGCACGGCGAAACCGTCGCCGCCGAGATTGCCAAACACAATCCGAAGATCAACCTGATCCAGGCCGATTCGGTCGCGGTCGCCGAGTACATCCATAGCATTCTCGCGACGACGGGAGGCCAAGGCAGTCCTCCGGGGCGAAATCCCGCCGGCCTGAATCTCAATATCCTGGTCGGCGACGCCAAGGCCGGCCAAACCTATTTCGCCAAGGCCTGCGCTAACTGCCATTCCGTTACCGGCGACCTCAGAGGCCTCGCCTCGAAATATCCCGATCCCCGATCGCTGCAGAATGCCTGGGTCGGCGGCTCCGGCAACGCCAATCCCTTCGGCGGCGGACGCGGCGGCGGTGGCGCGGGCGCTCCGGTCACCGTGACCATGCCCGATGGCACCCGGCTGCAAGGCAAGCTCGTGCGCAAGGACGACTTCATCGTCGTTCTCACGCTGGCCGACGGCTCGCGCAAAGCCATCGCGCGCGATGGCGACGTCCCCAAGGTGGATGTCCGGGATCCGAACGAGGCCCACAAGAAGATGGTCCTCGAGCTGGACGATCCCCAGAACAAGAACATGCACGACGTCACGGCGTACCTGGCCACGTTGAAGTGAGGAGGCTGACCATGAAGAAACTACTTGCCGCATCGCTCCTGTTGGCGCCGGCCCTGCTGGTTGCGCAGCATGGCCTCGAGCCCTCCGACCTCTGGAAGCCCCTCACCGGCCAGTGGACCACTTATTCCGGCGACCTCAGCGGAAAGCGCTACAGTTCGCTCAATCAGATCAACACCCAGACGGTGAAAAACCTGAGCCTGAAGTGGATCTCGACCGGCATCACCACCGGCTGTGGCCCGACCGGCTCCGCGCCCTCGGAGGGCGGAGGCGGTTTTGGCGGAGGCCGCGGCGGGGGACGTGGCGGCCCGATCGGTCCGCCGGCCCCGATCATCGTCGGTGGCCTGGGAACCGGCGAGGCCAACAACTGCGGCCCGGCGCGTTTCGGCGGCGGGATCATCGTCACCGATGGCATGATCTATGCCTCCTCGCCCGACAACGTGTGGGCCATCGATGCCCGCGACGGCACCGTCCACTGGCATTACTACTGGAAGACTCGCGGCGGCACCAGCCTGCAGACCCGCGGCCTCGGCATGTGGCACAACTACCTCTACTTCGAACTCCATGACGACTGGGTGGTATGCCTCGACGCCAGGAGCGGCAAGGAGGTTTGGAAAAAGGAAATCGCCAGCTTCGACGCGCAGTACTTCTCTTCCAACGCCCCGATGATTCTCGGCAACCACGTGATCGTCGGCACCGGCAACGACATGGACTCGCCCGGCTACATCAAGTCCTTCGATCCGGAGACCGGCGCGCTGCAGTGGACCTTCTACACCACGCCGCAAAACGCCGGCGACGTGGGAGTGGACACCTGGGCGAGCCTTGATGCCGCTCGTCACGGCGGGGGAATGACGTGGATTCCCGGCGCCTACGATCCCGATACGCACCTGTACATCTTCGGCACCGGTAATCCGACTCCCGCCTATACCACGGGCAGGGGAGAGGGCGACAACCTGTTCACCTCGGCGCTGCTGGCCGTGAACGTGGACACCGGCAAACTCGCCTGGTATTACCAGACATCGCCGCACGACACCCACGACTGGGATTCCACCGAGACCCCGATCCTCGCCGACATGCCCTTCAACGGCCGCCCGCGCAAACTGGTGATGACGGGCACGCGCAACGGCTACTTCTTCGTGCTCGACCGCGTCACCGGCGAGCACCTGGTGACCAGCAAGTTCGGCCTCGTCAACAACTGGGCGTCGGGGCTCGACGCCAAGGGCCAGCCCAAGCGCAATCCCTACAAGGACGCGACCATTCCCGGATCGCTGGTGAATGCCGACGTCACGAACTATCCGCCGCCTGCCTTTTCGCCGCAGACCGGGCTCTTCTATGTGCATGAACAGAATTCCATGCGCATCAGCTACCTGATGGATCCCGACCCGCGCGGGTCCATGGGACTGGGCGGCACCGGCGGCGGCGCGAACCTGAACTATGGCACGTACGTCATCGCGATCGACTACAAGACGGGGAAGGTGGTCTGGCGCCACGAAATCAATGGCGGGAGTTCGGGTCTGCTGACGACTGCCGGCGGCCTCTTGTTCACCAACAACGGTCAGAACGTGGAGGCGTGGGATGCCGCGACCGGAAAGGCCTTGTGGCATTCGCAAATCGGCGGCATCTCCAGTCCGCCGGAAACGTTCCTGCTCGACGGCAAGCAGCACCTTCTGGCGACCGGCGCTTCGGGCCTGTGTCTGTTCGTTTTGAACTAGCGGCCCGTGGCAGGCGAAACCGCCCTGCCCCATCCTTACAGGCATTGAATTTGTTTGGTGGCGCAGGCGGTTTCGCCTGCGTGCTTCCGATTTTTCACAGTCCCGTCAGCAGACCGTAGCGGAGCCGTCGCGTGCGAAAAATCGGCGCTTGACATTTCTTAACGTTACCCGTGGGCTGATCTCGACGTAGTATGGATTGAGCCATGAAGCCAGTGACCCCATCCATGAGAATCACCCGCACCATCCGCGCGTTGGCCCTGCTCGCTCTTTCGCTGAGCGGGGCCGCGTCGCAAACCGCGGCCTCACGAACCGTGAGCGCCGCAAATGCATTTCTCTCGACGCTCGACCAAAAGCAGCGTCAATCCGTGCTGTTCGCATTTGACGACCACCAGCAGAGGGTACGTTGGTCGAACCTCCCGACCACCATGGTGCCCCGAGCCGGCCTTAGCATGAAAGACCTCACCGCACCGCAGCGTTCCGCCGCAATGGCGCTGGTATCGTCCGCCCTCAGCCCCAGGGGCTTCGAAAAGGTCCAGCAGATCATGGAGGGCGACGAACTTCTCAAAAACGGCCAGCGCAACAGCACGATGTTCGGCAAAGATCTCTTCTATATTTCGATCCTGGGAACGCCTTCCGCCAAGGATCCGTGGATGCTCCAGTTCGGCGGCCACCATCTGGCGCTGAATATCACGATCGCCGGCGACCGCGGCGTCCTTACCCCGACGCTCACAGGTGCGCAGCCCGCGCTCTACACTTTGGACGGTAAGACGGTGCGCCCGCTCGGCCAGGAGAGCGACAAGGCCGCCGCGCTGCTGAATGCGCTTGACGAGAGCCAGCGCAAACAAGCGGTTCTGGGATTCCGTCTGGCCGACCTGGTGCTCGGGCCGGGACAGGATGGCAAAACTATTCAACCCGAGGGGCTGAAAGCTTCCGCCATGAACGAGCGCCAGCGCGCCATGCTGCTCGATCTCATCTCCGAATGGGCGGGCATCGTTCCCGAAAGCTCAGCCGCCGCGCGAATGGCCGAGCTGAAGGCGGATATCAACGAGACCTGGTTTGCCTGGAGCGGCCCGACGACTGCGACTCCGGGGAGCAATATCACCGCCTATTACCGGATTCAGGGACCGCACCTCGTCATCGAATACGCGCCTCAAACGCTGGGCGGAGATCCCGCTCTGCATGTTCATACCATGTACCGCGATCCAACCAACGACTACGGCCGGAAATTCATCGCCAAATGAAAATCACGGCGGGTGTCCTGGCATTCTTCCTGTTGACCTGCGCGCCGGCGCCGGCGCACCGGCTTGACGAGTACCTCCTCGGCACACTCATTGCGGCGGAGAAGGACCGGATTGAGGCGCAAATGACGCTAACCCCGGGGGTGCTGGTGTACCCGGCCGTGCTTGCCGCGATGGACCGCGATCGGGACGGAACGATCTCGAACACCGAGCAGCGGGCTTACGCCGAACGGGTGCTGCGCGATCTTTCGCTGACCATCGACGGCCGCCGGTTGACCCCACGCCTGACCTCCCTGTCGTTTCCGGCGATCGAAGACATGCAGGCAGGGAGAGGGGAGATCCGTCTGGAGTTCCGCGCGGATTTGCCTCCCGGCGGTCCCTCGAGAAGGCTTGTCCTCGAAGACCACCACCTGGAACGGATCGCGGCATACCAGGTAAACTGTCTGGTCCCGAGTGACCCGGATATCCGGATCGTCGCGCAGAATCGCAACTGGTCGCAGTCTCTCTATCAGTTGGAATACACCCAAGCCGGCGTTCGTTCCGGCGCGATGTCCGCGGCATGGCGGTACGGCGACCGGGTCTGGTTGGGCGCGGTGGCGTTTCTTCTGATCGGGCGGTTCACACTCTTGTGGCAGCGGCGGACGCGCATGGATCGAGCGCCTTGCGCGGGCTCAGCGGCTTGAGGAAGGGTAGGCGGGCCGCCGCCGAGGGTACGTCGTTCCAGTGGCCCGCCCTTGCCTCAATTGAGCCGCAAGACAATCGGACAATTGATCGCAAATCCGGCGCTCCCGAATTTGGCTCCGCCCGGGCCGGTAATGACTCCATCCTGAACGAAGGTCAGAATCTGGAATTCTTCACGAAGTTGACCCCGGTAACCTTTGTTGATGGCATCTTTCGTCCATTCGTATAAGTTGGCATCCCAGGCCGGACTGTAGTCTAACGCCACCGTCGGGATGCCGCCCAGCGTGTTATTCGGCCGATAACCGTCGGCCAGATCGGCGGACAGACCTTGCCGTAGCGGATTATCGCAACCCCCGCTTTCGGCGCCGTTAGTGGCAATGAAGATCCTCTCAATCGGGCTATTGAAACTGTCGTCGTCGCCCAAGTGTAGTTTTGCCATCAGGGGAGCATACGTGTTGTGCTCGATCGCTGCTGCCAGCGGGATGGTCGCATCCATGGATATGTACCAGACAGGTCTCCCGAAGCTAAAACCATTAATAAGGTTCACGGTGACAGTCATGTTGATCGGGTCGATCGCCAACACCTGATCGTGGACCTTGGAGTAATCCACGTGGCCATTCGGAAAATTGATGTCGTTGGCGCTTACATTGAATGCCACGATCGGAGCGTTGTAAATGACGCCGCCGGCGTTCGTGACCTGCACGTATGGACTATAGTTCGCGTCGCCGATTTCTCCAGGCTGGAAGGCCGTGGGAGGAAACTCGGCTCCCGAAGGGCCCGGTGTTATGCTGCGTACCGGCGAAAAATCCACCGTCCCGCCGTTGAATACCAGATCTCCGTTCTGATCCAGATTTGCCGTGCGCGCCCCATTGGCCATGAAGGACATCTTCGCCGAGAAGTTCAGTCCCAGTTCGGCCGCCACGCCCACATCGTCAACGTCAGTGAGGATATACCAGACGTTCCGTCCGTCGGCCAGATGTCCCAGGTACAGGGGAAGCGTGACCGTGCCATTCGTGGTATCAATGGGGCCTGTGTTGAGCAGTTGGACCGGGCCGACCAGGCTCTGATTCACCGTCGAAGGCGGCGGACCGAAGTACGAGAGACCTACTGCCGCGCCTACCGAAGCAGGCGCTGGAAACACATTACAGCCGGGGCCCGGACCGATAGGCCCGGGGCCGGGGCCTTGCGCATTGTTGAAATCCCCGGACGCGAGGGTTGCGATGTCTGCCTGGAAGCCCGACTGGATCGGTCCCGGAACAGCCCTTCGGGGCGTGCGCAGCCGTGGCGAATCCTGCGCGAACGCAGTCAGCGTCAATGTGAACGCAATTGCCGTGGCCGCGGTGCTTGCAATTGCCTTCTCCTTAAAACATGTGAAATTCACGTGAGAGTTCTCCTCATAGCCGGATTTGAAATTTGTTTGACCTCGCCCTCCGGACAAGGACAGCATTTGGTATGGCATGCGACAAGCCAAACCACGGAATCCCCGTCGGAAATGAGCGGGAGTAAGGTAAGTATTTTCGACTCGGCAAGATCTCTGCCGATCAGGCGGAAATGAAACACCTGTCCACTGACGGAACCGCGGCGGACGTCCAACACTGACTGAGATCGGTCGCGACTTTCGTCGCGGCTCGAATCGCTCGAGGCGGTGGCGTGGTTCGCTCCGCCGGCGGACGCGCATGGATCGACACATCGATCGAACACATCGATCGAATGCCTTGCGCGGGCTCGGCCGCTTGAGTATACTCCTCCGTACGGGAATGATCGGGGTTGGGAATTGCGAGGCCGAAAAGGCTGAAGTCGCGGTGGTTTTGAAGTCCGGAATCTTCGACCGCTCTCCGGCATTGGCCCAGTTATTGGCTTACGTCTGCGGCAAATACTTCGAGGGATCGGCCGAGGAACTCAAGGAATACACGATTGCGGTGGAAGCCCTGCACCGCCCGCCCGAATTTGACCAGAAGCGCGACTCGGTGGTCCGCGTGCAATTTCATCGCCTCCGCGAACGCCTGAGCGAGTATTACCAGGGGGAAGGCGCACCCCACCCGATTCATATCGAGATTCCGCAAGGGCAGTACGTGCCGCGGTTCCTGGCTGCCGGAAAGGCACGCGTGGCCGATGTCCTGGAGCCGGTTACCGAGACCCCGGCACGCCGCGGCAGGTGGAGATGGGTCGCCGCCGTCGCACTGATCGTCGCCGCAGCGGGGGGCCTGTTCTGGGCTTCTCGCCACCCGGACCATCGCGACGGAAAGGCGGCGGTCACTCCCGGCGCCGCCCCGGGCTCCAGTTCGGTCCGCATTCTCGTTGGCCTTCCCGACCGCACCTTCACCGACGGTTACGGCGATGCCTGGTTGAGCGACCGGTACTTCGAGGGCGGCGCTGTGGTAAACCTCCCGGGGGTGGCCATCGCCGGCACGCGGGATCCACGCCTCTACCAGAGCCGCCGGCAGGGCGTGTTCCGCTACGACATTCCCCTGGATACCGGCACCTACGAACTCCGGCTGTACTTCGCCGAGACGTTTTTCGGCGAGAACAACACGGCGGGCTACGGCGGCGAAAACAGCCGGGCCTTCGGCATCCAGATCAACGGCAACACCGTCATGAACCGGCTGGACGTGGTCGGGGAGGCTGGCCCGAGCGCCGCCGATATCAAGGTCTTCCGGGACGTGTCCCCGGCCGCCGACGGCAAGCTGCATCTGAGTTTCGTGCCGATCCTGAGCGTGCCGTTTCTGAATGCCATCGAAATCACGCCGGGCACGCCAGGACGCTTGCAGCCGATTCGCCTTGTGGCGCAGCCCAGGGCGTACGTGGATACCGCGGGCGAGACCTGGCTCCCGGACCGGTTCGCGATCGGCGGCCAATTGGTCCAGCGCCATACCGTCGTAGCCGGGGCGCCCGATCCAGCGTTGTATACCGGGGAGCGTTTCGGCAATCTTACGTACAACATTCCGGTGCCGCCCGGGCGTTACTCCCTGTCGCTTTACATGGCCGAGCAGTGGCTCGGTCCCGACATGCCCGGCGGGGGCGGTGTGGGATCGCGCCTCTTCGACGTCCTCTGCAACGGCGTGGCGCTGGTGCGGAACTTCGATATCCTCGCCCGCGCCGGAGGCTCGAACCGGGCGCTGGTCACCACCTTTCACGGGCTCCAGCCCGATCATCAGGGCCGGTTGCTGCTCACCCTTCTGCCCGTCCGGAATTTCGGCCTGATCAACGCGATCGAAGTCACCGAAGACGTCAAGTGAATTCCCTCCCCTGCCCTGTAACGGACGGTTACAGAACCCTGTAACGTGCCCCCTTTATTGGGCTTAACCGCTGGAACATTGACAGCTGGAAAGTGCCTCCTTAGCATTAGTCAAAACTGCTGCTTTCCATCGGCCGCGCCGCTGCCGACGGGTAAAGGGAAGAACTCAGGAGGAAATCGTGAAGACCATGAAGACTTCGTGGATTGCCCTGGTTGCCGCCACCCTGGGTCTCATCGCCGGACGCGTAGTTTCGGCGCAAACCGTCTACGGCTCCATTGTCGGCAATGTCGCCGACTCCAGCGGGTCTGCCATCCCCGGCGCCAAGGTTACCCTCACGAACCTGAACACCAATATCACGCAGGCCGCCGATGCGGACGGTACGGGCGCTTACACATTCGTCAACCTGCTGCCCGGCAACTACGCCATCGTGGTGGAGAAACAGGGCTTCAAGAAGCTTACCCGGCCATCCATCGAGGTCCAGGTGCAAAGCGCCATCCGGGTGGACGCCATGCTCGAAGTGGGCGACGTCAGCCAGACAGTGGAAGTCAGCGCGCAGGCGCCCCTGGTCCAGACGCAGAACGCCACCATCGGGCACGAGGTAGAGGCGCGCCAGGTCCAGGATCTCGCGTTGAACGGGCGCAACGTTTACAACCTGGTGGCGCTGGCTCCCGGCGTGGTGCCGCAGGGAGGCACCACCACTACGGGAAATGCTGCCACGGGCAACGTCAACGCCTGGGGAAATTACCAGATCGGCGGCGGGGCGGCCAACCAGAGCGCCTCTTATATCGATGGCGCGCCGGTGAACATCTCCTACGTCAATTCGACGATTCTGGTGCCCACCCAGGAGGCGATTCAGGAATTTCGCGTGGTGACCAACGACGTCAGCCCCGAATTCGGGCGCTTCGCCGGCGGCATCATCAACATGAGCACCCGGTCGGGCACCAACCAGATCCACGGCACGGCCTACGACTTCCTGCGCAACCAGGACCTCAACGCCAACAGCTTCTTCAACAATAAGGCCGGCCTGGTGCGGGCGGTCTACCAGCAGAATCAATATGGCGCCACGCTGGGCGGGCCGGTGAAACGCAACCGCACGTTCGCATTCCTGAGCTGGGAACAGATGGACCTGCGGCAGGCGACCACCACGTCCACGACCGTTCCCACCATCGCGATGCGCACCGGCGATTTCTCCGCCAAGGGAATCCCCTCGATTTTCGACCCTCTGACCACCGCGCAGCAGTCCGGCGGGCAGTACGGACGCGCGCAGTTCCCCGGGAACATCATACCGCCGAGCCGTCTCAACCAGGCGGCACTGAACCTGCAAAATCTGTTGTTTCCCAACCCCACGAACAGCGCGCTGGCCACCAATTACATTGTCAGCGTTCCACGCGTGACCGACTACAACCAGTACCTCGCCCGTCTCGACCACCGTTTCAGCGACCGCGACCAGCTCTTCGCCCGATTCTCGCTGTGGAACAAGAACTACTCATCCAACAGCGCGCTGTTGAATACCGGCACCGGAAGCAAGTGGGCTACCATCCAGGCCGTTCTCGGCAACACTTACTCCATCACGCCGACCACTCTTCTGGACGTCCGCGCTTCCTTCCTGCGCTTCTACGACACCACCCTGCCGCTCACGTGCTGCAATTTCGATTTCCGGCAGATCTCGCCGAACTGGGCGCAATACAACACCGAAGCCACCAGGCCCATGCTGCCGACGCCCAATATCGTGCCGGACAACAATTTCAACGGCACGCCGATCATCCTGGAGACGGACAACAGCTACAACCTCTCCGGCAACCTCACGAAGATCATGGGGCGCCACACCCTGCGATTCGGCGGGGAGGCCCGCCGCATCGAGTGGGATTACGCGCAGACCAACAGCGCCGGTTCGACCTACACCTTCGATTCGGGCTTCACCTCGGAATTTCCGCTGGCCACCGGTTCGGTTACGGGCTCACCATCGAACACCGGCTACGGAACCGCGTCCTACCTGCTGGGATTTCCCTCCGCCGGCTCGGCGACGGAACCCGACCTCTCCGCCGGGCTGATGCACTACTTCGGACTGTTCTTCAACGATTCGTTCCGCGTCACCCGGAAGCTGACGCTGCAACTCGGGGTGCGCTGGGAATCGCCGGGGTCCTTCCAGGAGCGCTACAACAGCCTCACTACCTTCGACCCCGCGCTGCCCCAGCCAACTCTCGCCAGCGCCACCGGACTGCCGATTGTAGGCGGCCTGGTGCTGGATGGATCCCCACAGCGCTCCAACCGAAGCTGGCAGGATCCGCATTATCACCTGTTCTCGCCTCGGGTGGGTGCGGCTTACAGCTTCAACGACAGCACCGTGCTCCGCGCGGGATACGGCATCGCGTTCCTGCCGAACACCATTGCCTTCAGCCTCGGGCCGTATAACTCGCCGGTCAACAACTCGGTCACCAACATGGTGACTTCACTCGATGGCGGGCTCACTCCGAACCTGGCCACCACGCTGAGCAATCCGTTCCCCGGCGGCATCATTCCTCCCAGCCACACCCAGGCATTCGTGAACTCTCTGGTCGGGCAGGGCATTCAATCGCCTTTGGCCAGCCAGCCTTACCCTTACGTGCAGCAGTGGAACGTGGATGTGCAGAAGCAGTTCGGCGGGAGCCTGGTGGTGGATGTGGGCTTCGTGGGCTCCCATGGCGTCCACCTGACCCTGTACGACATCAACGTCGACCAGATCCCCGATCAGTACCTGTCGATGGGCAATGCGCTCCTGACGCAGGTGAAGAACCCGTTTTACGGTGTGATTCCCGCCAGCGCCGGCATTCTCGGCCAGCCGACCGTGGCACAGGGCTACCTGCTCCGGCCGTTCCCGCAGTATCTCTACACGAGTCTGGATGGCCCGTCGGTCGGCGATAATTTCTACCGCTCGCTCCAGTTGAAGGTGCAGAAGCGGATGAAGGGCGGCGGCGTTCTGCTCGGCTCCTATACCTGGTCGCACATGACCGGCGATACCGACGTGCTCAGCCCGTGGCTGGAAGCGAATCGCTATAACGTGGGCGGCGGACAGGGCGTGCAGGACAACACCAACATCAAGGGCGGAGAGTACTCGCTCTCCAGCTTCAACACTCCACATCGCTTCGTCCTGAGCTATGTGTTGGATCTCCCGATCGGCAAGGGCCATAGCTTTCTGGGCAATGTGCACGGCGTGGCCGACCAGGTTCTGTCCGGGTGGGGCATCAACGGCATCACGACCTACCAGGTGGGCTTCCCGCTGGCGTTGATGGATGCCAGCCCCAACCTGCTGGAGACCGACTTCGGCATCGGCAACGGCGGCCCGGGACCTCCCGGAGCGGGCGTCAGCCGGCCCAACTACGTGCCGGGCTGCGATAAGAATTATGCGGCGCCCGACCTGCAGACACACCTGGCGCACTGGTTCAATACCGCGTGCTTCGTGCAGCCGGGACCGTGGGAGTTCGGCAACGAGCCGCGCGTCGACCCCAGCATGCGCGCCGCCGGCATTGCCAATTACGATTTCTCCGCCACCAAAAAGTGGACGATTGCGGAAAGAGTTTCGCTGGCCTTCCGGGCGGAGTTCTTCAATATCTTCAACCGGGTGCAGTTCAGCCCGCCAAACACCCAGCCGGGATCCGCCACCTTCGGCCAGGTGACCGCGCAATACAACCAGCCACGGCTGATTCAATTTGCGCTAAGGTTATCGTTCTGAGAGAACTGGTGCAATTGTGGCGCAGGCATTCCTGCCTGCCGCGCCGAGACCCATCTCGGCGCTTTTCGGTCGCCTCGAACTCCCTGAGAGCATCGCGGAGTTGCGCGGCGCAGCGTCAGAGGCTGGGGCCGCCAGCGACATGTGCACGCCCGACAGGCGTCCCGATGAGTCGGGACGCGGCTGGCATGAGTGCCTGCGCCACATCGAGAGCGAAGGGAGGAACGTGGTGGGGCTGAACCTGGAAAATGCCGTTCCCATTCGCTGGCCTTGGCATGAGCCGTCCATGCTCGACATTCTGCAAGGCACTCCGTTCGACTGCCTGGTGATCAACTGGACGGCCGGCCTGTCCGCCGCCCCCGTGATCGAGGCCGCGCGACGCCGCAACCTCGCCGTAGTCGGGTGGATCGAGGGCGCGGGCGATCACGCCGTGACAATCTCGGCAGCCAAAAGCGCGGGGCTCTCCGCGGTCGCCATCCGCGCTTTTAAGGGCAACGCGGACATACCCGTGATTCCCTGGAGCGACCGCACCGATGTGCCCTGGGATTCCGCCGCGCCCGCGGTCGCCATCGCGGGGAACGTGTGGCCGCGCGTCAACAGCACCCAGGGCGGCGGCGACGCCAACGCCGGGCCCACCAACGTGCCCTGGCTCGATTCCAATGGCTGGTACATCCAGATGGCGCGCGCCCGCCTCCGCGCGCCGCTGTGGATGGTATTCGATCCGCCCGGCAAGAGCACGGTGTTCTCGGCCCAAAGCTACATGAACGCCATCACCGACTCCGAAGTCGCGGGCGGCCGCTGGGTGCTTTCGCTGGATGCGGACTTGCTCGCGGGCCTGGCCGCCAGAGCACAAGGCGCGCTGGAATCCTGGAAGCAGATCGCCGCCGCGGCGAACTTTTTCCGCGATCGCGCCGCGTGGAAATCCTACCATTCGCTCGGCCTGGTAGGCGTGATCTCGGATTTCTCCGGCCCGGACTTCGAGGTGAGCGGAGAGATCCTCAACCTGATGGCGCGGCGCGACCTGTTCTTCCGCGTCATCTGGAAGCCGCGGGCGGAGGCCGCGACATTCGCCGGTCTGAAGGCGTTGGTCTACGCCGATAGCGCCCCGCCAGATGCGCCCCTTCGCCGCAAGCTTTCGGACTTCGTCGAGCAGGGCGGACTGCTGGTCGCCGGACCCGGATGGGGCGTGCAAGGCAAGCCCGCGCCGCCCGATTTCGACACGCAGTTCGATGTGCGGAGCGTGGGTAAAGGCCGCGTGGCGGTCGCCAACGCGGCGCTGGCCGATCCCTACCAGGTTGCCGTGGATACCCAGTTGCTGCTCAGCCACCGCAACGACCTGGTGAAGGTTTACAATGCGCCGAGTTCCGGGTGCACCCGCTATACCGCGTCCGCCGATGGTAAGAAAGCGCTCCTGCAATGCCTCAGCTACGCCGACGGCGGGCGAGGCGGGGGAGGACTGCGCACCATCTGGGTGCGCGACCGGTACGCCCGCACGCGCCTTTGGGCCATCGGCGCCGAGCCCGCGCCTATCGCGGCGCAGCCGTCCGACGAGTACTCGGGTGTGGAATATCATCTGCCCGCCTCCACGCCGCGGCCGTACCTGGCATTGGAATTCGAGGTTTAGATTAGAGGAGGGAACGTCATGATGAATCGCCGAGAGTTCGTAGGCGGCTTGGGAACCGCCGCATTGGCCATGATGCAGCCGGCGCGCCTGCGTGCGTCCGCACCCGCGGGACCGGTCGCGATTGCCCGATGCAAAAGCTACGGCAACGAGTTTCTGGCGGCGGCGGAAACCATGTTCGACCAGTTGGGCGGCGTCGGCAGGATCGTCAAAGGAAAAACCGTCACCATCAAAGTCAACCTGACCGGAGGCGAGAACACGCGGCTGGATTACGTGCCGATGGGCCGCTCGTGCTGGAGCCATCCGCGCACGGTGGGCGCGGTAATTCATCTGCTCGACAAGGCCGGCGCGCGCCGCATTCGCGTGGTGGAAGGCGCCTGGGTGTGGGCTGCGTCGCTCGAGGAGTTCATGTACAAGGCGGGCTGGGACCCGAATCTGCTCTTCGGCGCCGCCTCGCGCGTCGAACTGGTCAACACCAATATGCCGTACAAGGGCGGCAAGCCCTACACGCGCTTCGCGGTGCCGCACGGCGGCCACATGTTCCCGGCCTACGATCTGAGCACGGCCTACGCCGAATCCGACGTGCTGGTCTCCATGACCAAGCTCAAAGAGCACGGCGTTGCGGGCGTGACGCTCTCCATCAAGAATCTCTTCGGGATCACGCCGACCACGATTTACGGCAACAAGGTTCCGGTGGATGAGCCGGCCCCGGTTCCCTACGGCGGCCGGCAGGAGATCGGACACAACGGCAGCCGCCAGCCTCCCAAGAGTTCGCCGCCGGAGAACGACCCCACCAGCCCGCGCCAGGCAGGCTATCGGATTCCTCGCATCGTGGCGGATCTCTCGGCGGCGATCACTCCCGGCCTGCAAATCATCGAGGGCATCGACACCATCGCCGGGGCCGAGCTTCCACGGCCCGATACCACCGTCGCCGTGAGCCCGGGTGTGCTCCTCGCCGGGACCAATCCGGTCAGCACCGATGCAGCCGCCATGGCGGTGATGGGCTTCGACCCGATGGCTGAGCGCGGCGCCGCCCCGTTTGAGACCTGCGACAACACCCTTCGCCTGGCCGAAGACTTGGGCGTGGGGACGCGCGATCTCTCGCGCATCGAGGTCGCCGGTGTGGCCATTAAGGACGCCGCGTTCAAGTTCCGCGATTACGGCGGTCCGCGGCAAGTCCGCCGTGGCGGCGGGCGCCGCGGATAGGAGATGCCGCCGATGAACCGACGCGCTTTGTTGCGGATGATTGCGGGAAGCGCCGCGGCGGGCCTGACCAGCCGCCGGCAATTACTGGCGCAGGAGAAAGCGGCGAGGGCGGCGCGCGGATTGCCCACGCCGAAGATCAAGGACGTTGTGGTGATCGCCACGCAGCCCGCGGGCGCGCGTCTGAGCGTGGTCAAAATCGTGACCGATCAGGATGGCCTCTTCGGCTGCGGCTGCTCCACGTTTACGCAGCGCGCCGAACTGGTCAACCTGGCGGTGGAAAAATACCTCAAGCCGCTGCTCATCGGCAAGCCCACCGACCGGATCGAAGACACCTGGCAGATGTGCTACGACAGCTCGTACTGGCGCAATGGTCCGGTGCTCAACAACGCGATCAGCGGCGTGGACGAGGCGCTTTGGGACATCAAGGGCCGCCAGGCGGGAATGCCGGTGTACGACCTCTGGGGCGGCAAGTGCCGCGAAGCCGCGCAGATGTTCGCCAATGCCGGCGGCGCCGAGCCCAAAGACGTCGTCGAGGGCGTGCGGCAGGCAATGTCGCGCGGGTACAAGCATGTCCGCGTGAGCGCCGGTGCGCGCGGTGGACGCGGCGGCGCGGGAGGCGGCGATCCTGAAGCCGGCGGTGGAGGAGGCGGTGGCCGGGCAGGCTCCGCCCGCGGTTTGCATGAAGGCGCGGTATTCGAGCGCGCCGCCGCGCTTCGCCGGATGCTCGCGGTCTTCGAGGCTTGCCGCAAGGAGTTGGGGTTCGAAGTCGAGCTGATGCACGACATGCACGAGCGCTACGATCCGCGCCAGGCCATCCAATTCGTCAAGGATTGCGAGCAGTTCAAGCTGTATTTCCTGGAAGACCCGCTCTCGCCGGAAGACAACGACTGGTTCCGCGAAATGCGTGCGCAAACGTCCACGCCGATCGCCATGGGAGAGCTGTTCAACAGCCCGCACGAATGGCAGCCGTTGATCACCGGCCGCCTGATCGACTACATCCGCTGCCACCTCTCGCAGGTCGGCGGCGCCAGCGTGGCGCGCAAGATCGCGATATTGGCCGAGCCGTTCGGCGTCAAGACTGCCTGGCACGGGCCGGGAGACGTATCGCCCGTCGGCCACACCGCCCAGCTTCATCTCGACCTCGCCAGCTACAATTTCGGCATCCAGGAGGGCGGTCTGATCGGCGGTGTCTCCGCCGAGATCTTCAAAGGCTGCGCCACTTTCAAGGACGGATACCTCTGGGCGAGCGCGGCACCAGGCTGGGGCATCGACGTGGACGAAAAACTCGCCGCCAAATACCCCTACGGCACGAACGAGCAAGGCGAGCGCGGGCGCCTCAACGGAGGGTGGGGCGATCTCCGCCTGCCGGACGGCACGATAATCAAACAATGAGCTGTTATCTATCACGCGCGGCTGTCTTGACGCTTGCGGCCGCGTACGGGGCGCGCGGCGCCGACTTTCCCAAGGCGGAAATCTCCAACGGAGAGATCCGCGCAATCGTCTACCTGCCCGACGCGGCACACGGCTTCTATCGCGCAACGCGCTTCGATTGGTCGGGCGTGATCGGCAGCCTGGCGTATCGCGGCCACGAATACTACGGCCAGTGGTTCCAGCGCGTGGATCCCAAGGTCCGCGACTTCACCTACGACGGCTCCGACATCGTTTCCAGCCCCTGCACCGCGATGACTGGCCCCGCCGAGGAGTTTGTCGGACCAGGCAACACCACCCTGGGCTACGACGAAGCCAAACCCGGCGGGACCTTCATCAAAATCGGAGTCGGCGTACTGCGCCGCCCCGACGACTCGGCCTACAACCGCTTCCGGAATTACGAAATTGCCGACCCGGGCAAGTGGACCGTCCGCGCCCATGAGGATCGCGTGGAATTCGAGCACGATCTTCTGGATGCGTCTACCGGCTACGGTTACAGCTACACGAAAGTCGTGCGGCTGGTGAACGGAGAGCCGGTCCTGACGCTGGAGCACAAACTGAAAAACACGGGCCGCCGGCCGATCGATACCTCGGTCTACGACCACAATTTCCTTTACCTCGACCGCCAGCCGCCCGGCCCGGATTTCACCATCTCCGTTCCCTTCGCGATCCGTTCCGATCACCCGCCCGCGGCGGAATCCGCCGAGATCAAGGGCAACCAGATCCTCTACCGCAAAGTGCTCCAGGACCGCGACCGCGTGGCCACGCCGGTGGACGGGTTTGGCGCGACCAGGAGCGATTACGACATCCGAATCGAGAACGCGAAACTGGGGGCCGGGATGAGGATTACGGGGGACCGGCCTCTGCTCAGTGAGTCGCTATGGTCGATCCGGGCGGTGCTGGCTATGGAGCCCTTCCTGAAGATCGACATCGCTCCCGGCCGGGAGTACACCTGGACGATCGAGTACCGCTACTACACGCTGCCTGCCGCTCACAACTAATGCCCGCTGGCGCGCCTGGTCTCGAGCCGCCGCGCCAGCCTTCCCCCCGGCCCTACCCTTCGCCTGCTTTCTTGTAGATTTTTACGACAAAAAGGTCTTATAATAAGTCTTAAAGCAGATGAATCCTATTCTCGTAAGGAGGGGAGAGTTGACCAACTCATCCGCCACTCGACCGACGGTCACCATCGACGGCAACGAGGCAGCCGCTTACGTAGCGCATCAGATCAACGAAGTCATCGCCATTTACCCGATTACGCCATCTTCCAATATGGGCGAATGGGCGGACCAGTGGTCCGCCGAGCAGAAAACCAATATCTGGGGCACCGTGCCGACGGTGATCGAAATGCAAAGCGAAGGCGGAGCAGCCGGTGCGCTGCACGGCGCCTTGCAGGCCGGCTCGCTGGCCACCACCTTCACCGCGTCCCAGGGGCTCCTGCTGATGATCCCCAACATGTACAAGATCGCGGGCGAGCTCACCTCTACCGTCTTCCACATCGCCGCCCGTGCCCTGGCCGCCCACGCTCTCTCCATCTTCGGCGACCACAGCGACGTCATGGCCGCCCGCTCCACCGGCTTCGGAATGCTGGCCTCGGGCTCTGTCCAGGAGGTCATGGACCTGGCCCTCATCGCCCAAGCCGCCAGCCTGGAGTCGCGGATCCCGTTCCTGCACTTCTTCGACGGCTTCCGCACTTCCCACGAGGTCGCCAAAGTCGAACAGCTCACGCCCGGCGATCTCCGCGCCATGATCGACGAGGAGCTGGTGCGCGCCCACCGTGCCCGCGCCCTGAATCCCAACAACCCCTTCATCCGCGGCACCGCCCAGAACCCCGACGTCTACTTCCAGGCGCGCGAAGCTTCCAATCCTTATTACATCGCCGCTCCCACCATCGTCCAGAACACCATGGACAAGTTCGCGTCCCTCACTGGCCGGCACTACCGCCTCTTCGACTACGCAGGCGCGCCCGATGCCGACCGCATCATCGTGATGATGGGCTCCGGCGCCGAGGTCGCTCACGAGACCGTGGACGCGATGGTGGCCGCCGGTGAGAAGGTCGGAGTCCTCAAAGTCCGCCTCTTCCGGCCCTTCCCGATCGAGTCCTTTGTGGCCGCGCTGCCCTACGGCGTCAAAACCATCGCCGTCCTCGACCGCACGAAAGAACCCGGCGCTTCGGGCGAGCCGCTCTATTGCGACGTGGTCACCGCGCTGGCCGAAATGGGACTCTCGAAGAAGGTCATCGGCGGCCGCTACGGCCTGGCCTCCAAGGAATTCACCCCCGCCATGGTGAAAGGCGTGTTCGACGAGATGCTGCGTCCTTCGCCCAAAAACCACTTCACCGTCGGCATCCATGACGACGTCACCCACACCAGCCTTACGTACGATCCCGAGTTCTCCACCGAGGTCGCCGGCACCGTGCGCGCGCTGTTCTACGGCCTGGGCGCCGATGGCACCGTGGGCGCCAACAAGAACTCCATCAAAATCATCGGCGAAGAGACCGAAAACTTCGCCCAGGGCTATTTCGTCTACGACTCCAAAAAGTCGGGCGCCATCACCACCTCTCACCTGCGCTTCGGACCCAGGCCTCTCCGCTCCAGCTACCTCATCACCAAGGCGAATTTCGTGGCCTGCCACCAGTACTCCTTCCTGGAGCGGATCGACATGCTGAAGTACGCCGAGCCCGGCGCCACCTTCCTGCTCAACAGTCCCTTCGGCCCCGACGAGGTCTGGGACAAGCTGCCGCGCCTGGTGCAGCAGCAGATCCTCGACAAAAACCTGAAGTTCTACGTCATCGATGGATACGAAGTCGCCAAGCAGACCGGGATGGGCGGCCGCATCAACACCATCATGCAGACCTGCTTCTTCGCGATCAGCGGCGTGCTGCCGCGCGAGGAGGCCATCGCCGCCATCAAGCACGCCATCGAGAAGACCTACGGCAAGCGCGGCGAAAGCGTCGTGCAGAAGAACTTCGCGGCCGTGGACACCGCCCTCAGCCACCTGCACCAGGTCAACATCCCCGGCAAAATCACCGCGCTGTTCGACATCCGCCCCTACGTCCCCGCCGCCGCGCCCGACTTCGTGCAGAAAGTCACCGCCCGCATCATCGCCGGCGAAGGCGACGATCTGCCGGTCAGCGCCATGCCCGTCGATGGCACCTTCCCCAGCGCCACCGCGCAGTGGGAACGGCGCAACATCGCTCTCGAGATCCCGGTGTGGGACGAGGAGCTCTGCATCCAGTGCGGCAAGTGCGTGCTGGTCTGCCCGCACAGCGTCATCCGCGCCAAGGTCTACGACGACAGTTACCTGGCCGGCCACCCCGCAACCTTCAAAGCCGTGCCCGCGCGCTGGAAGGACATGAAGGACCGCAAGTACACCCTGCAGGTGGCCCCCGAGGACTGCACCGGCTGCACCCTCTGCGTGCAGGTCTGCCCGGCCAAGAGCAAGAGCGAGGTGAAGCACCGCGCCATCAACATGGCGCCCCAGCCGGCGTTGCGCGAGTCCGAAGCCGCCAATTGGGACTTCTTCCTCAAGATCCCCGATACCGACCGCAAGGCGCTCTCCCTGAGCCAGGTGAAGGACGTGCAGCTCCTGCAGCCGCTCTTCGAATTCTCCGGCGCCTGCACCGGCTGCGGCGAAACTCCGTACGTGAAGCTCATGACGCAGCTCTTCGGCGACCGGATGATGATCGCCAACGCCACCGGCTGCTCCTCCATTTACGGCGGCAACCTCCCCACCACGCCCTACTGCGCGAACGAAGAGGGCCGCGGGCCGACCTGGTCGAACTCGCTGTTTGAGGACAATGCCGAGTTCGGCCTGGGCATGCGCCTTGCCGCCGACAAGCAGGCCGAGTACGCCCGCGAGTTGGTGTGGCGCCTCGGATTCGTCATCGGCGAAGAGCTGGCGCAGGCCATCCTCCATGCCGACCAGAAGACCGAGAAAGGCATCTTCGAACAGCGGGAGCGCGTCCGGCTGCTGAAGGATCGCCTCCTGGACGTCGACACCGCCGAAGCCCGCGACCTCCTCTGCCTCGCCGACGCCCTCGTCAAGAAGAGCATCTGGATCGTCGGCGGCGACGGGTGGGCCTACGACATCGGCTATGGCGGGCTCGACCACGTGCTCGCCTCCGGCCGCAACGTGAACGTCCTGGTGCTCGATACCGAAGTCTATTCCAACACCGGCGGCCAGGCATCCAAAGCCACACCGCGCGGCGCGGTAGCGAAATTCGCGGCGGGCGGCAAGCCCGTCAGCAAGAAGGATCTCGCCATGATGGCGGTGAACTATGGCAGCGTCTATGTCGCCAAGGTCGCCATGGGAGCCGGGGACATGCACACCGTCAAGGCGTTCCTGGAAGCTGAGGCCTTCGACGGCCCGTCCCTGATCATCGCCTACAGCCACTGCATCGCTCACGGCTACGACATGGCCTTTGGCATGGAGCAGCAGAAGGCCGCGGTAAACTCCGGCTACTGGCCGCTCTTCCGCTACAACCCCGATCTCGCAGCCGAGGGCAAGAACCCCTTCCAGCTCGATTCGCGGGCGCCCTCCATCGCGCTCAAGCAGTACATCTACAACGAGACCCGCTACACCATGCTGGTGAAGAGCAATCCCGAGCAGGCCAAGGAGCTTCTGAAGGAGGCCGAGCATGACGTGGCCAGCCGCTGGAAGCTTTACGATTACATGGCGCATCAGCCTTCGAACGGCGCGCCGGCAGAGGTGAAAAAATGATCGACCTTTCCAAGACCATCGACCTTTCCACCACGTACCTGGGTCTGAAGCTGAAGAACCCCCTGGTGGCCTCCGCTTCGCCCATGTGCGAGGACGTGGACAACATCCGCCGGATGGAGGATGCCGGCGCCGCCGCCGTCGTCCTCCACTCCCTCTTCGAGGAACAGATCGACCACGAAAGCGACGAGCTCGACCGCTTCATGACCGAGAGTTCGGGAATCTCCGCCGAATCCGTCACGCACTTCCCCGAGTTGACCCACCGCGTCATGGGCCCGGACGCCTACCTGGCCCACATCGTGAAGTGCAAGCAGGCTGTGCGCATTCCGGTAATCGGCAGCCTCAACGGCAGCACCCTGGGCGGCTGGCTGAGCTATGCCCGCCGCATCGAGCAGGCCGGAGCCGATGCCCTGGAGCTGAACATCTACCACATCCCGGTTGACCCCGGTCTCACCGCCGAACAAGTCGAGCAGCGCTACGTGGATCTGATCAAGGCTGTGAAGGCCGAGGTCAGGATTCCGGTGGCCATCAAGCTCGGCCCGTACTTCAGCTCCATGGCCAACGTGGCCCGAAAGCTGGATGCCGCCGGCGCCAACGGCCTGGTGCTGTTCAACCGCTTCTACCAGCCGGACTACGATCTGGAGTCGCTCGAAGTGGTGCCGAATCTCATCCTCAGCAACTCCCACGAGCTGCTGCTGCGCCTCCACTGGATCGCCATCATCTACGGAACGGTCCGCGCCGATCTCGCCCTCACGGGCGGCGTCCACAGCGCCACCGACGTCGTCAAGGCGATGATGGCCGGCGCCCGCATCGCCATGACGACCTCCGCGCTCCTCAAGCGCGGCATCAGCTACCTCGACACCATGACCACCGAACTCCTGATCTGGATGGGCGAGCACGAATACGACTCCATCCGCCAGATGCAAGGCAGCATGAGCCGCAGCGCCGTCCCCCAACCCAACGCCTTCGAGCGAGCAAATTACATGAAGGTGCTGAGTTCCTACGCCATGCGGTGAGAAGACAGGCGTTGGGAGTTACGATCGGTGCCGAGCGCCGTGGTGCCTGTTGGGAAGCCGCCAGGCACTCAAGACCATCGCGCCGCCGACGTGGCGCGGGCACTCCTGCCTGCCGCGCGTCGGCGGCAAGCGCCTTCGCTATGACACATTCCAGATCTCGCGGAAGTCCTGGTTCGTGTGGGGCAGTCGCTTTCGATGGGCCCGAAAGCAGCCTGCGAAGGACGATCCCCAGCGAATAAGCGTCGGTGGCGGTGGTCTGCGTTCCGCCCAGGAGTTGTTCCGGACTGGCGTACTCCGGCGTCAATTGCCGCTCCGCGGTATGCGACCGGCTATGTCCGGCTTCCAGCATCCTGGCGATCCCGAAGTCCAACAGCTTCGCATGGCCTTCGCTATCCACCAGGATGTTGGACGGTTTGAGATCGCGGTGGATGATCAGGTTGCGGTGGGCGTATGAGACGGCATCGCACACCTGGAGAAACAGTCCAAGCCTTGCGGGCAGATCCAATTCATCGGCGCAGACATCAATGGGCGTTCCTTCGACGTAGTCCATCGCCAGGTAAGGCCGGCCATCCGTGGTGTGACCGGCATCAATCAGGCGCAAGATTCCCGGATGGCTCAGCGTGGAAGAGGACCTGGCGCTCGCGAAGGAAGCGCTCACGGGAGGACGGATCGTCGCCGCCGGAACGGAGGAGCTTGATGGCGACTCGTTGCGCCACTTCTCCCGCGGTACGCTCCGCCGGGTAGACCGAGCCCGCGCCGCCGCGGCCAATCGCGCGAATCAGCCGGAACGGCCCACTGCTGGGACTCTCGTTCCATATAGTCAAAGGCGCGGCAGTGCGGCCGAACCTTTTGCGGGGCCGGGAGGACCACTTCGATGCTCCTCCTGTGGGTACTGAATCGGGCGTGCTCATAGACAAAACCTCGGAAACGATGGCAGCGGTTCAGGATCGTGGTCAGTTCCAGGGTGGCGAAACCTCCACCATAAGTCGATCACCAGCACCAAAGTCCGAGGCGGAGACAAAGCGTCAACTCACGTAAATGCGCAGTTTCCGGTGAGAGCGTTTTCCGTCTGCAACGTCGGCCGGCAGCCTCACCTCGCCGATCAACGGGAAGCCATCGGTTAAAATAGCGGTGTTTTATGGCTCCAACGTTGCCGCCCTGGGCGACGTTCGAATGCCCTCTGTAAAATATGCCGGAGATGAAATCACTTCAAGTTGCCGAGATCGTATTCAAGCGCCTCGTCGCGTTGGCCCAAGCCAGGAGCACTAAGCCCGAAGAACCAGTTATCGAAGCATTGCAAAACTTCACGGGATCAGCCGAGGCCCGTCGGGCCATAAGAAAGCATCGAAGCGGCGCCGCGCTCACGGATTTAGGGTGGATCGACGGTTATGAGGGGCAAGCAGTCGATGACATCCTCTCGTTCGCGGAAACAGAGAATCCCTACCTTGTATTAAGTGAGCTGGCCGATTCCATCGGGCGGCACTGTGTAATCCGTCGGGATCTTCTCCGCCTCGGCGCAGCCGTTTTTCTCAAATTGAGTTTGCGTTGGTCGGAGGCGATCGTGCAGTACGCCGACGATGAATCTGAACTGCAGATTGCTTGGGCTTTCGTATCGAGTCCCAGACGGCCCGCAGCAACGTTAGCTGAGCAGATCCTGCCGCCGGTCAAGCGCAAATATCATACGCGGTTCTCATCCACGCTGTGAGGTCGCCATCGATCTCCATTTCAGCAGACACCTTGACTTCACAATGCCAGCGGTTCTTGGAGACTTGCTCCGCTTTCACGATTCGAGGTGAGTCGATGGGTGACGCGGCTTTTATGGTGACGAGCAAATGGCTGCGCCGAAAATGCACCCCGACGAAGGCGGATCGTCGTACGAAATGCACCGAAGTCTTTTTGAGTTCCTCACGGAAAGCCCCGAGGGGCCGTAGGACCGCTCGGAGACTCCGGTATAGTCGCACGGCTTCTGGACTGGCGGTGCGGAGGACGTTGTCGCGATCAATTGTCATACTTTCCTCCTCGGTTTGGTCGCTGGGCTACCGGAGATGACTTCCTCCACGAAAGCTGCTGCTGGTTTGGCAATTCGTTGTTCAAACTCCGTGAACGCCTCAGCCAGTTGACGCATTCCCTGACGTCTACCCCATATCGCTGAGGGAAGCCGCGGATCGTGCGCTATCAGTTGA
>DATJWB010000186.1:0-48204 GCA_035501495.1 Bryobacteraceae bacterium | reverse complement strand
GCGGCTTTCCGAACCTTCCGTTCGTTTCCGACATGTCTGGCGAGTACACTCGCGCCTACGTCACCCTAGAAGACGCCGGTTCCCCGGCTGGCCAGGAAGGCCTCGAACTCGAGTTCAGGCCAAGGTCTCCGCATTGCCGCGAGTCGGGCAGCTCGATCCTCGCAGACTGCGGTACAGTAATGGTGCGCGCCAATTCCGGCCGTCATGCGTTCCCGTTCGCGCGCGCCAGAGCCAACGACGGCGGGTGGCATCATATGGGATCGCCTAAATCAGTATTCTTCGTACTCTCTCTCGCCGGTCTTGCTTCCATCCTCAGCGGAGTGGCGTTCGCGCAATCGCAGCCGGCGGAATTCTCGCGGCCGCGCCTGACTCCGGACCAACTCGATACCCTGGTGGCGCCGATCGCCCTTTACCCGGACCCGCTCCTCAGCCAGGCCCTCGCAGCCAGCACCTATCCGCTGGAACTGGTCGAGGCATGGCAATGGCTGCAGCGGCACTCCGAACTGAGGGGCCCGCAGCGGATCGAAGCCGCACGCCAGTTCAACTGGGATCCCAGCGTCCAGGCCATGGTCGTCTTTCCGGACGTGTTGCGGATGCTCACCCAGAATGTCATGTGGACGACCGATCTCGGCAATGCCGTTCTGGCGCAACAGGCCGATGTCATGGATGCAGTCCAGAGATTGCGGGCGCAGGCGCAGCAGAGTGGCCGCCTGGCGAGTACACCCGAGCAGGCAGTCACATCTCAGGCGGCCGGGCCCGAGCAGAGCGCGATTGCCATACAGCCGGCGAATCCGCAGGTACTGTATGTGCCCGCCTATAACCCGGCGTATGTGTGGGGGCCTCCAGTTGCCGGGTCGTACCCGTCGCTTTGGTATCCACCCGAGAGTTCCGGCTACGGTTTCGGACCCGGTGTTGCGATCTCGGCCCTCGGCAGCCTCTTCTCGGGGCTGGCCAGTTGGTCGGGTTGGGGTCTGAATTGGCTGACGCACGGCCTCTTCTTGAATGGCCTCTTCCCGGCTCTCCTCGGACTTGGCAGTGGCGGATACGGTGGCGGTCTTGGCGGCGGCAGCGCCAGCGGAGTCATGGAGTGGACGCACAACCCGGTCCATCGATTGGGTGTGCCGTATCCCACCACGACCCTGGCACGCTCGTTCGGAGGAGGCCGGGGGCTTACGACCGGATCGCGGGGCCTGCCAGCCGGCGCGGCTGGCAGTGGCCCTCGGGCTGCTATTCCTTATCGTGGCGGCTTTCCAAGCTTCACCGGCCGGCCGGCGAACCCCTATTCCGAGCACTCGGCCGGGAGGAGTCCGTCATCGTCCGAGGGCTGGCGCACCTTCGGTCCCACCAGCGGCGGTCCAGGCGGCCGTCTGAACTCTCAAAGCCCGATGAGTTTTCGCGGCGGACCCTCGGAATACCCGCGGCCGTCGGCCGGCTATCGTGGACTTCCGGCTGTTGGCCAAAGTGGGATCCAACGATCATCGGCGCCAGTAGCGCAGCGCTTCTCAGGCGCCAGAATCTCCGGCCCAAGCGGGCCTGCTGTCGGGAGCGGGCACTTTTCCGCTCCGAAATCCGCGGGACATTTCAAGCCACCCAAGGCACCGTCATTCCGAGCACCATCGTTTAAAGCGCCGAAGTTTTCGTCTCATTCCGGGGGACATTCCTCGGGCGGGCATTCAGGCGGCCATTCCAAGAGCGGACATCATCGCTAGGCTGGTGATGCCCCGGCCTGCACACATTTGACAACCTCATCCGGAACACTCGCCATGAGCTCGGTGGTTTGCCCCGAGTTTTACCGGCGCCAGTAACCGCGATAGTAACGGCCGCCGAAGTACCGCGGCGCCACCCAATACGCACGAGCGTACGGCGGACGCGCCCAATAGCCCGCGTGCCACGTATAACGCGGTCCCGACGGTACCCAATACCCGTTGATCCAGGCGTATCCCGGACCGGGGTAAGGCGGCCTGTAGGCGGCAACCGGCAGGGGCGGGGGCGCCGCATAAGACCCAGGGTAGTACCCGGCTCCGATCCCGACTCCAACCACAACCCTGGCGAACAGAGAGCTTCCCGCCAGCAAAAGAATTGCGAACGATAATGTGATGGTCTTCATGACCTTCCCTCCTGCCCTTACAAACGCATCAATGGGCAGGAGAGTTTCGGGGGTTCATGCGGTCTTAATTCGGACTTCATGTGCCCTTAATCTGCGCCGTGCGGTTCCACTCGTCAGAACTGAACCCGTGCTCCCAGTTGGAACGCGCGCGGACCGCCCGACCCGAAGACCTGGCCGGCGCGGCTGGTCGGTTGGCCAAATGAATACGTCTGATTGGTCGGCGTCACCTGGTCCAGGTTGAAACTATACCCGCTCAGGTTCGCGATGTTGAAGATGTTGAACGCTTCGGCGAACACCTGAAGCCGGTAGCGCTCGTGATAGCGGAACGTCTTGGTCAGGCGGACGTCCTGTGAATTGAAACTGTCGCCCAACGAATAGTTGGCGGGCAGCACGATCGCGGGAATCGTCTTGCCCAGGGCATCTTTGGTCCCGGCATAGTTCTGGTTCCAGTTGGCGACGGCGCGCTGCAGGTCGGCCGTCCCGCAGCCCCGGTTGAGGCAATTGAACGCCAGCCCCGGCAGCGGCGCGCTCGTGGAACCGTCGCCGGTGAGACTCACGCCGTTCACAAAAGGCATGATCGGTCCGCGCGTACTGCTTTCGGAAATCAATCCGAGCTGGAAGCCCAGCGGCAGATCGACCACTCCGGACACGTTGAGGACGTTCCGCGGACCCTGCGGTCCCCAGCTCTCGTTCCACCTGTCCAGATTGACGATGCCGTTGTATCCGTGCTGATCGGTGAGCGCGTAGGAAGCGGTGAACTGGAACCTCTTTGCGAAGCGCTTGTTCACTTTCACCAGCATGGCGTCGTACACATTCCGGCCCCCGGGAGTCCAGAACGTGATCGAGCCATTGGAACATTCCACGCCGGGAGTGTTCTTTTGCGCGGCGGGGCATACCGGGATCACCGGTGTGCGGACCCCGTTGATGAAGCGGTTGTAGCGGTTGTAATCGATCTCGCCCAGGTTCACATTGAGGTATACGCGGCGCACGAAATCCACGTCCACCACGATGTCCTTGCCGATCTGGCGCTGCACGCCGAGATCGAAGTGCAGGCCGTGCTGCACCGGGAAGTTCTTGGGGTAAAGCTGGGCGCCCGCCTTGTTGATATCGATGTTGGTGACCGAAACGTTGTTGAGGTTGGTGGGTGCAAGCTGGGCCGCAATGATCGGCGCCTGCTGCTGCTGAATCTGCAGGTACTGTCCCAACGTCAGGTTGATCAACTGTCCGGAGGGCAGGGGAGCGCCGACCGGCACAGGCACGCCGCCCAGGCTGATGTTGACGATGCCCGGGAAGATGTTGGTGAAACCGGTGGTGGGGAATTGGATGCGGCCGTTGCCCACCGGCCCGATAAACGAACGCTCCTGCAACCGGCGGTACAGCGATTCGGTGTCGTAATAGATGCCGAATCCGCCGCGCACTACGGTCTTCTGAGCTTTATCCACCGTCCAGGCAAATCCCAAGGCCGGCTCGAAGTTGTGATAGTTGTTGTTGGTCGGCGACAGGTCCGATCCATACAGCGGCGCGAGAAACGCAGGCTTGTTGAGATCGCGGTTCACCAGCGTGCTTTCGAAGCTCCAGGCCAGCCCGTAGTTCAAGGTGAAGTCCGGCCGGATGCGCCAGGAATCCGACGCATATACGCGGTAGCGATTGTTCTCCTTGGCCTGGTCTACGTGATACGGAGGCGGCTGGCTCGGATCGCCGATGCCGACCACCCCGCCCAGAAACGGCAGATTCAGCAGATCGGCGTTGCTCGAGATGGTGGTCGGGAGCGTCGGGAACAGCGCGGCGACTAACGATGCGGGTACGTTCGCGCGCACCAGTTCGGGCGGCGCTACCACGGTGCAGGCCGGGTCGCAATACCCCCAGAATCCCGTGCCGGGCGCATGTTCGAACTCGCCGCCGAAGTGCAGGGAGTGGCGGCCTTTCTGCCAGGTGAGAGAGTCCGTGAAGTTATATTTGCGGAGATCGCGGCCCTGCGTCGCATTGGAAGTATCTCCGACCGTGATATTGGTCCCGTTCACTGCCACTTCCGGAAAACCAAGTCCTAAGCAGCCCGGACAATCCGTGCTGGTCGGGAACAGGTTTCGATTCTGCCAGTATTGATAGCTGAAGCGGAAATCATTCACCAGGGTCGGCTTCAAAGTGCTGGTCAGTCCCAGCAGACTCTGGTCGCTCCAATTGGTGTTGCGGAGCCAGTGGGAGGGCAACTGCAGGGAACTTCCGGCCGGGCCGAGGCCGGCATTTCCGTCGTGCGTGTAGCGCGCGAACAGGTGATGGTTGGCGGTAATGCTGTAGTCAAACCGTACCGTGATGTTCTTGCCGTGATAGGGGCTGAAGTAGTTGCCCGCCAGACCCGCGCCCGACGCCACGTTCGGCACGAACGTCACCACCTGCGTCTGATTCAGGTTCTCGTAATTGAAGAAAAAGAAGAAACGATCCTTCTTGATGGGACCGCCGATCCACGCCCCCGGATTGCGCCGCGCGAAGAACGGGTTGGGGCTGAGCGCACTGCGGGCCAGCCCCGGGTATGCCGACATGTTGTGGTCGCGATAGAAGAAGTAGGCGCTGCCGTGCAGACTGTTGCCCCCGCTGCGGGTGACCACGTTGACGGATCCCACGCTCGTGATCCCCGTGGACAGGTCGAAGTTGACCGAGGAAATCTGGAACTCCTGGATCACGTCCTGCGACAGGTTCATGGCGGTGTTGCCTTCAATGGGATTCCGGATATTGCCGCCGTCTACCGTGATCGCTGTCTTACTCGAATCGCCGCCCAGCACCGAAACCGTGAAGAGGGAGTTGTACTGGGAAGTCGTTCCCGGACTCACCGACACGCCGGGCTCCAGAAATGCCAGGTTCAGGAAACTGCGGCCATTCAATGGCAGGTCCTGAATCTTCTCCCGCGTGATGACGCCGGAGATGGTGTTGCTGTTGTACTCGATTTGCGCGCTCGCGGCCTCGACGTTGATGACCTCTTCGGTCTGGCCGAGTTCCAGACGGAGATCCACGGTCGTGGTCGCTCCGGTCTCGACCGTCGCATCGCGGACCACGGTTCGAAACCCCGACATCGCCACCTTTACCTGGTAGACTCCCGGAGGAAGGGCCGTTGCGATGTAAGAGCCGTCACTCGCGCTCAGCAGGTTCCGGAGTAACCCGGTATCCTGGCCGGTCATGGCGATCGACGCATTGGGAACCACGGCTCCGCTGGCATCGTGGACCACTCCTGCTATGGATCCGGTGGGCGTCTGGGCCCACAGCAGCATCGAAGGCAAGACCCAGGCGGCAGCCCACACCAGGGCCGTCGAAGACACTCGCATGCTTAACATTCCTGTAACCCCCTCCATTACGCCAAAACAGTGCTCATGCAGTTAATCATCGAAATGCGCCGCTTGTCAAGGGGTGCGTGAGACCTGGGTGAGACCGGGAAACACCCAACCTTCCTTGCCGGAAAACGATAAACTGGTCTCCTGACGTGGCGCGGGCAGGCAGGAGTGCCCGCGCCACATCGAAACGGAGCAGAATATGGAATTCAAAAGGTACGGTGTTGTCGGCATTCTGCTGTCAGGAGGCGCCTTCTTTGCGCTTCACCGTGCGGGCGCGCAGCCGCAGGCGGGACCCCTCACGCCCCAGATGATCGCCGCCCGCAACTCCACCGAAAAAGAACTCGAATCCATCGCCATTATCGAGCGCAAAGTCATGGTGCCGATGCGCGACGGCAAGCGGATGGCCACCGACATCTACCGCCCCAAAGACACGTCCCAAAAGTACCCGATCATCTTTGTGCGCACGCCCTACAACTTCAATTACTGGGATGTGAAGAACGGCTTGCCGCGCGACATGAACGCCGAACTGCAGGCGGTCAAGCGCGGCTATGCCTACGTGGAGATGAATGAGCGCGGGCACTTCTTCTCCGAGGGCGAGTACGACATCCTGGGACCGCCGCTGACCGATGGATACGACGCCATATCGTGGATGGCCGCGCAGCCCTGGTCGAATACCAAGGTCGGCACCATCGGCTGCTCGTCTACGGCCGAATGGCAACTGGGAGTGGCGGCGCAGGGCAATCCCGCCTTTGCCGCCATGATCCCGCAGGGGTTCGGCGCGGGCGTGGGACGCGTGCAGCCGTACTTCGAGCAGGGCAACTGGTATCGCGGCGGCGCCGTGCAAATGCTGTTCATCGCCTGGCTTTACGGCGAGCAGAACCAGGTGCGCCCCATGTTCCCGCCTAACACCTCGCAGGAGGACCTGATCCAGGCGTCTCGCATGTTCGACCTCGCCCCCCAGATGCCTCCCGTGGACTGGTCGAAGGCCCTCCAGCACCTGCCGGAGATGGACATCATCAAGGCCGTGAACGGTCCTCGCGGTATCATGGCCGATCGCATGGAAGTGTCCACCGGCGGCGCCATGATCAAGCGGACCCCCAATGATCCGGCGTGGTACCGCGGCGGCCTCTGGCACGATGACAAGACCATCAACGTGCCTGGCTTCTGGTTCATGTCCTGGTACGATGTCTCGATCGGGCCGAACCTGGCGGCGTACAATTTTGTTCGCAAGACCGCCAAGGGCGAAATCGCCAACCAGCAGTACGTCATCATTGCCCCCACCCTGCATTGCGCCTACACCCGCGCCACCGAGAACACCATCGTGGGCGAGCGCAGCATGGGCGATGCCCGGCTCGACTACAACGCGCTCACTTACGGCTGGTTCGACCACTTCCTCAAGGGCGAGGACAACCATGTGCTCGAGACGATGCCCAAGGTCAAGTACTTCACCATGGGCTCGAACCAGTGGCACTCATCCGATACGTGGCCTCCCCGCGGCGCCCAGCCCATGACCTTCTACCTGGGAAGCGGCGGCAAAGCCAACAGCCTGAACGGCGATGGTGTTCTGGCCGCCTCCAAACCCTCCGGCGACAATCCCGACAATTTCACTTACGATCCGATGAATCCCGTGCCCTCCTACGGCGGCAACGTCTGCTGTACCGGCAACGCGGTGACCGGCGGCGCATTCGACCAGCGGAAAATGGAGGCTCGCGCCGACATCCTGGTCTACACCACCGCGCCGCTCACCGAGGGTATCGAGGTCAGCGGCCCGATCGAGCCCACCATCTACGTCTCGTCCGACGTGAAGGATACGGACGTCACCGTGAAGGTTCTGGATGTGTATCCCGATGGCACCGCCTATAACCTCGATGAGACCATCCAGCGGCTGCGCTATCGCGACGGCTACGAGAAACCGCTGGTGTGGATGGAGCCCGCCAAGGTATACAAGGTGACGCTGCAGCCCATGACCACCAGCAACTACTTCGCCGCCGGCCACCGCATCCGCATCGAGGTCTCGAGCAGCAATTTCCCGCGCTTCGACCGCAACCTGAACACCGGCGGCAATAACTACGACGAAGACAAGGGCGTGGTGGCGCACACATCGGTGCACCATTCCGCGCAGTATCCGTCGCAGATCACTTTGAGCGCGGTGAAGCATTAGGCTGACGTCTTGCGGCCGTCGAAACGCTTCTGGCTGCTCCTGCTGATTCTGTCGATCGCGGGATTTCTACGGCTCTATCGATTGACCACCATCCCGCCGGGGCTTTATCGCGACGAGGCGATAGACGGCTGCAATGCTCTCGAAGTTCTTCAGATCGGACGCTTTCAGGCGTTCTACCCGGAGGACAACGGACGCGAGGGGCTCTACGTCAACGTAGCGGCTGTTTTCGTTCGTTTCCTGGGGAATCGCGCCTGGGTGCTGCGTCTCCCCGCGGCGGTCTTCGGAATCCTCACGGTGTGGGGCGTCTACCGATTGGCCGCGGAGATGGCGTCGCCAGAGGCCGGGCTTCTGGCAGCATTCTTCCTGGCCACCAGCTTTTGGCACGTCGTCTTTTCAAGGATTGCCTTTCGTGCCATCGCCGCTCCGCTGCTGCTCACCTGGGCGCTATACTTTCTGCTGTCCGCCATTCGCCGGCAGCGCCAGAGCGTGCCGTACGTGGGGTACGTATTGGCGGCGGGAATTTTCTACGGCCTCGGCTTCTACACGTACATTGCCTGGCGGGTGACGCCCCTGCTGGTGGCCGGGATTCTGCTGGCGAGCGCACGAAAAGCCGGTCGCCTGCCGGCCGCCTTCTGCATCGCCGCCGCCCTCGTGGCGTCGCCGCTGGCGTTCTATTTCGCCACCCACCCCGGTTCCTTTTGGGGACACGTCGCGCAACTGTCGGTGCTGCGAACTCCTCGTCCCGCCTGGCAGGCGGTGCTCAATACCTGGAGGACCGCGCGCATGTTCTTCACGAGAGGCGATGGCAACTGGCGTCACAATATCGCCTGGCGGCCGGAACTGTTCTGGCCGGTCGCGATTCTCTTCCTGATTGGCGTGGCGCGCGGTTGGCGCAAGTGGCAGTTGGCGATTTGGTGGATGGCGGTCGCAGCGCTGCCCGCGATCCTCTCCGCCGGCCTCGTTCCCCACGCCTTGCGGTCGATCCTGATGCTTCCGCCGGCAGTGATGCTCGCCGCCGAAGGCGCCTCCCGGGTACATTCCTGGCTGGCCGGCAGACTGCCGCGCCGGTGGCTGGCCGGATGCAGTGCCGCGTTCCTCCTGGCGCTCGCGTGCGAGCCGTACCACACATACTTCCATCGCTGGGCGACGAACCCCAACGTGCCTCCTGCGTTCGATCAGCGCGCCGTGGACATGGCGGAGGAAATCAATCGAATGGCCCGCGAAACGCCGAAGTACGTCGTAACGTTGCAGGAACCACTGGTGGCGGCGCCGGTGATGTTCCTGACCCGAAGCTATACGGCGCGCCAGCAACGCGAGACCAATATCCACTACGTAGAGAGTGACTCCTGCCAGGCCGCCGTTCCCTCGCAGGCGAAGGTATTCTGTCTCGACGGCGCCCAGGGATCGACTACTCCCGCAAGGTGACGCACGGATCGATTCGCGAGGCCGACCTCGCCGGCAGATATCCGGCCAGAATCCCGGCCGCCGCGAGCACGACCACGACTCCGAAATACGTTTCCGGATCGATCGGTTTCACTTGAATCAGCAAACTCTCGACCAATCGGCCGGCCGCTGCCGACGCCGCCAACCCTGCCGCCATTCCCGCCGCCACCAGCCGCAATGCCTGCCCCAAGACGAGCCGCTGGATGTCGCCGGGCATGCCGCCAAGCGCCGCCCGAATTCCGATCTCGCGCTTCCGTACAGCCACGCCATATGACAGCAGGCCCCGGGCCGAAGGCGGGCCAGGGCTTCCATAAAACGCGCGGTAGGCCGCGGGCGATACGGAATCAGAACATCCCAGACCTGTGCGTCGCCGGCGAAGTGCACCCGGGCGTCAGAATGCCGGCGATCTGCACGTTGGAGCCATTCAATCCGATGGACCTGCCGATCGCGGTGTGGGCGCCCCCATACCGCCGCTGCCACCGGTCGTAGGTAATCAGCGCGACGCTGGGTCCGCCGGGCCGCATATCTTCGTGTGTGAACAGCCGGCCGGCGATCGGCCGCAAGCCGAGGGTTCGGGCGAGCGACGCGGTGATGGCGACGCCGGGGATCTGCTCGGGACGGTACCCGGGTTCACTGACCGTGACCTCGTGACGCCAATAACCGCCGAAGGCTTCGAGGGTGCGGCTGCGGTCCCGCCAATCCCAGAAGTCGGATGACGCGACGAAATAGTGTGCGATCCCTTTCTTGGGCGCCAGTTCGAACAGGCTGACCAATCGCTCGGGCTCCGGGTAGGGAAGCCGCCGCAGGAGTACCGTCTCGACCACGCTGGAGATGGTAGTGTTGGCCCCGGTGCCAAGCGCCAGGGCGGCAATCGCGATGCCCTAAAGCACCGGCTGCGAGCGCCACGACCGGAACCCGTGGCACACGTCCGGCCGGACAGAATCCAGGTGCATGCCGCCAATACCTGGCGCCGGCACAAAGGTTACCGGGGCTTGGCGTCCTTCTTCCCCGGCAGTCCCACGGGATTCTCGTGCGTGCGTTCGCGGAACTTGCCACGCATGCTCGCGGCCAGCGATACGGCCGACTCTCCAAAGCGGTCCCGCACCCGATCGGCGGCCGCCATGGTCTGTTCCCAGCGCTCGTGCCGCCGCGCGTCGATCAGGCTTAGCTGCTGGTCAGCGGCCCAGCCCGAGGTGTGGACGCCGAGCAGGCGCACCGTCCGGCCGCTCTGCCAGTTGGCGCGAAAAAGCTCGCGGACCTCCTCGAACAGTTCGTTGTCGGTCTGCGTGGCGCGCGGCACCGAATGGGCGCGCGTGATGGTGGAGAAGTCCGAGTACCGCAGTTTGAGCTGTATGGTTCGCGCGTGCAGATTCTGCTCGCGGAGGCGGCGGCCCACCATTTCGCAGAGCCTCGCGAGAGTCGATTCGATCTTCGCCACGTCGGCTGTATCTTCGCCGAAGGTATGCTCGTGGCTGATCGACTTGCAGCCCTCGTCTTCGCCGATCTCCGTGTCGAACCATCCGCCCGCATCCAGGCCACGCGATTTCCCGGCCAGCGCCATTCCCCATTTCCCGAAGCGTTCCTGCAGAAAGCTCTCGTCCAGCCGCGCCAGGTCGCCCACCTTGCGGATGCCCAGCGCATGCAGGTTTCGCTCCGTCACCTTACCGACGCCCGGCACCTTGCGCACATCGAGCGGCGCCAGAAACGCGGGCTCCCGTCCGGGCACGACCCAGAGCACGCCGTTGGGCTTGGCCTGATCGGAGCTGATCTTGGCCACCAGGCGCGACGCCGCGATTCCAATGGAGCAGTTGAGTTGGGTCGCAGTCTTCATCCGCTCGTGGAGCAGGTGCGCGGCGCGCAATGGCGGACCGTAAAGCCGCGCGGTGCCGGTCATATCGAGGTACGCCTCGTCGATGGATGCCATGTCCACCAGCGGTGAAAACCCATGAAGGACGTCGTAGACCTTGTGCGAGTATTCGCGGTAGCGCTCCGGATGGCCCTCGACAAAGATCGCCTGCGGGCACAGCTTGTAGGCGGTGCGCAGCGGCATGGCCGAGTGGACTCCGAACTTGCGAGCCGCATAAGATGCCGCCGAGACGACACCGCGCTCGTTGGGTCGGCCGCCGACCACCACCGGCTTCCCCTTCAGCGAGGGGTCGTACAGTTCCTCCACGGACACGAAGAAGGCATCCATGTCCACGTGGAAATAGGTCCTAGAAGCTGGGGGCTCCACTCACTCCGCAGTCTACAACGTTTGTCGATGTGGCGCGGGCACTCCCGCCTGGCACTCCTGCCTGCAGCTTCCCCACTCCTGGGGACGCTTTTGGGCCGGAACCAGGCAGGCTGCGCGTCAAGAAAAAAGGCCCGCCGATTCTGTCTCTTGAGGCCGTCCAGCCCCAGGCGCAGCCCGGTGCGGTACAGCCTGCCGGCCGGATTGCGGTCGAACGCCGGGGGCTCCGGTGCAATTTCCAAGAGGCCACGGGGGCGAGCTCTTCGGCGTATCCCGTATCCCCCACGACGCGATAGATCAATCCGGCAACCCGACGGTAATGTGCGGCAAAGAGCGCTTCGAAGGTTCGATCTTCCAATTCGATTGCTTTGCTCATCGCCGCCTGGCCGTAACTGAGTTTCCACACCAGCTTAACGACGGCGGCGCCTCCGAATTGACAGTCGGAAGCGTGCGCTACCATGAAATCGATGAGCCGAAGATTGATGGTGTTAGTGCTGCTGGCGATCCTGGCGGGGTGCCGGGCCAAAGCGCCCGAGGGTAAACGCTACCCGATGTCGGGAGAGGTCAAGGCGCTCGACCCTAGTTCGAAAACCGCCACCATCGAAGCCGGAAAGATCGGCAACTGGATGGACGCCATGACGATGGAATATCCCGTCAGGCCCGACACCGACTTTGAGAAGTTGCACGTCGGCGACCGCATCGAAGCCACGGTGGTGGTCACCGATCCCGGGTATTACGTCACCGAGGTCAAAGTGCTGCCGAAATAGCGCGTCCTATTTCTTCTTGACAGCTGCGGCGGCGGGCGGGGCTTTCAGCGCCAGCAGCTTATTCAGTTCCGCCCGGATACTGGTTTCCGGATTCTGAAAAAACGCATCGGCGGCGGGAAAATCGTCGCGGATCATCCCTTTGGCGTCTAGAAACACCATGTGGGGCACGTACGACAGCCGCCCGTCGGTGGCGGAGTATCCCAGGAACGCGCGCACCGCCGGATCGGTGGAATAGCCCACCGGAAAGGCCGGCTGGAACTGCTGGACAAATCCGGGAACGTCCTTGTCCGCCGTCGGGTTGAACGCGCACTCCACAAACTGCACGCCCTTGGCTGCATATTCCTTCGAGAGAGGATTGAGCGCGGTCGTGGTGAGAGCCTGGCAATGCGGGCAACCCGTGTTGATGAGCGCCAGCGCCACGATCTTTCCTTTGAGCTGGCTCATCTGAATGGGCGGCGCTCCCGCACGCAAGATCGTGAAGGGAGGTGCGGGCCGGGGAAGATCGTCGGCAAGGGCGACGAAAGCGCCCGTCGTGCAAAGTAAAGCAAAGATGGCTGTGCGCATACTCAGTTTCATCTTTTATACTACATGTTTCCGCGGCTTTCATCATGAAGCCCTTCCAACCGCTCTTTCGCAACCCGCACCTGCAGACCATCGCGGGCCACTATTGGAAGCGGCCGGCGCCGCGCGCGTTTCCGGTGGAGCGGCGCCTCTTTGAGACGGAGCCGGGAGTGCGGGTGCTGGTGGAGTCGCAGCGTCCGGACGGCGTTGCCGCCGGTGAAGTGGTGTTGGTGCACGGGCTGGAGGGTTCGGGCGCGGCCGGATACATGCAGAGCCTGAGCGCCGTGGCACTCGAAGCCGGTTTTGCCGCCCACCGATTCAACATGCGCACTTGTGGAGGCACCGAGCTTCTCAGCCCCACCTTGTATCACGCGGGCCTGACCAGCGATCTGCTGTGGGTGCTCCGCGAGTTCCTTCGAGAAGGCCGCTCGCCTGTGTTCCTGGTAGGCTTCTCGTTGGGCGGCAACGTGGTCCTGAAACTCGCCGGCGAGGCGGGTGATGACGCTCTCGCCTGGATCTCCGGTGTCTGCGCTGTTTCCACCCCGCTCGATCTGTCGGCTTGCTCCCACCGCATCGCCCAACCCGACAATCGGCTGTATGAGCGCCGTTTCGTGATCCGGATGCGCGATCGCCTGTGCGCCACCGGCCGGTACACGAAAGGCGATTTCGCCGGCCTGGAGACCGTCATCGGCATCGACCAGCGGATTACCGCGCCGTCCTTCGGCTTTGGCGATGCCGAGAACTACTACCGGACGCAGTCGGCCATCCGTTTCCTGGGCGGGCTCAAGGTGCCGGCTCTCCTGATTCAGGCCAAGGACGACACCTTCGTTCCATTTGAGATCTACCAGTCGGAGGCCGTGCGCTCGAACCCGCGGATCGAACTATGGGCCACCGAGCATGGAGGGCATCTGGGCTTCCTCGGCCGGCGGCCGCACCGCTTCTGGGCAGATCATGCGGTCATGAGTTGGATCCGAGAGCAAGGTGCGAAAGCCGCGGGCGACCTCTCGAGCCTCGCTCGTACCGATACGACTGTCGATCGTTATCATCCGTTTAGCAGCTAACCATATCCGGTATTGTTCGGCCGCGCCTCCTCTGGAACAATTCTCATCAGGGAGCTGGAACCATTGGGCCTGCATGGGGCGCTCCCGCCGGTTTTCGCAGCGTTGTGTTGACTCCAAGGCTGGGCGGTTGGGTCCAGACCAATCGCCCAGACGCTCCTTCGAACTCCCACACAGAATCTAGAAGCCTCAGGCGGCGTATCGAAACGTCAGATTGATTCGGACGCGCCCGGTCAGAGGGTGATCGCCGTCGGCGAGTGTCGCGACGCCATGGTAGGTGAGACGCGTTGGTCCGCCCCAGACTGCGATATCTCCGCTCTGTAAGCGAAACCGCCGAACGCTGTCGCGTCTGCGCAGTCCACCCCACAGAAACACCGCGGGCAGCCCGAGAGACACCGAAACGATGGGGGCCGTAAAGTCGCGCTCGTCCTTGTCCTGATGGAGCGAGAGCTTGGTTCCAGGCTCGTAGCGGTTGATCAGGCAGGCATTCGCGTGGAAGCCCGGGTAGCCGGCCGCTCGGGCGGCATCGGTCGCGAGACTCTGGAATAGAGCGGGTAGTGCAGGCCACGGAAGGCCGCTTGCGGGATCGATCGGACTGTAACGGTAGCCTCGCCCGTCGCTGACCCACCCTGAAGGTCCGCAATTGGTCATGGCCACCGACATGCGATACCCGCCGGGCGTAATCATGTGCCGGAAGGGGGCGGCCGCGGCTACCTGCCCGACTTCCGCGATCAGGGCGGAGGCGATGTCATCGGCGAATCCGCGGAGGATCGATGCGCCTTCCGCGATCTTCTCGACCGATGGCTCAGGTGCGGGAAGGTCGGCGAATAACGGCGTCTCCGGCGGATTCGATTTCACCACTACGCTCATGGTAACGTGGCGCGGGCACTTCAGCCAGCCTCGAAACCCCTTCGCCGCCAGCGACACCGTGCACGCCCGACAAGCGCCGAGATGAGTCTCGGCGCGGCAGGCTGGAGTGCCTGCGCCACGCCATACCCGTCGGAGTCCGACGGGTGCGGTCCCTTTTGATTCATGGGTTTACCAAGAAAAACCGTCGGACTCCGACGGTTTTCGCCGGCGAGCTATCCTGAGATTCATGGACGATCTCACGGGAAAAGTGGCGCTCGTTACCGGAGGCGGGCGCGGCATCGGCAAGGCCGTCACGCTGGCGTTGGCGCGCGCCGGGTGCGACGTCGGCGTCAACTATCATCGCCGCCGGGAGGATGCCGGGCAAACCTCTTGCGCGGTCGAACAGGCAGGCCGCCGCGCGGCCACCATCCAGGCGGACGTTTCGCAGCGCGTCCAGGTGGAAGCCATGGTGCGTTTCGTCGAAGAGCAACTCGGGCCAATCGGGATCCTGGTCAACAACGCCGGCATCGCGCGCGTGCAGAGGATCGAAGAGATCTCTGAGGACGACTGGAACGAGCAGATCGCCGTCAACCTGACGTCGTGCTTCCTGGTTACCCAGGCTGTGCTGCCGGGAATGCGCGACCGGAAGTGGGGCCGCATCATCAATATTTCGTCGGTGGCAGCGCAGGCCGGCAGCATTGTGGGCCCGCATTACGCCGCCGCGAAGGCCGGAATGTTGGGGCTGACCCGCACATACGCCAAGCTTCTGGCGAAGGAAGGGATCACGGTCAACGCCATCGCCCCGGCGCTGATTGAAACCGAAATGGTCAGCTCCAATCCCAATGCGAGGCCCGAGCTGATTCCTGTCGGCCGGTTCGGGCGCACCGAAGAAGTCGCCGACGTGGTGACCATGCTGGCGGCCAACGGCTACGTCACCGGCCAGACCATCAATGTGAATGGCGGCTGGTACCTGAGCTGACGAGGGCTGCTTTTTATGGCACACCGAAAGATCGAAACGGAGGTGGAGCAGCTCGGCAAACTGCGCGAGGCTCCTCGCGAGGAGGCGATTGCCGGGCTTCGCAAGGCCCTCGCCGACCGCGTCAATCTGGTCGTTGCCAAAGCCGCCAGGCTGATCGCGGAAATGCAGCTCCGGGAACTCGAGCCGGACCTGCTCCGGGCATTCGATCGCCTCTTCGAAAAGCCCGCGGAGCGCGACCCGCAATGCTGGGCAAAAAACGCCATGGCGAATGCGCTCCGCGATCTGGACTATCGCGAGTCGGAGCCTTTTGTCCGCGGATTTCGACACGTGCAACTGGAGGCCTCCTACGGGAAACCTGTGGACACCGCCACCACCCTGCGCGGCATCTGCCTGCTGAGCCTGCCGGGCTGCGCCGACCTGCGCCGTGAGGACATCCTGCGCTTCCTGGTGGACGGTTTGACCGACGAGGCGTCCACGGTGCGGACGGAAGCGGCACGTGGGCTCGAACAGATGGAAGGAGAAGGCGGTGCGCTGCTGCTCCGCCTGAAGGCGCGGCTGGGAGACAGCGAGGCCGCGGTGGTGGGGCAGGTATTCGATTCGCTGCTCAGGCTCGAGGGAGAACGCGGAATCAGCTTTGTGGCGGGCTTTCTGCAATCGTCTTCGGAAGCCCGCGACGAGGCGGCGCTGGCTCTCGGATCCTCGCGCCTGGAGGGAGGCGTCGTCGTGCTGGAAAACACCTGGGAATCCGCGAAAGAACCCGAGTACCGCGAAGTGCTGCTGCGGGCACTCGGGCTCACCAGGCAGGAGCGCGCCCGGGAGTTCCTCCTGCGGCAGGTGCGCGAGGGCCGCGGACCGGATGCACGAGCCGCGCTGGAAGCGTTGGCGGCGGATCGCGGCTCACCCGAACTCCGCCGCCAGGCGGAGGCTGCCGCGGTTGAGGCAGGGCCTGAAATCGAGGCGCGGTTCCGGCGCCTGTTCGCGTGAGATTGCACCGCAAGGAGCGGATGGATCCTCCCTTCGATCGGGCGCAAACTGAAGGCATGTTGAACCAGGAACAATGTTGGAAAGCAGTCGAGCGCCGCGACCGGAGCCGCGACGGCGAATTCGTGTACGGTGTCACCAGCACCGGAGTCTATTGCCGGCCGTCCTGCCCTTCGCGAGTGGCGCTGCGCAAGAATGTGCGTTTCTATGGAAACCCGTCGGAAGCGGAACGGGACGGTCTGCGCCCCTGCTTGCGCTGCCACCCGCTCGACGCCGCGACGGACCCGGCCGCGGCCAGGATCCAGGAACTGTGCCGTTATATCGAAGCTCATCCAGACGATCCGCACGGTCTCGCGGAACTCGCGGCCCGCGTGGGTTTGAGCCGGTTTCATCTGCAGCGCAGCTTCAAGGCGGCGGTGGGCCTGACCCCCAAGCAGTACGTAGAGGCGTGCCGCATGCGCAAACTGAAGCAGAGCCTGAGGACTTCGCAGGACGTGGCGGAGGCGGTCTACGACGCCGGGTTCGGCTCCTCCAGCCGCGTGTACGAGCGGGCCGATACGCGCCTCGGCATGACTCCCAAGCAGTACCGTCAGGGAGGCCGCAATGTCGCCATCACATATGCTGCCGTGGCGTCTCCGTTGGGCCTGATGATGATCGGCGCCACCGATCGCGGGATCTGCTCGGTTCAGTTCGGCGATACCGAGGACGCTCTCGTTGCCGGTCTTCGAAAGGAATACCCGGCCGCTGAGATTCGGCCGATGACAAATCCCCATCCCGCCGAATTTCAGCGCTGGATCGATGCGCTCATGAACCACCTCGAAGGAACCCAGCCGAAACTCGAACTGCCGCTCGACATCCGGGCGACGGCATTTCAGATGCGGGTCTGGAACTACCTGCAATCGATCCCGTACGGGAAGGTCCAGTCGTACAGCGAGGTCGCGGCGGGGATCGGACAGCCGACGGCCACGCGAGCGGTGGCGCGGGCATGCGCCACCAACCCGGTGGCGATTGCCATCCCGTGCCACCGCGTCATTCGGGGAACCGGAGAACTGGGCGGGTATCGTTGGGGGATGGCCCGAAAGCGCGTGCTGATCGACCGGGAGCGAGTAGGAGCGGCTGGGGGATAGCGCTCAGTCTCAGGCTCAGCCTCAGACTCAGGCCGGGCCTCCATTTGCCCCGGATGATTTTGACTACGTGCGGTTTTCGGATATGCTGGCTTTCGGCGAATGAGCGATCTTGCGAACCTGCGATCCCGGCGGAGGCTGGCAGTTCCGCTGGGCGATGCTCCGGACGGACTGCCCTGGCGCCTGGCCATCGACCGCGGTGCGTCTGCCGCCGAGCTGCTCGCACCGATCGGCGCACGGCTGGGCTATCACTCTTCCGAGCAATACCGCGGGACCCCGTTCGAGGAACTCGTCACCCGGTTGGAAGAGCAGATTCACCAAAGGGACGTGAAGACCATCGATACCCGGGAAGGCCCGGTCGAATGCTACGTGACCGGGCAGAGGGTCTCGCAGATTCTGGGCCCCACCCTTTTATCGCGCGTTTTGAGGAAGACGGCCGTCACAGAGCCGCCGGTGGAGGATACCAGGATTCCCGCGGTAGGGCCCGCGACGGTGATTCCCCCCGGGCAGGACCCGTCGCCCCCTCCCGTCCGCGCCGAGGTCGGCGTGGGGCACCTGGCTTTGCCGCTGAACGGCCATTGGCCGCTGATCGTGTCGCGGACCGAGAATCCAGGCTCCCTGCCGGCCTGCCGGCTGGTCCGCCCCTTCGTGCCCGAATCCATCCGAGCGCTGCGGAGCGCCCAATTCGATCTCGTGTTTGTAAATTCCGGAGACCACTACAGCGGTCCCATGAGCGACGTCGCGGCGTATCGCGACGCCCGCCGGAGGATTGCCCGCCCGTGCCAGCCCTACGTGCTGGTGTGCCAGGTGGCGCGCGCCGAACTGGCGCTCCAGGTGGCCGCCATGGCGGAGTGCTTGTACGGCCTGCACCAAGGAGGGCGCATTCATGGGGACTTCAAGCCGGGCAATGTGCTGCTGACGCGGAGCGGAGTGCAGGTCATCGATAGCCTGGATCTCCCGCCCGGTGCGAGGTCGCCCGCCATGACGCCGGGTTGGGCGGCCCCCGAGCAGGTGGTCGGCGGATTTGTCGGTTACGCGACAGACCAGTATGCCGTGGGGCTGCTGCTGTGCGAGTTGCTGCAAGGAGTGATCTACGGCGAGGAGGCGCATTTCATCGTGCCGGTGGGCGGCAGCCGCACGGAGAGGTTTACGCTGCTGCGAAATCCCGGCGTTTACCTGCCGCCGGAGGGCGTGGTCGCCGACCCTCGCGGGGTGGAGCAGTGGCGCGGAATTCTGGACCGCTGCCTGCGTTTCTTTCCCGAGGAGCGGTTCCCCGACATGGCGGAGCTGGCGGCGGACATTCGCGCCGCCACCGAAGCCGGTCCGCTGCGCGGCGATCTCGAGATGCCCCCGTGGTTCGGAAGCCTCAAGACGGACGAGGATGCCGGGGAGCCGGTATGGCAGGTGCTGGATGTGCGGTGAGAGCGTGCAGGCAGATGGAAAGGGCCGGTTGTGTTAACCGGCCCGCGGTAGAAACTGGAATCGGTCAGGCTCTTCAGTCCGCGCCCGCCCCTACTTTCTCGGAGGCCTTTCCGGTGGCTTCCAGCAAGCCGTCGAAGGCCGTCTGGAATTGCTTCAAGCCATCCTCGAGCAGTTTGTCGGTGACGGCCTTCATGGAGATCCCTGCTTTCTCCAGCGATTCCATCACGGCATGGGCCGCGGGAACGTCCTCGGCCAGGCTGTTGCGAACCTTTCCATGATCGCGGAAGGCTTCGAGGGTCGCGGGCGGCATCGTGTTGACGGTATCGGCGCCGATCAATTCCTCCACGTAGATGACATCGCGGTATGCCGGGTTCTTGGTGCTGGTGCTGGCCCACAACAGCCGCTGCTTTTGCGCGCCTTTGCTGGCCAGCGCCGCCCAACGTGCCTCGCCGTAGATCTGGTTGGAGCGCTCGTAAGTCACCTTGGCGTTGGCGATGGCCACCTTGCCCGCCAGACCGGCCGACTTCGCCGCGGCCATCCCGTCAATCAGCGTGTCGATGCGGCTGACAAAGAAGCTGGCGACGCTGGCCACGTGGCTGAGATCGCCGCCCTGTCCCGCGCGCGCTTCCAGACCTGCGAGATAAGCCTCCAGCACGTCGTAATACGCCGACTGGGCGAATAGCAGCGTGACGTTGATATTGATGCCCTCACTGATGAGCTGCTGGAACGCCGGCACTCCCTCGACCGTGCCCGGTACCTTGACCATCAGGTTCGGGCGATTGACGGCTTTCCACAAACGGCGGGCTTCCTCCAGGGTGCCGGCAGTGTCGCGGGCCAGGGCGGGCGATACTTCCAGGCTGACATAGCCGTCGAGCCGCTCTGTCGCCTGATATACAGAGGCCAGTCGATCCGCCGCATCCTGTATGTCGCGAATGGCAATCTTCTCGTAGAGCGCTTTGGCATCGAGTTCGCGGCTTGCCGGGTCCTCCAGTATGTCCTTGTAGTCCGAGCTTCCGGCGATGGCCTTCTCGAAGATGGACGGATTGGACGTCATGCCGCGCAATCCGCCTTCGATGAGGTGTTTCAGTTCGCCGCTGGTGATGAGGTCGCGGCGGATGAAGTCGAGCCATACCGACTGTCCGTACTGTGCCAGGATTTGGAGCGGATTGGTGGCTCCGTTATTCGTTTCTGTCGTCATAGGTGGAAGTCCCCCCTCTCATGGGACCGGCGTGGCCCTGTCGCGACAGGGAAGGCGCCCATTTCGGAATCACGCCGCTAATCCAGTGTAACGCGCACCGTTGCGCCGGACCAAAGATGCGCCCGGGACTTTCGTTAACATCCCGTTAAACCATCTGGCGTAAATCGGACAACTCCGTATAATTGATCTCATGAGAATTGCCCAACGGGTTACCGTTTCTTTTGCCCTGGGGGCCATGCTGCTGGCTCCGCTGGCTCTGCTTGCCCAATACCGCCATCCGCGTTACCTTCGCGCCCGCAGCGACCTGCGCCGCGCGGTCATCCTGATGCGCTTGCCGGATGAGCCGAATGTGATGCGCGATATGCAGGAGGCGTCCGGCCTGGTGGAGCGCGCCATCCACGAACTCGATGTAGCCGCGGCATTCGACCGACGGGACCTGGTGGACAATCCGCCGGTGGATACGCGTCTGGGACGCGGCAGCCGTTTCCGCGAGATCCTGCGGCTGATCGAGACTGCGCGCGCCGATATCGCGCAGGAAGAGGACAATCGGTACGCGCGCGAGTGGAGCAACCGGGCCTTCGGTTATCTCGATTCGGCCGTAGCGTTTGTCCGTAAGGGCGGCTACGACAGGTTCCGCGACGAAGCCGCGCTGCCGCCACCCCCGCCTCCTCCGCCGCCCGCGCCGGTCGCCGTGCACCCCCGTTACCTGCATGCGATTTCCGATCTCCGCTATGCGCGCGCGCTGCTGTTCCGGCAGGATTGGCGGGACATCATGCGCAATCAACGCGCGGCTGTGGATGAAATCGACCGCGCGATCGGCGCCGCCCGGGCCGCGGCCGTCGATGATGGCCGGAATCCCAACGACACCCCGCCGGTCGACCGGCGCCTCGGCTGGGCAGACCGCTTCACCAAAGCCCTCGAACTGCTGAATTCGGCGGAACGCGATCTCTCCTTCGCGGAGGACAATCGCGCCGCATCCGGATGGCGGGCCGCGGCTCTGGTGAATGTAGCCAACGCCAAGAGGTTCGTCGCCCGGGCCCAGACAGAAACATTCTGGCGGTAACCAGACTCTTCCACGTCGATCCGCGTCAGCCTGCCGTCTCGCGTCAGATTCTGTGACGGCAGGTCTGGCGTTGTCTCGCTCCAAAGGCCGATGTAGCTGCCAGGCCTCTTAGCCCGCCGCGTCCCGACCCCTCGGGGCACTGTTTCGCCGTGTCCCGCATCCAGTGTTCCCCTCTTGCTTTAATGTACTCTGCGCTGTAAAGTACTTGCATGATCACCGAGCCCTGTTACCCTCCGCCCCTGACCCTGCCCAAGCCGGTAAGACCCGCTTCCGTCATCATCCTGGGCATCCTGCTCCCTCTCGCCGCAGTCGCCGTAGAACTCCTAACCGATTTCAGCCGCTCCTTCGTCGATACATTGCCAACACCATGGCACCTCCTGCTGGTGCTCCTCGTCCCCACGGGCCTGTTCGCCTCCTGGCGCGGGATCGACACCGGCCAGTTCCGCTTTGCGCGGCCCCTGTCCTGGTGGACAGGCTTCGTCGCCGCGATTGCCTTGCTGTATTCGGCGCTGTTCGCGCCCATGCTCCTTCTCGCGATCCCGGGTGTGATCCTGGTGTTACCAGTGGTCGTGTTTGCCCCCGTATCCAGCCTCTGGATCGCGTTCAAACTCGCGCGTTGCTGGAGCAGGCTTCCCGGCGCGCGCCGTTTCCTCTGGTTGGGATTCGCGGGCGGCATGGCGGTTCTGCTGGTCCTGGCGTCTCCCGAGCTCGGGGCGCGCGTGGGAGCCACCCTTGCCTCATCCTCCTCCCCCGGCAGGCGCGAATTCGGATACCGGATCCTGGCGGCGGAGCCCGTTCAAAGGCAACTCTCGCTCTCGGCATCGTCCAATCGATTAGGCTCGGTCGATAGCCTGATTTCCTTGCTGTCGCTGCGTGGCCCGCTCGGCCAGTCAGAAGCACGGCGCCTGCACTACCTCGCCACGGGAGCCCCGGCCGACAGTCCCGCGACCAACCGTTGGGATCGCTGGCAACAAAGCCGGGGTGCTACGTTTCCACCGCAAGGGGCCGGCACGGTAAACCTCCAGTCGTCCCGCATCGACGGCTCTATCGACGCGCGTTCGGCTGTCAGCTACCTCGAGTGGACGCTCGTCCTGCACAATCCCGGCGCGGTCCGCCAGGAGGGCACACTCGAAATCCTGCTGCCGCGCGGCGCCGTAGTCAGCCGCGCCACTCTTTGGATTGCCGGGGTCGAACGCGAGGCGGCGTTCGGCGAGTCGGGCCAAGTCCGCCAAGCCTATCAGAGTGTAGTCAACGCGCGCCGCGATCCGCTTCTCGTGACTACCCACGGCGCTGACCACATCTCGGTCCGTTGCTTTCCCATCGAACCGCAAAGCGACATGCAATTCCGTCTCGGCATCTCCGTCCCGCTCGAACCGGAAGCGAACGGCAACGGCGCGGTGCTGCGGCTGCCCGCGATCGTGGATGGCAGTCTGTCGGATCCCGGGCACTCCAGGCACTGGGTGTGGCTGGAATCCAGATCCGAAATCGAATCCCTCTCTCCGGAGCTCCATGCCGGCTTCCATGATGGTGCCTATGAAGTCAGCGGATCGCTCACCGGCAATCGGCCGGCCGCCGCTCGCGTTCCCGGCATCGAGTGGGCGCCGGTGTGGACCGCCGCATGGCCAACCGCGAAAGAAGAACCACCCTCAGCCGTCCTGCAGGAGTTCGCTGTCCAACCGCTGCAGGCGCCGCGCCGGCTGGAGATCCTCGTCGATGCGAGCGCCACCAATGAGCCTTTCCGCCGGGAACTCGAACGTGCGATCGGAGAAATTCCCCGCGACATCGTCGCCGAGGTAACGCAGATCACTCGCGAGGGCACATCGCCATGGCCACCCGCAGGCCCCTGGACTGGCGGCGTGGACCCGGCTTTCGAACTTCATCAAGCGTTGCGGCGGGCGCTGGTGCACCCGGAATCAGCCGTCGTCTGGATCGCCGGCAACCAGCCCCTGCCTTCAGCCCCCGACTTCCTCCGCCAGCCGCTCGAACGTGCCGGACGTAGAAACCTGCTCTATATTCTCAACGCGGGAAGCATCAACACCATCGTCAGCAGCCTGGAGGCGCTGGACTCCGTCCGCACGATCTCCTCGGTTTCACCGGGCGACGATCTCCGCAAGCTGTTCGCGGATTGGCGGTCTGGCCAGCAATCGCGTGTCCCGGTAAGACGGCTGGTGTCGCTGAACGGCCTGGACCCGCAAGCCCAGGGATCGCCTCACATCGCCCGGCTTTGGGCCGCGGAGCAGGTGGCCGCGATGGCACACCGTCACCGGCAAGATGCAGTCACCCTCGGCACGAAATACCACATCGTGACACCGCTGACCGGGGCGGTGGTCCTGGAGACGGCGGCACAATACCAGCAGAACGGCATCACTCCCGCCAGCGAACACATACCGTCGCTCCCCGAACCGGAGACGTGGGCGTTGCTCCTCGCGGGCGTCGCGAGCGTAGCCGCGTGCCGGTACTGGCAGCGTCGCGAGAGGACCGCATGACCGCCGCCCGCCTCCTTCTGCCGATGCTCGCCGCATTCTGGCCCGCCTGGAAATGGTGGGCCGGACGGATCCTGTCGGACCCGGAACAGGCCTGGGGCCTTGTGGCGCTCGCCGTCGCGATCGCCCTATGTTGGCAGGCGATGAATACCACGCCGCCGCGTTGGCTTCCGGCAGTCTCGCTCCTGCTGATCGTGGCCTTCGCCGTCATCTGGAGGGCCGCGCCGCCCCTCGTCGCCACGACCTTCGCGGCCGCCTCCATCGGTCTGGTCTTATCGCTTTGCCGCGGTGCCGCCGGCAGCCGGGCAGCCATCCTGGGACTGTTCGCAATATCCCTGCCGCTGTTCTCCACCGCTGAATACCTGGCCGGGTTCCCGATGCGGATTGCCGCCTCGTACCTCGCACAGGGGATGCTGGGACTGGCAGGCATACCGATTCGCGTGGAAGCCACGGCTCTCCGCTGGTCCGGCGGGATCGTCGAAATCGGGGCGCCCTGCAGCGGCATTCATATGCTGTGGGCAGGCCTCTTTTTCGGACTTGCCGCCGCCGCGCGACGAAAGCTCGGATGGCGCCGCACCGCCGCGGCAGCCGTCCTCTCGGTCGCCGCCATCCTGGTGGGGAACGGTGCACGCTCGGCCGCTCTGTTCTTTCTCGAATCGGGCCTGGTCGCGGTCCCGCCGGCGGCGTCTTCGGCGCTTCACACCGGCGTGGGCCTGGTGATCTTCTCGCTCACCGCCATCCTCACACTCCGATGCGCACGTTGAATCTCGCGGCCGCGGCCGTCGCTCTGCTGCCGCTGTTCTTCCCGTCCCGCGAAGCTTTGCCGGAACCCACCGTTGACCTGCCGTGGCCCGAGGCCTTTCGCGCCATGCAGAGCCTGCCTGTCAGCGATTTCGAGGCACGATTCGCGGAGTCCGCGGGCGCGCGTGTGGGGCGTTTTCAAAACGGCGGCGAAGAATTCCTGTTGCGCTGGCTCTCCGGGCCCAACCGCCGGATCCACCCGCCCGAGCACTGCTTCCGCGGATCCGGCTGGAACGTTCAATCGAAGCCTGGCCGGTCCGACCCGCTCCCTGGCCAGGCGCAAGCAATCCAGTGGTCATGCTCCGAGGCGTTTCGTGACGTCCGCCGCCTGGAAGTTTGCCAGGTGATTGTAGACGCGCAAGGCCGATCCTGGAGCGACACCGGAAGCTGGTGGTGGGCCGCTCAACTGCAGAAACTGCCGGGCCCGTGGCTGGGCGTCGTCCGCATGCGCTCTGAACTCCCAGAGCGGGAATGAGCGTTCTGGCGAGCCGAGTAGTTATCGCGGATTTGGAAAGTGGCCGTGTGATGACTGGAATCCGGGCCCGACAGAACCGTTCGGCACTTAGTGCGTCATGGAGTAGACGATGTAGTTCACGCCAACGCGAATTGCCAGATCGGCGAACTTGGCGGGGTAATACGGATCGTCGGCGTATTCCCAGGCATCGCCGATGTCGGAGTTGTAGGAGATGGCGATAATGATGCGGCCCTGATCGTCGTAGATGCCTCGCCAGTGAGCGCCTCTGCCGGAGTAATCCCCTTTCCAGCCTTGCCGAAGGTGGGCCTGTCCGGGAATCTGAATGCGCTCGCTCAGATCGTACACCGTGTGGAATATGGGGTCGTCGTCGGCAATATCGACGATCTGTTTTTCCGGGAACGCTTTCTTGATGCGCGATTCGAACTCGTACCATTCCGCGCTGGTGTGGAAATCGTCGGCCATGAAGAAGCCGCCACGCAGCAGATACTCGCGGAGCTCCTGGCCCTGCTGATCGGTCAGGCCCCACTCGCCCACCTGCACGGCGTACAGCCAAGGCCAATCATAAGCGTCGCCTTCGTCGAGATTGACCACCTGTTCCACCGAGCGGGTGTGCACGCGGGTGAGCCTGCGAACCGCCAGTGAGAAGTGCCGGTCGGCGCGCGGGAAGTCCTGCGACCACAGAGAATAACCGGTGTGCCAATCGGCATCGCGGCCGCGGTATCCATTCAAAGGGCCGGGAGGAAACATCAGTCGCGCAAAGGCCCACTCGGTTTTCTCCTGCCAGTCGGGCGGCATGGGAATCGAGCCCAGGTCATACTCGATTCCCGGAAACTCGCGGAATGGGCGCTGGAATGCGTACAGCGCGCCGATCAGCGTTGCTCCACACGCCAGCCGGCGCAAGCCTTTCCCTAGACGCATTCCCTCGTGCCTTCCTTATCTTCGAGGATATCACCTCCGTCGGATCGGCCCCCTTCGCCGCTACTGGCACTGTACACGTGCCTGCGCCACGTCACCGAGCCTGTTTTGCGGCGACCGAATTCTCCACCATGGTCTTCAATACTTTTTGATCGATATCCGAGAGCTTTTTGACGTAGAGGCAGCCTTTGCCGGTGGTATGCTTGCCGAGCTTCGACCGCGTCGCCTCGTCGTTGGCTCCCATCAGGCCGTAAAGGACGGTTGCCGCCTTGCGCGGCGAGAAGCCGACGATCGGCATGTCGCCCTCGCGGCCGCTGTCGTAGGTGTAGTGATAAGTGCCGAAGCCGACAATCGATCCGCCCCACATCTTGGGCTTTTCGCCGGTCGCACGCTGAATCAGCTTCACGAGCGCCTGGGCATCGGTGCGGCGGGTCTCGTCGGCGATCGTGTCGATAAATGCCGTCACGCTCTGTTCGGTGGGTTTCGTCTTGTTGTCCGCCATTCTCTCGTTCTCCGTGCTCCTATTGCACCGGCAGGTTTGCCGCTTTCGAACTGACTCCGCCGACGGTCAAGACCACTGGCTGGTTGCCGGGAGCCAATCCGGACGGCACCGTGATATTGATCTGGTACTCCGCCGGAAAACTGGCCAGTCCGCAATACGATACCACAGCGTTCCGCCCGCCCACCGTGACCGTACAGGGGCTCTTGGTCGATGGCAGGGGATCGAACGTGGCAACCGCGCCGCTTGCAGGCTGGTTGTTGACCGGCCCCAGGCCATTGCCGTACAACTGGACGGCATCTCCGGCGTGTGCCGGATTCGCCGCCGAAACGGAAGCCGGATGCGCGGCGTAGGTGGTGGAGTCGATGGCGGCGGCGATACCGCCCGCCTGGAACAGTTGCGGCGCGTACGGCACCAGGGGCACGGTGAACACGTTGCTGTCGGCGATGCCGTCCACCGTCACCTTCACCAGCGCCGAATTGGCGCCTTGCAGTTCCCAGGGAACCATTATGTTGAGCTGCGTTCCGGCCTGTCCGACGAACGTAAAGAAAGCGGGCGCGCCGTTGTAGTCGGCAGGCTTGCCGTCGTATGCGCCGGGGATGTCGAAGCTCACGGAGACGCCGTCCAGGTTCATCGGGTACGGGAGAAACCTGGGCGCGTCGCCGCCCAGCAGGGTGTTGTTGCCGACGGCGCCCGGACTCGCCAGGCTGGTCCCATAGATGGAAATGTAAGAGCCGGCGGCTATACTCGAACTGCCGGCGGCCGACTCGGTGATGCCGGTGATCTTGGGAGCATCGATGACCGCTCCGGTGAAGGCGACCGGAAATCCCGCAGCGGTGGCTGTCACGGTCGGCGCGCCGGGCGAAGGGCCGCCGAACACCTCCGCCCACGCGATTCCGTAGGAATCCGATTTGCATGTTACGCTGGCGCCGCTGCTGTCCGGAGAGCACGCCGGGTGTCCGCTCACGCTCTTCAATGTGGCGCTGTTGGGCGGCGAGACGGCAAACGACACCGGAAAGTTCGCGACCGGCACCCCGGAGGCGTCGATCAGCTTGATCTGGAGCGGGCCTCCGTCGCTATTCGGTGTGGTCTCGAACGAGCCTTCCGCGTAAGGGGCCACCTGTCCGAATTGGATGGCCTCCACGTCATTGACGATGCCGCTGGGCACCAGCACCAGAAACGGCACGTGGATCGGCACCGGGCCGCCCGTGATGGTGACCGTGCCTGTGTACTCGTCGGCTGGAGGAACTCGCCCCGTGAGCGTGAGGGTGATGACCGTGGCGGTGCCTGAGAGGATCGTGACCTTGGGCGGCGACACGGCGGCGCGCAGGCCGGTTGCCGTGAGGCCGCCGGCATCCGCGGGAACCACGGTCGTCTCGGCGGTAATGGAAACCGGCTGGGCTCCGAGGTTGGTCACCACGATTTGCTTCGAAACGGGCAGGGAGGTCACAGCGCCGAAAGAGATAGACACGGGGTTGGTGCCGTCGGTGGTCAGCACCTGCGCAAAGAGCGGGCTCTGGGTCGCCGTGCCGACATCCAGCCGTCCGGCCCCGGCGTTCAGCGCATCCACGTTGTCGCCGAAATCGTCGCCCAGTGCGAAGGTATCCTGGGACGCGGTATTCATGAGCAGGGCCTTGATCTGTCCGGCGTTGTAATCGGGGTGGAGTTGCATCAGGAGGGCCGCCGCGCCCGCCACCATGGGCGCGGAAAAGCTGGTACCCGAAGCGGCGATGTAGCCGTTGGAACTATAGAGTGGCGCCGACGGATCGAAGCTTTGGGTGGCCATGTACAGGCCATTGGGACCGTAAAAGAGGTAGTCCTGCAAGGCGATGGTGTTGGCGTAGGTGGTCGGCCCGTTGTTGGTATCGAAGCCGCCGGTCGCTACCATGTCGGGCTTCAAGGCGAGGGACCCGGGGACCGGGCCTGGCGAAGAGAACGCCAGGAGTTGGTCGGCCATCACAGCGGGCTGGAAACCCGGAGGGTAAAGCGATGCAGTCTGCTGGTTGTAAGCGGTGAGAGAGACCTCCGTGCCGGCCGGGTCGATCAGCACCATACTGCCGGGATGCGAGTCGAGGTAACTTTTGAGATTCTGGCCGTCGCTTTGGGCGAGCATGACGATGGGGCCGAACAGCGGAACGTTGCCGTCGGTGTCCTGGGTTTCGACGGGCACCGCCGCACCGCCCGTGTTCATGTAGAAGATGATGCCGACCGCGCCCGCATCGGCGGCATTGGAAGCCTTTTTGTTGAAGGTGCAATTGCCTTGCTCGATCAGGGCGACCGCGTTGTAAAGAGAGAAGGCCGGGAGCGGGGCACAGGCGAATCCGTCATTGCCGGCACTAGCGGCGTCCACCACGGGGAACGACGCGGCTCCCGAGAAGAAGCCACTGGCGATATCGGCGGAGTAGGCGTCGCTCATTTGCGCGGGAATCCTGGCGAGTGCGGAGGGGCCACCTGCCAGGCTGACGCTCGGGCCGAGAATGTGGGAATTCATGGTGGCGCCCACCGCGATTACCGACGGTGCGGAGGCGGGAGAGCTGATCAGGTTATAGCCGACCTGTCCGTTGTTGTAGAAGCCATAGGCGTTCTCGCCATCGTCGCCTGACGCCACCGTGATCAGGGTGCCCATTTGGGCGGCCTTCTCAAAGGTGGAGGCGAGCAGGTCGCAGGGAACGCCGGCGGATTGCCCGCAGGCCGAGCCGGTATCGAGAGGACCGTAAAGGGCGATGGTTCCGGCCGACAGGTTTACGATCTGCATGCCGTCGTTGACGGCATCTTCCAGCGCCTGGATGTACACGCTCTCGAAGTTCCCGCCGGCGCCGCCGGGCATGCCGGGCGAGTTCTCGACGCGGTAGTTGCCCAGCCAGGCTTTGGGCGCCATGCCGGAAAACGGAACGGCCGGACCGGACACCTGGTTGCCGGCGATCACCGAGGCGATCGCGGTTCCCTCGCCTGAACGGTCGCGCGGGGAGTAGTCGTCGGGGCCCGAATCGTTGGCCACGGCGGTGGGATCACTGCTGCTGCCCACGGATAATTGACGCACGTAGCTTCGTGCCACGATCACTTTGTGATTGGTGAAACTGCAGTCCGCGGGGTAGTTCGTGGTGCACTTGGGAAAACCCTCGGGCATGGGCAGCGAAGGGTCCTGAAAAGCTGGATGGTTTTGGTCAATTCCCGATCCGATCACCCCGATCTTGATGCCCGCGCCGGCGTTGGATTGGCCTCCCAGGACACTCCAGGCCAAGGGAGCGTTGGCGAGAGTGATCGCCGCGCTGAGGCGTGGTCTCAGGCGGCGCATTTCGATCACGCCCCGGACGCCGGGCAGGGAAGTCAATTCGCCCACACGGCCGGGCGTGGTGGCGACGAAAACCGCGTTCGCCAGGGTGTCCACCGCGCCGGCCACGGAAAATCGGCGCGACGACAGTTGGCGCTCGAGGTCCGCTTGCCGCGCGCGGACCTGGGTGCGGTAGGCCTCAGCGGCCGGAGAGTGGGATGCGTCGCGTGAGGCGAAGCGCTCTCCGACAGCGGGATCTTCGAGTACCAGGGCATAGTGTCGCAGGCTCCGCTGCTGCGCGCGGAGGCACACCACCGGCAGTATCCAGACAGAGGCATGAAGCAGCAACTTCCGGTTGAACATGGCGAAACTCTCCTGCGGTGTTTATCCCGGCAGGGCCGGGGCGCGCCACCGCGCGCGCATCCAGGTCCGCACAGCGTCCAGGTCGTGAGGATCAACGAAGTTCAGATAAGTTGCCACGATCGTGAGACTGAAGAGCGGAATGTTGAGAGCGTATTCGATTGCGGAATGCAGACAGACGCCGGCCAGCAACACCCAGTAGCGGGCGCGCCGCACCCAGACGATGGTTCCGAGCGAGATCTCGGTTGCGAGGGCCGACCAGGTCAGGACCCTGCCGATTACGGCGTTGTTCGCGAAGGGCACGGGAAACTGGCGGAACTCGGTCAAGTGCAGGACGTAGTAGAGCGCGCTGCCGTCGAGCCAGGTGTGGCCGCGGAACTTCCAGTAGACCGTGGAGAGGTAGACCAGCGTGGTCTGAATCTGGATCATGCGCTGGGCCCACGGCAGCACGAGTTTCGTCTCTTTCGACTGGCGTCCGAAGCGCCGGCGGACGAGTTGGTCCACGGAAAGCGCGGCGCCCGTGGGCGCGAACATCATGAAGAAGGCGTCCAGGCGGAGCAATACGTCGCCGCCCGACAGGATCATGGGATTGCGCTTATGCAGCGAGAGAAGCGCCACAAACACCACCACGCTGCTGATGCGGCTCAGAAGCCCGGCCAGCAGGAAGATGGCAAACACCACGATGATCCAGAACAAGGCGTTGGTGGCTGCGTCGGAATGCGGCCAGATCGCGAACAGGCTGAATTTCGCCGTCCTGCCGGGCAGGGAAGTCAGGGTGAGGAGTCCATGCTCGCCGAACCAGGTCAGCCAGTCCGGGTATTCCAGAAAAAGATTGAGCAGCACGATCGCGGCAAAGACGATGCGATAGATCGCCAGCATGGTGGGACGTTGGGGCGTGAAGAAGAATCGATGCCAGGCGTCTGAGAATGCGCGGATCATGGGAGATCACCGGGAGGAACCTGGTAAACGAAAAACACCGCGCTATGCCACAGGGGCTCGATGAAATGCCCGGCGGTGATGGGCGGGATTCTCACCCAACGGTGGACTAACGTGACGGTGCGCGGCGGATCCGGCGAAGATTGGAACTGGCGCGCAATATAGCGGGCGGTATCCGGCCAGGCGTATGCGTAGTGCTCGCGAAAGAGCCAGCCCGTGAACTTCCGGTAGCGCGCCTTGCTGTAGCGCTCGCGAAAGCCGAGCGTCTCCAGGTGCGGGAAGTTCCAGGTGCGCGACTCGCCATTCCCGAGGACCACCTGCGCATCCACGTAGGAATTGGAGGAGATCGGGTCCGGGGCGAACAACGACCACTCCTGGCTCAATCCGATGAGCGAGAAATAAGGGCCAATCGACCTATGGAGGAAGGCGGTGAGGGAGGCGTTCACCGGCAAGACCCACAAGGTGATGGCTACGAGGTGGAAAGCCAGGAAGGCGTTGATGAGGATGCTACGCAGGGGGTGTTTGCGCAACATCATTCCTGGAGACTCCGTTCCACACGGTCGATCACGATCACGGGCATCGGATGTTTCTGTTCCTCCAGCTTGAGGCCAAGCTGCTGATCGATCGCTTCGAAGACCGTGAGATTAACACCGGTCTCCGCACGGCCGCTGGCGAAATCCGCCAGGCGCGCGCGGGGAGTCCAAATCAGCGAGAAATCGTATGCGCCCTTGAGCCCGGTCAGGTCCACCATGGGATGGACGATGTAGGCCCCCGCTATATCGGGCAGGCGCTCCGCCAGTTGCGCCATGGTGGTGTTGCGGCAGGTGCAGGTGATCCCTGCCGCGCCCAGGCTCGACCTGCACTCGGAATGGCCGGAGCCTCCGGCCTCGTTGAGCTTCGGGGCGCGCTTTCCGAGCGAAAGCGCGAAGACCGGCACGGGCTGCTCCTCGGAATGTGTTTCGAGCTTGAAGCGCTCGACGATCAGGGTCTTCAACATGCCGGCCATGGCGTGCGGCGACATCACCTCGGTGGACTTGGCGATCACGTCGAAGGAGTCCGCGTCCAGCCATTTGGGACCGCCGGTCACCATCTCGTCCTTGAGCTCGAAGGCCAGCGCGATCAGTTTTCTCAAGGGAAACGACAGGATCTCCAACCGGCCGTTGCGAGCGGTCAGGCTGGGCATCGCGCCGGGCTTTCCCGCGCGCACCTCCGCGACTTCGAACCCGGTGGGGCCGGGAGGAGGCGCGTACTCGATGGGCGCACGATTGACGTAGTCCACGACGATCACAGGCTCGGGATGGGTGCCTGGCTCCAGCTTGAGGCCCAGCTTGTCGAGGGCATCGAAGATGGAGGTGGGGAGGGGGCCTTCGGGGTTGGCCTTGGCGGCGAGGTATCCGGCTTTGCCCACCCAATCCAACCGGAAGTCGTAGCGGCCGTCGAGACCGGTAGCGTCCACCACCGGGCGATCCACATAGGTGCCGGCGATCTGCGGCAGCAGTCGGCTGAGGTCGGGCATCGAGTAGGCGCGACACGCGCGATGATTCATGCCGGGCGGTCCATCGGCACTGGGACACTCAGGAGCACTGGAAGCGGCGGCCTTCCGGAGCTTGGGTCCTTTCTTCCCCACGGTCAGCAGGTACACCGGCAGGTCCTTCTGATCTTTGTGGACATCGAGCCCAAAGCGGTCCGCCAGAAGCGACTGGAGCATGCCCTGAAGAGCCGCGGGTGCAGTCCTCCGCGGGGGTGCCTTGGCGGTGATGTCGAAGCGGTCGGAGCCCAGCCAGTCGGGCCCTCCCACAACGCGATCGGTATTGACGTTGTAGGCGGTGGCGATGAGCCGGAGCACGGTAGTGCCGCGGCATTCGAAGCGTCCTTCGGGAAGAAAGCCGCCTCCTTCTCGGGTGCCGGGGGCGCTGGCGTGGATGTCGGCCGTCTCGAACTCCGCGCGGGGAGGAGTGGTCTGGGCAAGTAACGCGCATGGCAAAAGGATGGAGAGGATCAGCGCCACATCGTCCGGCGAGCCGGTTTTCATGAATTTCCGTGGGCTGGCCGGGCCCATGGGTACAGGCAGGAGTGCCTGCGCCACGCTGTCTTTAGAAGTCATCGATTCGAGGGGGCTCCTTGCCTTTCCACGCCGATTCAAACGACTGCCGTGCGGTCTCCGCTTCCTTCAGTCTCTTCTGCGCCTCCAGAGCTTTTGACAATCCAAAGAACGATCGCGGATTGCCGCGATTCCGTTTGAGATCCTCCCGGAAGACCTGTTCCGCTTCGGCCGCCTTCCCACTTCGCAAAAGCGCCGCTCCCAGCGACTCGCGGGCCGGGTAGAACCAGTCGGGTACGTCGTCGAAGTTCATTTCGTCCTGGATCGCGACCGCGTGACGCCAGTGCCGGATTGCACCGCTGGCATCTCCGCCCGCGGCGGCCAGCCGCGCTGCGAGCGTGTCTGCTGCGAGAGTGTGAAGCGTGCTCCAGTCATTGAAGAACGTTCCGAAGGCGCGGCCTTCCGGAAGGCGCGCAAAGCCCTGCTCCATGGCGGCCTGCTCGTCCTCCGCCTCTTTCAACCTGCCTTTGCCAGCGAACGCGCAGCCGCGCGCCAGGCGCCAGAAGAAGGTGACGCCGGGCAGTTTGGGGTCGGGCGCGGGCGATCGCAGCACTTCCTCCCACCGTGCAAAGCGCATCAAGACGATCGTCGCCATCGCGGCCATCGCTTCGTTGTGCACATGAGACTCGATCTGCCTCGCGGCGCTCACGGCAGTCACATAGTCGCCATCCATGGACGCCGCGACCGCCAGGAAATGCTGGTTGTGGTTGGCGTACGCCATCGCTCCGGATGACACAGCGATGGCCTGCTGATTGCTCTTGACGGCTGCCGCAAAATCGCCCACCCGCAGATAAATGTGCGAAGGCATGTGGACGAGGTGCCCGGCGGCGGGAGCCAGCGCCTCCAGTTTGTGCGCACTCAGGAGCGCGCGCTCCGGATCCCGTGACGCTTCCATGGTGTGAATGTAGAAATGATTCAGTCCGGTGTGATCGGGCCATCGCCGCAGAGCTTTCTCCAGCACCGCCACGATCTCCGGCGTGTCGGCGCCGGGCCGGCCGTCGAGTTTCCAGAGGTGCCACGGGCTGAGATTCATCAGGCTGGCCGCGAAGAGCGCCGCGGCATCGGGGTCATCGGGAAGGCGCCGGTAGACCTCGCGCATGGCATTGGCATAGTCGCGGGCGAGTTGCTGTTGATCGGGATCGGGCTGGTCGGAGAAACCGTGCGTCAGGGCGCCGATGTAGGCGCGTTCCTCCTCGGGTGCGCTCGGGGCGAGTCCGGCGGCTGTCTGGATGGCGTCGAATCCCGCGGCTTCGTGATCGCGGCTCACCACCCACGCGTTGTAGTTGGGCCCGTAGGCCAGCGCCATTCCCCAGTAGGGCATCGCGGCATTCGGGTCGAGCTCCGTGGCGTGCCGGAAAGAGCGGATGGCCTCGCCGAAGTTGAACGCGTATACCAGCGCCAGCCCCTGGTCAAAAAACTTCTGTGCATCGCCATTGGCAGTCGCGATTCGATGATGAATCATCCCCATGCCCCCGAGGAGCTTGGCACGCGGCCTTGCATCACTTCCCGGACGACTGCAGGCGCACCAGAGCGCACACACACCGATCGCGGCAAGACGAAAGCTGAAAGCCATTCTGAAGCAGTCCTAGACTTTGCCGCGCTCGATAATGGCGAGGAGTTCCTTTTCGCCCGAGGAATCCAGCTCACCCACAAACGCGCGCCGTACCGTGCCCCTCGAATCCACAAGATAGATTGTGGGCGTGATGGTGCCGAGCGACTCCATGCGCGAGTGCAGGACCTTGTCCACGCTGACCTGCTGGTCTTCCAGGTGTTTTCGCATCACGTCCACCGCGTCGCGGGAGACGACAATCACCGGCACCTTGGCCGCCTGCGCCTGCCGCGTGGCCATCAACTGTTTGTAGAACGGCATGCTCTCGTTGCAGAAGTCGCAGGTAGTGCTGAGTTGCAGCAAGACGGAGAGCGGAGCTGCCTGCCAGTCGGCCCCGGGCAATTTCACTTCGCGGCCTATGAGTTCGCGCGACGGGTTCTCACCGCTGTCCGACGAAAAGAACCTCTGTTCGATCAGAAGGCCGCCGGCCAGGCAGCAAAGCGCGATCACGGAAATGTGACTAGCCGTTTCGAGCCGGGTCATAACCATTGCTGCCGCGAGCGCCTGCCCTACGAGCAACCTCCGCCACAACCGCCTCCGCCGCCGCAACCACCACCGCCGCCGCAGCCTCCACCGCCGCCGCATCCGCCGCCATCGTCACCGCCGCCGTCACACCCGCCGTATCCGCCGCAACCACCATACCCGCCACATCCACCGTACCCACCGCACCCGCCATACCCGCCGCATCCTCCCGTCCCGGACGGACGGGCGTAGCAATAGCAGGAACTGCAGGTCTGGTGCGCCAGCATACCTAATGCGCGGCAATAATGTGCGCATCTGGGCACACAGCCCGAATGATGAAGCCTCTGGGGAAGTCCCGGGCGTGCCAGGCACACGCAGGTGAGCACAAGGGCGAGCGCAGTCAATGCCGCCAGCCTTACGGTTTTATTCATTGCACCCTCCCGTCTGGACCACGGTTGAAATTATGTTATCCCGGATCCCGCGCGATGGGGATACCGTGTTTGGAGTAGTTCGCACGAAGACCGAGGGTAGGAGAGCCGATGGGAGAAAACGCGCGGATTGGGCCGGCGAGAGCGCTGGCTTCTTAACCCGGCCTCCCTCCTTGACCATGCAGCGAAGCTCCTGAAGTAATGCTAACCGCGGGCCGATTCGGCGAGCATCCCTCGTTCGAGCTAGTGTCCCATGGGCCTTTAGTAAGAAATCTACCGTGGAGGTATCGCAGACTGCCCGCGTGAGGCTATCATGAGTGCAGCCGGAATGCGGTGGATGACAGACCGAACCTTCCCGCGAGACAGATCCCCCTCTCGATTTGTAGTCATTGCCTCGTCGCTCCTGCTGGCAGGAGTTGCGGACGGGGCACTTACGATCCAGGTCTTTTCCGGCGCGTTGGAAAGAGTCACCGAGGTGTCGGTATCCATTCGCCTGGACGATGGCAGGATCATCGAGTCCCGGGATACCGCGACGCGTGGTGACTTGGCTCCACACAACTTGGCCGGACGTTACTCGGTCGGGGATCGGGTGGAGATCGCCTGCGTCAGTATCAAGGGCGTTTACGAGTCAGTGCTCGGCCGGCGGATGTTTCTGGAGTTGAAGCGCGTGAAGTCTCTCGGCAAACCGTCTGCCGGCGAGCGGCAGGTGGCGCTGACGTCCAAAGCCTGGCGGCAGCCACCCAATCTGCTCGCCGAAGGACCGGCGCCGGAAGTAGGCACGAACCAGCCGGCGCCGGACGCAGAATGGCAAGCGCGGCTCGATCAGATCCGGTCCCGGGTGCTGGCGTTTGTTGCGGCGATGCCCAACTTCGTGGCCGATGAAGTCGCACAACGGTACGTCAGCTCGACTGATCCTCCGGAATGGCGGCCGCTGGATACCATCGACTCGGAAATCACGTTCAAAGGGAATGCGGCATCGCGAGACCACATTGTAGTGAGTGGAAAGCCGTGGAACCAAGGGTACCGCGCACTGCCCGGCTTCAAATGGACGGATACCTTCGGCTCGCAGTTGTCCTTCCTGTTCGACGAGAAGTGTCCAACGGCATTCGAATTCGAAGGAACTGTGGCCGAGGACGGCAAATCACTGTCGGCGATCCGCTATCAATCGCCTCCGGACGGATGCGAGTTCTACTGGCAGGATTACCAGCAGTTCTATCCGGCCAAGACAGGGCGGCTGCTGTTGGATGAACAGGCAGGGAACGTAGTCCGCCTGGAGACGGAGGCGGGCGGGTTTCCCAAGGCATTTCCGATCGTCTCGGTGCGGAAGCAGGTATCCTGGGACGACGTGAAGATCGCGGATGCGACTCATCTGCTGCCGGTCTCGGCGGAGATTACGGTGGTGCTTGCGACGGGTGAGATGCGGCTTTCCCGGAACGAATACAAGAATCACCGGCACTTCGAAGCCGCCAGCAGCATTACCTTTCACTGAGCACGCGGGCGATGGCAGCGTAGATGCGGCACCGGCAATTCCCAAGCGGATACCGGCGTGACCGGTGTCAGGCGTGCTTGTGGTGGGCCGGGTGATAGACCAGCAGACCACCAGCGCCCCAGAAGAGCAAGGACACGAATACAAAGCCGAGCATGAGGTCAAAGCCCCGGCCCTGGAAGCCGTCCGGAAGGGGAGCGAGCCCCAGTACGATGCTGGCGATCACCGCCAGAACGTGCCAGTGCCAGGCTTGGGAATGATAATGGTGCAAAAGATAGATCGGAATGGCCATGGCGGCCACGTAAACCAGGACAGCCAACATGGTGAACATGGATAGCCTCCTGCCCGTATTGTATATCAGATAAAGAGAGTTGGATACCTCTTAAGCTGTTTATTCGATCCAGCCGCCGCCCAATACCAGGTCCCCGTCGTAAAACACGGCACCCTGACCCGGAGTAACTGCTCGCTGCGGCTCGTCGAACACCACTTCCACGCGACCGACGGAGCCAATTCCCGCAGTTGCGGCGGCGAACAGGGTCGCCGGCGACCCAGCGTGCTTGTTGCGGATCTTCACCTCCGCGCGCACCGGCGCCGGGATGCCGCCGATCGAAATCCAGTTGACGTCGCGGACGAAGAACCGCGAGCGCAGCAGTTCATGGTTGCCACCCACGGTGACGCGCTGCGACAGGGGGTCGGTCGAGATTACGTAGAGCGGTTCGCCCGTGGCGACGCCCAAGCCGCGCCGCTGCCCGACCGTAAAATGATGGGTGCCGGCGTGCTCGCCCAACGTGCGGCCGTCGGTAGTGACGATCGGGCCCCTGGTTGCCTGTGCTTCCACCCCGGACTCCTTCAGGTAAGCACTGAGAAAGGCCGCATAATCGCCGTTCGGCACGAAGCAGATCTCCTGGCTGTCGCTCTTGGCGGCCACCGCCAAGCCCATCGACCGCGCCAGTTCGCGGACTTCGGGTTTGGTCATCCCGCCCAGTGGAAACAGTGTGCGGGCAAGCTGCTCCTGGGTGAGGCCGAACAGGAAGTATGTCTGGTCCTTGGACGCGTCCACGGCGCGAAGCAACTGGTAACGTCCGGAAGCCGCGTCGAAACGGATCCGGGCATAGTGGCCGGTAGCCATCCGGCCTGCGCCGACGCTGTCGGACATTTCCAGGAAGCGGTCGAACTTGATGTAGTTGTTGCAGAGGGTACAGGGGATCGGTGTACGGCCCGCCAGGTATTCGGCCACGAACGGCTTAACGACGTGGTCCTCGAACTGACGCTCAAAATTGACTACGTAGTAGGGAATGCCGACCTGTTCGGCAACGTGCCGTGCATCGTAGACATCGTCGAGCGAACAGCAGCGTCCGGAGCCGGCGGGGGCACCTTCCGGGACCAGTTCGGGCAGGCGCCTCTGATTCCAGAGCTGCATGGTCAGCCCGACCACCTGGTGTCCCTGGCGCACCAGGAGGGCCGCGACGGTGGAGCTGTCCACGCCGCCGCTCATGGCGACCGCGATACGCTCACCCGCTGCAAGATCAGGCATGCACGGAGATCCTGCGGAGGTGGGCCATGGAGGCTTCCAGCGCATCCACCAGGGCGTCCACCTGTTCGGCGGTATTTCCGCGGCCGAGGGAAAAGCGCATACTGGAACGCGCGCGTTCGGCGGACAAACCGATGGCCGTCAGCACGTGAGAAGGCGTAAGGGCGCCGCTCGAACAGGCCGCGCCGGTGGAGACCGCGAAGCCGCGAAGATCGAGCGCAATCACGAGCGCTTCGCCATCCACTCCGTCGAAATAGAGGTTGCTCGTGTTGGGCGTTCGGCCCCACCGCGAGCCGTTGATGCCGGTGCCGTGGATCCGCGCGAGCACGGCAGTTTCGAGACGGTCGCGCAGCGCGGCGAGGCGCTCGGACTCGGCTGTAAGGGCGCGGCCCGCACTCTCGGCGGCGGCGCCCAAGGCCGCGATTCCAGGCACATTCTCGGTTCCCGGCCGGCGGTCGCGTTCGTGGTGGCCGCCAAAGAGGATGGGCGCGACGCGCGTACCCCGGCGAACGTAGAGAGCCCCCACGCCCTTCGGCGCATACAGCTTGTGGCCGCTCAGGCTGTAAAGATCCACGCCGAGCGCGGCCACGTCCACGGGAATTTTGCCGAGCGCCTGGACGCCGTCCACGTGCAACGGCACTTCCGCCTCGCGAGCCATTGCGGCGATTTCGGCGATTGGCTGGATGGTCCCTAATTCGTTGTTGGCGTGCATCACCGAGATCAGCGCGGTCTCGGGCCGCAGCGCCTGCCGGACATCGTCGGGATTCAAGACACCGCTCGCTCCCACCCGCAGGCGGGTCACGGAGATGCCTTCGCGCTCGAGTTGGGCGCAGGGGGCGAGAACCGCCGGGTGTTCGATGGCGCTGGTGATGACGTGCCGAGGACGGTCTCCTGCCGCGCGGATCGTCCCGAGGACGGCCAGGTTGTCCGCCTCGGTGCCGCCGCTGGTGAAAATCAGCTCCGTGGGCTGCGCGTGGATGAGAGCGGCGAGCTGCCGGCGAGCGGCCTCCAGCCGTTGCTTGGCGCCCTGCCCGAAGTGGTGGATGCTCGAAGCGTTACCATACACTTGTTCGAGACACGCCACCACCACCTCCAGAACCTCGGGAGCGACAGGGGTTGTGGCGTTGTGATCGAAATAGAAACGCTGCACTGCTTTCAGTTTAACAATGCGCAAACCGATCCTTACGCTGACGACCGATTTTGGCCTGTCGGACCATTATGTGGGTGCGATGAAAGGTGTGATTCTGGGCATTTGCCCGCAGGCGCACATTGTGGATATCAGCCATGAAATTGCGCCCTTTGCGATCTCCGAGGGCGCCTTCACCGTCGCGCAGGCCTACCGCTGTTTCCCCAAAAGCACAGCCAACGTGGTGGTAGTGGATCCGGGGGTCGGGTCAGCCCGGAGGCCGATCCTGGTCGAAGCCGCCGGCCAGTACTTCGTGGCGCCCGACAACGGGGTGCTTGGCCTGGTTCTCGCGGAGCAACAGCACAAGGTCCGGCTGATCGCGAACGAACGCTATTTCCGCAAACCGGTGAGCCAGACCTTTCATGGCCGCGACATTTTCGCGCCTGTGGGGGCGCAGCTTGCCCTCGGAGTGCGTCCCGTGAAGTTCGGCAAGGTCATCCACGATCCCATTCGGCTTGACTTCGAAAAGCCGCGTCCTAACGGAAGGCGCAGTTGGGTGGGGCGGATTCTGAAGGTCGATCGCTTCGGGAACTGCATCACCAACTTCCACGAACGGGAGTTCGGAGAACTCGTGCAGAAGGGCTTTACCCTGGCGATCGGGATGACGGAGATTGAGAGACTGGCGCGGACCTACGCGGAAGCCAAGCCTGGCGATTTGTGTGTGATTGCTGGAAGCTCCGGATACCTGGAAGTCTCGGTGAACCAGGGATCGGCCGCACGGCAGATGGGCTGTCAGACAGGCTCGCTGGCGGAGCTGACAGTCTGGTGATCATCCCTGGCCAGCAGGCTGGAGACGCGATCGACCAGGCTCTGTTCGGTAAACGGCTTCAACAAAAGGTGTTCCGGGGCGCGGCGGCGAATGCAATCGATGGCGATGCTGCCCGGATGGCCGGAGAGATAGAGGATCTTGACTTCGGGGTACTGGCGCCCGAGCTCAGCCGCAACGTCGAGGCCGCTCATGTTCGGCATCAGCATGTCGATGATGGCGAGGTCGATGGTGGCGCGCGCGTCCTGAAAAAGGGCCAAAGCCTGGGCCCCGGTTCCGGCTTCCAGCGTCTTGAACCCGCAGCGCCCCAGCATTCGAATGATCAGACGCCGGACGGGCGTATGGTCGTCCACAACCAAAACGGTTTGAGCCGAATCGTGTCTCATGACCACAAGTACACTTTCGCTTTACCAGAACTTGATAAGAAATATAGGAATTGAGACCCGGAATTCTTTAAGAATTAATTGTAACTCAACTTTGATGGATTTTCTCGGGAAAATTTCGCTGCGGGGCGAGCAGGCTGATTTCGATTCGGAGTGTATTCCCGGTATCCCTAGTGACCATCGTGCCCGTGGCCGCCGCCGTGACCGTGGTGGGAATGGCCGTCGCTGGGGGTCGCGGCCTGGGAGTCAGCGGAACTGTTGGCTGCCGCGAGCGTGTCGTTGCTTGCTCCCCAGATTCCTTGAACGCCGCCCGAGGCGGCGACAACGATGCTCACGGCGACTAATCCTACGAAGGCCAAAAGCAAGGTGTATTCCACCAAGTCCTGGGCATCGATCCTCCGGAGGAACGCCTTGATCGAGGTTGAAATACGGTTCCACATCGGCAAGCTGATCATAATGCCGGATAGGAGATTTCTACAATAATTACCTTTGTTATCGGAAGTTATTAACCGGGTATTCCCTCCGAGCTCAAATCGGGCAGGAGACCCCGGGAGCGGCGGCCCGGCCGGCGGAACCGGCTTGCCAGTCCCGACATGATAATATAGGGGGCTTACCGAGCCGACAATATGGACCACCACATCCTTTCGATCGTCCTTTTCACGCCATTGGCGGGGCTTCTGGTGCTGCTGTTCATTCCGTCGTCGAATGCGCGCGCCATCAAGCTTTGGGCCAATGCCGTGGCGTTGGTGGGTTTCCTGGTTTCGGTCCCCCTGGTTCTATGGTTCGACCCGAATAAGGACTATCAGTTTGAGGAGAAGGCGACGTGGATTCCGACGGTGGGCGCTACCTACCACATCGGCATCGACGGGCTCGGATTACTGCTGGTGATGCTCACGACGCTCATCGGAGTCGTCGCCATCCTGTCGAGTTGGAATGCCATCCACGAGCGGCTGAAGGAATACTACGCGTTCTTCCTGCTCTTGCAGACCGGCATGCTGGGCGTCTTCATGGCGCTGGATTTTCTGTTGTTCTTCGTGTTCTGGGAAACGGTGCTCGTCCCGATGTACTTCATCATTGCCATCTGGGGCGGACCGCGGCGCGTGTATGCCTCTATCAAGTTCATGATTTATACGCTGATCGGGTCGGTTCTGATGCTGCTCGGCATCCTGACGCTGTATTACCAGCACAGCCTCCAGTTCCAGACGCCGAGCTTCGATATTGCCGACCTGTTACGCACCTCGGTCGCTCCCGGCATCCAGTGGTGGGTCTTCTGGGCATTCTTCGTGGGTTTCGCGGTCAAGGTGCCGATGTTTCCGTTCCACACGTGGCTTCCCGACGCGCATACCGAGGCGCCCACCGCGGGGTCGGTGGTCCTGGCCAGCGTTCTGCTGAAGATGGGGACGTACGGGTTCCTGCGCTTCTCGCTGCCGCTGCTTCCAGACGCCGCGAAGAACCCGAAAATCGTCAGCGCGATGGCTTTTCTGTCCCTGGTCGGCATCGTGTATGGAGCGCTGGCGTGCCTCATGCAGAAGGATTGGAAGAAGCTGGTGGCCTACTCGTCGGTGAGTCACCTGGGCTTTTGCACGCTGGGAATTTTTGCGTTGAACGCGAAGGGAATTTCGGGATCCATCATTCAGCAGATCAATCACGGCATCTCAACCGGCATGCTCTTCCTGATTGTGGGGGTGGTGTACGAACGCCGGCATACGCGTGAGATTTCCGATTACGGCGGGCTGCTGCGCATCATGCCGGTCTTCACCATGATCTTCGGCCTGGCGGCGCTGAGTTCGATGGGAATGCCGCCGTTGAACGGATTCATCGGCGAGATCACCATTTTGAGCGGCGCCTACCGCGTGTCGCGTACTTGGGCCTTCTGGGGCGCGGTGGGCATCGCGCTCGGCGCGGCGTATCTGTTGTGGCTCTTCCAGCGCACCATGCTGGGCGAGGTGAAGGAAAAGAACCAGACCTTAAAAGATCTCTCCTTCCGGGAGATCGTGGTTTTCGCTCCGCTGGTGGTCTGGGCGTTCTGGATCGGGCTGAATCCGCAGCCCTACTTCCGGTATCTGGATCGATCGGTGAACGCGATTGTGGAGCGGGTGAATCCGGGGGCTTCCGCCGGGAACCTTGCGCCCGCCGCGCCGGATCAACCTGTGCCGGTCGCCGCGGTAAGGTAACCATACTCCTCTCGGACAGACGATCGTTGATCGCCGCCTGTTGGGCCGCGGCGCACCGGCGCGTCTTTCAGGCCTGGTAGACGGCCTTACCGCCCACGACCGTACGAACCACCTTCAGGTCTTTGATCTTCTCGTTGCCTACCGTGAACAGATCGTCGGAGAGCACCACGAAGTCCGCCAGCTTGCCGGCGGTGATCGATCCCTTGATGGCCTCCTCATGCGAGTTGTAGGCGCCATTCAGGGTATTCACGCGAAGCGCTTCCTCCACGCTGATTCGCTGGTTGGCTCCCCAGGTCTTTCCGTCCCATCCGGTGCGCGTGACCATTCCCTGAATGGCCATTCGCGGATCAAACGGTCCCGGGCTGAAGTCGGAGCCCGCCGCCGCCTGGATTCCGGCATCCAGGAAGGTGCGATAGGCCATGGACCGCTTCATGAGCTCTTCGCCGTAGAACACGAACTTGTCGGAGTTGTAGTAAGCGTACGAGGTGAAGGCGGCGGGAACGGTGCCGGTTGCCTTGATGCGCCGCACCAGGTCGTCATTGATCAGCGTGCAGTGCGTGATCTTGGGCCGTGCGTCCGCCCGTGGAAAGAGCTTTTGCGCCCGCTCCACGGCCTTCAGCACCATGTCGATGGCCACGTCGCCGTTCGCATGGCAGTTCACCTGGATGCCCGCGCGATGCACCCGCTCGATCCACGCGTTGAGGTCGTCCTGCGTTTCGGTCAGATTCCCCTTGTAAGGCGGCGTGATGCCGGGATACGGGATGCTGAGCGCCATGGTGCGCTCGGAGAATGACCCGTCTACGGTGTGCTCGGAGGTTGCCCCCAGCCGGATCCATTCATCGCCGAACCCGGTCATGATGCCGCCGTTGATCATCGCGTCGAGCACTTTGCCGTTGGCCTCATAGCTGACCCGGTGCAGCAACTCGCCCCGCGCCCGCACCTGCTGCAGGGCCGCCAGGTTTCCACCCTCGTGATGAACGCTGGTCACGCCATAGCGCACGAACTGCTTGGAAATGTAGGCCAGTCCATCGCGGTCGCGCTGCATCCTCTGCTCTTCCGTGAACGAGGCCCGTTTGCCGACGCGGCCGAAGACGTTCTTGGCCCGGTCGGTGACGCGTCCGTTGAGTTCGCCGTTGGCGTCGCGGTCGAAGGTCCCGCCCGGCGGATTCGGCGTGCTCTTGTTGACGTCGGCCATCTGCAAGGCTTTGCTGTTGTAGAAGGACGTGTGTCCACCGCGATGGTGGACGGCGACCGGATGATCCTTCGACACCTCGTCGAGATCGTGCACGTTGATCAGGCGGTGGTCCTTCACCTTGGTGTCGTCGAAGAAGTAGCCTTCCACCCATGTGCCCGGCGGCGTCTCGCGGGCCTTCGCGCGGAGTTTCTCCACGATGCTCGCGATGGTCACGAACTCCACCTCGAACGGGTTGCCGACGATCACTTCGTAGAGCAGCGTGTTGCCGGGCGCATGGTTGTGGCAGTCGATGAACCCGGGCACGATGGTCATCTGCCGCGCGTCGTAGGTCTCGGTCCCTTTACCGGCGAGCGCGCGCATGTCGGCGCTGCTTCCCACGGCGGTGAAGCGCCCGCCTTTCACCGCGAACGCTTCGGCTTTCGGAAGGCGGGAATCCACCGTGTAGACTTTGGCGTTGACCACTACCAGGTCGGGATCCTGTGATTCGGCCGCCGCGGCGAAACGTGGCCAGGAGATTGCGCCGGCGATACCGGCTCCCGTGATTCCCAGGAATTCTCTTCGGCTGCGGCGATGGTGCATGGTTCGCGGCCCCCCAAATTGGCGTGAAATCATTCTACCCCACGGGGCCGCGCTCCCTCACGGCCGCGGCTCAGTGGTTCAAATACTCAGCGTGGCCGGCGCCCTCTGCCGCGAGAGTTCCCAATCGAACGCCACGCGGGAAACGAACACCGAGGTGAACAGGTTCGTCACCAGGCCGATCACCAGCGTTACGGCAAAACCGCGGACCGCGGGCGTCCCGAAGAGGAACAGGAAGGCGCAGGAGACCACGGTGGTCACGTGTGTGTCCACCAGCGTTCCGAAGGCTCTGGAGAAGCCCGCGGCGATGGCCCCGGCAGCCGTCTTGCCCGCGCGCAGTTCTTCACGGATCCGCTCGAAGATGAGCACATTGCTGTCCACCGCCATTCCGATGGTCAGCACCACGCCCGCAATCCCCGGCAAGGTCAGAACGGCTCCGCACCAGGAGAGCGCGGCCAGCAGCAACACGCCGTTCAAGGCCAGTGCCAGGGTGGCGTTGGCGCCGGCCCAGCGGTAGTACACCAACATCGCCACCACCACCGCGGCGAGGCCGGCGGCCGCGGCGCGCGTTCCGTGCCGGATCGAGTCAGCACCTAACGACGGCTCGACCGTCCGCTCCTGGATGACCTCGACCGCGGCGGGCAGCGCACCCGAGCGAAGATTGACCGCGAGGTCCTGTGCTTCTTCGAGACTGCGCGCGCCGCGAATCTGCCCCGAATCGCGGATGACGTCCTCAATCACCGGGACGCTCAGGATCCGGCCGTCCAACACGATCGCAGCGCGCTTCCCGAGATTGGCCCGCGTATACGTTTCGAAGCGGGCCGCGGCCTCCTGGCTCAAGGAGAAGGTGGTCACCGGGAGCGACATACCGTTCGACGACACACGGGCATCGCGGAGATCGGACCCTCGAATCACCGGCGCTCCGGTCACCAGGTACCAGGCACCGCCCTCCTTGTCCGCTCCCGCGGGCTGTGTGGGAAACAGTCTCGTGCCCCAAGGAAGAATGCCGCCGTGCTGCGCTTTGGCCTCATTGGCGCTGGCATAGGGCCCGCTTTCCACCCTGTACCACTCCAGAACCGTAGGGCTCGCCAGAGCCTGCCGGATGCGGGCCGGATCGCGCACATCGGGCAACTGTACCAGCAGTTCGTTGCCCCGGCTGCCATAGGCCTGCACCTGCGACTCGGAGAGGCCGAACGCGTTGATGCGCCGTTCGAGAACCCGCCGGGTCTGTTCCACGACGTCGCTCTGCCGCGCGTTCGGCACGTCCTCGGTCTTGACGCGCAGAATGAAGCTGACGCCGCCGCGCAGGTCGAGTCCCAGGTGGATGTTCCGGCGGAAGTTGTCGCGCCATGCGGTGGGAGTCGCCGGCACGCCGAAGATCCCGAGGAGGCACGCCGCGACGACCGCGAGAATGAGCAGGGTCTGCTTGCGGAGGCGATTCATCGCGCACCTCCCGCCCACCGTTCCCAGGCCACCAGGATCGGGCTGGCGACGAAGATCGAGGAGTACGTGCCTACGATGATGCCGGTCACCAGCGCGAACGAGAATCCGTGGAGCACCAGCCCGCCGAAGCAGAGCAGGGAGAGCGCCGTGAGCAGCGTCAATCCGGACGAAAGAGCCGTACGACTCAACGTCTGGTTGATGCTGAGATTGACTACCTTACGCAGGGGCTCGTGGACCATCCGCCTGCGATTCTCGCGAATGCGATCGAAGACCACGATCGTGTCGTTCATCGAGTAGCCGATCAGGGTGAGCAATGCGGCCACCACCGTCAATGAGATCTCCTTGTTGGCCAGGGAGAAAAGGCCGACGGTGATGAGCGTGTCGTGGATCACCGCGACGACAGCGGCCACGCCGTAAATCCATCGAAATCGCCATGCCAGATACGCCAGCATTCCCGCAGACGCGCTGGCCGTTGCGAGCACCGCCTGTTTACGCAGATCCGAGCCGATCTGCGGGCCGATGGCTTCGAAGCTTCGGACGGAGTATGCGCCGCCTGTGCGGGCCAACGCGTCCTCGATGGTCTGCCGCACGGAGTCGAGGTCCGACTGCTTTTCCACGCGGGTGGAGATGAACATCTCATTCGAGCCGGAGATGTCGTGGGCTCCGACCACCGAGACGTCCGGCAACTGAGATGTCAGCTCCGCGCGGATATCGGCAACCGGCGCGGTTCCCGTCCACTGCACGTCCATGACGGCGCCGCCGAGGAAGTCGATGCCGAAACGCGGTCCGCCTTTGATGATAAGGCTGGCGATTCCAGCCACGGTTAGCAGCAGGGAGGCCCCGATGAACAGGCGCTGCCTGCCGAGAAAATCAAAATGCGTGTCTTTCAATAACTCCATAAGATTGCTCCTGTCTCCGACTGAGTTGTGGTGTTGTGGCGCAGACACTCCCGTCTGCCGCGGCGAGACTCGTCTCGGCGCTTTTCGTGGCTATTTACGAATCAGGAGCAAAAGGGAGGAGGTCGGCGATACAGCGGAGCAAAATCCGGCTGTAACGTATGACCCGCGGTTGTCTTGACTACGCGCTCACTCCTCCCACCCGCCCGGGAGGAGAATCCAGCGCCCCGTGGCGCAACCTGCGAATCAAACGAAGCCCGTACGAGTTTGGCTTCACGCCCGGTCTCCAGAAGCAACGGCCGAGGCAGGCAGGGCGCCGCCGCATGCTGTGGGGACGCTTTTTCCGCTGGGACGAGGCGCGCCGGAGCAACCGCCAGACTCAGTGCGAGGGCCGCACATAGTCCGAGCAACACTCCTGTCCACGGAGAATCCAGCGCGGTTCGACAAATGGGGCGGAATCGGCGCATAGACCGGCTCCCTCGATCGTAAGATCGATCCGGCAGCCTTGTCAATAGTAGCTCGAGCGGTCTACTTCACCGTTCCCGACGGCTTAGCGAACTTCGCGTCATCGATCAGCACGTTCTCGGAGGCCTCGATGATCTTGATGGTGAATTGACTGCCGATCCGTGACACGGTCCACACGAAGGGCACGTTCACGCCTCCGATCGCCTGGTACTGGCTGTAGTCCACCTGGGTGGGCATGCGGCCCAGCGGCGTCTCCACGTAGCGAATCATGCGGATCAGCAGTCCGGTCTGCGTGTCGAAATACAAGCGCACCGAGGGGCGTCCGGGCCCAGAGCCATTCAAAACCTCGCACGGCCTGCCGTTAACCTCCTCCGGACGGCCTCGGCGCAATTGTGGGAACATCTCCTTCAGCCGCAGCGGCAGGGCAAACTCCGCGTCAATCGAGGCAACTTCGGAATCGGGAATTGACATGTCTTGGGCCGGCTGTCCGGACCTTCCCA
>DATJWB010000185.1:0-2725 GCA_035501495.1 Bryobacteraceae bacterium | reverse complement strand
TCTACTTCTACCAATGCTCCCGAGGAGGACACCCATGCGACGATTCGTTTTGATCCTGGCGGCCTCTGCGGCCATGCTCGCCGCCAAGCCCGGCCTCAACACCTCGACCATCTGGCAAATGCGCACCGTCAGCGATCCGCAAATCTCGAAGGACGGTAAGACCGTGATCTACGTCCTCGCTTGGAACGACCAGATGCTCGACCAGCGCTTCAGCAACCTCTGGATCGTTTCCAGCGACGGCAAGGACAATCGCCCGCTGACCACCGGCTCCTACCGCGACACCTCGCCGCGCATCTCGCCCGATGGCACCCGCATCGCTTATCTTTCCAATCGCAGCGGAAAAAATCAAATCCACGTTCGCTGGCTCGATACCGGGCAGGAGACTCAGATCACCGACCTGCAGCAGGCGCCTTCGAACATCGAATGGTCACCCGACGGGCAATGGATCGGCTACACCGCTCGCGTCCCCGCCAAGAACGACTTCTCCGTCCGCCTGCCGGAGAAGCCGGCCGGCGCCAAGTGGCAGGACCCGCCCATTGCCGTCACCAAACTGCGCTGGACCGCCGACGGTCAGGGAATCGTCCAGCCGGGCTACACGCACGTGTTCGCCGTCCCGGCCACGGGCGGCGCTCCCAGGCAGATCACCAGCGGCGACTACAACCACGGCGGCGGCGCTCAGGGCGGCGGATTCGCATGGTCGGCTGACGGCAAGTGGATCTATGCCTCCACCAACCGCGTCCCGGACGCCGACTACGCGCTCGAGGGCGGCGACATCTACGCCTATTCCGTCGATGACGGGTCAGTCAAGCAGTTGACCACCCGAAAGGGCCCCGACACGGAGCCGGTGCCCGGTCCAGGCGGCAGGAAGATCGCCTACCTGGGCCATGACTGGAAATTCCAGAGCTACACCGTCAACCACCTCTATCTCATGGACCCGGACGGAAGCAATCCCAAGAACCTGACCGCGTCGCTCGATCGCGACGTGCGCGCGCCCCACTGGTCGTGGGATGGGAAGACCATCTATTTCCTGGTGGACGAGCGCGGCTCCACCCAGCTCTACTCGGCCGATGTCGAGTCGGGAGCCGTCAAGCCGGTCACCAGCGGTGTGCAGCAGTTGGGAATCAACGGCGGCTTTTCCATCGCCAACAGTGCCATGGTCGCCACCGTGAGGTCCACTTCGGATGCGCCCGGCGACGTGGTCGTGCTGCCGGCCTATCGCCAGGCGCCGCCGGTGCGTTTGACTTCCGTCAACGACAGCCTGATGTCGCAATATCAACTCGGCCGGGTGGAGGAAATGACTTTCGACTCCTTCGACGGCCGCAACATGCAGGGCTGGATCATCAAGCCTCCCGATTTCGACGCATCGAAGAAATACCCCTTCATCCTGGATATCCATGGTGGGCCGCACTCCATGTACGGCGTGGCCTTTCAGCATGAATTGCAGATCCAGGCTGCCCACGGCTACGTCGTGCTCTACATGAACCCCCGCGGGTCCACCGGCTACGGCGAAGAGTTCGGAAACATCATCCACACCCACTATCCCGGCGACGATTTCAAAGACCTCATGATCGGCGTCGACAAGATGATCGAGAAGGGCTACATCGATCCCAAGAAACTCTGCGTCACGGGTGGAAGCGGTGGCGGACTCCTCACCGCCTGGGTCATCGGCCACACCGACCGCTTCGCTGCAGCCGTATCGCAGTATCCCGTCACCGATTGGGTGACTCAGGCCGGCACGGCCGATGGAGGCTACACCCATTCCGCGCTCTGGATGAAGACGCTGCCGTGGGACAATCCGCAGCAGTTCATGGAGCATTCGCCCATCTACTACGCCAGGAATTTCAAGACTCCTACCATGGTGATCACCGGCGAATCCGACCGCCGCACCCCCATCGCGGAGAGCGAAGAACTCTACTTCGCCCTCAAAGCGCAGAAAGTGCCGGCGGTGCTGGTGCGCGTGCCCCAGGAGTTCCACGGCATCCGCGTCTACGACAGCCACTACATCGCCAAAATCGAATACATCCTGGCGTGGATGGAGAAATATACAAAGTAGGTGGCCCTGATCGTCTTCTTCCGAGGCATCAACGTCGGCGGGCACCGGAGATGCCGCCCCAGCACGCTCGCCCGCGAATTGGCCGCCTATGATGTCGTCAACGTCGGCGCCGCCGGAACGCTGGTCGTCCGAAAACCCGGACCGCGCGCGAAGTTCCTCGCCGAGCTGCGCCGCAAGCTGCCCTTCGAAGCGGTAGTTGCGTCCTGCGACGGCAGGGATCTGGTCCGCCTGGCAATGGAGAACCCGTTTGCAGCCGAGCCGGCACGCCCGGATGTCGTTCAATTTGTCAGCATCCTTGCGAAACCCGGCCGCTGCCAATCCGCCCTTCCGCTCGCAATTCCCGAAGGTGAGGAGTGGCTGGTACGAATCAACGGATCCAAAAACCAACTCGTGTTCGGACTGTACCGCCGCCGCATGAAGACCATCGCCTGTCTCGGCCGGATCGACAAACTCTTCGGTGCCCCGGCGACGACCCGCAGTTGGAGCACCATACTGGCCGTGCTGCGGATTTTGAAACAACCATCCGCCTGATTTTGTCCTTGACATGCGACATTTGTCGCGTCATAATGTGACAGGTGTCGCACCATGGCCAAAACGGTTCCTGAAAGATTGACGCGGCGCGAGCGGGAAATCATGAACGCCGTCTTCTCGCTGGGAAACCGCGCGTCGGCG
>DATJWB010000184.1:0-10091 GCA_035501495.1 Bryobacteraceae bacterium | reverse complement strand
CGCCAGCGACGACACCACCTTGCCCACGGCTCCTCCGACAATCACCGCAATGGCCAGTGCGAGAACGTTGTTCTTGAGCAGGAACTCTTTGAAGCCTTTGATCACCTTTTACCTCCGCAGAAAATTCGTTAGCCGCTCCATGGCCGGCTCCAAAATCGATCGTTCCGCAGCATAGCAGATCCGGAACGAGCCCTCGCCTCCTTCTCCGAACGCGACGCCCGGCGCCAGCCCAACCCGGGTCTCCTCCAGCAGCCGCCGGCAGAAAGCGAAAGAGTCCTTCAATCCATCCACCCTGGGAAAAAGATAAAACGCGCCGTCGGGTGTGGGAACCGTGACCCCGGCGATTCCGCGCAGTGACTCCAGGCACAGGTCGCGATTCGCCTTGAGCCTCTCCAGCATACGCACCAGCTCGCCCTCGCCCTCCGCCAGTGCCGTCTCGCCGGCCTTCTGCGCGAAGGTCGGCGCGTGCGAAACGATGAACTCGTTCAACTGAGTAGCCTTCTCCGCCACGTCGCGCCGCGCCACCAGCCAGCCCACGCGCCAGCCCGTCATGCAGTAGCTCTTCGAAAACGAGTGCACCACCATCACCGCGTCGTCGCGCGTGGCCCGCCGCAAAATCGACGGCACCGGATCGCCCAACCGCGCGCCCGAGTAGTACAGCCGGTCGTACACCTCGTCTGCCAGCAGCCAAAGTCCGTGCCGCCGCGCGAAATCGAGCAACTCCTGCTGTTCTTCCCCCGTCGCCACCCACCCCAGTGGGTTCGATGGCGATGTGTAAAGCAGGAGCCGTGTCCTCGGCGTCACCGCTGCTTCCAGCGCGTCGAAGTCCACCCGGTACCGCTCGCCGCACAACGGGTGCGGGATCTGCCGCACGCTCGCGTTCGCCATCATCATGCTCGACGACCCGTTGGGCCACGCCGGCGTCAGCGCGATCGCGTCATCGCCCGGATCGAGCACGCAGCGGATCGCCAGGTTGAGCGCCTGCACCCCCGACGCGGTGACCACAATCTCGCCCGCCGGATCCGGTTCCACGCCGTGCAGGCGGCGGTAATTCTCGGCGATCCCCCGCCGCAGCGAGGGCAGCCCGGCATTCTCCGTATAAAAGGTGTAGCCGTCCTCCATGGCGCGCACCGCCGCCCGCTTGATGTACTCCGGCGTCGGCAGGTTGCTCTCGCCGAAATAGAGGCGCAGCACTCCGTCCATGCCCATCGCAATTTCCGCCAGCTCGCGAATGCGCGAGCGCGGCACCTTCTCCACGCTGTGAGCTATCCCTGGCATTCTCCGCTATTTTCGCACCACTATAATGGAGCTTTCATGCCCCGCTACCCCATCGCCGCCATCACCGACGAGTTTTCGCCCGATATCGAAACCGCCGTCCGATCCATGCAGCAGATCGGTATGACCGGCGCCGAGCTCCGCATGGTCTTCGGCAAGAACATCGTCGATCTCACCGACGAAGAGCTCGACCGCGCCATCGCCATCGTCCGCGGCGCCGGCCTGGAAATTATCTCCATCGCCTCGCCCGTTCTCAAGTGCGTCCTGCCCGATGCACCCGAAATCGATTCCCGCTACCAGCAGGATATGTTCGCCTCCAAACACACTTTCGCCGATCAGCCGCGCCTCACCGCGCGCGCCTTCGAAATCGCCCGGCGCACCGGCGCACGCATCGTCCGCGTGTTCTCTTACTGGCGCACAGTCCAGCCGGAAGCCTGCTTCGACCGCATCGTGTCCGCCTTGCGCGATCTCGCCGAGCAGGCCGCCCCCCACAACCTGATCGTCGGCATCGAGAACGAGCACGCCTGCAACATCGGTACCGGTACCGAGGCCGGCCGGCTGCTGGCCGCCCTCGATCACCCCAATCTGAAGCTGGTCTGGGACCCCGCCAACGCCGTGGCCGCCGGCGAGACACCCATCCCCAATGGCTACAGCACGTTGCCCGTCTCGCGCATCCAGCACGTCCACGCCAAGGACTGCACCATGGACGGCCACAGGCCCAACTGGTGCCGTCTCGGCGACGGCGTCGTCGACTGGCCCGAGCAGATCCGCCTCCTCATTCGCGACGGCTACCACGGCTGGATCAGCCTCGAAACGCACTGGCCCGGGCCCGGCGGCAACAAGCACGAAGCCAGTATGATCTGCGGACGCGCCCTCGCGGAGCTCGTGGCCTGAGCCTGTGCCGGTAGATAGGGCGTTATCTTGTAACCCCTGGCCCAAGACTCTTATACCGAACTGATATTACCGAACTGAATTATCCGAAGTTAACTAACCTTTGGGTATCCATGTTCGCGTGGTGAAGCGTTACGATAACTACGGCGCCGCAGAGTTAACCTATTGCGCGGAACGGGGCTTCGGTTACTTTGCGGCATATAGAGGTCCGCCATGAACCCTTTAGTTGTTCTCTCGACAACGGCCCTTGGTGCCTTGATCGGCACCGCTGCCGGCCTTCTCATTCTGTATCGCAGGCTGCGCCCGCCGATCACCGAAGCCCAGCTGGCCGAGTTGAAAGGCAAACTGCGCACCGGAGAGTCCTCCCTGGCGGCCGCGACCGCGAATCTGGAAGACCTCCGAAAGCAGCTCACATTTCAGGAAAAGTCCCTCGTGCAGAATGCGGAGGATCTGAAAAAGAAGCAGGAGCAGCTTGAAATCGAGGCGGAAGAAAAGCAGAAGGAACGGGCGCGCCGGACCGCCGCCGAACACAGCGTCCAGGAGCTCAGCACGAAGGTAGTCGTATTGGCCGAAGATACCAAGAAAGCGGAGGCCCGCGCGCTGGAGGCAGACCGCATCCTGGGCGAGAAAGCCACGCGCCTTACGGCCGTCGAAGCCGATCTCGAGGCCGAAAAACGCAAAGCCCACGAGCTCGCCGAACAGGCCGCCCGGGCGGCCGTGGAAGCCGCCGACTCCAGGCGCTTCGCGGAGCAGGAGGCCCGCCTCCGGGCCTCTCTCGAGTCCCAGTTGAGTGCCGATCAGGAGAGAATCCGCCAATTGACCGCCGACGTCGGGGAATTGCGGAACGAACGGTCTCAGCTCGAGGTCAAGCTCCAGGAAGAACGAGGCTCCGCAGCCAAAGGCATGGAGCTGCTGCTCGCGGCGCAGCAAAAACTCTCCTCCGTATTCAAGGCCCTCGGCGCCGACAACGAGAACGGAAATCACGTCCAGCCGCCCGTGGAAGCCGCCCTCCGAATTCCCCAGACCAAACAGGAGGCCGACGAGCTCGTCCGATCCCTCTCGGCCAAGTGACCCACCGCTACCGGCGCGCGGATTTCCGCCGGAAAAGGGCACCGTACAATGGGAAGAGCGATGCCCTTCGTCAAAGTCGCCACCGTGGCGCAGCTTCCGCCCGAGTCGGTTACCGAAGTCATGATCGGCGATCAGCCGTACGCCATCTGTCACACCGGCGGCGACGTCCGCGCCCTCAGCGGCGTCTGCATCCATCGCGGCGGTCCCCTCGGTCAAGGCCAGATCCACGAGGGCCGCGTGGTCTGCCCCTACCATCTCTGGGAGTTCGACTGCGCCACCGGCGAGTACGACCTCGATCCCTCCAGGCGCGTCCCGACCTTCGAGGTCAAAGTGGAAGGCGAGGACGTCTTCCTTCAGGTGCCCTGACTTGCCCGAACTCCCCGAAGTCGAAACCGTCGTGCGCTCCATCCGTCCGCTGGTGGGCCGGCGCATCGTTTCCGCCGAATTCCGCAACCTGCGCGTGCTGCGCGGCGGCGATCCCGACGCCATGGCCGCTCGCCTCGCCGGCCGCCGGATCACCGCCGTCAAACGCTACGGCAAATTCATCGTCGCCTCGCTCTCCGGCGGCGGCTACCTCATGGTGCACCTGGGCATGACCGGCCGTTTGCTGCTCGGCGGTGAGGCCGGCAAGCACACCCACGCCATCTTCAACTTCGATCGCGGCCTGCTCCTTTACGATGATAGCCGCCAGTTCGGCGCCATCGAGCTCAGCGAAGATTTCCCCCGTCGCGTCGCCCGCCTCGGCCCCGAGCCGCTGGAGATCGCCTTCGAAGACTTCGCCGCAGCGCTCGGAAAACGGCACACGCGCATCAAGTCGCTGCTCCTGAACCAGACCTTCCTCCGCGGCATCGGCAACATCTACGCCGACGAGGCCCTCTTTCGCGCCGGCATTCACCCGCTTGCGCTGGCCCACCGCATCCGCCCGGGTCGCGTGCGCAAGCTCCACCGCGCCATCGTCGCCGTGCTCACCGAAGCCATCGCCGCCGGAGGGTCCTCGATCTCAGACTACGTCGATGCCGAGGGCCGCAAGGGCTTCTTCCAGATCAGCCATCGCGTCTACCAGCGGACCGGCAAGCCCTGCGTGGTGTGCCGCACTCCCATCCGCCGGGTAGTCGTGACCCAGCGGTCGTCGCACTTCTGCCCCCACTGCCAGAAGCGGTAGTGCCCTATTATTTGGCACTCACGGTATAGTCCTTGAAGTAACTCGTACTATCCGTCTTCGACCACAGCCCGATCTTCCCCGCCACCGGCGGCCGCAGCACCGGATTATTTGCCGGGAACAGGTCCTCGTGCGGCGGCCCGCGGCGCCCCGCCTGCGGTTCGCTACCCAGCGTGTACTCCAGCGCCAGCGTCCCATCGAGCCAGGCCTTCAAACTCGCCCCATCCACTTCGAGCTTCAGCTCGTGCCAAGTGGCGCGGTCCAGCGGAAACGGCTTGGAGCGGTCGCTGAACCTCATGTTGCGCCGGATCCCGCTGTGAAACTCCCACAACGCCACGTTGTTTTCCGTGTCGTTGTAGCGCACCGCCAGCCAGTCGCCGTTGGGCTTCACGTTGAACAGGATTCCGGAGCAGCGGTCCGAATCGCCGGCGACCGTCTTGAACTTCATGCTGATGGTGCCGTTCGAGAAGTTCTCCACACCCCTCAGCACCGCGACCGGATAATAGGCAAACTGCTTGGCGTTATCCATGAGCTCTTCGTTCGACGTGCCGTACAGCTTGCGCGCCGTCTGCACCAGCAGCTTGGTCGGGTTGTCCTTGCTCGCCACCCACGGCCGCCCGTCGACCATGATCACCTTCTCGCCGCCGTCCTGCGCCACCACCCACGTTCCCACCATCGGTTCGAACGTTGCCGGCGGCTTGCCGGGCTGCTCCTTGGAGAGGTCCACCTTCATGTCGGCGGCGTTCGCCGCCAGGGCCGCCAGCACCATCCCGAACCATAACTTTGCCTTCATTTGAATCTCCTTCGTACCAGAATCCCGGCGACCAGAGTCAGCCCGGGCCAAACACCATAGAAAATTGCGCCCGCTCCCGTCGGCGGCGCCGCCAGGGGATGGCCGCGGAAGGCCGCCTCGTCATCCTCCTTCGGCGGCGCCACTCCCGCCAGTGAATAGATCGTCTCGAGCACGCCCTCCGCCGTCGTCACGCGGCTCATCGTCTTGTGCCCCCCGAGGTCGTACCAGATTTCGCCGTAGCCCGCGCTGGTTTGCTCGAACAGCCCGATCGACGTCGCCGCCACGTACCTCACTTGCAGCGCAGGCAGCACCCGGCGCAGCTTGGAGAGCGCCTTCTGCTCCAGGTCCACCCGCCGTGGATCCTCGGCCGCCAGGTGCGCCTCGATCACCAGCGGCTTTCGAATCTGCCGCAGCATGTGCTCATCAGCTTCCGCGAACGAGTTGCCCCGGCTCTCCGAAAGATCCCAGTTCGCTTTGGCGAACGTGCACGCGAAAATCGCCGCCGCTGCCAGCGCACCCAGCCCGATCGATTCCCGCATCCGCCGCTTCCACGGCGTCCCCAGGCGCATCCAGAGTGCCGCGAATCCCAGGCCCGCCAGCGCCAGCACCAGAGCGGTCAGCACCGTGTCCAGCCGCACCAGCCCGTGCTGGAACTCCGCCACCATCGCGGCCGGTGTGTACTCTGCCGCGCGCTCCCACCAGCCTCCCTGCACCGCCCCGAAGAAATTGATGATCCACGTTCCCACCGTGACGCCCAGGGTCAGGATCGCGGCCGTCGAAGGATGCTCGCCCAGTGACGCCGCGGCCGTCCCGAGCGCAATGGTCATGGCCGCGTTCAGCACGTGCCCGCCGGCGAGCGCCGCCATCTCCGGCGCATAGATGCTCCCGCCGTAGCTCTTCCACAGCAGGATCGCGCTCAGCGGCGGCAGCAGCGCGATCAACCATCCGGCCAGTCCCACCAGGGTCTTCGCCGCCATGCGCGCAATCGGGCCCATCCCCTGCTGCATCTCCAGCTTCAGGGCGCCGCTCTGCCGGTCGCCCGCCACCAGCCGGATAGCCACGAAGGGCAGCAGGAAGACGGCCGCCAGCTCGCACGCGCTGAATGTCGGCGCCCATACTCCGATGAGCGGCGAAAGCGCCTCGCCGACCCCGGCCGCTGTTCCGTTGAGCCCGCTGACCTCCGCGTAGGTCCGCATCGCGCTGGTGAACGAAACTCCCACCAGCGGCCCCATGGCCAGCAGCAGCACCCACCAGGCCCGGGACACCACGAGCTCGCGCCACTCCTTCTCCAGAAGCCAGAGAAACGGGGACCTAGGTGAGCGCAAGAAATACCTCTTCCAGGTCTCCCGACGCCCCGCCGCCGCGCGCCGCCGCCAGCGCGGCGAGTTCCTCCACCGTGCCTTCCCCGCACACCCGCCCGCCTGAAAGCAGCACAAACCGGTCGCAGAAACGCGCCGCGTCGGCGATCTGGTGAATGGAAAGAAACAGCGTGCGTCCGCGAGCCGCGTGCGCGCGCAGTGCCGCCGCCACGTCCCGGGCCTGCCGCAGGTCGAGCCCATCCAGCGGCTCGTCGATCAGCAGCGCCGGCTGCGGGGTCAGGAGCCCGATCCCGAGCAGCGCGCGTTTCCGCTGCCCTTTCGAAAGCGTACCCATAGGCTGCCGAAGCAATCCGCCGAGATCGAGTTGCTCGATTACCTCCTCGCGAAGGCCGCTCCTGCCGCCGAAAAATCCCACAGTGAAGTCGAGGATCCATCCCACGGGCTGCTCGGCCCACGGTGCAATCCCATCGGGGACAAAGAACAACAGTGAGGGCCGCTCGTGATTTCCTACCGGCCGCCCACCCGCGCGCACGGTGCCGCTATCCGCCGGCAACCCACCGGCAAGGCATTCGAACAGGGTGGTTTTGCCCGCGCCGTTCGGCCCGATGAGCCCCAACACCTCGCCCGCCCGCACCTGGAACCCGACATCGCTCAGCGCCGCAATCCCGTCGAATCGCTTGCTCAGCCCGCTGACCTCGAACAGCATCGCTTGCAAAAGGATAGCGGCTGGCGCGACCAACTACCACCGATAGTCGATGCCGTGAGCCCGGGCGCCGGGCTCACATCGTACCCGAAGAATCCGACGCCGACGCAGTCATCACCCGGTTGTGTGTCTGTGCAGGTTCAGATTTCTTCGGCCGCCCTCTTTTTCTAGGCGTTTCCAGTTGTTCGAGCGTCCGAATAACTTGAAGGATCCGTTCGCGTTCCGAGCGGAGATCCGAAAGCATCCGCGGAAGATCCATCGTTGCCCCCCCTCCGTAGCAGCTCCGTTCACGACGGGCCGCCGGTCTCAATCATCCACGACGGGAAATGAAAGGACCTCTTTCTACCCATGCCCCTCTGGTCTGGCGCCGTCTCGCGCGTGACTTCGCCCCTCGGCATCCGATCTGTATCTGATGCCACACATCAGCAAACACCCCCGGAGTATAGGAAAAACCCGAGATGAATGTCAAGGAACCGCTATCGAGGTATTGGAGTTAGCCACGGAAGACGGCCAGACTTGGGCTTCTACTTCCCTTGATCGTGTGGCACGACGCACGTGGCCGTCGAAGAGGCGACGTTTCCAGCCAGGTCCTTCGCCGTCGCGGTCAGCGTATAAATCCTGCCCGAGCCGTCTCCTAAGCGATCGGCCAGAACCTGGATGATGAAGCTGTTAGGGCCGTTTGGCGTCATCACGACCGCCGGGTCATTCGGGTCCGTCGGCTCGTTGCTGCTCCCGGTGATCGTGAAAGAACCGCTAGCCACTCCCGACAACGCATCGGCAGCTGTCACCGTCGCGACCTTTACCAGTTTGTGATTGGGCGGCCAGAGCGTGCAGCCGGTAGCGGGCATCCCGGAAATCACCGGCGGCGTCTCATCGATTTTGACGGTGAGCGATTCGGTTGACTCGCTATTTCCCGCGACATCCGTGGCGAAGTATCTCACTGTAGTCACTCCCTCGGCCACCACGTTGAAGGATGCCGTGTTTCCCGCAACTACCTGCGTCCCGGACGTTTGCGCCCCTGTCAGCGAGTATTGAATTTGCTTGACGATCCCGCCGGGATTGTCCTGTGCATTCAAGGTCACCGTCACGCTGTTGTTGTTCCAGCCATTTGCATTCGGTGGAGGAGCGATCTGCGCCGTTGTCAGGGGTGGAACCGTGTCGCGGACGGCAAACACCGCCAGCCCGCTTGCGTTCATCCGTCCGTTCGGGTTGTCGGACGAGGAGTTGAGAAACCTCCCGATCCCCGTAACCGGATCCGCCATCGCCAGGCTGGTGGAACCTCCGCCGTCCATGTTCAGCGCGTTGCAGACTCTGTAGTCGCGGATCAGAAGATCCGCTACCTCGGAGACCTTCATGCCGGAGCTTCCGTTGGCGTTGTCCACGGTGAACAAAACCAACGTTTTGGCATCGCAGCCCAATCCAATCGAGGTGCGCGCATTGATCAGCTCATACCAGGAGTTGCTGTTCGAATAGTTCGCCGGACCCGGCCCCACCAACTGGCAGTCCGGATGAGTGGCATCCACATAGCAGGGGATGGTTTTCACACCGCCCGTGACGATTTGCCCCGACCCGGCGAACGCGTTCCACACTGCCACGTTTTCCAGGATGTGCAGTCCATCCACCGCCTGGCACAAGCCGTAGCACGTTCCATCGGAGAATGCGGGATCCCGATGCACGATGCTCGCATGGTTGTTGGGATCGATGTTGATCGCCGGGGAATCCCTCACGAGTGCATAGTTTTGTGTTGGCAGTTCAAAAGGAGAATAAACATTGCCGTTGGAAGCGGCAAACCCGACCAGGGCTGCATTCAGGTCCGTCGATGGGAAAGGCAGAAAGAACGATCCGTTTATGGCGATCTGAGCGCCCATGTCATTCAAGTACTGGAGAGTGGTCTCGCGGACCGTGTCTCGAGTCCCGCTGTGCGGTGTGAACTTGAACGACAGGGAAGACGCGGTCAGGTCGATCTTGACCACGTTGATCTTCACATTGCGCGGAAAATCCGGCACGCTGCCCACGCGCGTAATGTGAGTCACTCCCAGATAGGGATACTCGATCGTGATCACGTCCGCCGCCCACAACTTCAGGGCGGAAGTAAGGTACAGGGCGAGCGTTAAAGCTCGTATCGCATCGATTCTCTTCATGGAGCCCCCCGCCGGCGGACCCGAGGCCCTTCCCCTGCTTGCTTCGCGATCACGCCGCGACAGGATTGAGTATATAGCAGGTGCCGCGGGCCGTGGAGGCACTATTGGAGCCGGCGAAGGGATTTGAACCCCCGACCCTCTGATTACAAATCAGATGCTCTACCAACTGAGCTACGCCGGCCTCGTCATCGAGTATAACCTACCGCCCAACCAGATGTGGGGCAGGTTCGCTGCCCCTTTTCGGTGGGTCGTCCTGAACGGGCCAGCAGGTTTCAGAGGATGTTGTGTGGCCCGCTGCCATCCTCCGTTTAGCGGGTTCAATCGGCAGGATGCGGCAAGCCCCGACGACAGATTCGATGACAAACCGCCGAACGCCGTTCGAATCTGGCCTCCGATCGTTGCCCGCCGCACCTCACCCCCTTTTGCAACGGCGATTCCACACACGGGTCGAGCCTAAGTACTTTTGCTCTGACCAGTTGGTCGGAAGCTCGGTTGTCCACCCGCCATACACCCAGTAAACCGATTTTGCTGTGTGTCAACTTCATGGACACTACGCGCCCTTCCGTAATACACTGAGGTGCAAGTGGCCTCCGTCCCTCAATCCGAGTTGAACGAGCGGCTTGCCGCCATCCTGGCGATCTGCCAGAAAATCAACTCGGAGCACGACCTCGGAGCCCTGCTCGATCTCATCGCTCGCGAAGCCACCAGCCTGCTCGATTGCGACCGCGCCAGCATCTTC
>DATJWB010000183.1:0-7889 GCA_035501495.1 Bryobacteraceae bacterium | reverse complement strand
GCGCCAATTTTCGTCGAGGGCTTCACCAAGGAAGTGGCGCGCTATATGCAACTCGCCGATTACTTCATCGGCAAGCCGGGCCCGGGAAGCATCAGCGAAGCGATCAGTATGCGATTGCCGGTCATCGTCGTGCGTAACGCGTGGACGCTTCCGCAGGAGCGTTACAACGCCGATTGGGTAAGGGAACAAGGCGTCGGCATCGTGCTACCGAACTTCAACAGAATCGCCGAAGCCGTCGATGAATTGCTCGCGCCGGCGGCATATAGCAAATTCCGGGACGCTACCGAGCTCCAAAAGAATCGCGCCGTATTTGAGATTCCCGAAATCCTGCAGCGCATCCTGGCCTAGAACTCCCTCTTCGGCGCCGCCTGTTCCGCCCCGACCCTCCCCGCAGTGATCTCCGCAACGTAGTAGTTCTCGCCGCGCATGGGAGAGCCCGCGATCCGGCGCAGCATGGCAATCTGTCCCACGTGCGTCAGGCTATCGGCGATTGGCCCCTGAAACAGCTTCTCCGCGGAGCACGCGGGCGGCGCGCCCGAGGCAAGCCGCCGGTCCAACGTCTCGAGAGCTGCAAAGAACCGGTCCACGCCCTCGTTCCATGCGATCACCGGCGAATCTTGCCATTTCTGTTTGCCCTCGGCCAGCGTTACGGCCCAATCCAGCAGGTCGCCCAAATGCGCCAGAATCTGGCCCGGAGTGCGTGTTTCGGGGCCAGCCTGAAAGCCCGCGAACTCCGGAGGAGCTCCGCGCAACGCTTTTCCACCACGATATGCCAGCGTCGCCAGCGTATGGCGCAGAAGTTGAGTCTTTTCGTCGTCAGGCATGGTTATCTCCCGAAATCGATGAAGCCATTCCGCGGGTTCGCGCCCAGCAGGGTGACCGAAAGCCGGTCGCCCACATCCAAGCCGTGCTCTCCGCGCATCAGCCGTCCCTCCACCGGCGGGCCGAGCACCCTTACAAAAACGCCCTTAGGTGTGACGCCGGTCACGACCGCGGAAAATTTTTGGCCGATCCGCCGCTGAAGCGCCACCGCGGCGATGCGCTTGTTCATGTCGCGCTGCACTTTGCGTGCGGCATCTTCTTTGAGCGTGCAGTTGCGCGCGATCGTAGACAGTTCCTCATCGGAGTAGGGCGTGCTACTCTTCGCCGACAGCGCCAGCAGGAGCCGCTGCGTCACCAGGTCGGCGAACCGCCGGTTGGGCGCGGTCGAGTGGGTATAGTCGTGCGCCGCCAGTCCGAAATGGCCGGGTGCCGGATCGCCGGGGCGCGCCATGACGTATTCGCCGGGCCCCATCAGTTTCAAAACCGCGAGTGAGATGTCGCTGTAGTGCACCGGGTCGGCTCGCCGGTGCTCGAGAAACTTGTTGAGCGCGCCCGCATCCGGCTCCGCCGGCAATTGCTCGCCGTATCCTCGCGCCAGCTCGACGATGCGTGGCCAGCGCTCCGGCGCCTTCACTACGCGGCGGATTGAGGTTACGCCGGCCTCGCGCAGCGTCCGCGCGATGGTTTCATTGGCGGCGATCATGAAGTCTTCGATGAGATGAGCCGCACGGTTGGATTGGCGCGTCACCACGTCGCTTACCAGCCCGTCCGTGAATACTGGTTGCGCTTCCGTGCGGTCAAACGTCAGCGCGCCCAGGCGGTGGCGGGCCTCCGCCAGGCAGCGCGCCGCTTCGTCCTGCAGCTTGAGCTGCGATTGGAGTTCTGGCAATCGAGCTACCTTTGGCGGCGGACCCGCGGTTCCTTCCAGCCAGGGCCCGACCGCACTGTACGTCAACTGAGCCCGATTGCGCACCAGCGCCGGATAGACGCTGCCGGCTGTGATCGTCCCATCTGACCCGACGGTCATCTCGATCACGGCCGCGGCACGGTCCTGGTTTTCGGCGAGTGAAGTAAGATCTGTCGAGAGCCGTTCCGGCAGCATAGGAAACGTCCGAATGCCCGTGTACACGGTGGTAGCTTCCGAGCACGCGTAACGATCGATCGGTGTGGCCTTCGCCACGCATGCATCCACATCCGCGATCGCAACCAGCACCCGTATGCCCGCCGAATTTCGTTCGGCCCATTCGATCTGGTCGAGGTCGCGGGAATCGTCGTTGTCGATGGACGACCAAACCAGCGATCGCAGGTCCTGCACGCCCGTCGCCGAGGCGGCATGTAGCCTTTCCGCTTGTTGCGTGACCTCGGCCGGAAGGTCCGGCGCAAAGCCATGGTCAATCATTTCCTGGCGGGCCGCGGCCGCCAGGTCGAAATGCGCCTCAGGCATGCAAAGGAGAGGGTAGCATGAGCCGGTGCATGCCCACAGCAGTTGTCACGGCTTCGACGGACCCGAGACGCTGACAATCGTGGTCGCGGTGAATGAGTTGTTTCCTGGACGCGAGTCCACGTTGGCTCCGGTTACACTTGCCGTGTTCTTAATCGTCGTGTGGGCGGCTGCGGTGACATTCACGACCGCCTCAATGCCCACACCGCCCAGGTTGTGCAGGCTGAACGGGGCCAGCGTCCCGATGCTGCAAATGACGGTGCCCCCGCTGAACGCGCAGGGCGTGCCCCGCGACGGAGCCGAGCAATTCACCCCGCCGGTCCCTGTCGCGCAGTAGCCGGTCTGCCAGGAAGCACTCACGAAGGTCGTGCCCGGCGGGAGCGGATCGGTGACCGTCACCTGGTAAGCGGTGGCCGGGCCCAGATTCACGACTCCAATCAAGTAGCTCAGGTTCTTCCCGGTCTGAACCACCGGGCTTGCGACCTTTCCCAGGACCAGATCGTCGGGCCCAATCACCAGTACGGTGAACTTTCCGGAGGCTTGGTTACCGCTGAAATCCGTCGCCGTGCAGTTGACGGCAGTAGTGCCGGCCATGAAGATGCTTTCCGAGGCCGGCAGGCAGGTGATTGTCGGGTGGGCATCCACCAGGTCGGTAGCCGTTACGGTATAGCTCACCGGCGCGCCGCTCTTGGAGGCCGCGTACACGGTGATGGTGGCGGGCAGGCTGAGTTGGGGCGGCGTGGTGTCCCGCACTACCACCGGGAAGCTGGCAGTCGTGCTGTTGTTGAAGGCGTCGGTGGCCGTGCAACTCACCGTGGTCGTGCCCAGGTGGAAGGTGCTCCCCGACGCGGGCACGCAGACGGGCACCAGAGTTAGACCGTCCGAGTCGGTCGCGGTTACGGTGTAGGTGACCACCGCGCCAGCGGGGCTGGTGGCCTCCGCCACGGGAGCGGGCAGAGGCCCGAACACTGGCGGCTTGGCCGGCGTGATCTTGATTACGTACGCATCAAAACCCCCGGCGTTGCTGCCCGTAAGCGATCCGCCCGTCCATCCCGCGGTATAGATGCCGTCCAGACCCGCCGTGAGGGCAAGAGCTACGTCATCCGCAGCGGTGCCGAACTGCCGAGTCCACACAACATTCCCGTCGGAGTCGTACTTGCGCACGAATGCGTCACGAACCCCGGCGTTGCTGCCCTGGAGCGCTCCGCCTGTATATCCCGCGACATAGATGCCGTCCGGACCCGTCGTGAGGGCCGCAGGTATATCATCCACAGCCGTGCCGAACTGCCGGGCCCACAGCACATTCCCGTTGGCGTCGTACTTGCGCACGAATGCGTCAGCGCCCCCGGCGTTGCTGCCGTCGAGAGATCCATACGTGTCTCCCGCGACATAGAAGCCGTCCGGACCCGCCGCGAGCGCCCAGGCTTGGTCATCCCCAGCGGTGCCGAACTGCCGGGTCCACTGGAGATTCCCGTCGGTGTCGTACTTGCGCACGAGCGCGTCATAACCCCCGGCGTTGGTGCCCTCGAGCGCTCCCCTCGTCCATCCCGAGACATAGATGCCGCCCGGACCCACTGTGATGCCCCGAGTGTCCGTGTACCCACCAGTGGTGTCGATCTGCTGTGTCCACTGGACACTCCCGTTGAAGTCGTACTTGCGCACGAAGGCGTCAATAATCCCGGTGTTGTTGCCACCGAGCTGTCCCCACGTCTGTCCCGCGACATAGATGCAGTCCGGACCCGCCGTGAGGGCCTCAGCGTAATCAACCGGACCGGCGCCGAACTGCCGGGTCCACAGCACATTCCCATCGGCGGCGTACTTGCGCACGAACGCTTGAGTCGGCCCAGCGTTGCTGCCCTGCTCCAGCGCTCCGTTCGTCCATCCTGCGACATAAATACCGCCGGGGCCCGCCGTGAGGGCATAAGCTAAATCATACCCGGCGGTGCCGAACTGCCGGGTCCACTGCACATTCCCGGTGGGGTCGTACTTGCGCAAGAACGCGTCACGATCCCCGGCGCTGCTGCCTTCGAGAGATCCATCTGTATATCCCGCGACATAGATGCTGCCGTCCGGACCCGTCGTGAGCGCCATGGCGGAATCCTCCGCAGTGGTGCCGAACTGCCGGATCCAGGAAATCGTCTGGCCGCTGGCGGTCGCCACCACCAGGAAGCCAAGCGCGACCAAAACCACAATCTTACTCATCTAGAAGCCTTCTCTCACTGTTTTCCGGTCCGGCGGATCGCGCCGAACCGGCGACAATCCTGTGTTGAATTTCCGTTATGCCGACAGCCTCCAGACACCGCCATGCGCATCGCGTCTATAGCTGCAGGCCGGAATCTGGTACTCCCGGCTGCTCTTTTAGCAATGGTATTATAGACCCTAATATCCTTAATAGGGGGAAAGGGTCTTGCCATCGGATTGGGTGGGTGCCCAGCTTGAGGTTTATTTCTGATTCCGCAGCAGAGCCCAGGCCAGCACGAGCCATCCGCCGATGAACGACACGCCCCCAAACGGCGTGATCGCGCCCAGCATCGGAATGCGCGTCACTGCCAGCACGTATAAACTACCGGAAAACAGCACGATCCCCGCCGCGAGCAGGCTGCAGACCCAGGTGGTTTGCGTCGGCGATAGAAAGCCGGCCTTCGGCATCATAGAGACGATCAGGATTCCGAGCGCGTGGAAGAAGTGGTAGATGACTCCCGTCTCATAGACGCTGGTGGAATACGCATCCATCCGGCCGCGCAAGGCGTGCGCGCCGAACGCCCCCACGATGACTGCCAAAGCCAGTGCCGTTGCGCCGGTTGCGCCCCAATTCATCTGCCGCTCCTAGTGAGGTGTCCCGATGATGGCGTCGTGATGAATGCCAGCGTGGGGTCGGGCCTTCTGGCCCGCCGCCGGGCTTCTGCCCGGCGCGCCGCACGGAAGCGCGGCGGCATCCCGGAAGGGCTGGCCCCACACTCTGACATCGATATCGTTTTCACGGAGACACCTGTCTAGTGAGTCATCGCATACGTGACGTAGTTCACGCCAATGCGAATCCCTAACGCGGAGAACTTCTGGGGGTATTCCGGGTTGTCGGCGTGTTCCCAGGAATCGCCCAGGTCCATATCGAAGCACATCGCCACGATCACTCGTCCATGGTCGTCGTAGATCCCGCGCCAGTGCGGTACTTTGCCGTCCTGTTCCCAGATCTGCCCAGTCTCCAGAAACTGCGCTCCAGGGACTTGATAGCGGTCATCCAGATCGTAGATTTCGTGGAAGATCGGGTCGTTATTGGGAATTTCGACGATGGGGCGATTGGGAAAAATGCGTTGCATGCTGGCCACGAATACTTCCCACTCGATGCTGCCGTGGAAATCGTCGCACATGAAGAAGCCGCCGCGCTCGAGAAACTCTCGCATGGTGGCTACCTGAGCGTCAGTAAGATTCCAGTGGCCGACTTCTACGCCGTAAAGCCAGGGCACATCATACACGTCGTGATCGTCCAGGTTGACTGGCTGCTCGGCGGAGCGCACGTGAATCCGGGTGAGCCGCCTCAAAGCCGCCGAGAAGTGGCGATCCGACCGCGGGTAATCCATGGTCCAATTCGAACCGCCCTGCCGCCAGTCGCCGAAAAAGGCAAAGCCGGGAGTAGGCAGCCGTCCGACTGGAATGCCAGGCATGTAGCGCCCGATCGGAGGGTACATTAGCCTCGCGAAGACCCATTCCGTCTTTTCTCGATAGTCGGGCGGCAGCGGAAAATTCGAATACTCCACGCCCGGATATTCGCGGAACGGTTGTATGGCGTAAAGTGCGGTTAACGTTGCGAATCCGCCAAAAACGATGAGGGCGGCGCGGTGAAAGCGGGAACCGAGAGGCACGGCGGCTGCATTCAGGATAGCACTGAGATTCAGGCATCGCCGCTTTCCAGCATGCGATGGGCGGCGATGCGCTTCAGCCGCTCGCTCTCGCGGTGGCGCACCCCGTAATGCCAGTAAATGAAACGCATGGCCAGCAGGATGCAATTGAAACCCAAAAACGTGGGCAGGATCAGCGTGGTGCCGCCAATCGAGCCAGAACAATGGAGGTGCAGCCAGAATCAGACCCACCGCGATGAGCTTTCTCCGGCGCGACCATTTTGCGCCTGTGTCATCATTGCCGTGAAAGTCCGGATGGGTTATGACCATCAGTGGCGGATGAGCCCGCCCTTGCGCATCCAGGATTTCGCAGGCGACGTGCGGCAGGTCCTGCACCTTGGCCTCGCAAAACTGTTGCGCTGCGTCCAGGCGATCGAACAACAGGCAGGTCGCCTCCTGCCGTCTCGCAAATGGTTGGCCGCTGGGGGACAGCGGCCTTGAACCCCGGCGGTCTTTCAACAGCACCGCGCATTGCGTTGCCGCATCACTTCCGTCCAATCCAAAGGCGTGCGGCGAGGATCATACAGGCGTATCTCGAGACCCTCCGGCATGGCGCTTAACTCCAATGCTACAATGCAACCCGCATGCGCACCCAGGTTGGAATTATCGGCGCCGGGCCGGCCGGACTCATGCTGGCTCACCTCTTACACCTCGAGGGAATCGAGTCCATCATCATCGAAGCGCACAGCCGCGACTACATCGAGAACCGCGTGCGCGCCGGCGTTTTGGAGCAGACCACCGTCGACCTGATGTGCGAAGCCGGAGTCGGCGGCCGCATGAAGCGCGAGGGCCTTCCGCACCACGGCGTCTGGCTGAGCTTCGGCGGGAATCGGCACCACATTCCGTTTCCGGAACTCACCGGCGGCCGATCGATCACCGTTTACGCGCAACAGGAGGTGATCAAGGATTTGGTGCAGGCGCGGCTCGCAGCCGGCGGCCCCATCATTTTCGGCGTCGAAGATACCAGCGTGCACCAGTTCGATTCCAGTACGCCCGAAATCCGTTTCCGCAAGGATGGCGAGCCGCTCACGATTTCGTGCGATTTCATTGGCGGCTGCGACGGGTTCCACGGGATCTGCCGCCCGTCGATTCCGAACGGTTGCCTGACGCTCTACGATCGCCAATATCCCTTCGGCTGGCTGGGGATTTTGGCCGAGGCCGCACCCTCATCGGAAGAGCTGGTGTACTCCTATCACGACCGCGGTTTCGCGCTCTTCAGCATGCGCTCGCCCGAAGTGACTCGCCTCTACCTGCAGTGCGATCCGGAAGAGGATCTGACGCCATGGTCAGACGAGCGCATCTGGGAGGAGCTAATGGCTCGCCTGCGGACCGGTGATGGATGGGCGCCGGCCAAAGGCCCGGTTATCCAGAAAGGCGTAACCGGAATGCGCAGCTTCGTGACCGAGCCGATGCAATACGGCCGCCTCTTTCTGGCTGGCGATGCCGCCCACATTGTGCCGCCCACCGGAGCCAAAGGATTGAACCTGGCGGTGGCCGATGTGGCCGTGCTTGCCCGTGCGATCGCGGAGTTCTACCGTTCCGGAAAGTGCGAAGGGCTCGACCGCTACTCGCAAACCTGCTTGCGGCGCGTCTGGAAGGTACAGCGCTTTTCCTGGTGGATGACGGCGATGCTGCACCGCTTTGAGGACGACAATCCGTTCGATCGCCGCCGCCAGTTGGCCGAACTGGATTACGTGACAAGCTCACGAGCCGCCATGACGACACTGGCG
>DATJWB010000182.1:0-2276 GCA_035501495.1 Bryobacteraceae bacterium | reverse complement strand
GAGGAAATGGCGAATAGGAATGCGGAGAGGATCAGCAGCTTCTTGCGTCCGAGACGGTTGCTGAGGGCGCCGGCGGCGATCGAACCCAGAAGGCATCCGAGCAGCGCGCAACTGTTGGCCCAGCCGACCTGTTGCTCCGTGGTGAGTCGAAAGAAGCGCTCGTAGAAGGGCTTGGCGCCACCGATCACGACCCAGTCGTAGCCGAACAGTAGGCCACCGAGCGCGGCGATGGCGGAGATGCTCCAGACGTAGCGGGCGTTGTAGGTGTGGGTCATGGATGCCTCAAGTCCATTGCGCCGCCGTGGTTCGGGTCCATGGCGAGAACTTCGTCGACGATGCGGTTCGATTCGTCGATCTCGCCGAGTCCGTGGAGGGCCTGGCTTCCAGGAAACGGGCCTCGATGACTTTGACGGGACCGGTCTCGTCGGCGGGCGCGGGCGGCAGTTCGAATCGGTCGTCGGGGGTCATCTCGATCCTGTGATCTTGTCGATATCTTCAGGCGCCAGCCGCGGCTTGGGATCGAACGTCGCGGCATAGCTGAGCAGGCTGTGCAGCAATTGGCGAGCCACGGGGCGCTGGTCCAGGTTGGCGGCGAGGTCGAAGGAGGTGGCCAGCAGCTTACCGCTTCCCACCGCCGCTTCGAAGACGGCGCCCAGTTTGTAGTTGCGATGAAAGTCGTCGATGACCTGCACGATGGGGCGGAAGTCCGCGGGCGTGTCGTTGAGGACGAACGCACGCGAGCCTTCGGTCAGCTCCCACCATTGGAAATCTTCGTAGCTCGCGGTGGGGAAGTGCGCCAGCGCGGGGTGCTTGGGGTCGCAGAGGATGCCCAGGTGGCTGGGTTGATCGCGGAAGCTCTGCCCGCCCCAGGCTTTCGACCAGAAGATAGGCAGGAAGCGATTGGCTTCCAGCGCCGGGCCGGTGACGGAGTGTAGCAGCACGCGCCGTCCCTGCGCCAGCGCGTCCCGCGCCTCCTCCCACGTGGTGACGACGGTGACGCCGGGCGGCGCCTGCGTCGTGACGGCGTCGGGATAGACCCACAGGTTCCAGTCGTTGTGGGCGGTGGTGCCGGGTACCTCCAGCGTGAGCGTCAGGTGGCCGGCGATTCCGCTCAGCGGCACGGCGATCGTGCCGAAGGGCGTGACCGAGCCGGTCGCGACTCTCACGGATGGAAAGGCGCCGGTGAGCACGATTTTGCCATCGTCGGCGGACAGCCGCCACTGAGCCACCGCGGCGTCGATGGGCTGCTTGCCATAGTGCGCCACTTCGGCGAACGCTTCGAAGGTCTCGCCCGACTTCCACACGAATTTCTTCATGCGGACCAGCGGCACGGTCTCGCTGGAAAACCGGCGGAACTCCTCGGGCGTGAGGATGCCCTTGGAATTCCAGAACGAATCCAGCAGGCCGACGAGTGCTTCGCCCTGTCCCGGAAAATCCTCCAACTGGAGCAGGAAATAACCGCCGAGGCCCGGTGTGCGGAGCGCGGCCTCCATATCCTCTTTATAGATGGACCACGAGAAGCGCCCGGAGGCGTGCTGGAAATCCAGCGCCTGGGCGATCATGCCGCGCGCGGCAAGCTGGTCGCGGAAGACTTCGAGATTGCGCGCTTTCAGCACTCCGGTGTAATTCGCGATCTCGTCGAAACTCGGATACACCGCCCACTGGCCAAGCTCGTGCGCCACCAGGGGCACCGGCACAGCCTTGACGCTGACGGCGAAATCGTGATCGGTGCCGTCTTCGGTGCGCCCGAAGCGTGTGCCGTTGATGCGCAGGCGCCCGGCGGAAGTCTGCTGCGTGACGTAATAATTCGAAGTAGGGCCGGGCGCGCGGCGGCGATGGTCGGCGGAGAACGTGTAGAGGCGCCGCGGATCGGCGGCCTTGAATTCACCCACGAGGCCATCCAGGAACTTGTCGTCGCCGATCAGCTCGTTGCCGAGGCAGAGCATGGTGAACGAAGGATGGTTGCCGTACTGCTTCAGGATGCGGTAGCCCTCGGCGCGCATGTAGTCGTTGAGGGCGGGATCCTTTCCGGCGTTGTGGCTCCAGACGGGCAGCTCGACGTGGAGCAGAAAACCGGCGCGGTCGGCGGCGCGAAAGGCCGCTTCGGGCGGGCAGTAGGAGTGGAACCGGAACGCGTTCAACCCGTACGAGCGGGCGATGCGGAACAGCCGCGCCCAATCTTCTTCCCCGGTGGACGGGTATCCGGTGAGGGGGAAGATATTGCACTCCAGCGTGCCGCGAAGAAAGATTGGGCGGCCGTTGAGGAGGAACTGCGT
>DATJWB010000181.1:0-21257 GCA_035501495.1 Bryobacteraceae bacterium | reverse complement strand
GTTTGGGTGGAGGCTCACTAGTTCTCGGTAGGCGTCCGCTCGACGTGGTCCACCACCAGAATCTCGACCGGTATCTTGCGGCCCTCGAGCTTCAGTCCCAAGGTCTCCTGCAATGCCGTGAAGATCGAAGGCCGTGTGTCCACCGACTTTCCATCACCGCTTTCTCCCGTGCCCCGAGGATCGTCCTTCGACCACTCCAGCTTGATGTCGTACCGGCCTTCCACTCCGGTCATGTCCGCCACCGGGCTGCGCAACTCGATCGCCACCATGTTCGCCAGGCTCGCCATCGTCATCCCCGAGCCGTTCAAACTGCCGTTATTGGTGCTGATGCTCGTGCCGTCCTTGCGCTCCGATACCGCGAGCTTCGGAGCTTTCCTGCCCACGACCAGAGCATACCCGGGAAGAGTCCTGGTTTCCCGGTGAGTTTCCAGCTTGAAGCGGTCCGCCAGGAAATTCTGCAGCATCTGGCGGCGTCTCAACTGCCGCTCCTCCCGGCTCGTTTGGGCGGAATCGCTGGGAGGTAGTTTGGCACTCACGTCGAAGCGGACCGTGGCCAGCCAGTCCGGACCGGAAAACGAGTACTCCCGCACGTCGTAAGCGCTCTGGATGATGCTCTTCAGCGTGGAGTTGCGGATGAATAGTTCGCCGGTTGACGAGTTGGTGGAAGATCTGAAATCGCCGGAGGTATTCAGCTTGACCGATGCCACCTCGAAAGTCGGGCCAGTGGGCGGCTGCGCGAACCCCCCGCAGATGCACGTAACCGTACTGGTGAGAATGATGAGTCCTTTTCGCATCGGTGCCTTCCTCCGAACAGTATTGGACGAGCCTGGTAACCGAAAGGTTGGGTATTTGCTTTGTGCGGCGTTTTCAGGCGCTTACGCTACAATAGGCAAGGTGAGAGCGCGCCATGTCTCTGTTCGAACCGAATCGGTACCGTGGAAAGCTCATCGTCGTGGAGGGCATCGACGGTTCCGGAAAGTCCACTCAGATCTCCCTTCTGAGCCATTGGCTCCGGTCGCAGGGATACGCGGTAGTTTTCAGTGAATGGAATTCCTCGCCGTTGGTCAGGCGGACTACCCGCCGGGGCAAAAAGAAGGAGATGTTCACGCCCACCACATTCAGCCTCATCCACGCCACCGATTTCGCCGATCGCATGGAAAGCTACATCCTCCCTTTGGTCAAATCCGGGGCGATCGTCTGCGCCGACCGCTATGCCTACACCGCCTTCGCGCGCGATGTCGCGCGTGGCGTGAGCCGAAGCTGGGTTCGCAATCTCTACCGCTTCGCCATGCATCCGAATCTGAGCTTCTACTTCCGTGTGCCGCTGGACGTAGCGTTGGGCCGGATTCTGGGCGGCCGCGATGCCCTCAAATACTACGAGGCCGGGATGGATCTGCGGCTGGCGCGCAACGTGGAGGAAAGCTTCCGGCTCTTTCAGGGCCGCATCGTGGACGAGTACGAGGCGATGGCCGAAGAGATGGGCTTCGAGATCATCGATGCTACCCAGTCGATCGAACAACAGCAGCGGCGCATGCGCGAAATCGTCATGAATGTGCTGGGCGACGACCTCAAGAACAGCGTTTTGCATCTGCCGCCGGCCGGAACGGATTTTCATGCGCAAACGTCAGAGTCTCCAGTTCTATAGCGAGCCGCTGCCGGGCGTTGATACCTCGGAATTGCAAGGCAAGCTGATCGTGATCGAGGGCCCCGACGCGGTCGGGCGAAGTACCCAAATTGCCCTTCTTCGCCAGTGGCTCGAGCAGGAAGGGCATGCCGTCCTCGATACCGGGATGGCGCGCTCGGCCCTGGCCGGCAAGGGCATCAAGATGGCCAAGGAAGGCAATACGCTCGGCCCCATCACCATGACGCTGTTTTACACCACCGACTTCGCCGACCGCCTCGAGAACGAGATCGTTCCGGCGTTGCGTGCGGGCTTTGTGGTGCTGATCGACCGGTACATCTACTCGATCATGGCGCGCGCCGTCGCGCGCGGTGAGGACCGCGAGTGGATCGAACAGGTGGCCGGTTTCGCGCTCGTGCCGCACGCGGTCTACTACTTGCGCGCCGAGGTGCAGCACCTGGTCTCGCGGGTGGTGCTCGGGCGCGGCGCTTTTGATTATTGGGAAAGTGGCATGGACCTGCGCTTCGGCCCCGATTTGTACGAGAGCTTTGTTCGTTACCAGGCGCGCCTGATCAAGGCGCTCGACAGCATGGTGGAACCCTACGAATTCACCGTCATCGATGCCTGCCAGGCCATTCCTCTGATTTTCCGCAGCTTGCAGCGCCAGATTGCGCGCCTCCAGTTGGGCGGGAAGCGTTCGCGCCAGCCCGCGTCCAGGAAAGTGGCCGGCTGATGCAGATTTACCTGCTCCGCCACGGCATCGCGGAAGACGCCCGCGCCGGCCACCCCGACTCGGAGCGCGCCCTTACCGGCGAGGGCCGCGACAAACTCCGGCGTGTGCTGAAGCGCGCCCGGCAGGTCGGCGTTGAACCAGCCACGATTCTCTCCAGCCCCTATCGCCGCGCCGTCGAAACCGCCGATGTCGCCGCCGAAGTCCTCGGCTACCAGGGCAAGGTCCTGCGCACGCGCGCCCTGCTGCCGGAGGCGTCCCCGTTCGACACCTGGGACGAAATCCGTTCGCGCAAGGGAGACACTTCGATTCTGCTGGCCAGCCACGAGCCGTTGATGAGTTCCATGGTGGCCTTCCTGCTCGACTGTCCGGCCCTGCAGGTGGATATGAAGAAGGCGGCCCTGGTGCGGGTGGATTGCGAGCGGTTCGGGACAGAACCGCAGGGCGTGCTGAAATGGATGATTACCCCCGCACTCGCAGGGGACTGAGAACCAGTCTTGTGAGCGGAGCCCCCGCCTGAACCTTCTTGACGACGAGTAGGTGCGGAACAGACGGCTGGACGATTTGGGGCGCGGGAGTGTGCGCCGCGGCATTCACCAATTTCAACCTCGTCTACCTCGTCTTGAATTGTGGCTCCGAGTATTCGTGCACCGCAGTAGATGGTTGAGGATATCGTGAAGGAGGCAGCAGACCAAAGGCAGGCAGATGGCTTCTACAGCGCCCGACTGGATCACGGTCAAGGGGTTCAAGAGCATAGCGGCGATTGAGGAATTGCCGTTGCACAAGATCAACGTCTTGATTGGTGCGAATGGCTCTGGAAAATCGAATTTCATCGGCGTGTTTGCGTTTCTGCACGCCATCCGCGAGGGCCGGTTAAGGGATTATGTGACCGCTGCGGGCGGCGCCGAGAAGGTTCTCCACTTCGGCTCGAAGAATACCAATGAGATTCTCATCAATTCTCATCCATCTCTCATTTGTAGGCGGCGCGAGTCAATATCAATTGAAGCTCGCTCCAACCGCGGTTGATGAGCATTTCACATCGGATGAAAAGGTATACTACTCGGCTGGGAGTCGGTTCAACCAACCATTTGCCGAGAGCCTCTCGCCACGTGAGCAACGCCGTGAGGCAGGCATCAGCGATCCGAAGCACGAAAGGGGAGTGACACGCTGGGTTCGCAAACGCTTCGGAGGCCGGAGAATATATCATTTGCACGACACCAGTTCAGCATCTCCGATGCGGAAGACGGCCAAGGTGCATGACAACGAATTTCGACGTGCGGATGGATCGAACCTCGCCCCCTTCCTCCTCTACCTGCGCGAGTCACATACCGAATCGTATAGCTTGATTTGCCGCTCGGTGCAGCGCGTGGCGCGTTTTTCGAGGACTTCGAATTAGAGCCCCTCCGCCGTAGTCCCGAGGATATCAGGCTGGTGTAGAGACACAGGGGCTCGGATCAGTATTTTGACGCCTCCTCACTTTCCGACGCACCCTCCGGTTCATTGCGCTGGCAACGCTGTTTCTTCAACCGTACCAGTTTCGACCCTCCGTCATACTTTTGGACGAGCCGGAACTCGGCCTGCATCCTTACGCGATCGGTTTGTTGGCATCCATGATCCGGCAGGTGTCGGTGGAGACTCAAACCCTCGTATCGACTCAGTCCTCTCTTCTGTTAGACCACTTCGATCCGGAAGACGTTCTGGTCACCGAACGACTTGACGGCGAAACGCTAATCCGCCGGCTCGATTCCATTCCAGCCAACTTGCCATTTGGCAGGAGGAGTACAGCCTCGGCCAATTGTGGGAGAAGAACGAGTTTGGCGGGCGGCCCGGTTAAGGCATAGGCATGCCGCGCCTCCTTCTACACGTCGAGGGGCAGACGGAGGAGGCGTTTGTGAATAGGGTCTTGGCGGAGTATCTGATCGCTTGCGGGTATGACATGGTTGTTCCTCGGATCGTGGGCAATGCCCGACTACGGAGCAAGAGGGGCGGAATCAGGCCGTGGCCGTCCGTCAGAAGAGAGATCCTCAACCACCTCTGAGGCGGCCCGCAGTGTATTGCAACCAGCATAGTGGATTATTGCGGCTTGCCGCACCATGGGATTGCAGACTGGCCTGGGCGGGCCGAGGCCGCCAGCATCAAGGTTTCCGAAAGGGCCCGCTTTGTCGAGGAAGCACTTTTCCGGGATGTGGCGGCGGAGATCGGCGATCCGAGACGGTTCGTTCCATTTGTTGTAATGCACGAGTTTGAGACCTGCTGTTCAGTGATTGCGAAGCCCTAAGTCGCGGCAGTGGCTGGCCCGACCTTCCGCCCGTTTTCGAGAGAATCTGCCAACCATTCCTGACTCCGGAGGAGATTGAAGATTCGCCCGATACCGCGCCTTCCAGACGCATCGAGTCAGTCTTTCCTGGCTATCAGAAGCTATTTCACGGTATCCTCGGCATTCTCGAAATCGGACTGCCAAGGATCCGCGCGGCATGCCCCCATTTCGACAACTGGCTGTCGCGCCTGGAATCTCTGATATCCTAACGCTACTAACGACCCCGATGAAATTCGCCAAGGCTACCGAAAGATACGAAGCGTGGCTCGGCCGCCATCTGAAGATTCTCCCCGCCGATCTCGAACTCAAGCATCAGCAGATGCGGCTCGCTCCCTTTCCCTTCCTGCGCGCCACTTACTACCGCTGGGCGCAGATCTGGCGGGACGTCTGCGGCGCGGCTGCCCGTGCGCCCCGCGTCCTGGCAGTCGGCGACCTGCACGTCGAGAACTTCGGAACGTGGCGCGACATCGAAGGCCGCCTCATCTGGGGAATCAACGACTTCGACGAAGCCTGGCGGATGCCCTACACGAACGACCTGATCCGCCTGGCTACCAGCGCCCTGGTGGCGCAGATCGGGTGCGACCTCGAGGGAGCGATGAGCGCCCTCGTCGATGGCTATCGTCAATCACTCGAGGCCGGCGGCCGCCCCTTTGCCCTCGCCGAGCATCACAACGCGCTTCGCCTCATGGCGGTCCATCGCCTGCACGACCCCGAGGCCTACTGGGCCAAACTGCACGCCCTCCCGGAATCCCGCGAGGACGCCCCGGCCGGAGTCCGCAAATCCATCGATCGAATGATGCCCGAGCGCGGCCTGCGCTGGAAGACTGCCCATCGTGTCGCCGGTCTCGGCAGCCTCGGCCGCGAACGGTACGTCGCCCTGGCCGATTGGCGCGGCGGGTCCGTCGCGCGCGAAGCCAAGGCCCTGGCGCCTTCGGCATATGTCTGGGCGGAGCAAGGCAGAGGCACCGCCGCGATTCTGTACGAGGAGATTCTCGAGCGGTCGGTGCGTTGCCGCGATCCATTCGTGCATCCGCAGAAGCGCTGGATTGTCCGCCGCCTGGCGCCCGACTGTTCGCGCGTCGAACTCTCCGCCCTTCCCAAGGAGCGCGACGAACTGCGGCTCCTGCACGCCATGGGCTGGGAGACTGCCAACATTCACCTGGGCAGCGCCAAACCGCGGAACCTCCTGAACGATCTCAAGAAGCGGCCCGCCAACTGGCTTCTGGATGCCGCCCGCAAGATGGAGAAAGCGGTGCGCGCCGATTTTGAGGACTATTCCACCCGATAATTGGGCGCTTCTTTGGTGATGATCACGTCGTGGACATGGCTCTCGCGGAGTCCTGCCGATGAAACCCGCAAGAAGCGAGCTTTGCCCTGCAGTTCGCGAATGTCCTTCGCTCCGCAATAGCCCATCCCCGACCGCAGCCCGCCCACCAGTTGGTACACCATTTCCGACAGCGGGCCTTTCGATGCCACTCGCCCTTCGATGCCCTCGGGCACCAGCTTCGAATTCGGATCCTGCGAATAGCGGTCGGCGTTGCCTTGCGACATCGCGCCCAGCGAGCCCATGCCCCGGTACGACTTGAAGGTCCGGCCCTGGAAAAGAATCGTCTCGCCGGGGCTCTCATCGGTGCCCGCCAGCAGGCTTCCGATCATCACGCTGTCCGCGCCCGCCGCAATCGCTTTGCTGATGTCGCCCGAATACTTGATGCCCCCGTCCGCTATTAGCGGAACGCCCGCCTCCCGCGTGGCGCGCGAGCACTCCATGATCGCCGTAATCTGCGGAACGCCGGCGCCCGAAACCACGCGTGTGGTGCAGATCGACCCGGGTCCGATCCCCACCTTAATACCGTCCACCCCGAGCGAAATCAACTCCCGCGCCCCCTCGTAAGTGGCCACATTGCCGGTAATGAGCTGCACTTCGGGCAAACGGCTCTTGATCGTTTTGACCGCGGCCATCACGCGAGCGCTGTGGCCATGGGCGGTGTCGATGGCCAACACGTCCACCTTGCGCGCCACCAGTTCCTGGGCACGCTCGAAGAAATCGCCCGTTGCCCCGATCGCCGCGCCTACCCGCAGACGCCCCTGCCGGTCCTTCGCCGAGTTCGGGTACTTGAGCTTCTTCTGGATATCCTTGACCGTGATCAGGCCCTTCAGATTGTACTGGTCATCCACCACCAGCAGTTTTTCCACGCGATGCTTGTGAAGAATCGCCTCCGCCTGTTCGAGCGTCGTCCCCACCGCGACCGTAACGAGATTCTCCTTAGTCATGACCTCGGAGATCGGCAGGTCGAAGCGATTCTCGAACCGCAGGTCGCGATTGGTGAGGATCCCTACCAGTTTGCCGTCCTTGGTCACCGGCACGCCGGAGATGCGGTAGCGGGTCATCAGGGCCTGGGCATCGGAAATCGGCGCGTCCGGACCGATGGTGATCGGATCCACAATCATGCCGCTCTCGCTGCGTTTTACGCGGTCAACTTCTTCGGCCTGCCGCGCGACTGACAGGTTGCGGTGAATGATTCCGATTCCGCCCTGCTGCGCCAGCGCGATGGCCAGGTGCGACTCCGTTACCGTGTCCATGGCGGCGGAGACAATCGGAATGTTCAGGCCGATCTGGCGGGTAAGGCAGGTCCGGGTATCGGCTTCAGCCGGCAAGACATCGCTGAAGGCTGGTTCGAGCAAAACGTCATCGAAAGTGAGACCTTCGGTGAGCACGTCTTGGTTCATGGGGTTCCTTCCATGATAGCGTAGCTGGCTCGCGCCCCTGGCTCTTACGTGGCGGTGCGGCGGGCGGCGATTTTTCTATTGACTCGGCGGCCTATTTTCTCTAGTATGTAGAAATCATGCCGAAGGGCGAGTCGCTGGGCGAGTTCGAACACCTGGTGCTTCTGGCCATTCTGCGCCTCGGCCAGGAGGCCTACGGCATGCGGGTGCGCCGCGAGATCGCGGTCCGTACGGGACGCGATGTCAGCATTGGCGCGGTGTACGCGACTCTCGACCGTTTAGAGACCAAGGCGCTGGTCACTTCGACGTTAAACGGTCCGACCCCCGAGCGTGGCGGGCGCGCCAAGCGGTCGTTTCAACTCACCGGGGCGGGAGCCGATGCCGTGAATCGCGCCCGGAAGGATCTGGCGAGCATGCAGGATGGCCTCGTCTTTCCTCAGCCTGGAGAGTTGGGATGAGCCCGCCGTCATTCGCTCGCGCATTGCTTTTCGTAGTGGCCGGAGAGTCTTGGGCGGAGTGTGTCGCGGGCGACCTGGAAGAGGAATTTGGGTTGATCTGCCAGTCCCGCAACCATTTCGCGGGCGCGCGCTGGTATGTGTGGCAGGTGGTGCGGAGTGTCGTGCCGCTGATCTGGATTCGTATGCGCTCCGGCGAATTCCGGCAGGCGGCGTTGGCGGCACTTCTGGGAGCGGCGGTTCCGCTGGTGATGCTCGACCGGCTGTGGAGTTTCGTGTACTCGCAGGTTCCGCTGAAGGACGGCATCGGACGCGCGCCTTCGTTGCTCGCAGTGAATGTGGCGGCGGTATGCGTCGGCTCGGCGATTACCGGCACGGCGCAATCGTCCGGGAAGGCAGCTTGGACGACGGCACTGGCGCTGGCCGCGGCAGCCGGTATCGCAGTATGGGCTTCGGCTGGCGGAGCGCCGGTGCTTTATGCGGTCTGGGTCGTGGCCGCGGCGCCGGCGAGTTCCCTGATCGCATTTCGATGGAGGAGGAACCGATGAAGTGGGTTGTGCGGATCGTAGGCGGCTTGCTGCTGCTGAACCTGCTCGGCGTTGGGGTGCTGTTCCTCATGGGGCACCGGGCGGGCGCCGGCCGGATTCACGCGTCGGCGGAAATGACGGGCTCGCCGGAGCAGGTCTGGCCTTGGCTGAACGAGGGCGAGAAGCTCAAGCAGTGGATTAGCTGGCTGGTGGAGGTGCGGGGTTTCGATTCGAACGCGGGCCTGGGCAAGAAAGGCGTCTGGGTGATGAAGGACGAGAACAACGGTGGAACCTTGATGGAGATCGAGGGAACGTGCATCGACTATGCCCCGCCTTCGCTGCTGACGCTGCAGCTTTCGTCGGGGGGCGAGTTCGATGGAAAACAGTCGTACCGGCTGACGAATCTGGGCAGCGGGCGGACTCGCCTGGACGCGGATTCCTCGTACCACTTTGCCTCGGCGTTTGCGCGCCTGATGGAACCGGTGATCAGTGCCGCGGCCGAGAAGAAACTTGCCGGCGACGTGGCGCGGCTGAAGAGCCTCGTGGAAAGCAAGGCTACGGCCGCGGTGCGGTAGCGATGTTCGGAAGCTTCAGAATCTGGATGCCGCCCATGCCGACCCGCAGACGCACGCGTGTGCCGGAATCGGAAGCCTGTTCGGTGAACTTCTCGCCCACCAGGTCCTCGGTGTGGTGGCGGCCGGCGAAATCCGAATAGACGCCGCAGACCCGGCATTTCGCATCGATGGCGTAGTGGCCTGATTCCGGAAGCAGCACCACCATGTCGCCCATGTGCGAATCGGCGTCGATCCCGGCGGTCAGATTCTCCAGGCGCACATCGCCCGAACCGTGGCGAATTACCAGGTGGGCGTCTCGCGGGACTTTGATGTGGTATTCCAGGTCGATGCTGGTCATACCGCGCAGCGGACGCGTGATGGAGCGGCCGGGGAGAGAGGTGCGGATTAGCACCTCCGTCGGGCTTTTGCGGTCCGTCGAGACGTTGAGGCGATTCAGGTCCCTGGTGCCGTCCTGTTTCTCTTTGGAAGACGTGCCCCGGTAGGTGGATTTGATGACCGTCACCTCGACTTCCGGCTGGTCCCAGCCTTCGACGTCGAGTTGGCCCGTGGAACCGATTATGCGGACGGTGCCGCCCGAGGACAACTCGGCCTTGCTGGTACTGACAATTTGAACTGGCTCGAGCGGCACCTTCGCCGCAAGCGGCACGCAGAGAAAAAGAGCAGTCAGGCAGCAGCACACACGCATGGTCTTATGATGACACGAAGCATGCGGCGGCATCCCGCGCGTACGCTCCCCCGTCAGAACGTGAAGCGCAGACTCAGCTGCAGGCGGCGATTGTTCGCGGCGCCACCGAAGCCGCCGGGGCCGCCGCCACCAGGGCCGCCGCCGCCGAAGCCGGTGTTCACCGCGGTTGCCTGCAGGAAGTACGGGCTGGTAATGACTCCCTGGTAGCCGCCTGGGTTGTAGTGGTTGAACACGTTCTCCACGTTGAGCGCCAGCGTCACGTTGTAGGGGTGCTCGGTGGAGCCTCCACCCATCATTCCCATCGGGCCGCCCGGACCACCACCGGGACCGCCGAAGCCGCCCCCACCACCCGGTCCGCCGGGACCGCGGCCGCCGCCGCCCACCCCCATCATTCCGCCAGGCGGCATTCCGAACTGCGGCTGGTCCGGACCCTTGGCGCTCTTAGGCTTGCCGCCGAAGCCGAAGGTGCGGTAGATTCGCATGTTCACGGAAACCAGCCCCGGCATGGTCAACAGGTTGCGCGCCGCCAGGTTCCCGGGGTTGGTCACGCTATAGCTGGAACTGAAGGTGCCAAATGGCGAGCAGACCGTGTCGCCGGTGCGGATGACCGATGCGCACGAACTGGTGGAAACGAGCGCCGCACGAGCATTGGTCAAGGTATCGCCGTAAAGATCGACGCCCGAGAGCACATCGTACGGCTGGCCCGAACGCAGGGTGATGAACGGCGCCAGGCGGATTCCCATCGGCGCCTGTATGTTGCCCGCCAGAATGAAGTTGTGCCGGCGGTCGAGTGTCGAGCGGCCCCAGTCCTGCGCGAAATCGTATGGATTGGTCGGAGACCCGGGGAGGTCCTTGGCGTAGTTCAGAGAATAGTTGCCAAACAGGGAGACCTTGCTGCTGAACCGCGTATTGAAATTCAGTTGGAGCAACTGCTGCCGAAGGAATCCGCCGGACTCGTTCTCGAAGATGGTGCCCGCCGAATAGCCGTAGGGGAAGACGCCGTTGGTCGCACTCAAGGGCAGCGCGGGGTTGAAGGTGCCCGGCAGCGGGGCATTGATGGGAACCGTCTGTGCCAGGTGCGCCGAGCGATTGAACGAATATGTCAACGCCAAAGTAGTGTTGCGAGGCAACTGCCGCTCCACGCCGAGCGCAGCCTGCATGCTGTAATCCGCGCGCAGGTTCGGGTCCACCTTGTAGATCGTGTTCTGGCCTGCATTCAGGGTCGAAAGCGCCGGAATGTTGGGGTAGAACAGCGGATTGTAGACAGTATACTGCAGTTGGTTGACGCCGTTGTTCAGAGCCGCGGTCTCAAACAGGCCGAGCCCGATGCGGTCGTAGAAGATGCCGAATCCGCCGCGGACGACGGTCTTCTGCCGGCCACCGGCGGTCGCCCTGCCAGGAGCCCAAGCAAAACCCAACCGCGGCGCCCAGTCCCGGTGGTCGTTGACCAGGGTCTGCGTTTCGAATCGGAGCCCAAGGCTGATCGTCAGGTTGGGGCGCAGGCGCCAGTCGTCCTGCACGAACGGGCCGGCGTCCCAGCGGTACTCGCTGATGTATGACTGGCCTGCCTGGATGTTGAAGCGTGACGGGCCGCCGCCGAGTGTTTGAATCTGCGACTCGTTCAGTCCGGCCTGCGCCAGGAGGACATTGCGCTCATACTGCTGCAAGGAGGTAAGGGTCACAGTCACCGGATTGCCGCTCGCATCGGTCACGATCTGGTTCGCGGCGTTGAGCATGGGCTCCACGCCGCCGAGGAAGGTGAAGGTGCCGTTGAAACCGCCGGGCTGATTGCTTTGATCACTGTCGCGGCGTACGCGGACGCCGAAGCGGATGGTGTGGGTGCCGTGGGAAACGGAGGTGTTGTTGGTTAATTCCAGGTGCCGGGTCAAATCGTGGGTGTCGCCCAAGCCGTTGCCGCCGGTCACGAATGAGCCCGCCACATTAATCTGAGGGATCGTGTTGCCGGGAGTCTGGCTGGAGCTGCGGAAGAACTGAAAACGCGTCTCGTTGACGACCCGGGGATTGAGAATGGAGGTCTCGGTGACCATCACATTCTGGCCGTTGCCGGTGGAGTTGTACGCCAGGTTCGAGTATGGCGCGGGCAACCGGGTCCCGCCCAAACCTGCATTCTGAGCGTCGTTGAATCGCTCTTCGGCGCGCACGGTCAGGGTGTTGTTGGCGGTGATCGCGTAGTCGAACCGCGGCGCGATGATGGTGAAGGCGGAGGGCGTGACCACCGCGGTATTGATGCTCGATTCCGTCAGGAGTTTGGGATCGAAATAGGTGGCCACGATGATCGCGTTGTTCTGAATGTCCCGCCGGTTGAAGTCTACGAAGAAGGAGACTTTCTTGTTGAGCGATCCGCCCAGGTTGGCGCTCCACATGCGCTGCGAAAAATCCGGCTTGATCGTGGAAAACGGGTTGCGCGAGTTGAAGACGGCATCGCTGTCGGTGAACATGAACGAGCCGCGGAGCTTGTCGGTGCCCGGCTTGGTGAGAATCTCAATGCGGCCGAAGCCCAGCCGGTCGTACTCGGCGGAGAACGGGTTTTGATTGATGCGGATTTCGCGGATCGATTCCTTGGGCGGCAACTGGCCGCCGCTGAATCCATCGATGAAGATCTGGCCGCCGTTGGGGCCCGCGCCGGTGCCGGCCAGCGCCTGCAAGGCGTCCGACAGATCGTCGGGATCGTCGGGAAGGGCTTCCAGGTCGGAGCCTTTGATGACCATCGCGGTGGCATTGTTGTCGGGCTCGACGCTCAGTGCGGGGCCCGCATCGGCCTGAACGGTGACTTCCTGCTTCTCGGAGCGGATGGAGAGCTGGATGGGCACCTGGACCGCGTTACCGGCATTGACGGTGACGATTTGGGAAAACGGTGCGAATCCAGCGACCGTGACGGAGATCGTGTACTGCCCGGGCGCCAGTCCCGCAAAGGTATACGACCCGTCGGCTTGCGTCTGGCCGGCTTTGGCGGCGCCATTTCCGGTGATCGTTACAGGTACCGCGGGGATGACCGCCCCGGAATCGTCCGCGAGCGTTCCCTTCAGTGTGCCAGTAGACGGCTGGGCCCAGCCACTGATCGCGCATACCACTGAAAACAGAAGCAGAGTTGCAATCGATTTCATCTGAGTAGTAATGACGATTGAGTCCCTCGAAAAGTGTCTTCATGGTGTCTTAAGTTTTGTAAAGACAGAAAGGAGAAGGGTTTCCGGCTTTCCGTGGGTCCAGAGCCGCAGGCCAACTGACAGCTTTTGACTCACTGCGGAGAAAGGCGTAGCGGTCCGTGTGGGTCCGCGGCCCACGAGAATTCCGCAGTAGAATGGCGGGCATGGTGGACCCGCTTCTCCAGGATGTGCGCTATGGACTCCGCACGCTCGCCAAGAGTCCCACGTTTACATGCGTTGCGGTGCTCTCCCTGGCGCTGGGCATCGGCGTGAACATCTCGATCTTCAGCTTTATCGATGCCGCGCTTTTCAAGCCGCTCGCGGTGGAACGGCCCGGCGAACTGGTGTCTCTCTATCACCGCGGCGAAAAAGGCGTGGAGGACATGAACTCCACTTCTTATCCGGAATTCGAGTTCTACCGCGCGCAGAACAGCGTGTTTTCGGGCATGCTGGCGTACCTGCGACTCCCGCTGATTGCGGGAAGCGGCGCGGGCGCCGCACAGATTCCGGGCGAACTGGTAAGCCCGGGTTACTTCACGACTCTGGGCGTCCACCCGGCGGCAGGGCGATTCTTCAGCGAAGGCGAGCATGAGGCGGTGGCAGTGATCAGTTGGGCGCTTTGGGACGACCGCTATCACGATGACCCGGGCGCCATCGGGTCGGAGCTACAGATCGGCGCCGGGAAGTTTACGGTAATCGGAGTGGCTCCGCCTACGTTTCGCGGGATCGTACTGGACTGGGGTGAGCCTCCCTCGATCTGGGTGCCGGTGGATCATTATAGGGAAGCGGCACCGCTGTTCCCCTTCGACATCGTGCATACCTGGGGGATGGAATCTTACCTGGTGACGGCGAGGTTGCGCCCCGGCGTGACGATGGAACAGGCCGGCGCGCAAGTAGCGGCGTTGACCGCGCGCCTGCGCGAGGTCCAGGGGCGCCGGCAAGGGCAGCGAGCGGTACTGCTCCCCTTACAAGAAGCTCGCTTCTGGCCGACGTACCGGGGCGCGATTCTGACCTTCCTGAGCACGATGATGACGATCGTAGGCGCCATCCTGCTGATCGCCTGTTTCAACCTTGCGAATCTGCTGCTCGCGCGCGCCACCAATCGGCGCCGCGAAATCGCCATGCGGCTGGCATTGGGCGCGGGGCGCCTCCGCATCGCGCGTCAATTATGGGTGGAAAGCCTGTTGCTCGCGACAATGGGCGGCATGGTCGCGCTGCTGGTGGCTGCCTGGGCGACCCGCTTCCTGGCGCAATTCCATCGCGCGTTTCGGATTCCTCTGGCCATCGACACCGCTTGGGACCCGCGGGTTTTCGGATTCGCTATCGGCACTTCTCTGCTGACCGGGATGCTGTTCGGACTGGCGCCCGTGCTCGAAACCTGGCGAACGGACCTCTCGCACGCGCTGAAGTCCGGCGCCGCGCGGAGCGGCCATCCGCACTCCCGATTGCGGAGCCCATTGCTGGTGGCTCAGGTGGCGCTTTCCACCATTCTGCTGGCAGGAGCCGGGTTGTTCGTGCGTACGTTGAATAACGCCCGCGCGGAGGACCGTTCTGTTGACAGTGGGAGCCTGCTTCTGGTGAATCTCTCGCCCGTACTCAATGGCTATCCGGAAGCTCGCGGGCGGCGTTACTACGACGAGGTGCTGCAGCGCGTGCAGGGGATTCCCGGGGTGAAAAGCGCCGCGCTGGTGAGCGTCGTGCCCTTTGGGGGAATGCGCGGGGGCACCGACGTGGTGGGACCCGACCTCTCCCGGAGACAGGTGGACTTCAACGTCGTTTCGACCGGCTATTTCGAGACGGCGGCGTTTGCGCTGGTACGCGGCCGCGAATTCGCCGCGGGCGATGACGCCGGGGCGCCGCCGGTGGCGATCGTCAACAGCCTGTTGGCCGCACAATTCTGGGGAGGAGAGGATCCCATCGGAAGACAATTCCGCATGGTCAATCCGCCGCGCACGGTGACGGTGGTAGGAGTTGCCCGGGATGGAAAATTCCGCGGATACCGGGACGCGCTCCGGCCCGGATTCTACGTGCCCGCGGCACAATTCTATCGCGGAGAGATGACTCTGGAAGCGCGTACCGAAGGAGACGCCGCACACTTCAGCGCCGCGCTGCGGCGTGAAATCCAAGCCCTTGACACGTCCTTACCGCTCACCCAAATCGTGACTATGAAGGCGCGGCTGGACGATATGCTTTCGCAGGAGAGGCTGGTCGCCAGCTTCGCCACCGGCTTGGGGCTGCTGGCACTGGCGCTCACGGCGATTGGCATCTATGGCGTTCTCTCGTTTGCGGTTTCGCGCCGCACCCGCGAGATCGGCATCCGCATGGCGCTGGGCGCCCGTCCGATCGCAGTCTCCCGTATGGTTCTCCAGGAATCCATAGTCTTGTCGGGTTGCGGCTTTGCCATTGGCGGCGCGGGTGCAGTGCTGTTGGCGCGCCTGGCCACGTCGCTGCTTTACGGCGTCACGCCCACCGATCCGCTGGTTCTCGGCGCGGCGTTCGCGTTGCTGGCGGGCGTGGCTCTCGGGTCGGGATTGATTCCTGCCTGGCGGGCTTCGCGGCTGGATCCGGCGGCGACACTCCGCAGCGAATGAGGTTGTAGCTTCAGCATGCGGAAAAGGGCCCTCCGTTGCGTGGCCGCTTTCGGAACGGCAACCGCGCTTTTGACGGAGCTGTTGAGCCCGTTCCATCTTCTGCGACGCGTTCCGCTGGCGGCCGCCTGGCTTCTTGTCGTGGCCTTCGCAGCCGCTTACCTGTTTACCCGGCCGCCAGTGTGGCGGGGGACAGGAATGTCAATCGGTCTCTTCGAGAGCACGGTGTCCGCCGTGATCCTGGCGATTGCGGTCCTGGTGGGACTGACCGCGATTCTGAGTCCGCCCAACAGCGCCGATGCCATGGGATATCACGTGGTGCGCGTGGTCTATTGGGCCCAGGCAGGCAGCGTGGCGTTCTTTCCGACCTCTTACTTCAATCAAATCTCGCTGCAGCCGTTGGCCGAGTATCTGATGCTGCACACCTACGTGCTGACCGGCGGCGATCACCTGGTCAACCTGGTGGCGTTTCTGGGATTCCTCGGCAGCACCGTGGGGGTCTCCGCCATCGCGGCCGAAATGGGTCTCGGCTCGCGCGCCCAGGCGTTCGCGGCGCTGTTCTGCGCCACTCTTCCCAACGCCATCTTGCAAGCCTCGGGCGCCAAGAACGACTCGCTCCTGGCGATGTGGCTGGTTGCGATGGTGTACTTCGCGTTGCGGCGCGATGCCCCGTTCGCCGGATTGTCGCTGGGGTTGGCTTTAGCCACTAAAGCTACAGCCTACCTCTTCGCTCCGCCCCTGCTCGTTGCCGCCTTCCTCTTAGCACCAGGAGAATCGGGCCGCGCGTGGTGGCGGCGCATGGGAGTGTGGCTGGTTGGCGCCGTGCTCCTGATTAATGGCCCGCAATATGTCCGGAATCTTCGTCTAAGCGGATCGCCTCTGGGACCCGACTCGGCCCATGGCGACGGCTTCTTCCGCTGGCGCAACGAGCATCCCGGTTGGCGGCCGATGGTCTCCAACGCGCTGCGCAACGTCTCCGAGCAACTGGGAGCGCGGAGCCCCTCCTGGAACGAGGGCGTATTTCGCGCGGTGGTGGACCTTCACAAGGCGCTGGGGCTGAATCCTCAGGACTCCGACACGACGTGGCCATGGGCGCGGTTCGGGCCTCCTCTGAACGCCAATCACGAGGCCAACGCCAACAATCGCTGGCACCTGTTGTTGTTGGGAATTGCCGTGACGATCGCGCTGATTCGCTCGCAGTGGCGCTGGGCGGGGTACGGCGCCGCGTTGTTCGCCGCGTTCCTGTTGTTCTGCTTTTATCTGAAGTGGCAGCCGTATCTGGCGCGGCTGGAGCTGCCGCTGTTTGCCGCAGCGGCGCCGCTCGCGGCATCTTTACTGGATTGGGACCCGCGCTGGCCGCGCACGTGGCGGACATGCGGCACGATTCTGTTGGTGCTGGTATGCGTGTTTTTGGCCGATACCGCGCGGCGGCCGGCACTCGAGAACTGGACCCGTCCTCTGAAAGGGCCGCACAGCCTGCTGGTCACGAGGCGCGACGACAACTACTTCTCCGACATGAGCCAGTGGGACAATCGGGCGTCCTATGTGGATGCGGTCGACCTGACGGTTCGCTCGGGGTGCCGGCTGGTGGGAATCGACATCAGCCGCAACCAGCTCGAATATCCGTTTCAGGCGCTGCTGCGGGAGCGGAACCGCGAGGTGCGGTTCGTGCACGTGGGCGTGGAGAACGGGTCGGCGCGCTATGCGGCGACAGATGCGCCACGGCCCTGCGCGGTGTTCTGCCCGGACTGTGCCGGGGTGGCGGGGAAGGTGGAGATGTACCAGCCGGTCGGGCCGCCGATCGTCATCGGACACTTCCTTCTGTTTCTGGCGAGATGATGCGGCCGCGAACCCACTGGCTAACGGCGCGCTCCCACTCACCCGCTCTTTGATGCCGGCTCTGTTCGACAAAGATGGTGGCCTGCGTAGCGGTCAACGGTGGGAGAACGATACTCCGCTCGATCACCCTGTACGCGCCCTCTTGAAGGCGGTGAAATCGCACCACATGCCCGTCGTAGCGCCAGACCTCCTCTATGCCGACCGCGGCATAAAGCGGAAAGTGGTCCAGGGAAACAGCTCGTAATGTCCACCTCGATCATGAGTTCGGGTGGAGGATCTGTAGGGAGGTTGGTCACGTCCCGGCCCCGAAACTCGCTGGCGTGCCGGAAGTAAAGCTGGAATCGGGCTCGAACCCCTTCTCCAGATCTTCCCGCTTACAAGTGGTAGAACCGGCAGCGACAAAATCCCCTATCGTCTCTATGGCCGTGATCTCGGCAATTCTTGCGAGTGTGTGGTTGGGCGTTTCGTGGCCGATGTGGGCCACCATGATCTCGAGATTCCCTTGGTTGTAGAAGAAGCGCGTCCCAGCCCCGTTGACGTTTTCCGCCAGCAGGCGCTCGTAGGTTTCCCAACTGACGTTATGTAACAGTACGCGCTTTTCAGCGCGGCTAGCGGTAGCAAGCATATCCGTCCTCTCATTCTGACATGCTCAGCCCATCACCAACCCACCGGCTTCCCGCGATTCTGCTCGTCGAGCCACTTCTGCAGCGGAGCGAAGTAGTCGCGGATTGCCGAGGCGTCCATCTGGCGGGCGCCCGCGATTTTCTCCAGCGCCTCCTGCCAAGGCCTGCTCTGTCCCATCTCCAGCATGGAATTCAACCGCGCACCCGCGGCCTTGTTTCCGTAAATCGAGCACCGATTCAGAGGACCGCTGCACCCGGCGGCCTGAGCCAGGGCGCGGTGAAACTGGAACTGCAAAATATCCGCCAGGAAGTAGCGCATGTAGGGCACGTTCGCAGCGACGTGGTATTTCGCCGCCGGGTCGAAGTCGGCTTCACTGCGATCCACAGGAGGCGCGATTCCCTGGTACTGCTGTCGTAGCTGCCACCAGGCTTCGTTGTATTTGGCAGGCGGGATCTCGCCGGAGAAGACCTTCCAACGCCACTGGTCGATGACCAGCCCGAACGGCAGGAACGCAATCTTGTCGAGCGCGCGGTGGAGCAGCAAGCCGATGTCTTTGGAGGGGTCGGGTGCGCGGTCGAGGAGCCCCAGCTTCACGAGGTATTCGGGCGTGATGGATAGCGCGATGGTGTCGCCGACCGCTTCGTGGAAGCCATCGTTGGCGCTGTCGCGGAAGGACGGCGGGAGCTTGGAGTAGGCGCGCTGGTAGAAGTTGTGGCCGAGTTCGTGGTGGATGGTCAGGAAGTCTTCACCCAGAATCTGAATGCACATCTTGAGACGCAGATCTTTCACGGCGTCCACATCCCAGGCGCTGGCATGGCACACCACGTCGCGATCGCGAGGCTTCAGAAACAGGGAACGTTCCCAGAAGGTCTGCGGGAGGGGATCGAAGCCCAGAGAGACGAAGAAATTCTCACCGTACTTCACCATTCCCTTCCAGTCGGTGTTGCGCTTCTTGAGCAGCTCGGTAAGGTCGTAGCCCGGATCTGCGTCAGGCGGCGCCACCAGAGGGTAGATGTTGTCCCACTCCTGGGCCCACATGTTGCCCAGCAGGTGTGCGGGTATCGCGCCATTGGCGGGCACCGCATCGCCGTATTTCTCGCGCAGGCGGTTGCGGACGTACGCGTGGAGCGAAACATAAAGCGGGCGTACTTGTTCCCAGAGGCGGTCGAGTTCGCGGGCGAACGCGTCGGGCTCCATATCGTACTTCGAGCGCCACATCGCGCCGTTGTCCTGAAAGCCCAGTTCCCGCGCTCCCTGGTTGGCGAGTTCGACATAGCGAATGAAATCCTTGCGTATCGGGCGGGAGATGGCGTGCCATCCAGTCCAGGCGTCCAGCAACTGCTTGGGATCGCGCGTCTCGGCGATAATTTTGCTCAACTCCTCCAGGTCTTTGCAGTTCTGCGGGCCGCTGGGGCAATACTTGCCCTTGCCATAGGCGCCCTCCATCTCCGAGACGATTTGCGTGAGTTCGGCGCTCTCCTGCGGGTTGGCGGGGGTCGCGATGGTGAGCGAAAGTTTCAGGAGCTTGATTTTGCGCGCGGTCACGGGGTCGAGCTTGAGGCCGTCGAAGCGTGTGGACTGCTTGGCATACTTCACGGTGGCGGCGATCGACGCCTCGTCGAGCTTCGCGGCGAGGGTTTCGGTGTCGTCGGTAATGAAGGTGGATTTGACCCAATCGGCCCTTCCGGCATCGACGCCCAAGACAAGCAGTTTTTGTTCCGCGTCATCGATGAACTTACGAGCTTCCTCCGGGGTGGCTCTGGAGTCGGCGCCGGCGGCTGCAATCGACAGAATGCCAACGAGAAACGCAAGAGAGCGGATCTGCATGCTTACACCTTAGCAGCAAGCAGGCTTTCCGGACTGCCTTCTCCGAAACGAAAGCGCTGGCGGTTTGCGGGTGCTGTCAGGCCGTGTTAGCATCAGATTATCTGCGTGACATCGCGGGGACGTAGTTCAGTTGGTTAGAACGCCGGCCTGTCACGTCGGAGGTCGCGGGTTCGAGCCCCGTCGTCCCCGCCATTCCTTTCAATCACTTAGCATTCTCCCCGTTCCCTTTTTTCCCGCGTTTGGAGCGCGTGTGCAGTGGGTGTGCACTAGATGCACCGTTCCGGTCCTTGCTGTTCTTCTGCGCATCCTCAATCGTCTTCGCGATCAAGTCTACCGTTCCGCGCTTCAGATCTTCCCGAAGGTGCTGATACCGTCGCAGTTCCCGGCTCTTGTGCCCGGTCAGCAGGCTGATGATATTGTCCGCAACGCCGGCTGAGGTAAGGGTTGAAGCCGTCAAGTGGCGGAGATCGTGAATCCTCAGTTGCTTGATGCCGGCCGCCTCGGCGACTCTCCGGAAGCGCTTGCCTAGATCCCACGCGTGCGGCTTTTTGAAATTGCCCTGAAACCGTGGGTTCGCTTTTGCGGGGAATACATATTCGTGGTGGCCATAGTGCGCAGGACTCAACGGGACAGTGCACGTCGAGGCAATCGCCATGAATCAACTCATCGACAGCGATGACCGCTTGTTCCGCGCGATACGCATCCAACTCAGTTCCGTACCGGCGCGCGCACGATTCTCCGCTAATAGTCAAGAACGCGGCCCCGTCCCCGATGCAGGGATCGATCGCGGAGAGCGACGATGTGGGATAGCGCAGGCAGGCCCGGATGCGCCGGGCTTCGGTAAGGGGCAGCGGAAAATATCCGAGCCTGAGCTTTCCTTGAATCCTCATAGATGTTCCTTTCGGTGGTCTCCTCCACCTTGACGACTATCCGCCAATGGCGGATAATCGAGGCAAGTGGAGCTGATCGAGACTTCCACCTTTACGAGACAGATCACGGCTCTGCTCGGCGATGAAGATTACGGGACCTTTCAGTCCCGGCTGGCGGCAAATCCAGGCCTTGGCGCTCGCATTAAGGGTGGCGGCGGAATACGGAAGATTCGGGTGGCGGTTGGCTCGCGCGGCAAGCGCGGAGGCGCCCGCGTCATCTACTATTGGGCGGTACGGAAAGACCTGATTCTGCTGCTCTTCGCGTACCCGAAAAACGTGTCGGCCGATCTGACCCCGAAGCAGGTTGCGCAGCTCGCCAGGGTGGTAAAGGAGGAGTTCAGGAATGAAACCGAAAATGTTTGAAGAACTGCTGGAAAGCGTGCGCGAAGGCGGAGCGATCCTTCGTAGTCAGAAGAAACCCTCGCGTCGGTTTGAAGTCGGGCCTTCCGGGATACGGGCGATTCGCGAACGAACCAGCCTGTCACAGTCGGAGTTCGCAAGCTTGATCGGCGTCAGCGTGAAGACCTTGCAGAACTGGGAGCAGGACCGCCGCCGTCCAACTGGGCCGGCCGCGGCGCTATTGAGGATCATCGCGCACGAGCCACGGCTGGCGGTGAAGGCGATTCATCAGACGTAAGTCCCGGCGCGACCG
>DATJWB010000180.1:0-34003 GCA_035501495.1 Bryobacteraceae bacterium | reverse complement strand
GATTCGTGCACGACGTCTGCTCGTCGATCCATCCGACCGCCGCGGCATCCCCTTGCTTCGAACAGTTTCCTCTCGCGGAGCATGGCCTCGAGTGGATCCATCCAGGCGTTCCATTGGCGCACCCGCTGGACGACGGCAGCGCCGCCGTGCTCGCACGCTCGGTTGACGATACGGCGGCCACTCTCGGCCCTGACGGCGACGCGTGGCGCCGATTGATGGCGCCGCTGGCCGAGGCATGGCCGCGCATTCGCCACGATCTTCTCGGCCCGCAGCTTCGGATACCGAGACACCCTCTCCTGATGGCGAAGTTCGGGATTCACGCAGTGAGGCCGGCCCGCACCCTTGCCGAAAGCCTCTTTCGAGGACCGCATGCCCGCGCGCTGTTTGCCGGAATCGCGGCCCATTCCCTGATGCCTCTCGAGACCAGGCCCACCGCGGCCGCGGGTCTGCTTCTGAGCGTTTGCGGGCACGTCTCCGGATGGCCTCTGCCGCGCGGTGGCTCGCAACGGATCTCCGATGCCCTGGCAGGATACCTGCGCTCGCTGGGTGGCGAGATCCGTACGGAGTCTCCGGTCACGACGCTCCCGGAGGCGCCGCTGGTGATGTGCGACCTTACGCCGCGCCAGTTTCTGAAGCTGGCCGGAGATCGTTGTCCTCCCTGGTTTCAGCGCGCGCTCGCGGCTTATCGCTACGGACCCGGCTCGTACAAGATCGATTGGGCGCTGGACGGCCCTATCCCCTGGCGCGCGCGCGAATGCACGCGCGCCGGCACCGTGCACGTGGGGGGCACACTGGAGGAGATCTGTACGTGGGAAGGACACTTCCACAGCCGCCCGTTTGTGCTGGTCACGCAGTCCAGCCTGTTCGATTCTTCGCGGGCGCCCGCGGGAAAGCATACGGCGTGGGGTTACTGTCACGTGCCGAACGGCTCGACTTTGGACATGACCGGGGAGATCGAATCCCAAATCGAGCGCTTCGCGCCGGGGTTCCGCGGCCGCATCCTGGCACGCCACGTGTTGACACCGGAGGCGCTCGAACGCCGCAATGCGAACCTGGTAGGAGGCGACGTGGCAGGCGGCCTGAACGACTTACGCCAGACGTTTTTCCGTCCGACACGCATGCTCTACCGCACACCCCTTCCGGGCGTTTACCTCTGCTCCGCATCCACACCGCCGGGCGGAGCCGTCCACGGGATGTGCGGCTATCACGCGGTAAGAACGGCGCTGAAGAATTCTTAAGCCTCGGATGTTTCGAGTCACAGACCTTGGAACTTGTAAAGGGTTGCGCCCCACCGCGCCGGCCGCAACCACCTTAATCCTGGCCAGGATGCGTTGCTCTTCAGGAAACCCCTCCGCCGGCGATGTGGCGCAGGCTTGTACACTCTCGATGGCGGCGAAAGCGTCTTCGAGGCTGCCCCGCGCATCCGCGGCATCAAAAATTCAGCTTTTCCTGACTCCCGCCGGGAGTCTAGTTCCGCGAGCCTCAACCAGCCTTCCATTCGGGCACGTTGTCGCTCTGCCGAAACACTCCAACACCCGCCAGCGTACCTAACCACTCGATTTCCTTCTTGCGCCACCCATCGGTCACGCGGGAAATCCTGCCGCCGCTCTCGACCAGGAATGTCGTGGGAACACTCGAGATCCCGTAGGCGTTGCTCACCACAAAGCCGTCCTCCTCGCTGTCCAGCAGAGTGGGGAAGGTGATACCGAAACGGCGATTGAACTCCCGTGTGTCCTCCGCGTCGTTCTGGGAGATCCCGTAGACTCGGAGCTTGCCGCCTGCGTGAAGCCTCTCGAGAAACGGAAACGTCAGCTGACACACCGGACAGGTGATCTTAAAGAAGGCAAGCAGCGCCGGGGTGTGGGAAATCACATCGGCAAGGGTCGTTTCGCCGCCATCCAGCAGAGTGAGCCGGAAGTCCGGCGCGCGAGTACCCGCGTCGAGGAGGCGGTGCTGATGATGAGCAGCCATAATCTGATTCTACGACGGCTCGCTGCCCAGGCCCGTGACAGGCCCCCATCGTTTAGAAGAATTAAACAAAGAGTTTCCTGAAGTGGGCTTGACAGCCCGACCTTCGGCTCTTATATTGCTGAGGACGGTGTTGGTTTCCAAGGGGTTGCATTCGACCGGCAGCCGGTTGGATGTTCCATTTGTTTCGTTTGCTGAAGCCGGCTGACCGGCTCCAAGCCACGTTATGGGACTCGTTTCCAGGAGTCCGAGGGAGGGGAATCTCGTTATGTCTCGCAGCCATAACCACGTGTATCGCACGAAATTTCGGGCAGCCCTGTCGTTTGCTGCCGTACTGATGTTTGCCGCCGCGCCGCACCTTCGCGCACAGGAGGTTGCCGTAGCCGAAGTCGACGGGCACGTCACCGATCCGAGCGGCGCATCCGTTGCCGGGGCCACCGTGAAACTCACGGAGGCGGACCGCCAGATTATCCACACCTTTGTGACGGATGCGTCGGGCACTTTCCGGGCTCCGAATCTTCCGGTGGGCCCGTACATTCTCGAGGTGAATGCCCAAGGCTTCAAGGCCTATCGACAGACCGGCATCATTCTTCAGGTGGCCTCGAACGTCGAACAGAACGTCGTCATGCAGATCGGTTCCTTGACGGAAACCGTCGAAGTCGTGGCCGACGCGTCGATGGTGGAGACCAAAGACAGCGCCATCGGCCAGGTCATGGAGCAGCGTAAGATCGTGGATCTGCCTCTCAACGGCCGCAACCTGACGCAACTGCTCACCTTGGTGGGTGGGGGTTCCACGGCTCCGGGCGGAGACCTGGTCGGCAGCAAGAACATCCAGGGATCCATGGCGTCAGGCACGTTTTCGGTGGCCGGCGGCCAAGCCAATGGTGTCAATTACCTGCTCGACGGGGGCGACAACAACGACGCCTTCAGCAACGTCAATCTTCCCCTGCCCTTCCCGGACGCGGTGCAGGAATTCAGTGTCCAAACCAATGCCATGCAGGCACAGTACGGTCTCCATCCGGGCGGCGTGGTCAACGTGGTCACCAAGTCCGGGACCAACGCTTTTCATGGAGACGCCTTCGAGTTTCTGCGCAACTATGAGCTCAACGCGCGGCCGAAGGGGCTGACGCTGGTAAGCGGGTCAGTCAGCCAGCCGGTGCGGGACTCCCTGAAGCGCAATCAGTTTGGCGGCACCGCCGGCGGCCGCATCAAGAAGGATAAGCTGTTCTTCTTCGGCGGGTATCAACAAACCACGCAGCGCAGCAACCCGGCCCAGACCACGGCGCATGTGCCCACCGCTTTGACGGCCGCGGGGAACTTCTCCGTGGAAGACGCCGCCACCTCCGCGGGCGGTTGCCAGGCGAAGGCCATCACACTGAAGGATCCGACCACCGGCAATCCCTTCCCCGGCAACATTATTCCAGTCTCGCGCTTCGATCCCGCCGGGGCGAAACTGCTGAGTTCCTATATTCCGACTTCCACCGATCCCTGCGGGCTGGTCCTCTATGGCCAGCCGGCCAACAATCCGGACTGGGAAGTGATCGGCCGCGTAGATTACGTCATCAGCGACAAACAGTCCATCTACGGCCGGTTTATAAACTACAACTACACGGCGCAGCGTTTCTTCGATGGTAAGAACGCGCTGACCACAGGCCCCAATCCCGGCAATCTCGACAACACCGTGGGCGTGACCATCGGCGACACGTATACGGTGACCCCGACCATGGTGAACTCATTCCACGCCACGTTCAATCGCCGCGCCGACAATCGCGGGTCCGCCCCCAACCTGTTCGGTCCCCAAGCCCTGGGAATCCAGAACTTCGCCGACAACATGCCGGACAACTACATGCAGATTACGGTCAGCAACTACTTCAACGTGGCTTGCGGGACGTGTGCTCCGGGATACTTCAACGTCAATACCTATCAGCTCTCCGACGATTACCAGATCAACAAGGGTAAGCACCAGATCGCATTCGGCATCGACGGCCGCAAGTTGCAGTTCAACTCGCTGAACAACCAGCAGTCCAACGGCCAATGGTCCTTCACGGGCAGCACCACCGCGAATACCGGCGACTCGCTGGCGGACCTGGAGCTTGGCAAACTGGCCGGCCTGACGGATGGAAACGCGCTCTCCGATTACATGCGCCAGACGGTGTTCGCCGCCTACGGCCAGGACACCATCCGCGTCACTTCGCATTTGACCGTCAACCTGGGCGTCCGCTGGGAGCCTTACGTGCCCACGATCGACAAGCAGTGCCGGGGCAACCAGTTCCTGCTGTCCGAATACCTGGCTGGCTTCCACAGTACCCAATACCCCGCCGCGCCCGCCGGACTGCTGTTCGGCCACGACGCGCCCAATGCCAATGGCTGCCACTTCGCCGACAGCCACTGGGCAGACTTTTCCCCGCGCCTGGGAATCGTACTGGATCCCAAGGGTGACGGCAAGCAGACCATTCGAGCCGCTTTCGGCATGCTGCACGACAATCTGGAGTTGTTCTATCCCGAGCGCTGGACCACCAATCCGCCCTACGCTTCCTCGATTGCACTGGGCACAAATGCCGGGCCGTTCTCCAATCCTTACCTGGGTTATGTCTCGCCCACAGGCGTCCCTGGGGATCCCTTCCCGGGCGCTGCGATCTTCCCTGGCCAAGGTACCTACGTCACCATCCCGCCGCACGTCCCGGTCGAATACATATTGCAGTGGAATCTCAGTTACCAGCGGCAGATCGGAAAGGATTGGCTGGCCACCGCCACCTATATCGGCAATCGCTCGAACCACATTCCGGGCCAGCACGATATCAACGTGCCGCAACCCAGTCCGACTGCCACCACATCGAACGAACCCGCGCGCCGTACGCTGACGTTACTGAATGCGGCCCAGGGTGCTTTTTACAGTGCCATCGACGAAACGGATCCGGGCGGAACCGCCACCTACCACGCCCTGCTGCTGAAATTGGAACATCGCTTCGCCAATCATTTCACCTGGCTGGCGAACTACACCCAGTCGCACTGCATCAGCACGGTGGATTTCGGCTCCGAGTTGGCCGGCAACAGCTACCAGAATCCGGCCAATCGTAACGCCGAAAAGGGCGATTGCAACTTCGACCGCCGCCACATCTTCAATACCTCTCTGGTGGCAATCAGCCCCGGATTCGGTACGGGCTTTGCCCGCACTCTCTCGAGAGACTGGCAGGTTGCGCCGATCATTACTTTCCAATCCGGCCAGCCCTTCTCGGTCACCGACGGCACGGACGTTGGTCTGACCGGCGACGGAAGCGACCGGCCCAACGTCGTGGCCGGCGTGAATTCGCTCCCGCGCCAACTGAATAGCTGGTTCAATCCAGCGGCCTTCGCAGGTAGTTGCGCTCTCGCAGCCTATGCCGCAAACCCCGCCTGCCAAACGCCGGGAACCTTTGGCAACGCGGGCCGCGACATCTTCGAAGGCCCCGGTTCGATCCAGTGGGACATGTCGCTCAGCCGCGTGTTCCGGTTTAAGGAGACCCGGAGCGTGGAAGTCCGTTCGGACTTCTTCAATTTCATGAACCACGCCAACTGGAACTCTCCGTCGGCCGCCGTGAACAGCGCGACGTTCGGGCAGATCACCGGCTTCGGGGGCCCCCGGCTCATTCAATTGAGCATGAAGGTGCTGTTCTAGCAGGGTTTTAGGTTCCTGGGAAACTGCTTCGATCCGTAAACATGGCGGACGGCGCAAAATCGGCCGTCCGCCATTTTTGTTTTTCAGCCAGACCCGCCCTAAACCGAAAAGACGGTCCTAATCTCAAGAATCGGTTGTACAATCGAGGATAACCAGGGGTTGGATAGGGCTCCCTGGTCTCATGGAGCCGCCTGGCTCATGGAGGTTAGTCGATGTTTCTTTGCAGATTGTCCGTTACGGGCCGGCCGATCCTCGCGGCCTCGCTCCTGCTGTTCGCAACATCTATCGCGGTTCGGGCTCAAGGTCTCGGAACCATTGTCGGAACCGTCACTGACCCGTCGGGCGCAGTGGTTCCCAACGCACAGGTAAAACTCGTCGAGGAAGGGACCTCGGCCACGCGCGAAGCCACCAGCGATTCGCAAGGCTATTACGTCTTCCCCTCGCTTCGGCCTTCCACCTATTCTCTGACGGTGGAGGTTTCCGGGTTCGCGACCTTTTCACGAAAGGCCATCATCCTGCAGGCTGACCAGAGCGCTACGGTCAACGTGGCCTTGTCGGTGGCAGTCGGCGGCCAAACGGTGACCGTCAGCGGAGAGGTCCCGCTGGTCACGACCGCTACATCCACGCTCAGCGAGGTGGTAGACGGGAGGCGCATCGTCGATCTTCCACTGGATGGCCGCAATGCCGCCTCGCTCGCCCTGGTCACCGCCGGCACCCTCCTGGCGCCGAATGCGGACGGCGCTGACCAGGGTAACACCAAGACATTCCCGTCCGCTGTGCTGGTAAACTCCAACGGCGCACGCCAGAATCAGACCAGCTACCGTCTGGACGGCGCCAATAACACGGATATCTATACCAACGTCAATCAGCCGTTTCCGAATCCCGACGCCATCCAGGAATTCAGCGTCCAGACCAGCAATTACTCGGCGAAATATGGAGGCAATGCCGGCGGCGTGGTGAACATTGTCACCCGGTCGGGCACCAACGACCTGCACGGCACCGCCTACGAGTTCGTCCGCAACGCCGATTTCAACGCGCGAAACTTCTTCGCCGCCAAACGCGATCCTCTGAAGCGCAATCAGTTCGGCGGCGTCTTCGGAGGCCCCGTGGACATTCCGCGCGTCTACAACGGCAAAAACAAGACATTCTTCTTCCTGAGTTACCAGGGCACGCGCATCCACACGATTGGCAGCACCTCGTCGGAATACGTGCCGACCACGGCCAATCTGGATGGCGATTTTTCGGCGTATTTGAGCGCCTCCAATCCCGCCAACGCCCTTGGCAAAGCCACTACCATCATCGATCCGCTGAGCGGCAGTGCCTTCCCGGGCAACCTCATTCCCACCAGCCGCTTCGACCCCGCGGCCCTGGCCTTCACCAAGTACCTTCCCATCAGCAGCGGCAGCGGATTGACATACTACACGCTCCCCACTATCCAGGATTTTGACGAGGCCACGGTCCGCATGGATCACAGCATCGGCACCAAGGACCATTTGAGCGGCCGCTATTTCTACGACCGTTTCCTGAATGTCGGCTTCCTGGACCTGACCAATTACCCGGCGCAGAGCAGCAACGCGATCATCGACTCGAACAACTTCATGTTGAACGAGACCCACGTCTTTACCCCAAGCTTACTGAGCGATTTCCGCGCCAGTTTCATCCGCGAGGTCTCCTCGCGCGGGCCCGCGTCGGGCAGCATCGACGCCACCCAACTGGGCGTGAAGATGTATGAGCCGCCCGGCGACCACATCCTGGAAAGCCTCAGCGTCAGCAGCTTCTTCAGCGTGGGCCAGTCCGATCCCGCCACCTTCACGCGCGACCAATACTCGCTGAACGAGGATCTCTCCTGGGTGAAAGGCAATCACAATATGACCTTCGGCGTAAACGCGATTCGCGCCTGGGTCCTGATCCGGAACCAGTTCCATCAGCCCGGCAACTTCGGGTTCACCGCCGACGTCACCAATCTCGCGCTGGCCAGCTACTTCCTGGGCTACCTGCGCACGTTCCTGCAAGGAAACGGCGAGTTCAAAGACAACCGCGTCAACAGCTTCGGCCTCTATTACCAGGACGACTGGCATATTTCGCGCAGGTTGACCCTGAACCTCGGCCTCCGCTACGACCCGTTCTTTCCCTGGAAGGAAACCAAGGGCCGCATCGAAATCTTCAGCCCCAGCGCCTATGCGGCGGGCGTGACTTCGTCGGTCTACACGAATGCGCCTCCCGGACTGCTGTTCCCCGGCGATCCGGGCGTGCCACAGTACGGGAACAAGTCGAATTACAAGAACTTCGAGCCGCGCATCGGTTTCGCCTGGGATGTGCAAGGCAACGGCAAGACCAGCATTCGCGGCGGCTTCGGGATGTTCTATGACTCGATGCAAAACGGCATCTACAACAACCGTTTCGTGGACACCAGCCCCTTCAGCGTGCAGATAAACCTCAACCCCGTAAACCCTAATCCGCCGATCGCTTCGTTCATTCCCTTCAGCAATCCGTACCTGGGGATGACCAACCCCTTCCCCGCACCCTATCCGCCGCCCAAGAACATCGCGTTTCCGCTGCCCGACCTGGCGGCGAGCTACGACATCGGGCACGGCGGAACGTACCAGACGCCGGTCACCTACGAATGGAACCTCACCGCCGAACGGCAGCTCCGCGGCGACTGGATGATCCGCGCCGCTTATGTCGGCTCGCACGAATCGCACGGAATGGAGAATGTGGAGCTGTCGCCCAATGTGTATCCCACGGGAAAGCACCTGTTCCCGCAATACAGCGACATCGCCATGGCGATGAACGATATCAACGCGAGCTACAACTCGCTGCAATTGACCGCGCAGAAGCGCTTCAGCAAGGGCTTCACCATTCTCGCCAACTACACCTTTGCAAAATCGATCGACGATTGGCCATACGGACAGGACATCACCACCGTGGTGGCGGGCGGCAACTCGCCGATCCCCTGGAACTTTCCGGGGCGCCATCAATTCGACCGCGGGCCCTCCGACTTCGACCGCACGCACCGGTTCGTAGCCTCGTTTGTCTATTATCTGCCGTCTCTGTCGCATGCCCCCGCCGCTCTGCGCTACATAGCGGGCGGATGGGGATTGACCGGCATCATTACCGCACAGACCGGCTATCCCTTCACGGTCACTTACGGCAAGGACGTGTCCGGTACGGCCCTCAGCACGGACCGCCCCGTTCTCCTGGCCAGCACCACGATTGGCCCTGGCGCCTGCGGCACCGCCGCGCCTTGCGTGGACTACCTGGTGCCGACGGCGTTCGGTACACCCGCAGCGGGCACCTTCGGCAACCTCGGCAAAGGCTCTCTGCGCGGCCCCAATTCGATCACCTACAACGGTGGCCTCTCGAAGGAATTTCCGCTGTACAAAGAGCGCGTACGACTCCAGTTCCGCGCCGAGTACTTCAACCTGTTCAACCGGGTGAACTTCAATAATCCGGCGACCTCGGTGACCGGCGCGGGCTTCGGCCGCATCACCGGCGCGGGCGATCCGCGCATCGGCCAACTCGCTCTGAAACTGATCTTTTAGGACGTGGCGCAGGCACTCCTGCCTGCCGCGTCCCGGCTTATCGGGACGCTTTTCGGACTGCCTGGTGCCTGCGCCCCTATTTCTCTTTCATGAGCTGCTGTGCAGCGATGAGCAGCGGGTCCCAGACTGTGGCGAACGGCGGCGAGTAGGCCAGATCCAACTGCTCGAACTCATCCACCCGCAGGCGCGAGTGCAAAGCCGTGGCGATCACGTCGATGCGGCCCGCCGCGCCTTCTTCGCCGATCACCCAGCCCCCCAGAAGCCGCCGGCTGGCACGGTCCGCCACCAATTCGACCGTCGTCTTTTTGCCCTGGAAGTAGCGCGGGCGGGCCTGCGCTTCGATCCGCGCCGCGACCGGCGAAAAACCCTCCGCACGAGCTTGCTCGATCGATAGACCAGTCGTCGCGAACGCCGTTCCGAAGATCCCCACAATCGAAGTGCCGACCACTCCAGGGAATCGCTCGCGAGCGCCCGCCACGTTGGCGCCGGCGACCCTCCCCGCCTTGTTCGCGCTCGTCCCCAGCGGGATATACGTGGGCCGCCCGGTGACCAGGTGCATCACTTCGGCACAATCTCCCGCCGCATAGACTCCTCGCAGACTGGTCTCCATCCGCTCATCCGTGCGAATCGCGCCGGTGCGGCCGATCTCGACCCCCGCCTCAGACGCCATCTCGATGTTCGGCCTGAAGCCCGCGGCGAGCACGACCATCTGGCAAGGAATGTCGCCCACCCGGTCGGGCTCGATGCTCGCAACCCGGACACCAGTCCGCAACTCCACGCCGTGATCTTCGAGCTGCTTTCGAACCGCACCCGTAAATTCCGGCTCCCCGCGTAACAGCAGATTCCGCGACTGCTCCACCACCGTCACGTGCAGTCCATTGCGCCGCAGGGCGTCGGCCGCCTCCACCCCGATGTAGCCGGCCCCGATCACCACCGCCCGCCCGGGCTGCTTCTCCCGCAGGAAACGCCGCATCCGCTCGGCGTCCTCGAGTGTGTGCAGGGTGAACACGTGCGGCTGGGCTGCACCCGCAATGCCCATCGAGTCGCACCTCGCCCCCGTGGCGATGACCAGGTGGTCGTAGCGCAGCCGCGCTCCCGATTCGAGCATCACCTCGCGCCGCGGATGTGAGATCGAGACCGCGCGCACACCCGTCCGCACATCGATCTTGCGTTCCTTCCGAAAGTACTCCGGGGTGTAGACGATGAGCTGCTGCGCCTCGCGGACGCGGCCCTCCACGAGATACGGCAGGCCGCACGTGCCGTAGGAGATGGCTGGGCCCTTTTCCAGAACCACGATTTCCAAGCGGGGATCCAGACGGCGCGCGCGGGCCGCCGCGCTCATGCCGGCGGCATTCCCCCCGATGACCACCAGCGCCATCGGGTGGCTAGCCCTCTTTTTTCATCTCTTGGACGAAATTCAGAATGTCGAAGGTTTTGATTTTGCGGTCGGGGTAGTAGCTGTTGACCGCATCCTGCTCGTCGGTGAAAATCTCGAAGACCGTGGCCAGCTTGGTCATCACCAGCAGTTCGATATTGCGCCGGTTGAGGTTGAGCAGTTTGACGTTGCCGCCCACCTTGCGCATGGTGGTGACCCCGATCACCAGGGCTCCTAGCCCCGTGCTGTCGATGTAATCGACGCTCTGGAGATTCAGCACGATCTTTTGCACGCCTGCATCTTTCAGGGCCGCGGCCTTCTCCCGCAAGGCGGTGGCTTCCGGGCCCACCGTGATGCGCCCCTTGAGATCGATCATGGTCACGCCTTCGCGTTCGCGCTGCTGAATGTCCAGAGCCATCGGGCCATCAGACCGGCAACTTCAGGCCGATCATAACCTCCACTTCCTCGATGGGCACCATTTCGATGGCGTCCCACGGGCAACCGTCGAGGAAAGCGCCATCCGGTCCCTTGCTGGTGCACTTCTTGCAGCCAATGCACAGCTTGGGATCGACTTCGATGTGGCCGAAAGGCGGATGATCTTCATCCGGGACCCAGTACATGCAGTCGCCTACCGGGCAGTAAGGAACGCACGCGGGCGAACCCGCGCACCCCGTGCAACACTCCGTAATCACGGCAAGTTCTTTGGGCCGCTTCTTCCGCGGAGTCATGATCCCCTCGGATTTCGGCTCCATCTTTACGGTGGCCATGGCCGTAGACATACCAGGATTATGACACAGCGGCAGGCGAAACCGCCTGCCCACCAGAGAAGTCCTGCGCTTGCATTGGTCGGGGCAGGCGGTTTCGCCTCCGCTGTGTCAAGCATTCTTACTCTCCGGCTGTGGCAAACTGGACTAACCGGAGAGGCCACACCAGACCAGATGCTGACGGACCAACAAATCCTCGAGGTGCGATCGCGTTTTCCCATCCTGCGGCAGAAGACGTATCTTTATAACTGTTCGCAGGGGGCCCTCTCGGACGCGGTCGAATCCGGCATGCGGGCATACGCGGAAAGCTGGCGGACTTCTTCGGACCCGTGGGGCGAATGGGTGGGAGCCTGCGAATCCCTCCGCGGCGAGTTCGCCCGCTTCATCAACGCCCATCCGGACGAAGTCGCCATCGTCACCAGCGCCTCCGCCGGCATCAATCCGATCGCCAATGCCCTCTCGTTCGAGCGGCGCAACGTCGTCGTGATGGGCGAATACGAATTCCCCACCATGGGCCACATCTGGCTCGCCCAGCGCCCTCGCGGAGCATGCATCCGCTTCCTCGATGGAGTGAACAACGTCCTTTCCACGGAATGCTACGAGCGCGCCATCGACGATCGCACCGCCATCGTACCGTTGACCCACGTCTCCTTCGTCAACGGATTCCGCTCGGATGTTGCCGCCATCGCGCGGATCGCGCACGCCGAGGGCGCCCTGGTGTTCCTCGACGGCTATCAGGATTGCGGCACGCGCCCCATCGACGTGAAAGCGCTCGATGTAGACTTCTTCATAACAGGCGCCCTGAAGTACCTGCTGGGTCCGCCGGGCCTCGGGTTCCTCTACGTGCGGCGTGAGCTGATCGAATCCTTGACCCCCACCATCACCGGTTGGATGGCGCAGCGCGACGTTTTCGCGTACCGCACCAAACACCTGGAATTGGCTCCTTCGGCGCGCCGCTTCGAAACGGGCACACCGCCCATTCCGAACATCTACCAGGCGCGCCCGGCGCTCGATCTCCTGGCCGAAATCGGGATGGACAATATCGCCGCGCAGATCGAGCGCCTGGCCCGCGCCTTTCACTCGGGCGCTCGCAGCCTCGGAATCGAGAGCAAGACTCCGTCCGGAAGCATCGGCCCGCTGGTAGTGTTGCGCGCCAAGGAACCGGCAGCCGTCGTCGCCAGTCTGACCGCGCGCGGCATCGTAGTCTCGGCCCGCCACGACGGTGTGCGCTTCGCGTTTCACGTTTACAATACCCTGGAGGACGTCCAGACCGCCCTCCACGCGCTCGAGGACAACCTGGAACTGATGGTGCGCCCATGAAGATTCTCGAACGAGGCTGCCGCGTCTATTCGCCCGGAGACGGTCGCGTCGATACCAACGGGACGCGAACCGAGCGGACCGTGGTCTGCCGCGCCAGCGGAGCCAAGCAGATTACCCAGTCCGTGACCGATTATGCGCCTGGAGAGTCGCCCGCATTCGTGAACCCCGTGGCCGAAGAAGTTCTGTATGTCGCTTCGGGCGAAGGCGTCTGCCGTGTGGATGGTTTCGTCTACTCGCTTCGCCCCGGCGCCGCGGTATACGTCCCGCCCGGGGTTGCGTGCCAGGTGGAAGCCGGCGGCGCGGATACCTTGCGGATCGTGAGTTCCTGCTGTCCCGAAGATCCTGGCCGCGCGGCCACCGATCCGCCCCCGCACCCGGACCGCGAACGTCCCCGGCTGCGAGTGCATGAAGACGATCGCGAATACATCCGCGCCGGGCAGGACCGGATCTTCCGCTACCTGGTTCACACCGACGTGGGCTGCCGCGCCGTGACGCAGTTTGTCGGATGGATCCCCGCCAGCAAAGCGCCGTTTCATTATCACTCCTACGAAGAATGCATCTACATTCTGGAAGGGCATGGCATCCTGCACCTGGACACCCACCCCTCCGCCGCGGAGTTCGGACCCGGCTACAGCATCTACCTGCCGGACGGCGTGGTTCACTGCCTCGAGAACCCAGGGCCCGCGCCCATCAGACTGCTGGGCGTCTTCTACCCTTCGGGGAGCCCGAGCGCCGCTTATGAAAGCCACTGAGCCAGCCCCTGCCATCGAAGAGGGCGAACAGCTTTCGCGCCAGCTCACCGCGGGCCAGCTCAGCATGATCGCCATCGGAGGCGCCATCGGCACCGGCCTGTTCCTCGGCAGTTCGCTGGCCGTGCACACCGCGGGGCCCGGCGTGATCCTCAGCTACGTGATCGGCGCTGCCATCACGCTGCTGCTCATGGGCGCTCTCTCCGAAATGGCAGTCGCGCACCCCACGGCCGGATCGTTCGGTGTGTACGCCGAGCTCTATTGGTGCCGCTGGGCCGGCTTCACCGTGCGGTACACGTATTGGGCGGCGCAGGTCATCGCCATCGGCGGAGAGGCCACCGCCATCGCGATCTATTGCCAATGGTGGTTTCCAGAGACTCCCAAATGGATGTGGATCGTGCTCTTCTCGCTGGCCCTCCTGTTCATCAATGCGCGCAGCGTGGGAAGCTTCGGCAGCTTCGAATACTGGTTCGCGATGATCAAGGTGGTGGCTATTCTGCTGTTCATCGTGTTCGGAGCGGCGCTGCTGGCCGGATTCACTCCGCGGCCGTCCATCGGGCTCGCCAACCTCACGGCGAACGGCGGCTTGCTCCCTGCCGGCTGGCGCGGTGTCGCCATGGCCATGGTGTTCGTGATCTTCAGCTACATGGGGACGGAGGTGGTGGCGGTAACTTCAGGCGAGGCCAAGGACCCGCGGACCGCCGTCCCGCGGGCCATGCGGACCATGGTCGGCCGCCTGATCGTCTTCTACCTGGGCGCGATCCTGGTGCTGGTGGCCATCGTGCCGTGGAACCAGATCCAGCCCGGCGCCGACGTCACCGCGAGCCCGTTCGTCAGGGTGTTCCACCTGATCGGCGTGCCGGCCGCCGCCCATCTCGTGAACTTCGTGGTGATCACCGCCGCAGCCTCCAGTATGAACTGCAACCTGTACCTCGTAAGCCGCATGATGTTCTCCTTGGCGCGGGGCGGATATGCTCCGGCTGCCTTCGGCCGCATCTCCCGGCGGGGGACTCCGGTGCCCGCACTGCTCGTCTCGGCCGCCGGATTGGCCCTCGCCACGCTGACCGCGCTTCGCTACCCGGACAGCGCTTTCGTGTACCTGTTCGGGATTTCGCTGTTCGGCGGCTTGTACGCCTGGCTGGTCATCTTCGTCACCCACCTGTTCTTCCGCGCCAGATGGGAGGCTGCCGGGAGCCCTCGTTTGCCGGTGCGAATGATCGGCTACCCGTACACCTCGCTGCTGGGCGCGTCGGCGATGCTGGCCATTCTGGCAATCACCTGGTGGGTGGAAGGCATGCGGGTGGCGCTGATCGCCGGCCTGCCGTGGCTGGGCCTGCTGACCGCTGCATGGTTCGCGGTCAGTCGAAAAGTCTCACAGACGGGAGCACTCGAAGATGGAAACTAACATCCTGATGCAGTTTGCGCAGGCGCTCGCCGCCGGCACCATTCGCGTGATCGACTTGAGCCAACCTCTGGAGGCATCCACGGCCATCATTCAACTGCCGCCCGAGTTCGGCAAGACCTGGCCATTCCGCCTGGAGGAGATCTCCAAGTACGACAGCCGGGGGCCTGCCTGGTATTGGAACAACTTCTCGTGCGGTGAGCACACCGGAACGCATTTCGACGCCCCTATCCATTGGGTGACCGGCAAAGACCACCCGCACAACGCCACCGACACCATCCCCGTGGAGCGGTTCTTCGCGCCCGCCTGCGTGATCGATGTCTCCCGCCAGGCCGAGGCCAACGCCGACTTCCTGTTGACGCCGGAACACATCCTCGAGTGGGAGGAGAAGCATGGGCGCATCGAGGCCGGGTCCTGGGTCCTCATGCGGACGGACTGGTCCAGGCAGAAGGATTCCGCGCGCTTCCTCAATATTCGCGAGGACGGCTCGCACGTGCCCGGTCCGCATCCCAGCCTGGTTCCCTTTCTGGCGAAGGACCGGGACATCCTCGGATGGGGATCGGAAGGAGTCGGCACGGACGCCGGGCAAGCCTATCGCTTCACCCCGCCGTTTCCCTGTCACACCATCATGCACGGCAGCAACAAGTACGGACTGGCCAGCCTGGCGAATCTCGACAAGCTGCCACCCAAGGGTGCGATTCTGGTCACTCCACCGTTGAAGATCGTGCATGGCTCGGGCAGTCCCTGCCGGGTGTTGGCACTCGTGAGCCGCTGAATTCCGTCGGAGTCCGACGGTTTTTCTCTGTAAGTCATTGAAACTATTGAGAGCGACCCGTCGGAGTCCGACGGGTGCTGAGATAATCTCCGCTAGCCCCCCGCTAGCCCAAGTCGTCACGAGATGGGTGGAAATTAGGCTAAGGTCCTTTAGAATCAGCTTAGGTTGCTGAAGCCAGGATCTCTGCTCGGCCGTCGGTGGTGGGCAGAACAATGTCAGCACTTTGTAGGGTGGAGAGCAAGGAGAGGGCCTTCATCGGAGAAGAACGGCTGAGCGTTATCGACGCCGCTCGCCGATGGCTTCGGGTGAATGGGGGCTCGTCGCTGGAGCAGTGCTTCAGGGGGGACCCACATGGCGTAACCCCGGAACGCCACCATAACGTGGGCCTTTACGCGCGACTCTTTTTGATGGAATTGTGGGCGGATGGAAAGCTCACTCTTCAAAGCGCGGAAGGAAGCTTCGGCTTCGCCCGGCGCGAATGTGTTGGTCTCATCGGGCGGTGTGACTTGGTCCCAAGCCGGACTCTCCAGCAGTCCGTCCGCCTGCCCTTCGTGGCCCAGCAGGGATTCGACTTCGCGGCGCAGTTCCGGGTCGTGGGCGCAGGCTTGCGCCAGGAATCGCGCACGCTCATCGGGAGGCCGCTCCTGGGCGAAGTGATAGCAGTCCTCGACCTGTTTCCAGCGGTCGGCGTCCACAGGAGCAGTGTACTACCGTTCTACCGGATTTGAGGCTGCCGGACTGACACTTTCCACCTCCGTCAGTCGAAGGGTCAGGCCCTGATGGATCAGCACCGCATCGGAGCTTGTGAAGGCCAGCTTGTGGATCGTCATCTCCTTGTAGTCCTCGCGCGACCACCGCGCTTTCAGGATGCCGGAATCGGAGTGACGGGCGATCCCTTGCATTACATGCGCCAACTCGTGGGCCAGAACGTAGCCGGCCGCGACCGCCGCCAGGCTGGGATGGTCGGCCAGGAAACGGCGGACGCGGTCGTTGTAAACGGTGATCTCGGGTCCTGAGCTGCCCAAGAGTTGGGCGGACGCCAAGGCGCCTGGGGTGGCCGACTCGGGGGCATGTTCCACGGTGCGGATTCCAAAGGCTGGCTGAGCGGCGTCGGCGCGAGCGGTGCGCAGTTCGCCATCGCGCCAGTTCACGCGAACGCCGATCTTCTCGAAGATGGCGGAGGCCATAGGTTTGCCGGGCCCGAGGAGGATGGAAGAATCGTCGTGGGTGTTGATGTAGACGTCGACGCGGGTTTTTTCCGCCGCGCACAGGTTGCCGGTGCCGATCGTAGCGAGCAGGACGGTCGTGAATTCGATACGCATTGCTGCCTCCCGCGGCAGCCTCGTGGCTGCCGTCAACTGGGGAAGCAGGAATGTCCGGACAGAACTCTAACGGCGGGGCGAGAAAAATCGTCGGTGGTGGCGATACGACGGAAGGTTCTTCAGTCGGCGGCTGCGCGGCTCATCTCGCGTGCCAGCCAGGTCTTCGACAGTTTCCAATCGCGGAGGATAGTCTGCGGCGAGACTTTAAGGACGGCCGCTGTCTCTTCCACGTCCAGGCCAGCGAAGAAACGAAGCTCGCCTACTTGGGCCTTCCGAACATCCACTCGTGCCAGCGACTGCAGAGCTTCGTCGAGTATCAAAAGCTGGCAGTCGCGCTCGGGAGTGACGATCAAAGCCTCGTCAAGCGATACTTGGCGTGCCACACCGCCCCGTTTTCCTGCGCTTCTAGCCAAAGCGTAATTGACCAGTATGCGCCGCATCATTTGCGCCGCCAGCGCGAAGAAAAGCGCGCGATCCTGCCATCGAATGCCCTCGACTTCCACTAAGACGCAGAAAAGCCTCATTCACAAGCGCAGTGGGCTGTAAGGTATGGCCTCGGCGCTCCCGCGCCATGTAACGCCTGGCGGTTCGCTTCAACTCCGCGTGGACCAGGGGGATCAGCCGTTCGAGCGCGGCTTGGTCGCCACCGCTCCAGGCACGTAGGAGAGCAGTAAGACTCGGCCCCGACAAGCGCCGCGGCTCACCATTCATGCGACCAAATATACCATTGGCCCGAGGAATCGCCGGAAAATGAGGCTTGCTGCAGATCGTGGCCGCACCTTACGTTCCAACCTTGCCGAGTGAACTTGTGATTGGCTGGAGCAGCAACTCAGAGCGAGCATTATCTATACTTATCGGTAGCCATTCAGACTGGGAGACCAGCTGCACGTCGCAGTAGGGCAGCACGCAACTCCCCCATACTCGGCCCCGTCGCCCTCGCCATGGAGCCGCCGGCTGCTTCCACGCGAAGGTCCGCTCCAAGCGTCGCACGCGTCGGTCGAGTGCCTTCATAGAGCCTGCCTATTCCCCGTCATCTTGCGAGATCGAGCCGACAAGCGACGCAGGGTTGTCTGACCATTGCATGACTGCAAGGAGAGGGCCTTCATCGGAGAAAAACGGCTGAGCGTTATCGACGCCGCTCGCCGATGGCTTCGGGTGAATGGCGCTCGTCGCTGGAGCAGGTGCTTCAGGGTGACCCACATGGCGTAACCCAAGAACGCCACCATAACGTGGGCCTTCACGCGCGACTCTTTTTGATGGAATAGTGGGCGGCATATACTTCGCCCAAAGATCTTCGGCCGTTTCCGCCTGGAGATTGGTGCGGAGCATGTAAGCGCCCTCGCGCGATTCGCGCCACGCCCCGCGATCTTTTTCATTTCCCGGAACAAACGCGTGCCTTCGGTGGCGTCTCACAGTTCGACCGTATAGAGGTCGTTCACCTGTGGATCACGGGCCTGAATCTTTCCCAGCCTCCGCTCCATTTTGTTCCGGTCTGGATGTGGGTTTCCTCACCTTGCGGTATTGAGACCTTTTTCACGTCTGCTTCCGGCCGCACCTGCGTCCCGTTGAACGGAAAGCCTTCCCGATTGACAATCAGCGCGATCACCATCTGTTCGCAGTCCGGGCGGTGATCCCGTGAATAGCCGGCACATCATCGGATTCGCTTCCGCGGCGCCCTCCACATAGGTGCTCGTCAGGTCGTACAGCAGCACGTCAAACCCGGCGCCAACAACTCGCCGCAGCGCTCCTTGAGATGTCGCTCCAGTTTCGTCTTGTGCGGCAAAACGCGATCCAAACAACGATACAAGCGCGTATCGTTGATCTCGCCTTCTTCGATCCCCAGCAAGTCATCCAGCGCCGTCGAAGGATACCAGCGCTGTTCGATTGGCGCGCCGGTCTGCGCGCTTCCTCAAATATTCGCGAAGACGGCTCGCACGTGCCCGGTCCGCATCCCGGCCTGGTGCCGTTTCCCGGGGAAGGAGCGGCCTCGGATGGAGATCGGAAGGAGTCGGCACGGATGCGGGGCAAGCCTATCGCTTCACCCCGCCGTTGAAGATCGTGAATGGCTCCGGTCGTCCGTGCCGCGTGCTGGCGCTGGTGAGCCGTTGAGCCGGGCGTCAGACCCGGAATTCGAAACGTGCCCGCGGCCCCGCCCTCACGCCAGCAGTTCGCGCATGCCCCGAACCGCCAGCTCGATATCCGCCATCGTGTTGTAGCTGTGCGGTGAGAAGCGCACGCCGCCGGTCGCCGCGCCGGCGATCCCATACTTCTCGTACAGGTCTTTCACCAGGGCGCCGGTCTTCTGGCGGTCGAGATCGGGCACCTGCGCGATCACCACGCCGCCGCTCATCGCCGGATCCATGGGGGTCACCAGCTTCACGCGGTTGATCTTGGCCAGCCCCGCTTTTAGGGCGCCCGCCAGTTCGGTGGTGCGCGCTTCCACGTTTTCGAGGCCGATCACGCGGTGGAAATCCACCGCCGTTCCCACCGCGGCCAGGCACGCGTCATCCCGCTGGCCTAACGCTTCGAACTTTCGTGACGCGACGCTGCCGTTCAACGAATCCGCTCCCCAACCCACCGAAACAATATTCGGCCAGACGTGCGGTATGCGCTCTTTCCGCACGTACAGGAGACCCGCTTCCTTCGGACCCATGAGCCACTTGTGCGCGCTCGCGCCAAAGGAATCGCATCCGATGTCTTTCAGGTCGAGCTTCAGGTAACCCCACGCCTGCGCTCCATCCAGGTGGGCGTGAATGCCCCGGGCGCGCGCCAGTGAGCAGAGCTCTTTGGCCGGCAGGCGAAAGCCCGAGGTGTTCGAGATGTACGTGATCGACAGAACCTTGGTGCGCGGAGTCAGCGCGGCTTCGAACAGCTTCACCACTTCGGCGGAACTGCGGGCGTTCGCCGGCACGCTCACGCGCTTCACCTGGAACCCATGCCGCGCCGCTCGAATATCCCAGGCGGTGTTGTTGCACGGGTGGTTCTGCTCCCACAACACCACCTCGTCTCCCGCCGCCAGCGCGATCCCGTTGTTGATCACGTTGTTCGCCTCGCTGGTGTTGCGCACCAGCGCCACCTCCTCGTGGGCCACGCCCACCTGCTCCGCGACCTTCTTGCGCGACTCCTCCAGCATCGCGGCAAACTTGACGCGGTTCGGGTTGGAAATGTCCGCGTCTTCGTCGCGGGTCAGTTCCGCGACGCGTTCCGAGACCACTCGCGGCGACGGGCAGAGGTTCGCGGCGTTCATCGGCACCTTGCCGGGACGCAGAGGAAACTGGCCCACCACCAGGTTCCAGTAACTCTCGTGTGTCAGGTTCACGGCCAGGAGTTGGCGCAGTTGCCTGGGAGAGGCGGCTGCTGCCGGAGCGTAAGCCAGGGCGCCTGCCGCCGCCGTCAGCCCGCCCAGAAACGATCTTCGCGAGTTGGTCATGATGGTGCCTCACTTTCCCGCGTGCTGCGGAATCGTCCACAAATACAAACGGTGGCTCAGAAACTCCTGCTCCGAGCCTTCTACCGTGACTTCTTTTTCGGCTTTCCAATCGCCCATGTCGAAGGTGTTCGAAACCACACGCGTGCCTGGCTTCAATTGTTCCATAAGTCTCGGCCGCAGCCTCAGGTTGACATTACTCAACAGGAACAGGGTCACCACGCTGGCCTCGTGAAAGTCCGCTTCGAAGAGGTCGTTTTCCTCGAAGCGCACCAGGTTCTCCACCCCGGCTTTCCGGGCATTCTCCTTCGCTTCGGCAATGCGTACCGGGTTGATATCGATTCCAACACCGTGTGCTCCGTAAGTCTTGGCGGCGGCAATTACGATCCGCCCATCGCCGCAACCAAGGTCGTATACCACGTCGGACCTCTTTACGTCGGCAAGCTTGAGCATCGCCTGGACGGCCTCGTCCGTGGTTGGCACGAAAGGCACATCGGGGGCCCGGCGCGGCTGGGGAGTCTGTGCGGCCGCTGTGAAGGCAAGTACAACGGCCAGAAGGCAGGACTTTCGCAGATGCATCGAATTTCCTCCGGTCTCCGAGATTATCGCACTCGTCGAGCGAATGCATCTGTGTGCGCCCTGGCGTGGCGCAGGCACTCCTGCCTGCCGCGTCCCGACTCATCGGGGCGCTTTTTGCCGACGCACAGGGCTGTTCGCGCACGTCGCGGAATCGCTAATAGTCGGTCGCCGGATTGAACAGCTTCGTCGGAAACGTCTGCGGAATCGCCGGCGGATGGATCAGCGGATTCGTCCGCCCTGCCTGGGCCGGATCGAAGGCCACGAATCCCACCGCGTTCTGGTCCAGCACCTGCGCGATATCGGTCCACTGATAGTAGACCAGGTGGAGCCCGAACGGGTGGTTGATGCCATTCGGCGCGGGCCCCTCGCGGGTGTCGGAAGCGTGCCGGCGCCCCACCCTTCTGCCGTAAAACACGGGCGGTCCCCCAACTGTTGCGGACGAAAATCCGCACGGCTTCAAACCGAGTACTGGGTGGAAAACCCGAGACTTGCATCCTCCCACCTGTGGAACAATGTGGGAATGCTCAAATTCTTCGCCCTCCCGCTGGCCGCGGCGTGCCTCTTGGGACAGAATCTGCCGCCCGAGCCGGAACGGGAACTGGCGCGCTCCATCTACAAGGAGATGGTCGAGATCAAATCGGGCTATACCACTGGAGCGACCACTCCGGTAGCCCAGGCCGCGGAAGCACGTCTGAAAGCGGCGGGCTTCCCGGCGTCCGACATCTTCGTCGGGGGGGCTATTCCCTCCAAGGCCAACCTGGTGGTGCGCTATCACGGCACCGGCGCGCGCAAGCCTCTCTTGCTGCTGGCGCACACCGACGTGGTGGAAGCACTGCGCGAAGACTGGAGCATGGACCCCTTCCAATTCATGGAGCGCGACGGCTACTTCTACGGCCGCGGCACCGGCGATGACAAGGCACAGGCCGCGGTGTGGATCGCCAACCTGATCCGCTTCAAGCGCGAAAGCTTCAAGCCGGACCGCGACCTCATCGTGGCGCTGACTGCCGACGAAGAGGGCGGCGGCCCGTATAACGGCGTCCAATGGCTTTTGCAGAACAAGCGTGATCTCATCGATGCGGAGTTCGCTCTCAACGAGGGCGGATGGGGAGAGATCGCCGGCGGCAGAAAGATCTCCAACGACCTCCAGGTCAGTGAAAAATACGTGATCAATTTCCGGCTGGAGGTCCGCAACAAGGGAGGCCACAGCTCACTGCCTGTCAAGGATAACGCGATCTATCACCTGGCCAGGGCACTCGAGCGGATCTCGTCCTTCGACTTCCCGCTGAAGACCAACGAGGTGACGCGTGCGTACTTCGAGGCCATGTCGAAGATCGAGACAGGTCCTGTGAAGGAGGATTTCGCCCAGGTGGCGCAGGGTTCCAAGACAGCCATGGAGCGCGTCGCCGGCGCAGCGACGTCGTTCAACGCCACTTTGCGGACCACCTGCGTGGCCACCCAGATCGAAGGCGGCCACGCCAGGAACGCACTGCCGCAACTGGCGGCCGCGAATGTGAATTGCCGTGTGTTGCCGGAGGATTCCGCCGAGTATGTCCAGGGCGCCCTGCAAAAGGTGGTCGCCGACGACCAGGTGCGCTTCACCACTTCCGGTCCGGTGGTCAAAGGCCCGGCATCACCCATGCGCGAGGACGTCTTGAAGGCGGTGAACCGCATCACCGACACCATGTGGCCCGGCGTGCGCACGGTCCCGATCATGGTGATGGGCGCGACCGACGGCCTGTATCTTCGAGCTGCCGGAATCCCGACCTACGGCGTCCAGGGCTTCTTCATGGATCGCGACGACATCCGCTTCCACGGCCGCGACGAGCGCATGGGCGTGACGGCGTTCTACGAAGGCCAGACCTTCCTCTACCACCTGGTAAAAGCCCTGTCGTCCAACTGAGGCTAGGCTGACGCTAGGCTCGGGCTAGGCTATGCCGGACGATGTGGCGCGGGCACTGCTCAGTTCAGGAAGTAGGTGCGATACAGCGTGTCGCGCTGCTTGGGAACGAAGCCGGCGTCGCGGATGATGCGCCGCAGTTCCTCTTCGCTGGCGCGGTGGTGCGCACCGGCGGCGGACACCACGTTCTCCTCGATCATGATGCTGCCGACGTCGTTTCCCCCGAAGCGCAGCCCCAACTGGCAGGTCTTCAGCCCCTGGGTCACCCACGAGGATTGCACGTTCTCGAAGTTGTCCAGGTAGATGCGCGAAATCGCCAGCGTTTGCAGGTACTCCACGGCGGTGGCCTCTTCTTTTACGAAGTGCCCCAGCGAAGTATTCTCGCGCTGGAACGTCCACGGAATGAATGCCGTGAATCCGCCCGTCTCCTCCTGCAGATTCCGCACCAGCTCCAGGTGATTCATGCGCTGCTCGAGTGTCTCCCCGCAGCCGAACATCATGGTGGCCGTGGTCCGCATCCCAAGCTGGTGGGCGGTGCGATGCACATCCACCCAGTCTTGCGTGGAGCACTTCAGCCGGCTGATCCGGTGCCGCACTGCATCGTCCAAAATCTCGGCTCCTCCCCCGGGGATCGAATCCAGTCCGGCATCCCGCAGCCGCGCAATCGTGTCCCGCAGGCTCAGGCCGCTCACTTCGGCGATGTTCGTGACTTCGGGCGCCGACAGGCAGTGCAGATGAATCGGAAACCGCTCCTTGATGCTGCGGAAGAGGTCCTCGTACCATTCCACCTTCAGATCGGGATGCAGGCCGCCTTGCATCAGGACGCCGGTTCCGCCCAGGTCGATCGTCTCCTGGATCTTCTGGAAGATGGTTTCTTTCGGGAGCACATATCCTTCGGCATGGCCCATGGGGCGGTAGAACGCGCAGAAACTGCAATACTCCGTGCAGAAGTTCGTGTAGTTGATGTTGCGATCGATGATATACGAAACGATTCCTTCGGGATGCCACTTCCGGCGGACCGAGTCGGCCTCCATCCCGATTCCGATCAGGTCATCGGAACGGAACAGATCGAGCGCTTCTTCACGAGTGATCATCAGTGAGCCCAGCCTTGTAATCCCAAGATAGCAAAGCGGCCGAAGCCGCGTGCAGGCGTGTCCACCATCGCACCGATAAGAATATTCGATTGGATTCCGGCGTCTCCGCGCGTTATCCTGTAGGCGTTTAACACTCCGCGTGTTCAACCTCTGATCCCCGTCCGCGATCGTTCGATTCCACAGGCCAAGTCCCGCCACGTAGACATCCAGGCATAGCCGCTTTCCCAATTTCAATTCGGAGGTAAGAATGTACTCAAACAAAATCTGCGTGCTGTTGCTGCTGTTTGTTCCTGCCGGCGCAGCACAGTCCTTTCGGCCGCTGCGCGGCGAGATCCGCGCGCCGCTGGGAACCGATCTCAGCTACCTGACCGTGCGGCTCGACAGGCCAGGCACCCCCGACCGCGGCGAGACGGCCGCGGTCAGCGTGGGCGGTGATTTCATGTTCACCGATGTTCCGGAAGGCATCTACACCTTGCGTCTCCTGAACTCCTCGGGCAACGAGATCCTCTCCGAGCCGCTGACCGTGGGTGCGGCCAATCCTCCGATTTCGGTCCAGCTTCCGGAGTCCGCCGGGCCGCGTCCTTCGGGCGAGACGGTTTCGATCGCGCGGCTGCGGCACCGCCCGAACCGCCATGCCCTGGAAGCTGCCCGCAAGGCGCAAGAGTTCTCCCGAGCCGGCGCTTCGGAGCGTGCCGCGGCTCAATGGAAGAAGGCCGTGGAACTCGACCCGGAGTTCAGTGAAGCCCACGGTAACCTGGGCGTACAATATGCCCGCCTCGACCGTCCCGCCGACGCCATCGAAGAGTTCCGGAAAGCCGTCGCGCTCGACCCCTACACGCCACATCACCAGTCCAACCTGGCGGTAGCGCTGGCCCAGTCAGGCCGGCTTGATGAAGCCGAAACATGGGCACGCAGAGCGGTGCGTCTGGAACCGGCCAACCCCGGCGGACACTACGTGCTTGGCTGTGTGCTTGCGGCGCGTTCCTCGACGATAGCGGAGGGCATCCACGAACTGCGCATCGCCGCCGCCCGGATTCCCCGGGTCCATCGATTCCTGGCGGAGATCTATCATGCCCAGGGCAACGAAGCCCTCGCGGCGGCGGAAAGGAAGCAGCTTCTGGATGCCGGAACTTCGGGAGACACTCCGGCGGTGGAGCATCCGTAGCGATGGTGAGCGACCTTATCCCGCGGCGGCCAGGCGTTGCTGCTGCATGGCTTGCACGAACAGGTAGATCGAAAACAACGGTTTGGGATCACCCTTGCCCCAACGATTGACCAACCATTTGGAGCGTAGGTGTTTCACTTGAGGGCTATCGGTCAGATCGAGCAGGATTTGGTACGTCCCGGTGTAGAACTTCTGCGGAAACGCGATCAGAGGCTTGGTGCCCCATTCGGTGCCGTCGGGCGAGCCCCAAATCGATATGTCAATGCTCTGCTGTTCGATGATCCGAGTGATGCCCAGAGTAACGATCAGGGTCCCACCTTGCGCCTGGCCAAGGTCGAGTTCGGGCCCCGTTCCCGCTTCGCGAACGGTAGTCTCCGGCAATAAGAACTGTGGAAGCATCGGTGATCTTCCCTACACGTACTAGGTACTTTCCCTTATTTTAACCTGAGAAGTTGGTGTCGGGCTAGTTCCAGCGTCTCATATTTCTTGCAAAAACAAAAGCGTACCTGCTGCGATCCGCCCCCGGCCCGGGCGTAGAAACTGGAGCCTGGAACAGCCGCAACCCCCAAGTCCTCAATCAGATGGCGGCAGAATGCCACGTCGTCCCCGAAACCCAGACCGGAAATATCGGTCATCACGTAGTAGGCGCCATGTGGATTAAAGCACCGAAAGCCGGCACGGTTGAGGCTCTCGACGATGTGGTCGCGCCGGGACGCGTACGACGCCGCCAGGGACTCGTAATATTCCTGACCCCACCCCAGTGCCATGACCCCGGCCTGCTGAAGCGGCGCGGCGGCTCCTACGGTCAAAAAGTCGTGGACTTTGCGGATCGAGTCGGTGAGGTCTGGAGGGGCCAGTACCCACCCCACTCGCCAGCCGGTCACCGAATACGTCTTGCTCATACTGTTGACCAGGACCGACCGTTCGCGCATCCCGGGCAGCAACAGGATCGGAATGTGCACCGCGCCATCATACAGGATGTGTTCGTAGATCTCGTCGGTAATCGCCAGCGAGTCGAACTCCTGGCAGAGGTTGCCGATAAACGTCAGTTCGTCGCGGGTGAACACCTTGCCGGTGGGGTTGTTGGGCGTATTGAGAATAATCGCCTTCGTGCGCCGCGAGAAGGCCCGCCGCAGTTCCTCGCGGTCGAAGTGCCAGTCCGGTGCATGCAGAGTGACGTAGCGCACCGAAGCGCCGCAAAGCTGGGTGTCGGGGTTATAGTTCTCGTAAAACGGTTCGAAGAGAATCACCTCGTCGCCCGGATCGAGGACCGCCAGGAAAGTCGCAATCATCCCCTCCGTCGCGCCGCAGCACACCGTGATTTCGCGCTCCGGGTCGAATTCCAGCCCGTAGCACCGTTGATACTTGGCCGCGATGGCGTCGCGGAATGGCTTGGCTCCCCAGGTGATCGCGTACTGGTTGATGTCCGCGGCGATGGCCTCTGCGGCGGCGTTTTTGAGCGCCTCGGGCGCGGGGAAGTCGGGAAAGCCCTGCGCCAGGTTGATGGCGCCGTGATGGAGGGCCAGGCGCGTCATCTCCCGGATCACCGACTCGGTGAAGTTCATCGTCCGCCGGCTACGGAAGCGGGTGCGTCTGGCTGTGGCAAAGGTAGACACCATTCGAGATTAGCAAAGCCCCATGGGCATCCGCCGGGTTCCGCCGGACGAAGCGAAGTGGCGAGCCCTGCGCCAGGACTTACACAGTCAGCGCCGCTCGTGTCAGCGTGCGAATCTCTTCCACCGTGTGCTCCAGCTCTTCGTCCGTCGTGTAGAAATGCGGCGCCACCCGAATGCCTGCTCCCGGCCGGTAATCCGCCAGCACTTCGCGGCGCGCCAGCTCGCGCGTGACCTGCTTTCCGTTTTCCACAGCGAAGATCACCACGCCGCCGCGGCAGCGCGCATCGCGCGGGGTATTGACCCGGAGGCCCGCCTCGTCGGCCAGTTCGATGAGCCGCGTCGTCTGGCGGATCGATTTCTCGCGAATGGCAGGCACGCCGATCTCATTGATGATTTCATAGCCCGACCGGGCCGAATACAGCGCCGGAACGTTGGGGGTGCCGTTCAGGAAACGGAAGGCATCGCCCGCGTAGCGAATCGGTCCGTCTTCGAAGGCGAACGGCTCTTCGTGCGCCATCCAGCCGGTGGCGACGGGCTTCAGCCGGTCCCAGAGGTCGCGCCGGACATACAAATAGCCGGCGCCCGGTCCGCCGCAGAGCCACTTCACCGAGCCTCCCGTGGCGAAATCGAGCTGCAGCTCCCGCACATTCACCGGCACGGTCCCGGCCGATTGGTACAGATCGGCAATCACCATCGCCCCCACCTTATGTGCCCGCTCGACGATCGCCGCCAAGTCCTGCAGGTACGAGCTGCGAAACGCCACGTGCGATACCGAGACGAGCTGCGTCTCTTGGTCGATGGCATCGAGCAGCAGTTCCACGGGCAGCGTGAGGCCGTCGGGCGACGGCACGGACACCACCCGCGCGCCCAGACGCGTCAAGCCGTGATAGACATAGTCGTTCGAGGGGAAGTTCAGGCCATCGGTCACGAGCCTGTTGCGGCGGCGCGACCAGTCGAAACAGGAGGTCACTACCGACTGGCAGATCGAGACATTCTGCTGCATGACCACCTCGCCCTCGCCCGCCCCGATGATCGAGCCGACGAGGTTGCCCACGGTGACCGGCATCTCCCACCAGCCTTCTTCCCAGGCACGGATCCCGCGGCTCGCCCAGGTGTCGCCGAATTCCCTCAGGCGGACAGCGGCACGCTGCGGCATGGCGCCCAGCGAGTGGCTGATCATATAGGTGGTATGGCCGAGGATGGGGAACTCCTTGCGCCAGGCCAATAGTGGATCCATGGCTTCTATCGTACCGTCAGTTGAAAATCGAGGACCAGCACGAGGGCATCGCCGGTCACACGGATTTCGGGCACGGTGAAGTTCCGCAGCTCGCGCTGGAATCCAGGGTGAGCGCCAGGGTCCTCCAGGAGTTTTCGCGCCTCCGACGATATGGGGTACCGGAAATCGCGTCCCAGGCTGGAAGTGATCGCGGCGCAGACGCGGCGGATATAGAAGCTGGTCTTGCCGTCGCTCACCGCGGTCACGTCCTTGAGCCCGATATTGCCGTCGTGGAAGTGCGGCGTGGCGGTGATGGTGAGATCGAAGGCATCGCCGAGACCCACGCATTGCCCCAGGAAGTTGAGGGCCGACCGTCCTGTGAATTTCGCATGGATCCGCAGCCTGCCGTCGTCACCCTGGATTCGCGGCTTTTCCAGGTAGGCGAAGTTGCATTTGGTCTTCTGGCTGCCGCGCACGTAACGGCGGCCTTCCTGGGTGAAGACCTGCTCCGCAAGCATACGTTCCAGCGCGCCGTACTGGAGCTGGAGTTCCACGGCGCGTACACACACCGGCAGCAGGAGCAGGCAGGCGAAGCGCGCGTAGGGCAAGCTAAAGCATACTCTACCTCGGATAGTCCATGCGCCGCACGATCTTCTGAAATCGCGGCTCGCCGCGTATCGGATCGAGCACGGCATCCTGTTGTAAGCGGAGATTCAGATACGGATCGTTGGTCTGGTAGGCCTTTTCCAGCCAGTCGAGAGCTGCCGCCTTATCGCCGGCAGCGGCATACGCACCCGCCAGCCAATAGGCCGCCAAGCCGCCTTCCCGAAACGACTGCTCCAACTCCTGGCGGGCCTCCCGCGATTTCTCCTCTTGCCCCGCGGCCGCGTACACGTACGCTCGCGTCGAGAGGGACGCCGCCGCCTTCTGCAAAGCATCGAGAGCATCCTGGATGCGGCCCAGATGAGCGGAAGCCTGGGAGGTCGCGGCCCACTGTGAAATCGACGAAGGATTCAGCTCGAGAATTTTGCGGGCTTCCGCAATCGTTTCCTCGTAATGGCGGGCCAGCAGCAGAGTCCTGGTGGTCTGATGACGCAATACCAACCCCAGCGGGTCCACCTGCTGTGCCCGGCGAATCTCGGCGACGGCCTCTTCCGGCCGCCCGATGGCGAGAAGGTACACAGCGTGGAAAGCCCGGCCCCGTACCAGGTTCGGATCTAATTCGAAGGTGCGTTCGAACTCCGTCCCGGCGGCCCGCCAGTTGCGATCGAATGCGGCCGCGGCAAACCCCAGGCACATGTGGGCTTCCGCCAGCGAGCCATCCAGCGTGAGGGCTCGGGATGCGTAAGCTTTGGACTGCAGGATCGCTGCCTTGAGGCCGGTCCTGGCGGTGTCCGGAAGCAAAGCATAATACTCGGCGAGCCCCGCGTAGGGAGCCGCGTATGCCGGGTCGGCGGCTATCGCTTCCTGGAAATGTGTTTGCGCTTTGGCCAGCGTGTCCGGAGTCCTCTCCTGGCTCCAAAGCAGATACCGGCCTCTGAGGCAGGCTTCGAGCGCGTCGGGGGCGACCGTTCTGGCATGCCTCAAGCGGTCATCGGCAACCGGGCTCAGGACGACATGGACGCCATCGGCGACAGCCCGCGCGATTTCGGCTTCCACCACCAGGACATCGCCGAAACTGCGCTCATAGTTCGCGGCCCAGACATGCGTCTGATCGGAGGCTCGGATCAACTGCGCCGTGATGCGCAGCCGGTCTCCGGACCTCCGCACACTGCCCTCCAGCAGGTGGTCCGCACCCAGTTCCCTCCCGATCTGCGCGATGCTCTTGGTCCCGCTCTTGTAGGCCACAGCAGAGGTGCGTGCGATCACGGCGAGGCTGCGCGGCTCCAGGCGGGCCAGTTGAGTGGTGAGCTCCTCGGTCATGCCATCCGCCAGGTACTGCCCCTCGGGGTCCGGGTCGAGGTAAAGAAAAGGCAGGACTGCCAGGGTGCAAGTGCTCGCGGGAGGCGCCGGGCGGAAGCGAATCGCCCTCCATCCCTCGAACCCCATCGTCAGGAGCAATAGCGCGGCCGTAATGCCGGCTGCGATGATCCACGGGCGCAGCCGGAATCGACTCGGGCGCAGGCTTTCGGAGTCCGCGGCGGCGGCCGAGCCCTGCGGTTCCACCACCTCGACATCCAACAGGAAGCGGTAGCCCTGGCGCGGAATGGTCTCGATATAACGAGGCCGGTCCGCTGATTCGCACAATGCCCGCCGCAGCTTGCCCATTGCGGCATTGAGGCCATTCTCGAAATCCACCACGGTACCGTCGGGCCACAGCCGCGCCTGCAGTTCCTGGCGGGTGACGATTTCTCCGGCACGCTCGAGCAGGTAGGTAAGGTTCTTCAGGGGGTGGTCTTGCAGGCGGATCTTGTGTCCGTTCTTGCGCAGTTGGCGGGCGCGCAGGTCCAGCTCGAACATTCCAAAGCGGAACGTTGGACCCCGAGACACCTCGCAGTCCATCGGGAAGTTTTATCCCGCCCGAGTCTAGCACCTCGCCAAGGCGTGGTCAATCGCCGCAACAGACCTGTATCTCTGAAATATAAACGGCGAGGAATCAGCCAGATCCCTGGTAAGACGCAGTTACGAAACAAATAAGGCCGGAACATTGATACCCACCGCCCGGACGGATCACATTGTCAAACGAAAGGAACCTTATGAAGAAATTCGCTCTTGTTTTAGCGGCAATGGTTCTGGTCCTCGCCGTCCCGGCAGCAGCCCAGGACAACGGTAGCGGATCTTGCTCGACGCAGACGGTCCGCGGGAATTATTCCGTGACCTGTACGGGCTTCGTCAGCCCGGCGGCCAATGCGCCCCAGGTGCCCTTCACGGCGATGGCCGCTCTCGCCTGCACGTGGGGCGGCAGTTGCACGGCGACCGGCATGGTCAGCCTGGGCGGTGCCATTCTCCAGCAGTCGGTGTCCGGGGTGGCGGTGGTGAATCCCGACTGCACCGGCACCATAACGTATGACCAGAAGCTGGCCAGCCGGGGCCGAAGTTAAATATCATCTTCCACATCCTGGATGGCGGAAACCAGATGCTGGGAATGTCCGTGGACCCCGGAACCAACATGCTTTGCACCCTCCGCCTGATCAGCAGATGACTTGACCGAAGGCGCCAAATGAAACGTTCGGTCCTGTTCTCCTGATCATGACCAACATCGGCAGCGTGACGGCCAGGATCCTCGGCCAGAATCCGGATGGAGCCCACTCCGGCACGGTCTGTTACAAGCAGTAAGCACCCGCCGCGGCGTTTGCGTCCGCCTTTCCGTGCTGGCCATGCTCTAGAATGAATCAGAGCAACAGCCATGAAGCACCGATTTGACCCCGCCAAGCTACTTCTGATCCTCGCCGCGGCAAGCGCCTGTTTCGCCCAACCCGCAACCAGCCCGGAAGCCGCGCGCTGGAAGAAGCAGGCGCAGAACGTCACCATCATCCGCGACGATTGGGGCATCGCACATATGTACGGAAAGTCCGATGCCGATGCCGTGTTCGGCATGATCTACGCCCAGGCGGAAGATGACTTCAATCGCGTGGAAACCAACTACATCAACGCGATGGGACGGCTGGCAGAGGCCGAGGGCGAGGCGAAGATCTACCAGGATCTGCGCATGAAGCTGTTCATCGATCCCGAGAATCTGAAGACGCAGTATGCCGCCAGCCCCGAGTGGCTGAAGGCGCTGATGAACGCGTGGGCGGACGGCCTGAACTACTACCTCTCCATGCACCCTCGGGTGAAGCCGCGGGTCATCCAGCGCTTCGAGCCGTGGATGGCGCTTTCTTTCACCGAGGGAAGCATCGGCGGCGACATCGAAAAGGTGAACATCAATCAGCTCCAGGCGTTCTACGGCAAGACTTCCGCCACTCAGGCGGCCGCCGCCAATTACGGCCCGCCTGAGGACCTCGAGCCGCGGGGCTCGAACGGGGCAGCGGTGGCGCCCTCCAACACCCTCAACCATCACTCGCTGCTGCTCATCAATCCGCACACCTCCTTTTTCTTCCGCTCCGAGTTGCAAATGGTGAGCGACGAAGGACTGAACGCGTACGGTGCGGCCACCTGGGGCCAGTTCTTCATCTACCAGGGCTTCAACGAGCGCACCGGCTGGATGCACACCTCGAGCGGCGTGGATGCCATCGATGAGTATCTCGAAACGGTGGTGCAGAAGGGCGACCGCTACTTCTATAAGTACGGCACCGAAGAGCGCCCCATGGTCGCGACCGAAATCAAGGTGCCCTACAAGACGGACCAGGGGATGGCGGAGAAGAAGTTCACGGTGTATCGAACCCACCACGGTCCGATCGTCCGCGAGGCCAACGGCAAGTGGGTAGCGTTCCGGATCATGCAGGAGCCGGTGAAGGCGCTGACGCAGTCCTACACACGCACCAAGACGAAGGACTACAAGTCGTACAAAGAAACCATGGAGCTCAAAGCGAACTCGTCGAACAACACCATCTTCGCGGATGCCGATGGCGACATCGCCTACTTCCATGGCAACTTCATTCCACGCCGCGATACCAAATTCGACTGGACGCGGCCGGTGGATGGCAGCGATCCCGAGACCGAGTGGAAGGGCCTGCTGTCGGTAGACGAGACGCCTCACCTGTTGAATCCCAAAAGCGGCTGGCTCTACAACACCAACAACTGGCCGTGGTCCGCGGCCGGGGCCAGCAGTCCGAAGAAGGAAGACTACCCGAAGTACGTAGAAAACGGCGGCGAATCGGCGCGCGGACTGCACGCCATCCGGGTGTTGGAGAACAAGAGAGACTTCACCCTGGATTCGCTGATCGCCGCGGCGTATGACACCTATCTCACCTGGTTCGAGAAGCCCATCCCGCAGTTGATCAAGGCTTGGGACGCGACTCCGAGCGACAATCCGCTGAAGGCGAAGACTGCGGACCAGATCGCGCTCCTGCGGTCGTGGGACCTGCGGTGGTCCGCGACATCGATCCCGACATCGCTCGCGATCTTCTGGGCGGACGACGTGCGCAGCCATAGCGGTGGGAACGGCAGGCGGGGCGGCGGCCGTGGCGCGCCGGTGGACGACCCGCTCGCAAGCGTCCCCGCCGGGCAACTCGTGCAGTCGCTGGCGGCGGCTTCGGACAAACTGGCTGCCGACTTCGGTACCTGGAAGACGCCGTGGGGAGACATCAACCGCTTCCAGCGCCTCACGGGCGACATCGTGCAGCCGTTCAACGACGCCGGGCCGAGCATTCCGGTGGGCTTTCCGTCCGCGACGTGGGGGTCGCTGGCGTCATTCGGAGCGCGTGCCTACCCTGGAACGAAGAAGTGGTACGGCACCAGCGGCAACAGTTTCGTGGCGGTGGTGGAGTTCGGCGATAAGGTGCATGCCAAGGCTGTGACGGCCGGCGGCGAGAGCGGCGATCCGGCCTCTCCGCATTTCAACGATCAGGCCATGCGCTACAGCACCGGCGATCTGCGGGAAGTTTATTACTACCGCTCTCAACTGCAGGGACACACGCAGCGGGAATACCATCCGGGGAATTAGCGAGAGACCGGTTGCGCGGCTCCGAGTGGACGCCTGTGCTTCCTCCCGCCGGCGTTTCGCCCGCGTAGCTCAAACTCCTTTCCGACAAAATGTCCGGAAGCAGTTGTTAACTCGTTGATTCCTCATGCGCGGCGTCCGACAACATGTCCGATCCGACCCCGCCGTCGCGCGCATTGAGCCACGGATGGACACGGATAATGAGGTGAAACGTCCACCTTTCTAGTGTTTAATTGCGTTCATACATTTTCGTATTAGAGTGTTTGGGTGATGCCCAGACGTGCACCTGAACTGCAAATGCTCGGCTGAAGATAGAGCAAGTTTAGTAGCGCTAGCCAAGGGCGCCACAGCGGAGGCGCGCGTTGTTGAGCGTGCGCGGATCATCCTGGCTTGTCTGGAGGGCAAGGAGATTCAGCAGGTGGCCCGGGAACTGAAGGTCTCGGTCCCCTCGGTTTCCAAATGGCGCCAGCGCTTTTGCATGCGCACCCCCCAAAAACTACGTGGCATTAGCCACTCGTGCCGGCGCCACGTCGTCCGACGAGCGGGTTTTCATGAATCTCCGTGGGCCGGCCAGGCCCATGGGGTGCAGCCTCGA
>DATJWB010000179.1:0-6607 GCA_035501495.1 Bryobacteraceae bacterium | reverse complement strand
TGAGCGAGCCGAGCGCCTGGTGGCGGCGCTGCCGTCAATTCACGCGCGGGTTGAGCCGGGGGAATCGGTGATCGGCGGCGGCTCGACGCCGGCCCAGTCGATTCCGACGTGGCTGATCGTGATGGAGCCGAAGGATGTGATTGGGGCGGAGAAGCTGCTTCGATCGGGCGATCCGCCGGTCATCGCGCGGATTGAGGACGACCGGATTCTGGTGGACCTGCGAACGGTGTTTGCGGAAGAGGAAGAAGAGCTAAGACGGGCGTTGGAGGCTAGCGTGCTGAGGGCGAAATGAGGACAGTTCAGCGTCATGTCGCCGACGGCGACACGAGCGAGCATGAAAATTCGGCAGAGGCACGAGCTAGGAATATTCTGCAAGGGGCGAAGCCGGGACAGGCAACTGCGTCCACGGAGGGCGGGTCGGCAAGGTTGGGATTCGGTGCGTTGGGGACGCAGAAGCCAGTCCCGGCTTCGCGACATACGGGCGTTGCGAATCGGGCAGTTACAGCTATTTTCAAGAGAGGCAGCTGCGCCCACGCAGACGGCGCCGCAAGGTTGCGAAGCGCCGGGTTGGGGGCACAGTAGCCAGTCCCTATTTCGCGCCGGCTCTGCGGCGTCGAGAGAGTATGACGGCGGCCGAAATCGAACTGCTGAAGAAAAGCTGTGGCATCGATACTCTGATCGAACGCGTGGCGGAGCGTGGTGTACAGCGTTCAGCGACATTGATTCTGTACAGCCGCTGTCGGAGTAATGGGCCGTAGGGCGCGGGACAAGGGAGCTACTACGCGCGTTCCTGATACGTGCCTTCGGCGGTGCTGACGCGGATCTTTTCGCCTTCAGTGATGAAGGGTGGCACCTGCACCACCAGGCCGGTTTCCATCTTAGCGGGTTTGGTGACGTTGGAGACACTGGCGCCTTTGATGCCGGGTTCGGTCTCGACCACGGTCATGTCGACGGTGGGCGGCAGCTCAACGCTGATCGGTTTGCCCTCGTAAAACTCGACGGTGACGTGGAGCTGCGGGATCAGGTAGCTGACGGCGTCGCCGAGGATGTCTTTGGTCAGGTGCATCTGCTCGTAGTTTTCGGTGTTCATGAAGTAGTAGTATTCGCCGTCGTCGTACAGGTACTCCATTTCGTGCTCATCGAGGGTGGCGCGTTCCACGCGGTCTTCCGATGAGAAGCGATGCTCAATCATGGATCCGCTGCGGAGGTTGCGCATTTTGGCTTGCACGAATCCACGGAGGTTTCCAGGAGTGCGGTGATTGACGCTAAAGATGGAAAACAACTCGTTATTGAACTTAATCACCATACCTGGGCGCATTTGTGTTGAGGCAATCATGAAACCAGCACTCCGAATTGAAAGAGATTAGTCGAGCAGGACTAAGTCCTGAGTATAGCATCTAAGGGCTTTGTCAGTGCGCGGGGACGGCACCCGGCGCCCTTTTCTAAACATTCCCGCCGTCGTGCCGATAAGTCCGATACAGTGTGGATCGCAGCATATCGGCCTCCATTTCGATATGGCTCAGCTCCCACACTACTCAGGAGCCGCGCCATGCATCCGAAGCTCGCCGTTACGGGTATTCTCGCCGTATGTCTGCCGCTGATCACGAACGCCCAGCCTGTGCATTCTCTGTATGTCTCTACAGCAGGCAGTGATTCGAACCCGGGCGTGCTGTCCGCGCCATTCCGCACCGTTCAGCACGCCATTGATGCCGCCACGCCAGGGAGTACGGTTATTGTCCTGGAAGGGCGGTACACCGGACCGGGGAACGTGAACCTGGATTTCCGGGGGAAGGCGATTACGGTACAGAGCCGCGCGCCTCAGAATGCTGCGTGCGTCCACGCCACCATTCTCGAAGCTGAAGGGCAAGGGGTGATCGCGCGGTTTATGCACGACGAAGGTCCCGGGACTGTGTTTGCGGGCTTCACGATCGTCCCCGGCGATCGGGCCGGCGTGGCGGGGGGAGTCGCGGGATTCATGGAACAATCCCGCAACGCGCGGCCGACCACGCGGAACCTGCGGGTGGAGCGGCGGGGCTTGCTGTCGACGGCTTCGGGAGTTGTCGCGCAGACGGTTGGGATGGCGAACGGGTCTCCCGTCGGCGGGCGCGCCTGGGATGGCAACAACCCCTTCTTTCAGCCCGCTGCCACGACCAACTATTGGGGAAGCGGCGATGTGGATGGGGACGGCGTGGTGACAGCCGCCGATGCCGCACTGGCGCAGCAGATGGTGGACGGAACACGGGCACCCTTGCCCACCGCGGATGTCGATGGCAGCGGGGTGGTGGACGGGGCCGACGTGGCTCTCATCAACGGTGCCGTGGGCGGGGCGGCGCTTCCAGGGTGGTGGAACAAGCTCACCACGCGCGAGCAACGCAATGACTGGCTGGACAAGGTCATGGCACGGGAGCCGACCAAGCACTATCCCTTATTCTCATGGTGGTTTGTATGCGTGCAGTATTCGATTCAGGCTCATCTCCACGGGGCGTTCTATCGGAACGACCTGTTCGGGACCCCTTTCGGCGGAGGGCCGACGTGGTTCAACATCCCGATGTACTCGGTCAGTCTGTCGTACGGGCACGCCATCAATGCAGTTCTGGTGGGTGACGACCCGCTCAATATCGCTGATTGGAGGTTCTTTGACCCCGAATCAGATCACGAGACCTGGCCGACCGAGTGGAATATGTCCGGGTTGCCTGTGGACATTTTCGTGCCGGATCTGATTCAAGTCGGTGGCATGAGCTACATGGGGCACCAGGCGGCGGTCTCTTTCCTGATGGGTGACAATGGCATTCCGGCGAGCGTCACCCACAGCCCGAACCTGGTGCTTTCGCGTCCCGCTCAGCCGCCGGCCGTGGTGCCGGATAACCGCCCGGATCTGTGGAATCCGCGTGTTCTTCCCGTGGGCGACGGGATGCTTCTGTTCGGACGGCAGCGCGCCGACATGGCGCTGGCGGACGACATCCACCTGACGGATCTGCCCTACGTCGACCCGCCTGCGGGCACGCCTCTGGTGCTGGACGACCAATATGCCCGGTTGCTCGATTTCGCCAAAGGCCCTGATGGAGCCATTCATCTTTTGTGGGCGGGGGGCGCCGGCTACGTTCCGGGCCTCTTCCACGGAATTCTGGACACGGGCACGAAGACGCTGTCGAACGTCAGCCGGATCACCACGGGCATGCGCGAAATACACGGCGGGCGCATTATCGTAACCCAGGGCGGAGACATTCACGTGTTTTGGTCCGCGCGCAGCAGCACCCCGGATGTCGCGGGCGTCTACTGGAGCACATGGAATGGCTCGTCATGGAACCCGGAGCAGCGCGTGGGGCCGTCGGGCTATTTCTCGGATGTGGCAGGAAGCTGGCAGGACGACGATGCTTCGCGTTACTTTTTCGACGTAGTGACCGAGCAAACGGGCGGCATTATGCTGGCCTGGGCGGCCTTCGACGACAGCATGAACGTCACCTTGCGGTACAGCCGGTACAACGGCGCATGGTCGGCGCCCAGCGATATTGAGGCGACCGGCATAGCCGGTGGCGTGGCCCTTGCACGGGACTCCGAGGGCACTGTGCACCTCGCCTACTGGCGCGATGGGCTCCACGCAAACTATACTTCATGCGGCAACCTGCTGCACCGCACCTATGCGGGTACCGCGTGGTCAGACCCGGATACGGTGGACAGCAGCGGCTACGGCAGCGCCTCCAGCCCACGCATGGTGGCAACTTCAAGCGCCGTCTACCTGGTGTGGCAGCGCAACGCCGGCATGCAGCGAATTCCGGTGTGGAGAAGGTGGGTCAACTCGGCATGGGGAATCGATCACCTGCTGGCCGTGCCGGCGGGGGCGGATGCGTACTATCCGTCGATGGAGCTGTTAGCCGACGGAAGGCTGGCCATTGCCTGGTCTTCGCGCTCCGCCGACCGCGCCTCGATCGAGATGGCGTATCTACAGGAACTGAATCTCGCGATTGCGGTGTCACACGCGGGCACCTTTACGCAGGGCGACAGCGGCGATACTTACAGCATCACCGTGACGAATGCGGGCGCCACGGCCACAACCGGAACCATCACGGTGACGGACACGTTGCCGGCAGGTCTTTCGGCGACCGCGATCTCCGGTTCGGGATGGTCCTGCAGCTTGTCCCCACTCAGTTGCACGCGCTCGGACTCGCTCGCGCCGTCAGCAGCATATCCCACGATCACGGTTACCGTCGATGTCGCGGCAGATGCGCCTGGCAGTGTGACGAATACGGTCAGGTGCGACGAGGCCATTGCCGGGAACAGTTCTGCGTCTGATGTCACCCACATCGTGGCAAAACCAAGTCCGGTGACAGTCACGCTTGCACCCGCCGCCGCCGTGCTGTACGCCAGCCAGGCGCAGCAGTTCACGCCCACCGTAAACAATACGGCGAACACGGCGGTGACCTGGTCCTTGAGTCCGGCGGGCGTGGGCTCAATCAGTGCCTCGGGGCTTTACACCGCGCCATCATCGATCACCTCGCAGAAACTGGTGACGGTGACCGCCACGAGCCAGGCGGATGCGTCCAAGCAAACCTCATCTACGGTGACACTTTATCCTCCCGTCACGGTGAGCGTGGCGCCGGCGTCCGTTTCGTTGGGTCCTTCGCAGACCCAGCAGTTCAGCGCTGCGGTCACCAATGCGGCCAGCACCGCAGTCGCCTGGTCGATTCACCCCCAGGTGGGCACGATCAGCGCCGCGGGCCTCTACACCGCACCGTCTTCGATTAGCGCCATGCAGACGGTCACCGTCACCGGGACGAGTGTCGCCGACAATTCCAAGACGGCTTCCGCGATCCTCACGCTTCTCTCCGACCTGGCCGCCGGCAAAACGGCCACGCAGTCGAGCGCCGGTTACGCGCCCGCCGGCTACGCGGCGGACGGCAACACGGACGGCAAATTCAACGATCACTCGGTTTCCCACACCGGCTACGACGCCAATGCCTGGTGGCAGGTAGATCTGGGCGCCCCGGCTTCCATCAACGCTGTCACCATCTGGAATCGTACGGACGGCTCGCAGTCGCGCCTGAGCGATTACTGGGTGTTCATTTCAAACACGCCTTTCGGTCCGGCCGACACGCCGGCCACGCTTTCCAAGCGTGCCGCTACCTGGAGCAGTCATCAAACCACGGTTCCCAATCCGGCGCTGACGATCAACGCCGGCGTCCAGGGACGATATGTGCGGGTTCAACTGAGCGGCACCAACTACCTGCACATGGCGGAGGTGCAAGTCACAGGCACTTGGCCCAACCTGGCGGCTGGAAAGACAGCCACGCAGTCGAGCGCCGGTTACGCGCCCGCCAGTTACGCAGCGGATGGAAATACCGATGGCAATTTCAACAATCACTCGGTCTCTCACACCGGCTGCGACCCCCATGCCTGGTGGCAAGTGGATCTGGGCGCCTCGGCGGCCATCAACGCTGTCACGATCTGGAATCGTACAGACGGCTCGCAGGCAAGGCTGAACGACTACTGGGTGTTCATTTCAAACACGCCTTTCGGCTTGGCCGACACACCAGCCACGCTTTCCAAACGCGCCGGTACCTGGAGCAGCCATCAGACCACGGTTCCCAATCCGTACGTTTCGATCAGCGCCGGTGTCCAGGGACGATACGTGCGGGTTCAACTCAGCGGCACCAACTACCTGCACATGGCGGAGGTGCAAGTCACTGGCGCCTGGTTGAACCTGGCGGCCGGCAAAACGGCCACGCAGTCGAGTGCTGGTTACGCGCCCGCTAGCTACGCTGTGGATAGCAACACCGATGGCAATTTCAACGATCATTCGGTTTCCCATACGGGTTACGATGCCAATGCCTGGTGGCAGGTGGATCTAGGCGCCTCGGCTTCCATCAGCGCCATCACCATCTGGAATCGTACGGACGGCTCTCAGCAGCGGCTGAACGATTACTGGGTGTTCGTTTCGAGCACGCCATTCGGCGCGGCCGACACGCCAGCCACTCTTTCTAAGCGTGCTGCCACGTGGAGCAGTCATCAGACCACCGTTCCCAGTCCTTCCGCGACCATCAACGCCGGAGTCCAGGGGCGATATGTGCGGGTCCAACTGAGCGGAACCAACTACCTGCACATGGCGGAAGTACAGGTCATGGGCGCAGTTCCCTGATCGCGCAGTGCGAGTCAGGATTCAGAACGGCAGAATCTCTTCACGCAGCGGGTCGAAGTCAATGCGGCGTTTTTCGACGTAAGCGATGTTGCCCAGGTGCGAGGCTTGGGCGGAGCGGTGGCCGATGAGCACGTCGCCATTCGGCAGTTTGCGCGAACGGACACACTCCAGAAAATTGTTGACGTGGTCGAGCGTCATGTCGTGCGGCTCGGCCTGAACCACGACAGGTTGCGCGCCTCTGCCCACGGGATGAAACTCGTAGTGCTGCCGGTCGATGTAGAGACGGCCTTCGGTGCCGCACATTTCGACAGCCTCCCCAGTGATTCCGGGCGCCAGGGTGGCCTCGAAGGTAGCCGTGTACTCGGCAGGATATTCCAACAGCACGTTGATGGTGTCGGGCGCGGTGCGGCCATCTTTGTAGTTGTAGACGCCGCCCGCGGCGACGGCCGATTTGGGAACGTCGTGCCCCATGAA
>DATJWB010000178.1:0-12572 GCA_035501495.1 Bryobacteraceae bacterium | reverse complement strand
ACTTACTCCACACCAATCGGAGCTCTGAATTACGCCTACTTATCTGGCACTTCCATGGCCACGCCCCACGTAGCCGGGGTTGCCGGATTGGTGTACATGGCGAACCCGAATCTCTCAGCCGCAGCAGTCGCCCAGAGGCTGCAACGGTCCGCCCAAACCTCCAACAGTGGATGGGAGCAACACATCGGGTATGGGGTTTTGAATGCCGCCGGCGCGCTGATCGGAACGTCCGGTTTCGCGACGAAGGGCAGCCTCACCGGTCAGGTGGTGGACAGTTCCAGTCTCCCCGTCAGCGGCGCCACGGTGATCGCCAACGGCCAATCGTTCACTACGGCCGGCGATGGTTTGTTTCGGATCCCCAATCTCACTCCCGGCACCTACACCCTTACGGCAAACGCCGCGGGGTTCGCGACAGTCAATATGCAGGCGGCGGTGGTGGCCAGCGCCGATACGATGATGACGGTCAGAATGGGCGTCTCCACGGGCGAGTTCACCGGCACCGTCACCAGCAACGGGTCGCCGGTCGTGGGAGCGGTGGTCGAAGCAGTATCCGGGGGTGTGATCCAGGGGACCGCCATCTCGGACGCCAATGGAACTTACGCGCTGTATCTGACAGCGGGCACTTATGACCTGACGGCCTCGGCTGCCGGAGATATCAATGGCACAGTAGCCGGCCAGGCACTGTCCACCGGACAGACCAAAACCGTGAGCATCGCCATATCGCGAATCGGCAATATCACCGGATCGGTGAAAGACTCCGCGGGGACTCCCGTTGCCAACGCCCAGATCACTATCGTGGGTACGGGTTTCACGGCCGGAGCAACGTCGGACGACAACGGGAATTTCTTCACGATCGGGCTTCCCGCGGGCACTTACTCCGTGAGCGCATCTTTTACGGGCTTTACCTCGGTCACGGCCAATGGTGTCAGCGTCAGTCCGAACGTCTCTTCCCCGGTCACATTGCAGTTTTCGAGCGCTCTCAGTTCCATCACCGCCGGCCTGATCGGGTATTGGAATTTCGACGAGGGCTCGGGAACGCTGGCTCACGACACCTCGGGCAGCGGGTATAACGGCACCATCAATGGCGCCAATTGGGTGGCCGGCAAGATCAACTCGGCCCTGAAGTTTAACGGGTCAACCGGTATCGCGACTCCCAGCATTCCGTTGAGCAGCACTTTCTCCGTATCCGCCTGGGTGAATCCGGCGGTTGCGCCCCAGGGCCAGTATGTCCGAATCATGGAGACGGTGTACTCACCCGGCCTCTACCTGGGCACCAATGTCAATGGCAGTAAGTACAAGCTCATTGTCAATGGCGGGGCAGGCTCGACTGGAAATTGCGGTGCCTCCTACGGGTGTGCGGAGGGTGGCACGGTAAGCCCGGGATGGCACCTGGTGACGGCCACATACGACGGAGCCGTAGGCCGGCTCTATGTGGACGGCGTGCTGGCCGCCAGCGATACCTTCACCGCCCCGCCGAACACCAACTTTCCTCTCTATATCGGGGTGGAGTTTGGCGGCAGCGGCTTCGGATGGAGCGGGTCGATTGACGACGCGCGGCTCTATAATCTGGCGCTCACCGGTGCCCAGGTTACCTCGATTCTGGCGTTTGGCGGCTCCTCCGGCAACACGCCGCCATCGGTTCCGACCAATGTCACGGCCACGGCGGTGTCCTCCTCGCAGATCAACGTTTCATGGTCGGCCAGCACCCAGGGCTCCGCGCCGCTCGCGGGGTATCGTGTCTACCGCAATGGCAGCCTCGCCGGCACCGTTACCACGACGTCGTTCTCGGACACCGGGCTGACTGCCTCTACGACCTACTCGTACACGGTTGCCGCCTTTGACTCCTCGGGTAATGCTTCCAACCCGTCGTCGGCCGCCTCGGCGACGACCTTGCCCGCGGACACCACTCCGCCGGCGGTGTCGATCACTTCGCCAGCGGCCAACTCGACAGTCTCGAACACCGTGATTGTGAGCGCCACGGCTACCGATAACGTGGCGGTCGCAGACGTGCAGTTCCAGTTGGACGGAGTCAACCTCGGAGCCGATCTGACCACTTCGCCCTACTCCATTTCGTGGAATACCACGACCGCGAGCAACGGAAGCCATACCCTGACCGCCATTGCGCACGATACCTCCGGCAACAAGGCTACTTCCACGGCGGTTGCCGTCACGGTCAGCAACACCACCACGGGGCCGCCCACGGCGGGACTGATCGGCTACTGGAATTTCGATGAAGATACCGGGACGGTTGCCCACGATACTTCGGGCAGCGGCCATAACGGAACGGTAAATAATGCCGCCTGGGTCACTGGGAAGATCAATTTTGCGATCAACTTCAACGGCTACTCGAGCGATGTGGTCACAGCGGGCATTCCTCTGGGCACGACGTTCTCGATTGCTGCCTGGGTGAACTCGGCGGTCGCCCAGCAAGGGGGATATTCCAGAGTTGCCGAGACTCAGTACTCACCCGGATTCTACCTGGGAACGAACGCCGCCGGTACGGCCTACAAGTTCATCGTCAACGGAGCCGCAGGGACGACGGGCGGCTGCGGACTGAGTTTCGGATGCGCGGAAGGCGGTGCGGTATCCATTGGCTGGCACCTGCTGACCGCGACCTTCGATGGCGCCACGGCCAAACTCTACGTGGACGGCACGGTGGTGGGCAGCGACACTTTCACAGCGACGAGTACCAACCTGCCACTCTACATCGGGCGTTACTTCGCAGCCAACGGCAACGGGTGGAACGGAGCGATTGACGAGGTGCGGCTCTACAACCGGGCGCTCAGCGCAACGGAAGTCACCGCGATTCTGAATTACACGGGCGGCGGCTCGCCTACGGACACCACGCCGCCGAGTGTCTCTATTACGGCGCCGGCTCCAAACGCGACGGTGTCGAACACCACCACGGTGTCGGCCAATGCCACCGATAACGTAGCGGTCGCGGACGTGCAGTTCCAGTTGGACGGAGTGAACTTGGGAGCGGATCTGACCACCGCGCCGTACTCGATTTCGTGGAATACCACGACGGCGAGCAACGGGAACCACACCCTGACCGCCATCGCGCGCGACACGTCGGGCAACACGGCCACGTCCACGCCCGTCACGGTGACCGTCAGTAACACGGTGGGAAGCATCCCGACGGCGGGTTTGATCGGCTACTGGAGCTTCGATGAGGATACCGGGACGATCGCCCACGATACTTCCGGCAGCGGATACAACGGCACCGTGAATAGCGCCGCATGGGTCGCCGGAAGGATCAATTTCGCGCTCAACTTCAATGGCAACTCGAGCGATGTGCTCACACCCGGCATTCCTCTGGGCTCGACCTTCTCCATCTCGGCATGGGTGAACCCGGCAGCCGCGCAAGGGGAATACGCCCGGGTTGTGGAAACTCAGTACTCGCCCGGCTTCTACCTGGGAACGAACTTCGCGGGCACGGGCTACAAGTTCATCGTAAACGGGGCGGCGGGAGCGACCGCCAATTGCGGCCTGAGCTATGGATGCTCCGAGGGAGGCACGGTATCCGCCGGCTGGCACCTGCTGACCGCGACCTTCGACGGTGCCACGGCCAAACTGTACGTGGACGGCGTGCTGGTGGGCAGCGACACCGGGACTGCCACAAACACCAACCTGCCGCTCTACATCGGCCGATACTTCGGATCGAACGGATTCGGGTGGAACGGAACGATTGACGAGGTGCGGCTCTACAACCGGGCGCTCAGCGCAACCGAGGTCACCGCGATCCTGAATTACACGGGCGGCGGCTCGCCTACGGACACCACGCCGCCGACGGTCTCCATCACGGCGCCCGCATCCAATGCGACAGTCTCGAACACCATCACGGTGTCGGCCAATGCCAGCGACAACGTGGCGGTCGCAGATGTGCAGTTCCAGTTGGACGGAGTCAATCTCGGGGCCGACCTGACCACCGCGCCGTACTCGATTTCATGGAACACCACGACGGCAGGCAACGGGAGCCACACCCTGACCGCCATCGCGCGCGACACCTCGGGCAACACGGCCACGTCCACGCCCGTCACGGTGACCGTCAGTAACACGGTGGGCAGCATCCCGACGGCGGGCTTGATCGGCTACTGGAGTTTCGATGAGGACACCGGGACGGTTGCGCACGATACTTCCGGCAGCGGATACAACGGCACCGTGAATAGTGCCGCATGGGTCGCCGGACATACCAATTTCGCGCTCAGCTTCAACGGCAACTCGAGCGATGTGCTCACACCCAGCATTCCTTTGGGCTCGGCGTTCTCCATCTCGGCGTGGGTAAACTCCCCCGTCACCCAGCAAGGCGAATATGCCAGAGTTGCGGAGACGGAGTACTCGCCCGGCTTCTACCTGGGAACGAACTTCGCCGGGACAGGTTACAAGTTCATCGTAAACGGCGCGGCGGGAGCGACAGGTAATTGCGGGCTGAGCTACGGATGCGCGGAGGGAGGCACGGTGTCCACCGGCTGGCACCTGCTGACTGCGACCTTCGACGGCGCCACGGCCAGGCTGTATGTGGACGGCGTCCTGGTGGGCAATGACACAGGGACTCCCACGAGCACCAACCTGCCACTCTACATCGGCCGATACTTCGGATCGAACGGATTCGGCTGGAACGGCGCGATTGACGAGGTGCGCCTGTACGACCGGGCGTTGACCGCGACCGAGGTGACCGCGATCTTCAATCACTAATACGCACGCGTCCCGACTCATCGGGACGAGGCAGCCTCGAAAAGTCTTCGAGGCATCGACTCGGTGGCGACCAAAAAGCGTCAGCAGGAGTGCCGACGCGGCGGCAGGAGCGCCCGCGCCACATCGCCGGACAGGCCAAGACCTGGGTAGCTGCCTCAAATCCCTGTTCCGGGTCCACTTGCCTGAATTTCCGGCTCCGGGCCGCGCGGATGGTCTATACTTGCAGTCATGGGCCCCGATGGACTCGGTGCCATGCTCGCCGAGCTTCGAGACGATCTCGGATTCCGGCGGATTGAGCAGGGCATTCGCAGGCTCGAGTGTATCCGGCCAATGGTGGACACGCTCCGGCCCGAAACCGTGAATTCGGGCGTTCTGGTGGGTCTGATCGCGCAGTGGATCGATGCCGGCTTCGACAGCCCGCAACTGCTTTGCCGGCTTCTGGCGCGATTCCCGGGAACCACCCGATCGGCCCTCACTCTCCTCGATTACCTCCACATCCGCATGGCGGAGGGCGCCTGGGCAATGTCGCAAGAGGATTTCGACGGAGCTGCCGTGCACTTCCGATTCGTCCAATCCCTCGACAGCGATGCCGGAGATCCGGAACTGTTGGCCATCGCCAATTTCTGGACTGCCCGCTGTCTGCGCAAGACCGGCCAATACGACGACGCTTTGGGCTACATCGAGCGGGGAGAGGCCTTGGCGCTCTCCTGCGGCTATCCGCAGATGGCCGCCATCATGCAAGCCAACCGGAGCTGGCTGTCGTTTCAGAAAGGCAAGCTGAGTGAAGCCATCGCCGTCCTGCGCCACGCCGAAGAGGCGCTCAGCCGCACCGACGATTTCCTGAGCCGCGGCAACATTCAGTCTGCCTACGGCCGCATCGCGCGGCGACAGGGACGCTATGAGCGGGCGGTCGAGTACTTTGAACGGGCGATCTCCGAGTACCGGTTGGGCGGCGGCGAACACCTGCAACTGGCCCGCACCCTGTTAAACCTGGCATTCGTCAAACGCCTGCTCGCGCTGCAGTGGCAGAAGGACGCGGATCACGTCTCGGCCGCCCGCCGCTCCGCGCGTGACGATCCCGCGAGCGCCGAGCGAGTGCGCGAGCACCGTGTCCGCATCGAACGGATCCGCGGCGAAGCACAAGCCGAATTGGCGGAATCGAGCGCCATTTACGAAGGCCGCCAGAGCCACCGCGGAATCGCCGGAGTCCATATCAACAAGGGATTCCTCTGCCTCGATGCGGGCGACCTCGAATGTGCCGCCGCCGAAGCCGCCGAAGCGTTCCGCCACGGAGAATCGAAGACCGATTACATCGTCATGGCGCGAGCGCGCACCATTCAGTGTATGGTGGAGAATGCCGCATTGGAGGAACAGGTCGGCGACCCGGGGGTTCACCATGAAACCGCGGAGTCCTTCGCCCGAGATGCCGTGGCTTTCGCAGGACACACGCAGAATCGCCGCCTGCTGGCGCGCGCTTACGTCTGGCAGGGACTGACTTATGCCGTCGAGCCTTATGGCGATTCCGAGGCCGCCCGCCGCTGTTGCGAGCAGGCGATTGCCCTCTTGCAACCGGAAGGCTCGGAAAGACAGTATGTATGGGAGGATCTGGAAGCGCTGAAGTCCAGAGTGCTGCACGCCCGGCCGGTGGACCCTCTTTTGCGCGCATGGAGCGCCGGGGTGGTAGACAACAAATCCTTCAGCCAGTTGACTGAGGAATTTGCCCGTGTGGTGATTCCCAGGGTCTGGGAACGCGAGGGCAGAAAAGTGTCGCGGGTGGCCGAGAAGCTCTCCATATCGCCCAAAAAGGTGCGGCGGATCCTACACTCCGCGGGAATGCATGTGGGGCCGTCCGGCCTGCCCGGAGACGGAGCTTAGAACAGGAGCTGACCATGCCCGAAAAAGTAGCGGTCTTCGACACAACTCTACGAGACGGCGAGCAGGCCGCTGGCACCCGGCTGGGAAGCGCCGAGAAGCTTCTCATTGCCCAACAACTGCAGCAATTGCGCGTGGATGTGATCGAGGCCGGTTATCCCGCGTCCTCTCCCGAAGATTTCGAAGCGGTCCGCCGCATTGGAGAGGAAATCGCCGGACCTGTGATCTGTGCACTGTCGCGCGCCGTACCGGTGGACATCGAGGCATGCGGCAAGGCGCTGAAGAAAGCGCGCCGCCCGCGCATCCACACGGGTATCGGCTCTTCCGACATCCATATTCTGGGGAAGTTTCAGGACGAGCGCTACGGCAACACGTTGGCTCAAAAGCGAGTCACGATCCTGCAGATGGCGATCGACGCCGTCAAACTGGCGCGCCAGCACGTGGACGACGTCGAGTTCTACGCGGAAGATGCCGGCCGCGCGGACCCGGCGTTTCTGTTCGAGATGATCGAGGCGGCGATCGATGCGGGGGCCACCGTCGTTAATATTCCGGACACGACCGGTTACGCGGTGCCCGATCAGTACGGAGCGCTGATTCGCTCGATTCGCGAGAAGGTTCCCAACATCGCGAAAGCCACCATCAGCGTGCACTGCCACGATGACCTCGGCCTGGCGGTGGCGAATACGCTGGCCGGCGTCGGAAATGGCGCACGGCAGGTGGAAGGCACCATCAATGGAATCGGCGAGCGCGCTGGAAACGCGGCGCTGGAGGAGGTGGTCATGGCCATCCGTACGCGCGGCGATTACTTCCAGGTGTATACCGACGTGAACGCCGGAGAGTTCCACCGGACCAGCCGCCTGGTCTCCGACCGCCTCGGAATTCTGGTGCCACCCAACAAGGCCGTGGTGGGAGCGAACGCCTTCGCTCACAGCTCCGGTATCCACGTGGATGGCTTTCTCAAGCAGCGAGAGACCTACGAGATCATCCGTCCTGAGGATGTGGGTGTCAGCGAGAGCCGGGTCGTACTCACCGCGCGGACCGGACGGGCCGGCCTCAACGACCGGCTGCGAAAACTGGGCTACGAACTCGGAGCGGAGGAACTCAACCAGGCCTACCAGCGTTTCCTGGCGGTGGCGGACAAGAAACAGGAGGTCTTCGACGAAGACCTCGTGGCAATCCTCGAAAATGAATTCCCGCCGATCCCGGAAATCTGGCAGCTCGATTACCTCCACATTTACAGCGGAACGTCCGCGATCCCGACGGCCACGGTGAGGCTCCGCGGGAAGGATGGAACCCGCGAAGGCGCTGCCATCGGAGATGGCCCGGTAGATGCCGTGTGCAAGGCCATCTCGGGCGTGACCGGAATGTCCGCCAGGCTGGTCCGATACGAAATCCACTCCGTCACCAGCGGCACAGAAGCTTTAGGCGAGGTCAGCGTGCAGATCGAAGCGGATGGCCGCCGAGTGCTCGGCCGGGGGGTCTCTACCGACGTGATCGAGGCCAGCGCCAAAGCGTATATCGATGGTTTGAACAAGGTCGCCAGCTTTGCCAACAAGGTGGAAAAGGAGGTATCGGCGGGTCTGGCGGAGCCTTAGCCCCGCGCTACGCCACGCACCAAGCCCCGGAGCAGGCCTTGCCCGGTACCCATGGGCTCTCGCGAAATGCATGAGATGACGAAGACTACACCGAGCTGCCGAAAACACGCGGCTCCACAACGACGGCTAAGTCCTTTCCCCTTCGAGCGGAGGCGGGTTTGAAGGTTGTCCCACGGCCTCGGCGCCGCCGGGATCGCCGCTAGAAACTCCTCGTTCCGGAATCGAACGATTATCTTCATGGCCGCTTCGAGATCGCTGAATCGCGCACGGCACCCCCAGCAATCCAGAAGATGGCGGGAGATCGACGGCTGTTTCTCGGGGATCTCGCCATCGGCGTCGCGCAACAACTCGTCTTCCGTCAGGTTGCGATCACGATTATTTGCCATCCAAGACACTCCTGAGGCGATTGATTGCCCGGCGCAGGAATTCCGCCACAGAGCGAACGCTCAACGATGTGGCTTCGGCAATCTCCCGGTAACGAGGGCCTTCCGCCCGCAGGTGGAGACAGACTCCCTGTTGCGGCGATAGCGCCTGCATGGCCGCCGCCAATGCGTGCTTGCGCTCGGCGCTGAGGGACGATTGCTCCGGTCCCTCCTCGCGATCCTCCAGGCCGGAGATTAATTCGGCCATGTCGGGCACAGTCAGAATTGCCTCGCCCAGGAGCCGCCGCTCCAGGTGGCGCACCGCAATCCGCGAGGCGGCCGCGACCAGCCGTGGCCGCAAGCGCTCGATCCGCTGCGCTTTCGACAAGGACTCAAACAGCGAGAGAAACGTCTCTTGCGTAAGATTCTGGGCGGTCCCTGCGTCCAAACCGATGGCGATCATATCGCGGTAGACTGCGGACCTGTTCTCCTCGTAGGCGCGGCAAACAGACTCGTCGCGCCGTTCGGCCAGAAGATTGAGCGAGATGACGGATGCAAAGTCTCTTCCATCCTCAGGTCCCCGCGAAAGGTAAGTGTTATAGGGGCTGCGGCGCGTCATTTTTACGACAGCGCCACGAAAAATAACGCCCCGGCGTTTTCGCCGGAAGTATACGGAGACCGTGTTCGCCGGGTCAGGAAAATCGAGCATGTGGGCCGCGGAACAGCGGAGCCGAATCAATTCTGAATGCATGCGGATTCAGATGCCCCTGACCGGTCCTTGTCCGCCCCTGAGGGTTATCTGCCTGTTGGATCCGCCCGCTAGATCCATCAAAGAGCCCGTTCATCAGAAAACTCTCGTTGGTTGTACGTGAAGACGGGTATTCTGTTTGCTTCATGCTGGAAGCCGTCGAGCTTTCGAAGAGCTATAACGGCATAGTGGCACTGGATGCGCTAACTCTCACAATCGGGGAAGGGGAGATCATGCACCTACGTCGCCCGCTCGGGCCTTCAGACGCAGCTCAGTTCCCAATCGCTCCACCCGAGGTCAGGCGCGGCGCGAAATTCAGAGGAAGCGCTGGTTCAAGAAAGGACAGAAGTGGAGGACCGGCTGCGAGGGAAGGATCAGCCTATTGAAAAGACGCCACGGATTGAGACGATCGCTGTACAAGAAGGATGCAGGAATGAAGCGTTGGGTAGGGCTGGGAGTGATTGCCGACAATCTGATTAATATCGGGAAGGCGTGCAAAATAGATAATCAGGTCTGATATGATCTCTACCGAAATTTCATCCCCGACGGAGTTTCTCCGTCGGGGTTTATGCGTCTTGAGGGTATCCGCCACCTCGATCCTCCGACGTATCCCTCAAGAAATCGAAAAAATGATTTTTGCGACAGAAAGTAGTTGGCCCAAGCTGCCCGGGCGCCAGTCGCTGTGCCACCATGGAGTTGCATGGCCTGGTTTTCGCAGGATGTCCGTTATGCCATCCGGGTCCTGTTGAAGAGCCCCGGATTCACCGCAGTCGCCGTCCTCACCTTGGCCGTGGGGATCGGGGCGAATACCGCCATCTTCAGCGTCGCCAATGCCCTGCTGCTTCGTCCCCTGCCCTATCCGCAGGCGGACCACCTGGTGCTGCTCACGGCCGAGAAGAAAGTCACGGGAGTTCGCAGCGGACCGTTGACGTTTCCGCGATTCGTCTTTATCGGACAACACAACCGCTCATTCTCGACCACCGCCGCGTTCACCAATGAAGTGTTCAATCTTTCGGGCCGCGGCGATCCCGAGCAGATTTCATCAGCGCGAGTCTCCTGGGGCTTCTTCGGGACGCTCGGCGTGCCTCTGGCGCTCGGCCGGGCCTTCCGCCCCGAGGAGGACCAGCCAGGCGGCGACCCCGTGGTGATGATCAGCTACGCTCTGTGGACCCGCCTCTTTGACCGGAACCCGGGAGCGATAGAACAACATCTGTCGCTCGACGCCCGGGACTACACCATCATCGGTGTGCTTCCGCCGGAATTCCGTTTCGGGTTTTTGGGCGCGGATGTGGATGTCATCGCGCCACGCGTCTTCGACCTCAATATCATCACGCCCCAACAAGTCCGCGGCGGTTCAGGATTTCTGAGCATCGTCGCGCGCCTCAAGCCGGGCGTTGAGATCCAGCAGGCACAGGCGGAAATCAATGCTCTCAGCGCTGCCTATCGGGCGGAGAATCCATCGCTTCCCGATGCCGATCCAGGCATGACCGTCGCGGTAGGCAATCTGCGCGATGAACTCGTTCTCAACATCCGCCCCGCTGTGCTGATGCTGTTCGCGGCGGTGACGTTGGTGCTGCTGATCGCCTGCGCGAACGTGGCGAGCCTGTTGCTTTCCCGGGCGCTTGGCCGGAAGCGGGAGATTGCGGTGCGGACGGCCATGGGCGCGAGCCGGGCGGAACTGATTCGCCAGCTACTCACGGAAAGCGTGGCTCTGGCGGTGCTGGGGGGTGCTCTGGGAGTGGTCCTGAGCGCCTGGGGCACGCCCCTCCTGGCGTCGATGGCTCGCAATACACTGCCGCGCGCGGCCGAGATTCAGACCAGCGGTTTCGTGCTGGGTTTTACTTTGCTGATTTCGATCACGGCGGGAGTGCTGTTTGGACTGGCGCCCGCCCTCCAGATCTCGCGGCCCAACGTGAATTCCGACTCGCGGTCGGAAGGGCGCGGCTCGAATTCGGGCAGGCGCCGTAACGCGCTGCGCAGCCTGCTGGTGGTGTCGCAAGTGGCCCTCTCGATGGTTCTGCTGATTGGCGCGGGCCTGTTGGTCCGCAACTTCATCCAACTGCGCAACGAGGCTCCGGGCTTCGATCCCCATCACCTGCTATCGATGCGAATCTCGCTGCCGCCCGCACGTTATGCCGGAGCGGCGAAGATGACGGCCTTCTACGATGACCTTGCGACGTTGGTGGGAACGGTTCCCGGTGTGGCGGCCGCGGCTGAATCCTCCGCGATGCCGGCCAATCCGGCGCGTTTCTCGCCATGCCTGCCGGAAGGGCAGCCGCCGGTTCCACTGATGGAACGGCCGATGTTCAACATCCAGACCATCAGCCCGGGGTACGTGGAGGCCATGCGTGTCCCGCTGCTGCAGGGACGCGAGTTCACATCAGGCGACGATGCCGGGGCGCCGCGCGTTCTGCTGGTGAACGAGACCACGGCGCGCCGCTTTTGGCCCCGCGAGAACCCCATCGGCAAACATATTCTGGTGGGGCGGGCGATGGCGCCCTCCGAGGTGGTGGGCGTCCTGGGCGACATCCGGAACATCGGTGTTGCCGCGGACGTGCAGCCCGAGATTTACCTTCCTTTCGCACAATTGCCGTGGCCCACCATGCACCTGCTGGTGCGCACGGCGGGCGATCCGCGAACTTTCGTCTCGGCGGTTCGGAGCCGTGTGTTCGCCCTGGATCGCGATCAGCCGGTTACGTCTATCCGGACGATGGACGAAGTTCTGGAATCAGCCGCGGCCCAACCGCGCTTCACGACGGCACTGCTCGGTGTGCTGTCGGGCACAGCACTGGTGCTGGCGATCGTTGGGATTTACGGAGTGATTTCGTATTCCGTGTCGGAGCGCACGCAGGAGATGGGCATTCGCCTGGCATTGGGAGCGGAGCAGGGCGACATTCTGCGGCTGGTGCTGCGACAGGGACTGCTGCTCGCGGTTGCCGGTATCGGCCTCGGGCTGGCGGCGTCGCTGCTGTTGACGCGGCTGCTCGGCACCATGCTCTACCATGTGAGCGCCACCGACCCGCTGACGTTCGCCGGAGGATCGCTGCTGTTCACGTTCGTCGCTCTGGCCGCCAGCTACTTCCCGGCGAGGCGCGCCACGCGGGTGGATCCGCTGGTCGCACTGCGGTACGAATAGTGGTTTGCTCGGGTCCGGTTCTGGATTTGCGCGGCACCACGACGAGTGCAAGGGAGGCAATGGGCTACAATGAAATCACAGATTGTCGGGGCGTAGCGCAGCCTGGTAGCGCACCTGCCTTGGGCGCAGGGGGTCGGGCGTTCAAATCGCCCCGCCCCGACCAA
>DATJWB010000177.1:0-40467 GCA_035501495.1 Bryobacteraceae bacterium | reverse complement strand
AATTCGTGGCCTTTGATAGGGCCGGGGCCGCGGTCGTTGAGGAATCGGCAACGGCCAGTTCGCTCGCCGAGCCGAACATTCGAACCAACGAGGCGGGTGAGCGTGACTTCGCGTCCGTCGGCGTCGCGCAGACGAGCGCCGAGCTTTGGTACTTCAGTTCCCGCACCCGAGCCCGATGAATTGAGCGACGCCGTTTTCATGCGTGGTGCTCCACGACTGCCGCAACGCGGAGCCACGTTCCCGCGAGAGAACGGGGCATCCCGGACTTCAGCCAGCCGGGACAGGATGGAGTCATCCCCGAGGAACTCCGGAGTGGCGCGAGGGACTTGGCTGGCTCACGACCCGCGGGATGATCTACACGGCGCGGTCCGCGCGGGCAGTCTTGAAGTGCGGGCAGACATACCGCATCGCCGCCGGATTCAAACAAAAGTCGCCGAAGGACAGCGCGTGACGGCAGCTCGAGGCAGCCGAGATGCCTTGTGCGCACGGCGAATCCCTGCATACGCGCATACTCGGCCATACCTGGACATGCATTCCGGGCGGTTCGCGCGACATCCCGATAGCGCCAATGGTCACGGAGCTGAGATGCTCCCGGGCGGCGCGAGCGGCGGGAGAGCCCGAGCCTGCCCGGGAAGCCCTAGTGTGCCGGGAGGAACACCCCGGGACGATTTTTCCGGTATCGTATCGCGTCCTGCGGAGGAGTTCTATAACGAGTACGATGTGAGCGATCCATCGACCACCGATCCGGAGCCGGGCTGCTTCAGCTACGGTGAACACGTCGAAAGCCGCGGAGAAATTGACTATGCGCCGTTTGGGGAACGAGCGGAAGATCGCGCGCGCTTCCACCATGACCTGCTCGACGGTGGCGACGCGCCTTCCCGGATCCTGCGGCGCCAATGGTGGGCCGTGCCGGATCATCTCGTGGTGGTGGTGGTCGTTTATTTCGAGGCCAATCCAAACATGCCGTAATGTCGAAGACTCCTCCGCCGCGGCTGGCAGGAGTGCCTGGCACGAGTGCCTGCGCCACGTTCTCGAAGTTACTTTGCCAGGATCGGGTCTGGCCGCACCGACAACCTTCCGGTGGCGACGTCGGCGCCGATGGTCAGCTTGAGGGAATAGGTGCCGGGTGCGAGGCGCGGGGGGGCGCCTCGTCCGCCGCCTTGGGGGGCGCCGCCTTCTTCTCCGCCACCGGCGAAGGCGGGAGCGGCTTCGGCAGTTGCGGCGCGGCCGCCACCACGCCTGCCTCCGCCGGGAGTTTGAGCCGCCATGCGGCCATCCCAGGCGTAGCGGGTGATTCCCGGCTTGGCCGGGACCGTCAGCGAGCGCGTCCGGCCGTCGGGAGCGGTGATCTCCAGGGTGGCGTTGCCGGAAGCCGCGGATCCCAGATAAAAGGTGATGAGCGGCGTGTTGACCAGGTGGGTGCGATCGCGCTGCTGGAAATTGATGGGCTGCACGTAGGGGGGATTCTGGCCCGCATAGGTGTTGTCGCCCATTTGACCGCTGCGGCTCATGTCCTCCCAGGCGGTGGCCTGGCGTTGCGTGAACAGGTGGACCGGCTTTGCCTCCATTCCCGGGCGCCACTCTTCGAGCGCGGTGATGTCGTCGAGGACGTAGATGCCGCGGCCGTGGGTGCCGAGAATGACATCGCGATCGCGCGGCTGGATGACGATGTCATAGACCGCGACCGTCGGCAGGCCGTTCCGCATCGGCCGCCAGGTACGCCCGCGGTCGAGCGAGATCTGCAGTCCGAACTCGGTGCCGGCGAAGAGCAGGTCGGGATTCTTGGAGTCTTCCTCGATCACATAGACGGGTTGGTTGGGCGTCAGGCCTCCCGAAAGGTTGGTCCAAGTCTTGCCGCCATCGTTGGTCCGAAACACCCAGGGCGCGCGATTGTCGCTGCGATGGCCATCGAAGGCGACGTAGGCGGTATTGGCATCGGAGGCCGAGGCCAGCACCCGGCTGACCCAGAGACCCTTCGGAACGGCGGGAATCGCGGCGTCCACTTCGGTCCACTTCGTGCCGCCATCGCGGGTGACCCAGACGTTGCCGTCGTCGGTGCCGGCCCAGATCATGCCCTTCGCGACGGGCGATTCGGAGACCGAATAGATGGTGGCGTAGGCCTCGGCGCCTGTGGTTTCCGGAGTGATGCCGCCCGAACCCTTGTTGTTCCGGGCGGGATCGTTCTTCGAAAGATCGGGGCTGACGATTCGCCAGGTGAGTCCCTTGTCGGTGGTCTTCAGCAGGTAGTTGGTGCCGTAGTAGACGACCTTGGGGTCGTGCGGGGAGATGATGAAGGGCGTCGTCCAATTGAAGCGCATTGCCTGTGCGGCATCCGGCGCCGACGGGTCTCGGCCGGTGGCCTCCTGGAAATTGGCGATGTTGCGAGGGGTGGCGCGGCGGGAGGTATCGGTGTGGCCGATGGGATCGACCACCCGAAACGTACCGACGGTGCCTTCGGAATAGACGGTGCGCCAGTCCGTCGGGTCTACCGCCACGTACTGGCCATCGTCCCAATGCATCTTCCACGAAACGTCGTTGCGGATGCCGAGGATGTCTCGCGAGAACCCGGTGGTGGCCACGGAGCCGTTGTCCTGCAGACCTCCGTAGATCGAATAGGGGTCGCGCATGTCGGTGCCCACCTTGTAGAACTGCGCGACGGGAAGGTTGTCGAAGTAGATAAACGATCCGCCGTGATCGTGGGTGAGGGTGAGGCCCTTGTCCTTACCCAGGTAGAAACGGTCCTTGTTGGTGGGATCGATCCACATGGCGTGATGGTCGTAGTTCGGGCCGAAGGGGGCTTGGGCAGCGGTCAAGGTCTTGCCGCCGTCGCGCGACCACATGAAGCTGGTGGCGAGGACGTAGACGAGCTGATCGTCCGAGGGATTGATCCGGATCTGGCTGTAGTAGAACGGCCGGTTGTTGTAACGATTGAGAAACTTCCAGGTTTCGCCGCCGTCCTCCGAGCGGTAGACGCCGGTGCCCAGTCTCGTCATATCGGCACACTCCGGACTCGCGGTCTCGGCACTGCGTCCCCCGCGTCCGCCGCCGCACCGGAATCCGTGCTCGACGATGGCCACGACGATCTTCGGATTCTTGCGATAGACATCCAGGCCGATGCGGCCGGTATCGCCTGCCGGCAGGCCGTTGGTGAGTTTCCTCCAGGACTTGCCGCCGTCGGTGGTTTTGAAAATGCCGCCGTTCGGTCCGCCGCTATCGAAGCGCCATGGCTGGCGCAGGCGCTGGTAGAAGGCGGCGTAGAGCACTTCGGGATTGGCGGGATCGATGACCAGGTCGGTAGCGCCGGTCTTGCCGTCAGCGGGCAATCCGGCGGAGAGCTTCTGCCACGAGCGGCCGCCGTCGGTGGTTTTGAAGACGCCGCGATCGCCGGTGTAGCCCCACAGATTGCCGATCGCCGCGGCGTAGACGATGTCCGGGTTGGACGGGTGCGTCACCACGCGCGCGATCTGAAAAGTGTCCCGGAGGCCCATGTTCTGGAAGCTTTGGCCGCCATCGCTGGATTTATAGATTCCGTCGCCCCAGGCCACGCTGTTGCGATTGTTGGCCTCGCCGGTGCCCACCCAAAGGATCTGCGGATTGCCCTGAAAGATGGCGACGGCGCCGATGGAAGACGCGCCGTAGCGGTCGAAGATCGGGGTCCAGGTGGTGCCGGCGTTGACCGTTTTCCAGACGCCGCCGGAGGCCGCGGCGACGATGGCGTAGCGGAAGTCGGTATCGAGGGCCTTGACGTCGGTGATGCGGCCGCCGGCGGAGGCGGGGCCGATCGAGCGGAACTGGTAAGACGCCAGAAGAGCGGCGGTGGGGTCGCCGGACTGGGTGCGCGCGAGGGGCAGGAGCCAGAGAGCCGCGACAAGAATGGGGGGCAAGCGATGGGATCGGGCGGTAAGCATGGGGGCCTCCAAAGAAATGATGATACTTCCTGCGACGGTGCGCCTGCTTGACTCCAGGCGAAGTTGGGCGGTGTATACTGAACGGGCCTGGAGAACCGGCACCATGCTGTCCTACTGCTGCGGGCCCGACGCCGCGATCTTCGAAACCACCATCGGCAAGCTGTTCCGCGAAACCGCCGCGGCGCACCCGGAGCGTGAAGCCCTGGTCTCCATCCATCAGGAGGCCCGGCTCACGTATCGTGAACTGCTGGCCGAAGCCCGGCGCACAGCACGAGGCCTCGCCGGCCTCGGTCTCCGGGCCGGTGATCGCGCCGGCATCTGGTCCAGCAATTGCGTTGAATGGATCCTTCTGCAGTTGGGCTGCGCCATGGCCGGCGTGGCTCTGGTCAATGTCAATCCGGCGTACCGCGCGTTTGACCTTGGCTACGTCCTGCGAAAGTCGCGGATGCGCGCCCTGTTCCTGCGCGAGCGCGATGCCCGCGCCGATTACCGGGCAATCCTGGAAGAAGCCCGGCAGGGTCAGGACCTCGCGTTGCGCCACGTCATCTTCTTCGATCACGACTCCTGGCGTGACATGCTCGCGGCAGGTGCCGCGATCGAGGCCGATCCGCAGCCCTCCGACGTAGCCAACATTCAGTACACCTCCGGCACCACCGGGTCGCCGAAAGGCGTTCTGCTGACTCACCGCAACCTGGTCAACAATGCCTGGAGCATCGGCGAGTGGGTGGGCGTGGTGCCTGGGGATCGCATGTGCGTCCCGCTGCCGCTCTACCATACGGCCGGCTGCATCTGCTCGGATCTCGCCATGCTGATTCGCGGCGCGGCGGTCATTCTGCCTTCGCCGCAATTCGATGCCGGAGCCTTGCTCGCAGCCATCCATCGGGAGCGCGCTACGCTCACAGGTATGGTGCCGACAATGCTGGTGGGCCTCCTGGAACATCCGCAGGCCGGGTCGTTCGACCTCTCCTCTCTCCGGCAGATCTGGGTGGGCGGCTCGCCGACTCCGATCGAGCTCATGCGCCGCGCAATCGAGCGCATCCCCACCGCGCGGACGTGGGTAGTATATGGCCAGACCGAAGCTTCTCCGGTGATCACGATGGCGCACCCGGACGATTCCGCTGTCCAGCGCATCTCCACGATCGGCCGCGCCGCTTTGAACACCGAAATCAAGATCGTCTCCACCACCACCGGCGAGACCCTGCCGGCCGGCGAGCCGGGTGAGCTCTGCACCCGCGGTTACCACGTGATGCAAGGGTACGACGAAGAGCCCGAAGCCACCGCCCGCACCATCGATGCCGATGGCTGGCTGCATACCGGCGACCTGGCCGTGATGGATCCCGACGAGCACTTCCACATCACCGGCCGCGCCAAGGACATGATCATCCGCGGCGGCGAGAATCTCTTCCCCGCCGAAATCGAGGCCTTTCTGGTGACCCACCCGAAGATCTCGGATGTCTGTGTGGTTGGCATTCCGGATTCCAGGCTCGGCGAGGCGGTGCTTGCCTGGATCCGCCTGCGCCCCGGCCAGACCGCTACCGAGGACGAGATACGCGGTTACTGCGCCGGCAAGATCGCGCATTTCAAGGAGCCGCAATACATCCGCTTCGTGGATACTTTTCCAATGACCGTGAGTGGCAAGATCCAGCGCTTCAAGATCCGCCAGCGGGAGATCGAAGAGCGGGGATTGGAAGAGATCGCCCGAACGCAGACCGCGTAAAGCGGGTCCTCACCCCTGGCGCGCGGCGGCGGAGTTCATGACATAATCGAAACAATGTGATGAGAAAGGCGCCGCTTCTCTCACTCTGGGCCACTGCCGTACTGCTGGCTGCGTGCGGTCATAAGAGACACGCCCGCGTTGCGCCGCCTCCTCCTCCGCCGGCGGCATCGGGCGGGAATCAAACGCCCGCGGCGTCGCGGATTGGGGATTCCGAATCCGGGATCGCGAGCTGGTACGGCCACCCCTACCACGGCCGGCAGGCCGCCGACGGCGAGATCTACGACATGGAGACGCTGGTCGCGGCCCATCGCACCCTGCCGTTTAACACCTGGGTCCGGGTGTTGAACCTGAACAACAACAAGACCGTCGAGGTGCGGATCATCGACCGCGGGCCATTTATCGAAGGACGGATCATCGACCTGTCCCATGCCGCGGCGAACGCAATCGACCTGGTCCGTCCGGGTATCGGGCCGGTGCGGATTGAAGTGATCGCACCGCCGTCCTCCGCCCCGACAACGGCGCGGGTGGCCGCCCCTCCACCGCGTTCTACGCCGGCGCCGGCTGCTCCCGCTCCGGCACCGCGTGCGGCCGCTCCACCGCCGCCTCCCCCCGCGCCGCCGCCTTCTTCGGGGTGGACCACACTCCCTCCCAGTGCGCCTGCCAGTTCGGCGGCATTTGCCGTCCAGGTGGGCATCTACCTCGACCGCGCCACGGCGGAACGAATTCGCTCCGACATGGCTGCCCGGTACGGCTCGGCCCGCATTGTGGCGCGCGAAGGGGCCCACGAAATGTACCGGGTGCTGGTCGGCGCCGTACCCACCGAGGACGCCGCCAATGCGATGTCCGGCAGAATTCAGCAGGAATCCGGTGAGAGGAATGCCTTCGTCGTCCGACTAGATTCGTATTGAGACAATTCCAGCCACCTCTATGAGCCGCAGTCAGGCGACTTCCCACGGGTTGGTGGGACAGTCGCAAGAAATTGCTGCCGTCCGGCGCCTGATCGAGAAAGCCTCGCGCACCTCCCTGCCGGTGCTGCTGTTAGGCGAGACCGGCACGGGGAAAGAGGTGGTGGCACGGGCGCTGCATGAGGCCAATCCGCGCGGCCGCTTCGTTCCGATCGACTGTGGCGCGCTGGTGGGCACGCTCATGGAGAGCGAGCTCTTCGGCCACGCCAAGGGATCCTTCAGCGGGGCTGCCGAAAACAAAAAGGGACTTGTCGAGCTGGCCGATGGCGGCACGGCCTTTTTCGACGAGATCGGCGACCTGCCGCTGGAAATGCAAGTGAAGCTCCTGCGGCTGATTCAAGAGCGGGAGTTTCGGGCGGTCGGTGCGGTGCAGTGGAGGAAGGTCGATCTCCGGATCATCGCGGCGACCCATCGCAACCTCAAGGCCGAAGTGGCCGCCGGCCGGTTCCGCGAGGACCTGTTCTACCGCCTCAATGTCTTCTCGATTCACCTTCCGCCCCTTCGGGAGCGGCATGGCGACGTACCCCTGCTGATCGACCATTTTCTGGAGAAGGCGCAACTGGCGGACGGTCCACGGTTCTATCCGAGCCCCGAGATCCTGGATATCCTGCTGAGCTACCCCTGGCCCGGCAACGTTCGCGAGCTGAAGCACTGCATCGACCGGATGACGCTGCTGCACTCCGAAGGCGCGCTCGCTATGTGCGATCTGCCGTCGGCGCTTCTCAATCACCGGCGGGCCGAAGCCAGTTTCGGATGCCTGGCGAACGCGGTTTCGGAGGTGGAGGATCTGCCGCAGCACACGCTTTCGCCCAGGTCGCCGGTGATTACGATTCCCGACAGCGAGAAGCAGACCATCCTGGCCGCCCTGGAAGCCACCAACGGGGAACGGGCCAAAGCAGCCAAACTTCTGGATATCAGCCGCACCACGCTTTATCGCAAAATAAAGGAGTACGGTCTCATGCCGCAGTAGAACACCAAGGACCTATGCCCTTCTTTTCGCGCCGCGCCCGGCGCATCGCCCTGGATGCCACCTACGGCATCGGCGAAGAGCTTTCGGGGGTGGGTCTGTACTCGCGGGAGATTCTTTGGGGTGTGGCCGAGGCCCACCCCGAAATGCAGTTCGACTTCTGCTACCGGCCGCATCGTCTTCTTCGCTCCTGGGCCGGCCGAGTGCCCGCTAACGTCAGACGGCGCCTGCTGCTGGAACCTCTCGGGCCGCGCCGGGCGATGCTCTTTCACGCTCTGAACCAGCGGCTGCCGCAAATGTCCCTTAAACGCACAGTGGTTACCTTCCACGATCTGTTTGTAATGACCGGGGAATATTCGACACCGGAATTCCGTGCCCGCTTCACGGCACAGGCGCGGGAAGCGGCCTCCCGCGCCGATGCGCTGATTGCCGTTTCGGCCTATACCCGGGGTCAGATGATTTCCCTTCTGGGGGTGGATCCGGCCAGGGTGTCGGTGGTACATCACGGAACCCGGGAATTGGAGCTGCCTGCGAACGTGCGGCGCGAGAGGGTCATTCTGAACGTGGGCGCCATCCAGAAACGCAAGAACATCATCCGGCTGGTGGAGGCGTTCGAAGCGGTTGATCCCTCCTGGCGGCTGGTGCTTGCGGGAGCTTCGGGCTTTGGAGCCGCGGAGATCCTGGGGCGCATTGAACGCAGCCGGGCCCGCGACCGGATCTCGGTCCTGGGATACATTTCCCCGTCTGACCTGGCTTCGTGGTATGCGAAAGCCATGATCTTCGCCTTTCCGTCACTGGATGAGGGTTTTGGGATGCCGGTACTGGAAGCAATGTCGGCCGGAATCCCGGTAGTGACCTCCAACCGGTCGGCATTGCCGGAGGTGGCTGGGGATGCCGCGCTGCTCGTGGACCCCGAAGACACCGGCGCACTCTCCGGCGCACTTCGGGATTTGACTCGAACCCCGGAATTCCGACAGGATCTGGTGCGCCGCGGCGTGGCACGGGCCCGGTTATTCACGTGGAAAAAGGCCGTTTACGAAACCTGGGAAGTCTACCGCAGGCTTCTGAACCAGGGCGCCGGTTAACCGGCTCAGCGGTCGTCGTCCACTGCGATCTTGAGAGCGCGGAGAAATCGGTGGTCTTGGGTCGTCAGTTTGATTTTGCCGGTAGTTTCAAACCGTTTTGGCTCGTCGGCAGCCTCACTCCGCTCCTCGTCCTCCTCTTCGGCCCGCTCGTCACGGCGGTTGAACCCGATGGTAGCCTCCAGGACTAGAAAGACGTCATAACCGGCCTTCTTGATTTCGCCGATCGCTTCCGCGATCCGGTCGGACTCGGAAAGGGAATCGTTAATCGCGTTTCCCAATTCCTGCATGAGGTGCTTCAATGGCTCGTCCACAGAGAACTCCCTTACTAATGGATGCACCGGGTACGCCAAGCGTTCCCAACCCCATGGGTCTCAAGTCCACCCGTTCCGATTGTAGTGGACCAAACCCCGGCGCACAAGCACAACCATTCATTCTATCGGCAATTCCCTGGCCGCTCACGAGGTCGGGGGTTTCCTGGTTGACGCTTTTGTTACGATGAAACTGTGTGGAGCCGTCTAGCCGCCCGTTACGCGGCCCGTCATGGCCGCGAGTTCGTAAGGCACGTCGTGCCGGCGGTGGCAAAGCCAGTCCGGACCTTGTGGAACGACTTTATCGCCTTTCTTTTCGGCTGCTTAGCGGTGTTTTTCGGATTTGAGACGGCGCGCCTGGCCAGGACTTACCTGAAGGCCGCTCCGGCGGACGCGTTTGGCGACCTGATTCGCCTGTCGGTATCCGGCTTCTGTACCGTGGTCGTGCTTTGGTACGGATTGAGTTCTTACCTGCGGGCACGCAAAATCTCCCGATCATGAGCGACCGTCTGGGCAGGCCCGGCGAATTTCCGTACACCCGTGGTCTATACCGCGACATGTACCGCAGCCGGCTGTGGACGATGCGCCAGTATGCGGGATTCGGCACTGCTGAAGAAAGTAATCGCCGGTACCGTTATCTGTTGTCGCAAGGCACCACCGGGCTGTCGGTGGCCTTCGACCTGCCGACGCAGATGGGGCTCGATTCGGACCACCCGATGGCCGCGGGCGAAGTGGGGCGGGTGGGCGTCGCGATTTCGTCACTAGCCGACATGGAGCGGCTCTTCGAGGGGATTCCGCTGCAGGAAGTTTCGACGTCCATGACGATCAACTCCACGGCGGCGATCCTGCTTTCGTATTATGCGCTGGTGGCGCGCTCCCAGGGTGCGAATCTGCGCACGCTGGCCGGGACGATCCAGAACGACATCCTGAAGGAGTACCTCGCCCGCGGGACCTATATCTACCCGCCCCGTCCGGCCATGCGGATCATTACCGACGTGTTTGCCTGGGCGGGCCGCGAGATGCCCGAGTGGAACACGATCTCGATCAGCGGCTACCACATTCGCGAGGCGGGCTCCACCGCCGTCCAGGAACTGGCGTTCACCTTCGCCAATGCGGTTGCGTACATCGAAGCCGCGGTGAAGGCGGGGCTGGCGGTGGATTCCTTCGCTCCGCGCCTGTCGTTCTTCTTCAACTCGCACAGCAATTTCCTGGAAGAGATCGCCAAATTCCGCGCGGCGCGGCGTGTTTATGCGAACCTGATGCGGGAGCGCTTCGGGGCGAAGGATGCCCGTTCCCTGATGCTGCGCTTCCACGTGCAGACGGCTGGTTCGACGCTGACGGCGCAGCAGCCGGATGTCAACCTGGTGCGCACCGCGACCCAGGCGCTGGCCGCGGTGCTGGGCGGCACGCAATCGTTGCATACCAACTCCCGGGATGAGGCACTGGCGCTTCCGACGGAGGAATCGGCGCGGCTGGCGCTGCGAACCCAGCAGATCATCGCTTACGAATCGGGAGTCACCAACACGGTGGATCCGGTAGGCGGCAGCGAGCACATCGAAGGCCTCACGGATTCCATCGAGCGCGGCGTTCTCGATTACCTGCAGCGGATCGACGAGATGGGCGGTACGCTGCGCGCCATCGAGACGGGCTACATCCAGAACGAAATCCAGAACGCGGCGTACGAATACCAGCGGGAGGTGGAATCGGGCGGGCGCATCGTGGTGGGGGTGAATCGCTTTCAGCAGGACGAGCGCGCGGTTCCGACGTTCCGGCTGGATCCCGCCCTGGAGAATGCGCAGGTGGAGCGTCTGCGGCGGATGCGGGCCTCGCGCAGCGCGTCGGTGGTGGAAGCGAAGCTGGCCGCCCTCGAGCAGGCCGCTCGCGGGAGCGACAACCTGATGCCGCTGATTTACGATGCCGCGGCGGCGTATGTCACGGTGGGAGAGATATCGGACCGGCTGCGCGGGGTGTTTGGGGAATACCGTTAGAGATAGGGCGTTCTTGTGGCGCGGCTGCCGTCCCGTCATCCCGTCATACACCAACCGTCTTTCCCCAGTCCCTGAAACCACGCTCCGCAGCCGGAACCGTCCCCCGTACCGCCCGTCGCGTCCCATCCCTTCCAAAAACTTGAATGAAATGCGGCAGGTAGTCGATCCCGCGGCCAATGAGCGTAACCCCCACCTCCATGCTCGTACCTGGGGGAATCGAGGTTCGCCCGTCCAGCGGCGGCGTCAGCACAAACGGATGCGGCGCGTTCGGATATTTCCGCAGCACCCGGAACCGGTCGGATAGCACGGGGGTCTCGAACACCAAGGAGTACGGGCAGGTACTCAGGTGTGGACAGCCTGTGCACACCGGCGCGCGAGTGACGCAGACCATCTCCCGGAAATACTCGCCAAACCCACCCCGGAAGAGCGCCCCCTTATACTCCGGCACGCGAAATAGGCCTGTCGTCTCCAGCCGGAAATGCAGAGAACTGACTCGCAGCGGCAGCAAACTCATCTGGAGCCACACTCAAAACTCGATCCAGTAACCTTACCACAACCCGATCCAATCTGGACCGGAATTTAATCTGCGAGAACTAATAGAGACTAATCCAGGCACCCCAGGCGCTTCTGCTCCCGGGCAACGCCGCGTCAGTCACTCCGACTGTCGGCAGTCCCTGATCCCGAGAAGGCACTAACCCAACCTTCGCAACAACTGACTGGCCAATACATCCCACTCGCCCCCAGGACGCCGCCGCGACACGCCTATTCCTGGTCCTGATGCTCCCCGGCCGCCATGCCCCAAACAGCGGTCACGCCTCTTGAAAGAAAGAATCTTATTCGAAACACACGACTTTTCACGACTCCAGCCGCCTTCGCGGATTCTTTCGAGTTACCGTGGTCTTGAAATGAGTTCTCTCCGTCGAGTCCGTTCCTCCCGCGCCAACGCCAGTCTCTCCCGCGGTCCAGGAACTTCCCGGGCATGGCGCCATCCTCACGCAATTCGGTCCGCCACGGTCTCCTCTCGGATGCTGCCGTACCAAACGAACCCAGTCCCATTTCCGGACACCTGCATCGCGATGCAATCCCCACAATCCGCCAAATCCGCCGGATTCCGAGACCCGGCCCGCAGCGGTAAATCCAGCCGGCCGCGCCAAGGAACGGATGAATCCAAGCGGCGACCTCCGCCACGTGCTGTGTTACTATTCCGTTTGAAAAAGGGAGCAACTTCGTGAAAGTCTACGAGACCAAGGACATTCGGAACGTCGGTGTGGTGGGCCACGGCGATTCCGGCAAGACGACGCTCACCGCCGGTATGCTTTTCACCTCCGGAGCCAGCAATCGCCTGCTCCGCGTGGATGAAGGCAATACGATCACTGATTTTGACGACGAGGAGATCCAGCGCAAAATCACGATCTCTACAGCCATCGCCGTGGCGGAATGGAAGAAGACTAAAATCAATATCCTGGATACTCCCGGCTACAATATCTTTATCAATGATGCTCGTGCCGCGCTGGTGGCCGCCGACTCGGCGCTGGTGCTGGTGGACGGCGTTGCGGGCGTCGAGGTTCAAACCGAAAAGGTCTGGCACTTCGCCAACGACTACAAGCACCCGCGGGTGGTGATCATCAACAAGCTGGATCGCGAACGCGCCGATTTCGAACGCGCGCTGGGCAGCGTGCACGAGACCTTTGGCCGCTCGGCCATTCCCGTTCAGATTCCCATGGGGAAGGAGCGCGATTTTACGGGCGTCATCGATCTGGTCCGCATGAAAGCTTACACCTACACTGCCGGCGGCGATGGCAAGGGCAAGGAGGGCGAGATTCCCGCGAACCTGGCGGACGCCGCGAAAAAGGCCCACGAGGAACTGGTGGAGTTCGTCGCCGAGGGAAACGACGCCCTGATGGAGGAGTTCTTCGACAAAGGTACGCTGGCCGCGGAACAGATTGTCGAGGGCCTGCGCCAGGGTGTCCGCGAACTCCGGATCTTTCCCGTGATGTGCGCATCGGCGCTGCAGAACATCGGAGCCGACCTGATTTTGAACTTCGTCGTGGAAAACCTGCCCGCTCCCCAGGAGCGGGACGTACTCGCCAACTCAAACGGAGCGGAGGCCCCACGCAAGCTCTCCAGCAGCGGACAGCCGTCCGTGTATGTCTTTAAGACCACGGCGGATCCGTTCGCCGGCCGGATCAATTACTTCAAGGTTTACAGCGGGGTCGTGAAGAACGACGCCAACCTCCAGAACGTCAACCGGGGCGCGGCCGAGCGGCTGGCTCACCTGAGCAGCCCTCAGGGCAAAACCCTGCAGCCCGTCACGGAACTGCAAGCCGGCGACATTGGCGCAGTGGCCAAGCTGAAGGACACGCTCACGGGCGACACCCTTGCGGAAAAAGGCGTGAACATCACCTACCCGCCGGTCAAACTTCCGGAACCGTCGATTGCCTTTGCCATTGAAGCCAAGTCTCGTAACGACGAAGACCGCATGGGAAACGCGGTGCATCGCATTCTGGAAGAGGACCAGTCGTTGCGCTTCTATCGCGATCCGCAGACGCGCGAATTTCTGCTCGCCGGGACCGGCCAGCAGCACGTCGAGATCGTGGTCAGCCGCATGAAGAAGCGTTACGGCGTGGATGTTACACTCAAAGCGCCCAAGATTCCGTATCGCGAGACGATCCGGGGGTTTGCGGACGTGCAGGGCCGCCACAAGAAACAGACCGGCGGCCACGGGCAATTCGGCGACTGCTGGATCAAGATGGAGCCGTTGCCGCGCGGTGCCAAGTTCGAGTTCGCCAACGAAATCTTCGGCGGCGCGATTCCCAAGAACTTCATTCCGGCGGTCGAAAAAGGTATCGTGGAGGCCGCCGAGAACGGCTTCCTGGCGGGCTACCCGATGGTGGATTTCAAGGTGACCGTCTACGATGGCTCCTACCACGACGTGGATTCTTCGGAACTGGCGTTCAAGCTCGCCGCCAGGAAGGCGTTCAAAGCTGCCATGCAGGAAGCCAAACCGTCGCTCCTCGAGCCGGTGATGAACGTGGAGATTCAGGCGCCCGTGGAATACGCGGGCGACCTGATGGGCGACCTCAATGGCCGCCGGGGCCGCATCTCGGGCATGGAGACTCGCGGTAACACCCAATTCCTCCGCGCCCAGGTGCCCATGGCGGAGATGCTCAATTATCAGAGCGACCTCACCGCCATGACCCAGGGCCGGGCGTCCTTCAGCATGGAATTTGACCACTACGACTTCGTACCGCAGCAGCAGGCGGAGAAGATCATCGCGGCGGCCAAAGCGGCCAAGGCCGGAGAAGAGGAAGAGGAGGAGTAGCGGTTTGGTTTGCCGGCTGGCACGTGTCCAGCCAGCCACTTGCATTGTTCCAATCGGACACAGCCCCGTCCACTGTTGACACATCGGGCGGGGCTCCCGTTTGATAACGGTTGCGTTTCGATTGCGCGCTGTTGTAGTCTTATAGGTTCATTAGCGCTGTAAGCAGTAGAAGTACTTTATTTTCATTATTCGAGGCGTTTGATGGACGTTCGAATGAAGACCTTCTGCTCTTTTTTCGTAATTTCAACGGTTCTTACTTCTACTGGCTGCGGTTACCTTCAGCAATCCAAGTTCCAGACGTCGTTTCTCCCTCCCGCGCCTCACACGGTTTCTCCCGTAGCCGATATTGCCCCCCCGGACGTGATTCATCCCAACCCATTGCTGAGGGGCACGCCGGCGGTCCTGCTGACCGAAACCACACTTCCCAAGCGCCGGACCAATGCCGATGCTCTGGCGCAAAGGGCCGAAGACGCTTTCAATCGCGGAAAGAAGCTCTACTCCAACAACGACATGCCGGCCGCACGCGCGGAATTCGATTCCGCCATCGATTTGATGCTGGAAGCCTCCGGTGAGGATCCGGGTTTTCGCGACGAATACTGCAACCAGTTGGACGACATGATCGAGGCCATTCACCGTTATGACCTCACCGGTCTGGGAGCGGCGGCGGTCCTGGAGCAGGGCAAATTCGAAAAGGCGCCCCTCGAAGACATCGTCACCATGACATTTCCGGTGGATCCCAAGATCAAAGACAAGGTTCGGGAGCAGGTGGCGTCCACCGCATCGCAGTTGCCCCTCACGGTTAACGACACGGTGCTGGGCTACATCAATTACTTCTCCAATCGCGGGCGCGGCACCATCCTGGCCGCGACCGAGCGGTCGGGACGGTATCGCCCCATGATTCAGCGCATTTTCGAGGAAGTGGGCGTTCCCCAGGAGTTGATCCACCTGGCGCAGGCCGAATCGGGCTTCATCCCGCGCGCGATTTCCCGCGCGGCGGCCGGCGGCATGTGGCAATTCGTGGTGAGCCGCGGCCAGCAGTACGGGCTGATGCAGACCCGTTACACCGATGACCGCATGGACCCCGAAAAAGCCACCCGGGCCGCCGCCATGCATCTGCGTGACCTGTACTCCGAATTCGGCGACTGGTATCTGGCCATGGCGGCCTACAATTGCGGTCCGGGGGTGGTGGAGAAGGCCGTGGAGCGCACCGGTTACGCGGATTTCTGGGAGCTCCGCAGCCGCGGCATGCTGCCGCTCGAGACCGCCAATTACGTGCCCATCATTCTCGCCATGACGATCATGGAGAAGAATCCCGTGGAGTACGGCCTCCAAGGAATCCCGCTCGACTCCCCCGTGGAGTACGACACGGTTGAGATGAGGGCGGCCACCAGCATCGCCCTGATTGGCGATGTCACCGAGGTGTCCATGGCCGAACTGGCGGAACTGAACCCCGCCGTCTTGAAGGGCATGGTCCCGCAGAATTATCCGGTGCATGTGCCCAAGGGACTGGGGAAGCAACTGTTCGCGACGCTCGAACAGGTTCCTGTGGAACATCGCGATTCCTGGCGGATGTACCGGGTGGGACCCGGTGATACTCTGGCTTCGGTTTCCAAACGCTTCGGAACCACCCCCGCCGCCATCGCGGCCGCCAACAATCTTCATGGGGCCGACGCAGCGGAAGGCGCCCCTCTGTTGATCCCCGTCGCACTCCGTCCGGAGACTCCGGCACGGCAGATTGCCGCGCGAACCCAGGCGCGCCGCACCGCGGCTGCGGTTCACCCGAAGGGAAAGACATCGGCTTCCAAAGCTCCCGCCGCGAGCACTACGTCGCGCAAGCCTCAAGCCATCGTGGCCCGTTCTGCTTCGAACTAAAACCGCCAGGTTTTCACGCCCGATCGCTTTTTATCTGTTGCCTCGTGCTCAAAACAGGGTATTCTAAGGGTTGATTCTGCCCAAACAGGAGGCTTCCTGAATGTTTGATAGCTCGAAACTGGCTCTGAAGGACGAAGAAGAGATGGAAGATTTCCACGACTACGAGGACGAAGAGCACTCGGACTTAGGCTCCAAACTCGACGAGTACAACGACGCCGAGGAGGAAGACGACGAAGAAGAGGAGGACGCAGCGGCACCAAGCGCTCCGCCTCCGGAGCCGGCTCCTGCCGTGGTTGCGGCTGAACCGCCGGCACCTGAACCGGCGCCCGAAGCTCCGCCCAAGAAGCCCGTGAAAAAGGCCACCTCGGTGAAGAAGGCCCCTGCCAAGAAGGCGGCGAAGAAGGCTCCAGCCAAAAAGGAAGCCAAGAAAGCTGCCAAGAAGGCGGCCAAGGCGCCGGCCAAAAAAGCTGCCAAAAAAGCGGTGAAGAAAGCCGCCAAAAAAGCTGCTAAAAAAGCTGCCACAAAGGCCCCGGCCAAGAAAGCGGCAAAAAAGGCCGCGAAGAAGGGAAAGAAGTAGACCGGAAGGCGAGCGGCAATCGCAGGACGGCTTCCCCACATGTCGCGGCTCACGTTCGACGTGACTGAGCCAGCGACCGCGAAGGAGCGGTGCCAGAGAGGACACAGCCCTTCCCTGCCGTGACCTTCATAATTGCCGCCGCGAACTCCATAGCGCCGCAAGAAACGGCTCCCTCAGCCTCACGGTCGCGGCTCGGTATGGGTCCCAGCTCGCTATGCAGCCTCGTTCGGAGCCGCGACCGTTAGGACTACATTCGTTACGACAGAAAGTAGTTAGAGAATTGCCGCTTTGATCAGGCTGACCCGTTCCCGCACACTTTGCGGCTCGACTGAGACCAGTTCGAAGCCAAAGTCCCGATAAGTTTCTTCGTGAATCTTCTCGAACCGCACCGTATCCTCATAGCTGATTCGCCGCGCTTCGGTCGGTGTGACGAAGCCGAGATTGCGAATGAAGAAGACCCGGTTCTGGTAGATCTGTTCTTTTTGGAGGCGCTCCAGTTCGCCTGTCAGGAAGGGTGAGAAGGGATACCCGAGGTACGTCGCCAACGCTGCCGTACACACCGCGCAGCGGTCGTGAAACTGAACCTCGTCCGGTTGGTAAGACGCCCGAATCTGCCGGTCCCTTTGCAGACTGGTGATTGCATCGATGAACGAGGGATGCGCCCAGAGTTGGAGCTCTCCGCAGGCTTGCCCGGCGGCGATCACATCGGTGGCTGCCTCTTCGACTACGCTGAAGCCGTCCAGTTCCAAGTGACGGATGATCGCGGTCTTCCCCGCACCCGGCGCACCCGTGATGATAAACCTTCTCATCTGCCTGCCAACCGCTCCCGCGGCGAGCGGCGTGCCGCGACGCCGGGCTAGCTTTCCTTCTGCACCACGCGCCGGCAGCGCTCGAAGAGTTCCAGGAGGGCGTCGGCCTGTTCTTCGGGTGACCGGGCGCTGGGCTTGCCCGAGAAGCCCGTGGACGATTGCGTGGATTTGCCGTACCCGGTCGAAACTGCAATGAACTTCATTAAATCGAGGGCTACCTCGTCTTTGCTTCGTCCTGGCGGCGCGCCTGCCGGAGCGGACGCCTCGGCAGCGCTGGTAGGCGGTTCTAGTTCGGCCATCGGTGATCGTTTCCTCCGTGTGATACAACTCTAGGGTACTCGATTTTCTTTTTGATGCCGCTTACCGCCGTCCGGCAGGTCCGAAAAATGCGTGGAGGCGCCCAGGCACACCTCCTGGAGGCGGACGATGGCTTTTGGTACGTAGTCAAGTTCCGAAACAATCCGCAGCACCGCCGCATCCTGGTCAACGAGCTGCTCGCTTCCGCCTTCCTGGATTATCTGAAGATTACGGCTCCCGAAACCGCGCTGATCGACCTCAGCCCGACATTCCTGGCGGCCAATGACGAAGTCCACATCCGGCTCGCCAACACCCGCGTCGCCATCGCGCCGGGATGGCACTTCGGCTCGCGATATCCGGGCGACCCGAACCGCCTGGCCGTCTACGATTATCTCCCTGATTCGCTGCTCCCCCAGGTGGTCAACCTCGATGAATTCCGGGCCATCCTGGTGTTCGACAAGTGGGTGGGCAATGCCGACGCGCGCCAGTCGATCTTCTATCGCGCCATGGTGAAGCGCGATGCCCAGTCCGGCGGTGCCCCGAACGCGCGCCCCGGTTTTGTGGCCCGCATGATCGACCACGGCTACGCCTTCAACGGACCGAATTGGGACTTCCCCGACTCGCCCCTACAGGGACTCTACGCCCGCCGCGTGGTCTACGAATCCGTGCGCTCCCTCGACGATTTTCAGCCTTGGCTCGACCAGGTGGAGGGTTTTCCGGAGGAGGTTATCGACCGCGCCTGGAAACGCATTCCGCACGACTGGATCGAAGGCGAAGAAGACGCCCTGGAACAACTCCTCGAGCGGCTCTTTGAACGGCGGCGGCGCGTCCCGGACCTGATTTCCGAAAGCCGCCAGACGAGGATCCATCCATTCCCCAATTGGGTGTAGCGAGGCTGGCGGGCCAATGGGCCGGCGTGGACAGCGGCCACCGCCTGTCCTACACTCAAACTGATGCTGTCTGCGATCGTCTTTCTGACGCTGCATTTTGCGCCGGCCGCGCCCACCGCGCCCAATCGCCAGCCGCAATTGGCCGCCGGGAATGGATCGGTGGCGGTGGTTTTCGGAAGCGGAGAAACGATCTGGCTCGCCCGCTCCTCCGACAACGGGCGCACCTTCACTACACCCTCGCTGGTCGCCAGCCTGGCCAGGATGTCTCTGGGACGCCATCGCGGCCCGCGTCTCGTCATCACCGGCAATACCATGATCGTCAGCGCCATACCCACGGGAGGCGACCTGCTGTACTGGCGTTCGACAGATGCCGGGCGCACCTGGTCGAAGCCCGCGGCGATCAACGACCAGCCGACCTCGGCGCGCGAAGGCCTCCAAGCCCTGGCGGCCGACGACGAAGGCCACGTGGCGGCTGCCTGGCTTGACGACCGCATTCCCGGAGGCAAGCGCCTGTGGGGCGCGTTCAGCAACGATGCCGGAGCCACCTGGTCGAAGAACGTGCTGCTCTACCAGGCGCCCGGCCCCACCATCTGCGAGTGTTGCCACCCGTCGCTGGCGTCGCTCGGGCACGGAGAGTTCGCGGTGATGTGGCGCAACGTTGTGGATGGTTCGCGCGACTTCTACACCCTGCGCATCCGCGGCGGCAAGCCCGTCTCGGAAGCTGTCAAGCAGGGCAGCGGGACATGGAAACTCGACGCCTGCCCCATGGATGGAGGCGGCCTCGCGGTCCGCAACGGCGATCTGGTCAGCGCCTGGCGGCGCGAGCACGATGTCTACCTGGCAGGAGCCGGCAAGGAGGAGAGCCTCGGACCAGGCGAGGACGTTGCCCTGGCAGCGAATGCCAAGGGTGCCTACACCATCTGGACCACCCCGGCCGGCGCGATTGAGGCTCGCCTGCCCGGCGCCTCGTCCAACGTACACCTTTCCGACGCTGGAGCCTTCCCCGCCCTGCTGGCCCTTCCCGGCGGCGGGATCCTGGCGGCTTGGGAAGAGAACGGCTCGATCGCCGCCAAGCGCCTGGAATAATCCTTATGCGTCTCGAACCGGGATCCAGGTTGGGACCCTACGAAATCGTGGGGTCTCTCGGCGCCGGCGGAATGGGCGAAGTGTATCGGGCGCGCGACTCGCGTCTGGGTCGCGAGGTGGCCCTCAAGGTTCTGCCCGGTGAGTTCTCGGGCGATCCCGGACGGCGTGCGCGCTTTGAGCAGGAAGCCCGTGCCGCCGCCGCGCTCAGCCATCCCAACATCGTCGGCCTGCACGATATCGGCAACGTAAACGGCGTCAACTATTTCGTGGGCGAACTGGTGCCCGGCGAGACGCTCACGGAGATCATCCAGCTCGGTCCGGTGCCGATTCGCAAGCTGCTCGACATCGCCGTGCAGATCGCCGACGGCATGGCCGCCGCGCATGCCGCGCGGATCACGCATCGAGACCTGAAGCCGGCGAACATCATGGTGACCCCCGAGGGACGCGTCAAGATCCTCGATTTCGGACTCGCCAAGCAGGCGCCGATTCCCAGCGGCAACCCGGACGACACCGTGACCGTGCAGCACACCACGCCCGGGATGATCCTCGGCACGGTGCACTACATGAGCCCGGAGCAGGCTCGCGGCACCCCCGCCGACCACCGCTCCGACCAGTTCTCGTTCGGCCTGATCCTCTACGAGATGGCCACCGGGAAAAAGGCGTTCGACAAATCGGAAACCATCCAGACCATGGCAGCGATTCTCGGCGAAAATCCGCCGCCGATCGAAACGCCGATACCGGATCCGCTGCGCTGGGCGATCGACCGTTGCCTCGCGAAGCAACCCGCCGACCGCTACGAATCCACCAGCGATCTCTACCGCGATCTCCGCAACATGCGCGACCACCTGGCCGGGAGTTCAATCACCACGTCCACCAGACCAGTAGCGCCATTGAAGCCCCGCCGACCGCGCAGTCCCTGGAGGTTATGGACGGCCATATCAGTCACGGCAGCGGCAGTATTCGTGGCGCCATTCGTTTTCTTCACGGGACAGCGATTCCCCGATCAGTCCACGTATCGCTTTACACCCTTCGCGTTCTCGCCGGGCGGTCAGGTCTCCCCCGTTTGGTCACCCGATGGGAAGGCCGTGGCCTATGCCGCACGGCCAGGATCGGAAACCACCGGACCATTTCAAGTTTTCGTCCGGTACCTGGACTCGTCCCTTCCCGTCCAGGTGACCCGGATCGCGGAAGACACGCGTCCGATAGCCTGGGCGCCCGATTCGAGGCGCATCCTGTTCCGCAGCAGGCGGGCGCCGGCGGGAATCTGGTCGGTCTCGGCAGTTGGAGGTGAACCGGAGCCATTCATGGCGCTTGAGGTGCAGTTAACGACCACGGTGGCTCCCGACCTGAAGTCCGTCGCTTATGTGGCTCGGGGAGAGGACGGCATCATCAGCGTCTGGACCAGCGCTCCGCCCGGCGCCCCCGGGCAGCGCTACTTGCCCGATCCGGTAGCTTCCAAGGCGCTGTTCAACGATGTAACTCTGCGGTTCGCTCCCGACGGTAAACAGCTCCTCCTGTTCGTCAAGAATGAGAAGAGCCGCGACGAGGTCTGGCTCATGCCATATCCGCCGAGCCCGTCGAAACCTCCCAAACAGGTGCTCGCGGGTCTGCATTCCCTGAGTGGGACGCCGACATTTTCCTGGATGCCCGACAGCCGGCACATCATGCTGTCTTTTAAACCGGTGCCCGGCGCCGCAACGCAATTGTGGCTGGCGGACACCAGATCGGACAAGCTTCTCGCGCTGACCAGTGGCTCCATGGGCCGGTACAGCCCGGCGGTTTCCCCCGATGGCCGCAAAATCGTTTACTCGGAGCAGACCGGCAACCACGACATTATCTCCGTGGACGTGGAGCACGCCTCTGTCGAGCGGCTCGTCGCGACGGCGCTCAACGAAGAGATGCCCGCTTGGGCTGCCAACAAGCCCATGCTGATATATGTGACCGATCGAAACGGTGCGCCCGAAATCTGGCTGCACAACCAGGATGGAACCGACCGGCCGCTGGTAACTGCCCGCGATTTCCCGCCCGATTCCACGCAGTGGTTTTTGTCGCCGGCACTCTCCCCCGAAGGCGACCGCGTGATTTATGGGCGCGTAGACCGGCAAGGGCGCAACCAATTATGGATTTCGTCGGTCTCCGGAGGCGCCCCGGTCCAGCTTACGAATGACACCGTCTCGGCGGGGGAGTTTCAAGGCTCCTGGTCGCCGGATGGCGCCTGGTACGTGTATCTTGCTACTCGCGATGGCAAACGCGACCTGTTGAAGGTCAAAACCAACGGGCAGGCAGCGCCGGTGGTCGTCAAGTCTGGCGTACATGCGCGGGAATTGCCCTCCTGGTCGCCTGCAGGAGACAAGATTCTCTGCGGAGACGAACTCCTTGCGGCGGATGGAGGCTTGATTCGGCCCTTCGGAGATCACGGCTCCCTGAACTACGTGTTCTCTCGAGACGGCAAGCGGCTCTACGGGCTGCGCACTGAGGGCAAACGGGAGCTGTTGTTTTCGGTTGACGTCGCGACCGGCGCCGAGAAAGTGATTGGGGACGTGGGTTTGGAATCTGCGCCCACCGGAGACTTCCAACCGGGCTTCCGTTTCAGTCTCGCTCCAGACGGCAAGAGCTTCGTTTATGAGGCTGGAATCATCAGGTCCAATCTCTGGCTGTTGGAAGGCTTTACGGAGGGGCTCGAGGGATGGGGATTGCCTGGTCGCTGACCCCCAGAACTGAGTAGTACTTGCGATCCTGGCAAGCGGAGAATTCTGCGTCTTTTGTACTAGGACGGTCCATACCGTACGTTTTCGACCGATATTTTTTGGACCTCCAGGCTACAATAACTTTCGGGAAGGGCCGATAGATCACCAGGGATAACCGCATGGGTATTACGCAGATTTTCATATATTTGCAGTTGCTCGACCTGCTCACCACGCTGGTCGGATTCAAGGTTGGAGCGGATGAGGCCAGTCCGTTCATCCGAATGCTCATGCATGTCGGACCCGTCGCCGGCGTGCTTGCGTCCAAGGTTCTGGCCTTGATACTCGGCGGTGTCTGCGTGTACGCCAAGAAGCTGAGTCTGATCCGCTGGATCTCGTACTGGTACGCGGGCCTGGTCGTCTGGAACCTGATGGTGATGCTTACGGCCTGAGACTGACCGCCCGGTTCAGTTCGGCAGCCGGCGTTGCCTGGAACTCGCAGGGGGCCGATTGCGCCGTCAGGTTCTGCATCCGATCTTCAAATCCGTTCATGAGGCGTTCATCCCGATAAAGGAACCCAAAGAAAATAAACGCCACCAGGAGTAGAGCCCACTGGACGGTCCGGCGAGGCTGGACCGTAGCCAGCATCGCGCAAACGCAGACCGCCACTCCCAGGGACATGCGCTCCGCGATGTAGCCGAGGGCATGATAGAAGCCCGGAATCAGCACCGAACCCGGGAGAATCGACACCCCCGCCGCACTCAGAATACAGAGCTGAAAAGGAAGGCTGGCCACTACCTGTCGTGCTCCCGTCCGCCGGACCAGCGTCAAAAACAGCACTCCCCACACGACCAGCAAGCCCATGAGCACGATGTAGTATTTGGCGTCAAACACCCAGACCTGGTCGAGACCGGTAGCTCTGACCAATTGTGACGGAGACCATTGCGCCGAGAGCTTACGCCCCATTGCCGCGTGCAAAACCAACAGTCCGGCGACGAAGCAGACGGTCATTCGCGCCCGCATGAAGGGTGTGCGGTCGCGTGCCACCCATACGTACGCCAAAAGCCCCAGAGTCCACACCACCGGCAGAGCGTGCGCCAGGCATGCCAGCAGGAACACTGGGGCGGCGGCGGCAAGGCGGCGGACCTTCCATTCCCACGCCAACGCCATTCCCCACAGGCATAACCCCATGCTGAGGTGGAAATCGAAGAAGCCCATGTGGAACACCCAGCCGTAGGCCAGCATGGCGAGGCAGGGCATGAGGTGCCAGGACCGCCGGCCGGATACCACCGCCACGAACGCGAACGCGCCCCAGACGAATGTCAGGACCACGATCGAAATTCCGATCCGTTGAGCGGCCTCCGCCCCGAAGATGCGGAACAGCCCGGACAACATCAGGTCGAACAGGATGTTGGACCACCGGTGGACCACGGTCATTCCAAGGAGCCTGCCATTCTCGAGAAATCTGGTCGTCCAGGAGTTGTAGATGTATTCGGTGAGATCGCCGCCCTCGATCCTCGGCTGCCAGTAACAGGGAACCAGCAGCAGGAGGGAAGTGAGCAGGTAAGCCACGGGCGCCGGGATATGACGGAAGAAGGACTTGTGATCACCGGTTTCCGGGAGAGGAGCTGCGCCGGTCTGGCTTTCGTGTGCCACTTATGCCTTCCCCAGCCGTAATCCGGCGCGATACGGTGGAAGCTCAAATGTCAGAGCGACGTCCGCGATGTTCTGGCCGATCTGGGTTATGTTCTCTTCCGCCAGGTGAGCGTGCACTTCACCGGACGCGAGTCGTAGATACGCGATCTTGTAAGGGTCGATCCCCATAATGCGGCAGCAGGTCGCGTCCACGGCCACCGGATCGCTTCCCGCCACTAATACGCCCGCCGGTTTCGGCACACCCTCGATGGGACCGTTTCCTTCCATGCCGACAATTCCGTCAACGATCGCAAAGTGCCTGGGATATAAGCTGTGCAGGTCGGCGACGCACTCGTCGATGCCGGCCCAGTGGAGCATGTTTTTGGGCCAGCCGTAGACTCCGCTCGGCACGGTGCCGAAGAGGTTCTTCATCGAGAGAGTGGCTCCGGTCCAATGGTGAGTCTTCATTTTGGCGACCGACACCAGGAGGTCCGCGCTCAGGGCGGTCTGCGGAAGATAGACCTTTTCGAGACGCGAAAACTGCCGGGTGGGCCGGATGCGGCTCACCTCGTCCAGGTTGAGATCGGTGAACAGGTCTTCGAATCCGGGGATCATATTAAAGTAGCCCGCGGCGTCCGCCAGATCCAACGTGTTCCGGCGATGACCCGGTCCTTCGGCGATGCGAACCGTGGCTGCCCCCAGGGACCGGAAAGCTTCGAGCGCCGCGTGCACTACCAGGGGGTTGGTGTTGATGCAACTGTGGGGCTCGAATTCCACCATGTTGGGTTTCAGCAGAATGTTGCGCCCGCGCACATCCGGGGCATGCTCCGCCACGGTCCTCCGGACTGTGTCATAGAGGGTCTGGTCGTAGTTCGGAACCCGAACGATGGAGACGCGCGAGGGCTGGAACCGGATGTCTTCGCCACAACCACTACTGCCGGCCAGCACGGCGCCGGCCGTGACCGCCATCCATTCGCGCCTGGTGAATTTCAATTCCAATGCTCTACCCCCAGATCAGATCCCGCCCGTTCCCGATCGCGTTCACCAGCATGAGCAGCGAGGTCTCGGGGACGGTACGATAGGCCACCTGCGCCGGAGGACAATATCCTTCGGGAAGTTGGTGATGCGCCATCAGACCCAGTTGGAGCCAGTTGATGGCGTCGGCCGAGCGGCATTCCGTCAGAAATCCTTTGGCAACTTCCAGGGCCTTGCCCAATTTGGGCGAACTGGCGCCTCGCAAGGCAGCCAATCCCATCCCCGTCGTTTCGGGATAAGGCCGGGATTCGTACCCGAGAGCCCGCGCCGACCCATGGTTCCATCCTCCCTCGGCGCACATACGCCGCAACAGGAAGCTCTGGCCCTGACCAATCCGCTCCTGGATGGTGGGGGTGTCCTTGCGGCGCCGCTCCTTCTGCAGGGCCAGGATCGCCAGCGAGGTAGGCCCCACCCAGGCCGCCGACCCCGGCAGCCAAGGCCAGCCCGCGAATTCCGAATCGGGGTTGCGCGGAGTCCCCAGCAGCCACCACCGCACCTGGTACAACACGCTGGACTCTTTACCGCTAGTGCTCAAAATCCATTGGATGGCGCGAGCATGGGCGGCTTCTCCGAGGCAATCAGGGGGCAGCAACGACACCACCGATGTCACCCAACTGCTCTCGTCAACGCTTAGCTGTGGAGGCCAACCGCCGTCGGGCCGTTGCGCGGACCGGATCCAGTCGAGTCCTTTCCGGACCGCCTCGTTCTGCCCGGCTGACAGCAGCGCCAGGACCGCATACGCAGTCGGCTCGGTCCACGACCTACCCCGAAGATAGGGCCATCCCCCATCCGGGTTCTGCTTGCTCACCAGAAGTTCGATCGACATAGACAATTTCAGGCTGGCGCGAGATTCGGCCGCTCAACGATTCTCACGCCAGCCTGGAGACTCCCTGCATTTAGCGGATAATCCGCCTTTTGCGCCGCCGGGAGAGCAGCATCACCAGGGTCACGCCCGCTCCCAGCCAAATCGATCCTTGAATCGCGAGGTCCATTGTTCTCTCCTATTGGTTATCACCACTCCCTCACGTCGGTGGCTCGGTTCGTAAGCCGGCCGGAGCCGCGCGTGAGCAAGCTGTTTTGTGGATTAATTCTGCTTGCGGGTCTTGCGACGGCGCAAGAAGACAAACAGGGCACCGCCGGCCAGTAACCAGATGACGCCTTGTAATGCTGTACTTGACATCGTTGTTCTCCTTTATTTGATTTAGTGAATCTGCCTCATCATCGGGAAGAGATTGGTGAAGATCTGCAGCAAACCGGGGCCTGCCGCGACTATCAGCATGGAGGGCAGGATGAAGAAGAAGATCGGGAACACCAGTTTGACACCGACCTTCGCCGCGCGCTCCTCAGCTTCCTGACGGCGCCGGTTGCGCATGAAATCCGAATGCGTGCGGAGGGATTCGCCCATGCTCGTACCGAACCGGTCGCTCTGCACCAGAATGGCCACCAGTTTCCGCAGTTCGGCTTCTCCGGTCCGCTCGGAGAGGTTTTTGAGCGCATCGGCACGGCGCTTGCCGGCGCGCATCTCGAGCGTCACCAGCATCAACTCCTCGCTCAGTTGCGGATGAGTCACCTGCAACTCGCGCGCTACGTGCTGCATGGCCATATCCAGTCCGAGGCCGGCTTCCACCGATACCACCAGCAGGTCGAGCGCATCCGGCAGCGCCAGCCGCAGGGTGTCCTGCCGTCTCTTGACCTTCTTCTCGAGCAGCATCTTCGGGAATACCCAACCCACCGCGACGCCGAAGACGATCATCACGACGTTCATCATGGGGTTGTTATTCGGCAGGCTGCCCGACATCATGAGGCACAACGCCAACATCACCCCCGCGCCGATGAGGCGAACGCCGTAGAACACCGAAAGCGAATGCTCGGAACGGAATCCGGCCATGATCAGCATGTTCTTGATCGACGCCGTGTCGGTCTCCGACGTGGGAATCTTCGAACCCAGGTTCTGGAGTAAAGTGACCAGGCCGCTGGGGGTTTCGGGCGCGGTCTGATCCGCCACCACAAAACGTCCCCGCTCGTCGGTGATAACCGGGCTGCCCAACTGCTTCAGAAAGCGGCCGGGCCGGTAATACAGGCGGTAGCCGCACCACGTCAGCCCGATCAACATCATCAGGAACGCGCAGACGCTAAGAAGTATAGGGTGTTCCATATCAGATCAGACCTTGATGTTGATAATCTTCTTGATGAAGAAATTCCCCAGGATTTGGGCGATGATCGCGCCGGCGATCAGCTTTTTGCCGAGCGGGTCTTCCGCCATGCCCTGCAAATAGCCAGGGGCCACGAGCAACAGGCCGACCATGGTCAGCACCGGCAAGACAGTCAGAATTCCGGCCGTGAGGCGCCCGTGAGCGCTGGCGGCCTTGACCTGGCCCTTGAGTTTGAACCGTTCGCGGATGACGTATGCGAGCCGCTGGAGAATTTCGGCCAGATTGCCGCCAGTCTGCTTCTGGAGCAAAACTGACGACGTGAAGAAACGGACATCGAGCAGGGGCACGCGCACGGTGAAATTCCCCAGGGCGGTTTCGAGCATGGCGCCCAGGTTCTGCTCGTTAAACAGGGTGCGGAACTCCTGACCCAGCGGATCGCGGATTTCCTCTCCAATCATTTCCAGGCTGATGGTAAACGCGTGGCCGGCCCGCATCGAACGGGCCAGAAAGTCCAGAGCTTCCGGAAACTGCTCTTCGAGAGTATCGAGGCGTTTCTTCCGGGTTCGCCGGATGTACAAGTAAGGCAGGGACCCAAGCCCCGCGCACATGCAAACGGCCAGCGCCGGACCGGCGGCGGCGATCGGCAGCCCCAAGCCCAAAAACAGGCCCGCCACCCCCAAACCCGCCATCATCCCGAGCAGCTTGTTGGAACTCCAGGTAAGGCCCGCCTGCGTGATCTGCTCCTGGGCGTGCTTGGAGAAGTGCAGCGACGCCACAATCTGACCAAGCCCGGTGGGCTTCTCGGGCTCGATCTCCTTCAGCAGATTGGTGAGCGTGACGACCTGCTCTCCAGCGGCGGTCTGCAGCATACCGACCATCTGGTTCTTGCGCCGGGCGTCGAAGAACTTCATCCCTATGCTGATCGCGAAGAGAATGAGCACGAAAACGACGACAAAGGAGACAATTACAACCACCATCAGTTAATCTCCACGACCGTCTGGAAGAGCGGCGGCGGCAGCGTGATGCCGCAGGATTTCAGTCTTTCGTAGAACTTGGGGCGAATGCCGGTTGCCCGGAATCGTCCCAGCACCTTGCCGGTTTCGGTGATGCCGGTCTTTTCGAACAGGAAGACATCCTGGAGCGTGATGATGTCCTGCTCCATGCCGACCACTTCGGTGATGTGGGTGATGCGGCGGCTGCCGTCGCTGAAGCGCGCAACCTGCACGAAGAGATTGACAGCCGAGGCGATCTGCTGACGGATGGAGCGGATGCCCATATTGGCATTCGCCATGCCGACCATGACCTCGAGACGGCCCAGCCCGTCGCGGGGGGTGTTGGCGTGGATGGTCGTGAGCGATCCATCGTGGCCCGTGTTCATGGCCTGGAGCATGTCCAGGGCTTCGTCGGCGCGAACCTCGCCAACGATGATGCGGTCGGGGCGCATACGGAGGGCATTGATGACCAGTTGGCGAATGTGAATCGCGCCATGGCCTTCGACGTTGGCCGGACGCGTTTCCATGCGCGCCACATGCGTCTGCTGCAGCTTTAATTCGGCGGCGTCTTCGATGGTGACGATGCGCTCGTCTTCCGGAATGTAGGAAGAGAGCGCGTTCAAGAGCGTGGTTTTACCGGAGCCGGTACCGCCGCAGATGAGAATGTTGAGCCGGGCCCTGACGCAGCCCTTCAGCAGCTCCAGCATCCCCTCGGTCATGGCCAGCTTGGCCACCAGGTCCTCGCCCTTCAGGCCGTGCCGTCCAAAACGGCGGATGGAGAGCAAGGCGCCATCCACGGCCACCGGAGGAATCGCGGCGTTGACACGGGAGCCATCCGGCAGGCGGGCGTCCACCAGCGGAGACGATTCGTCTACCCGGCGTCCCACGCGGGACACCACTTTTTCGATGATCCGCAACAGGTGCGCGTCATCTTTGAACTCCACCGGCGTGCGGTAGAGTTTGCCGCCCCGTTCCACGTATACCAGCTTGGGCGTGGTCACGAGAATATCCGACACCGTCGGATCCTGCAGGAGCGGCTCTAAAGGCCCTAACCCGAATACCTCGTCGAGAATCTCCTCGATGACGCGGTCTTTCTCCACCAGGCTGAGAGGCGTCTTCTCCTCTTCGACCAGCTTGGCAACCGCCGCCCGGATTTCCGCCCGGACACGGTCGCCGGCCATGGAAGACAGGGCCTCCAGGTTGATCCGGTCCAACAGTTTGCGGTGGAGCGTGAACTTCAACTCCTGGTATTCAGGAGTGTAACCCTCGCGGTTGAACAGGCGATTGACCCACCCGGTCTCGCGGTTCTCGATTTTTGGTATGCGATCGATCACAGCCGGCATATTGTTTTATCCCCCGAAGAATCCGAAACGCTTCTTGGTGTTCTTCTCTTCTTCCAAACCCGAGAGCTTCGCGGCCAGTCTGGCAATCTGCTTTCCGAGATCCGAGGTGCGGTTCAACATCCGACCCTCGGCATACGTCTCGTACAGCTCCGGATAATCATTCGGCACCATCGCAAAGATGGGCAGGCCCAGCATTTTTTCCAGTTCGCCCGGGGTGATGTCGAGGCGCTTCGGCGAACGGTTGAGGATCAACCGGATTCGCGACTTGCCGTAACCGCTGTCGAGCAGGGTCTGCACAATCTGCTTGGATTGATGCAGAGCGGGCACCTCGAGGGTTGTCACCAGGCAGACCTCGTCAATCTCTTCGAGCGCCGCCATCGAGAGATGGCTCAGGCTCCGGCCAAGATCCGCCAGGGTCCAGTCGTAATGCGGCCGGGCGAAGGCCAACACGTGCCGGACCTGTTCATCCTTGGGCTCCTGCTTGGAGGCCAGCGATAGCGGGGACGCGACAATCTCCACGCCGGGAATGCCGTTCGAAACCAGCGCCTTCCAGTAGGAAATGTCCAGGCGGTGCAGATTGTTCACCGCATCCAGGATGGAGTACACGGCCTTGGTCTTGGTGATAAACCCCACCATCCCTGCGTCCAAGTCCAGATCCATCAACAGGACCTTCTGATTCAAACGGCCGAGCTCCTGGGCGACGTGACACACAATCGTGGTGGCTCCGCATCCTCCCTTGGCGGAGAGGAAGGCGAAACTCTTGCCCGCCCCTTTGGTACCGCCGTCGCGGCGGCGGCTGCGTTCGGCGGAGCGCTTTTCCAGGGCCTTCTTCAGGGGCTCTTTCAGAGGCGGGAACAGGTATTCGTTGATACCCGCCCGCAGCGACGACAGGATGGCCTCGGAATCCGCCGTGGTGTTCAGCGCAATGATCATCGGGTCGCTGATCACGCTGCGGATCGATGACACCAGGCCCTCGAGTGGATTCTTCCAATTGCTGATATCCACCAGTACAACGTCGGGACGCATCCGCTCCAGGCGGTCGAGGAAATTACTGGTATCGCTGACATCCTGGTGCTCCACGATGATGCGGAAGGGAAGATCGGCAAGACACGCCTGGACATCCTCCCACATCTCACGGTTTTCGATAGCCAACCCGATAGTCAGCGGGTACATGATGGCTCTCCAGGTTTCGTTACTTACCCGTAGTACCGGCGGGTGCCGGCGTGTTCGGAGCTGCTGCCTGGCCTGGCTGCGCGGGCGCAGGCGCTCCCGTCATAGGACCGGGGGAAGGAGGCGGCTGCACCGTATTCTGTCCCTGCTTCGGTACGAGCATCTCGTACGGCAGGCTGTCCACCGGCGGCTTCACCGGCACCGGACCGGTCTTGTCGATACCCGGCTGCCGTAAGGCAAAGTTGGTGGTGTTGGTGGGCAGGAAGGGAGACGGCCGATTCAGTTCCGGCAACGGCTGGCCGGCGGGGATCGGGCGCACCACTTCCGGAGTGATGATCACCAGCAGCTCGCTGTTGTTCTTGGTCTGGTTCTTGGTTTGGAAGAGCTTGCCCAGAACTGGAATGGCGCTGATTCCCGGCACCTTGGACAATTGCTCAGTGGTCTGATTGTCGAGCAGGCCGGCGATCACGAAACTCTGCCCGCTCTCCAGCTCGACATCGGTCGAGACCCGGCGCGCGGTCAGGCCCGGGATCGTAAATCCTTGGACCGTAACGGCGTTGGTATAGTCCAGGGCGCTGACTTCGGGGGCCACTCTGAGCCGGATGGTCCCGTTGGGAGTCACCACCGGCAGGAAGTTGAGGCGAACGCCGTACTCACGCCACTGGATCGTGACTGCGGCCGTGCCTGCCGAAGCCGGCTGCACCACCGGGAACGGAAACTCGCCGCCCGCCAGGAAGCTCGCCTGCTCGCCGCTGATCGCCAGCAGGTTGGGCTCGGCGAGCATCTCGAGCAGGTTCTGGGTCTGGAGAGCCTGCAACTCGGCCACCAGGTTAATGTCCGGCCGCAGGAAGAGCAGGTTGACGTTTTGCGGAACCGGAATATGGCCCGTCGGATCGGGATACAGGGCGTAACCGGTGCCGAGCGAAGTCTGCTGGTTGAAAGACGAATTAAAGATGTTCAGGCCCAATTGGATGGAACGGCTGCGATCGACGTTGGCGAACCGCACCTTCAGCACCACCTGCGGCTGCACCGGGGGAACCTCGACGCGCAACAGGTTGACCACTTTCCCCAAAGTGGACGCAATGGCCACCAGGCGATCGGCCGAAGCCACATCCTTCACTTTTCCGCGGAGGAAGGCGGTGTCGTTTTCGAAGGTGAGGTTCACATCGTCGTCGGGGAAATCGCGGGCAATCTGCTGACGGGTGGCTTCCAGCCGGCTGCCGCTCATCCGCACGGTCAGGTCATACACCAGGCGGGTATCGTTAGCCTGCCACACAATCAGAGAAGTCTCACCGGCGGCGGTCCCGTTGATCAGAACTTCCTTAGGATTCACGGCCACGGCCTCGGCCAGGGCGCCGTTCGCCACGTGCACGCGCTTGATGTTCACCGGGCTGTCGATAATCAGCGATTTGCCCACCGTGACCAGGAGCTTTCCCGGCGTGCTCGGCGTATCGGCCGGGGGGGGCGTCTGGTTCTGCGGCTGCGGGACGTCCGCGCCAGCCTGAGGGGTCTGTAGAGCAGGGTCGGTTGACAGCGCCGGCGCAGCGGGTGTTGCAGGCGGCTGCGCCTGTTGTGGAACGGGATTCTCCTGCTGCTGAGGGCCGGCATCCGCCGCCCGAACGGGCCGATGGTAGAGCACCGAACCGCATGCCGCCATCGCCAGAATAACTGCCACTTCCCGGACTCTGGACACTTATTTGCCCTCCCCGCCGAACTTGATGTCGTTCTTCTTGGTTCCGGAGATGATCTCCATGGTGAAGTCTTCCTTCTTGGGCGGCGGCGGAGCCTGACGGACTACCACCACCGGAGGCGGAACAGCCGCCACCACACGCGGACGAGGCGCAGGGGCCTCGGCAGATTCGGGCTTCAGCTTGCCGCCGTTGAACAGGTAAGCCAGGGCCGTGCCCGGTGTGTTGGCCACATCGCGGTCGAGCGGGTTGCGCAGGACCAGTTGAATGCTGGTCTGGGCGGCAGCCAGGCTGAGCTTCTCGGCCTGTTCCGGATTCACCAGCAGGTTCACCACCTGCACCGCAACGGGTTTGCCCTCGTTGTCTTTCTTGTAGTCCTGGCCCGCCGACAATACCTCGATGTTCTGCAGGAGGGTCTTCGAAAGGGTGCCCAGTGCCTGGTCGGCGCCCGGCTTGTTACCCGAGATCAATATGTCTACGCGCATGCCGGCGACCACGAAGCCCGCTACGCCGACCACTTCGTTCACACGGATGGCGAAGGCGCGCATTCCCGGCGGAATCATGGCTGCCAGGCCGCCGCCGGCCCCCCGGGGAGCCAGGCGCGACTCGATGACCGGCTCCTTGGCATAGATCGTGGTGGTAACCCCGCGTCCGACCACATCCTGAATCTTCAGGGTGGCCCCCGTCGGTGGCGCGCCGGGCCAATCCGCCATTTTGACGTCCTCGTCTTTCAATACCGAGCCGACGTCAATGTCCCGCGTGGCCAGCACGATCTGAGTGGTTGCCATGGCCGCCTTTGCCGGCTGGGGACGATTGATCAACAGCCGGTACAGCAGCAGGCTGGCGACTGTTGCGACGATTGTCGCGAAAAGCAAAACCCCTACAAATCTCTTATTCATACCTGACCCTCATTCCATCCCCCGCCACCGAACCCGCCCCCAGATGGCGTTTCATAAAGAAATAAAGCCGATGAGACCTCGCGCCCGCTACGACGCCTCCAGGAATATGCTCCGAAATGATTTCCAACAGGTGCGGGCCCCGTTGTTCCGGAAACTGCGTTGCACCTTGCCGGAAGGTGGTTCCGGCCGGGCGTGCCGTTCGCTGGTAGGCTGGCGGCACGCCCTTCCCGGAGGTCCTAGCTCGCCGCGGATGAATTTGCAGCGGCGATGTCGGAGTTGGTTACTGACCAGATTCCCTGTATGCTGCCGCCCGCGCCAATGAACAGCGCCGCGGACGCCAACGCCACAAATGCGAGAAGCAGGGTGTACTCGATAAGGTCCTGCCCTTGTTCTTGTTGCCAGAGTTCGCGCAAAAAGGTCATCGTTCACCCCCAGCGGGCAGCGCTAGCTCGCAGCAGAGGAGTTCGCAGCAGCGAGCTGGGAATTGGTTACCGACCAGATGCCCTTGATGCTCCCACCCGCACCGATGAACAGCGCTGCGGAGGCCAACGCCACAAATGCCATAAGCAGGGTGTACTCGATCAGGTCCTGCCCTTGATCTTCATTCCAGAGATTGCGCAAAAACGTCATTGTGTTCGCTCCTAAGTTTATGGTTTGTGATCACTGATCACTGGTTTTCGTTTTCGTGACCTCGCGATCACGGCTGACTTCCCCGCCGGTTGAAAGCGAGAGAAGACTGTTGGCCCCCGGTTTCTGCGTCTGGCAGAACACCAACGCCACGCCGTCGTCGTATACCTTGCGCCAATGGCTGGACTCCTTCAACGCACCCGTAAGTGGTGCATCAGGGGGCATCAAAATCGTATCGACACCGAACTGGGTAAGATATTTTTCCCAGCCTTCGTGCACGTTCAGGATGTCGATGTACTTGTACTCGAAGTCGTCGCCGTAGAAATCGCTACGGCCGTCCACGAACACCTTGTGCGAAGGGTACAGGCTCCAGATGAGGTAGTCGCCCCATTCGTCGTGCGTAAAAATCTTGGAATTCGGATCGGTGCGCAGGGTGGCCAGAGCCGCTTGGGGATAGACACTCGGATCGAATTCCGCCCGAAATTTCTTGGGAGGATTCGGCGCAAAAATGAGCGCCACCAGCAAGGCCACGCCCAATGCGCTCACCAGGTGCAAACGCCCGATCGAGTCGTTTTCGGCGGTCTCATCGCCCACGCGCACCAGATGCTTCACAAACACCCGCAGCCACTTGGCTACGTTCCACTCCGGCAGGTGCTCGAGCCCCTCCTGCACGACCGCCGCGGCCGGAAACGCGGCGAGGATGGCAAAAATCGGAATATTACGGCCCGCCAGGAACGAGGCGTGCACCCAGGGAGCGAGTAATAACGGCTCCGTAAAACTGCCTTTCGCCAGGGATCGCCAAACCGCCAGCGCCGCCAGCACCAGCATGATCTCGAAGAATCGAGACGTCAGATTGTGAAAGCTGGGCGACTGGAACTCGAAAATGTGCTGCGAGTTGTAGGGATCGCCCAGGTACTTGATAATGTGCTCGTGAAGGTGCCAGGTGTACGGATTAATCAGGCTCAGAACCAGGCATGCAAAGGCGCTCAGAAAATATTGTCCGGCTTTGCGAAGGCTCGCCCGGCGCGAGTCCGCCGTGCTGGTTCCGCGCAACCACTCCGAAAGCAGCTCGCCCACACCGTAAATCCCAATCAGCATGATGCCGACAAAAAAGCCTCCATGCAGATTGGTCCAGAAAATCGTGATCGCGGGCAGGATTGCCAGGTACGGGATGCTGCCCAGGTGAGTCTTGCCGTCGCGCACACGCTCCAGGACGCCGTAAAAAACCACCAGGAAGAACAGCGTGAACAAATGAGGCCTTGCCAGCCAGTGGATGGTGGCTGCCGAGGACGTAATCATCGTGACCGCCACCGCCACAAACGGATTCGATTTCCTCCGCAGGAGCCGGAATAATAATGCGAACGTAAAAGCGAAGATGCAGAGTGTGAAGAGGACTACCGTCCTCAGCCCGCCGTGGGCGTTCATCCACGCCCAAATCACGTCCGCCAGCCATTCCCACGCAAACCAGGGCTGACCCGGCTTCGAGAATGAGAACACGTCACCGACCGGGACCCGATGGTTCGCCAGGATCCACTCGCCGGTGCGTATATGCCAACCCGTATCGCAATCGCTCAACAAATACTTCATTCCACCCATCCCGCTGCAGAACAGCAGGATAATCGGCATCAAAAAGGCGATGTCCGTGAACGACGGCAGAAGTCGGAAAAAGAATGGGGTTGACCGGGTTTCCATAGCAACCGCTAAGCCATCCAGGAATTCGCTACCGGTTGCATCGCTTCCAGCGCGCGAATTCTATCGTGGAACGAACGAAAATCCATGTAATTCACCTGCAACGCAACCCGTGGAACCCCAGGGTCCGTCATGGAAATGCGGGTTACCGACCCCTGGCAATGAATACATTTCTGCCCGAAACCGTGGTTGGCGGGAAGTTCCACTTCCACCGTCACGATCTGGCCGATGGCCGGCAACGGCAAGGCCGCATCGTCGGAACACCAGGCAACCAGCAGCCCGCTTCGGCTGATATTCTCGGTCTGCATCGTGTTGCGCAACCAAAGCGCCGGCGAAGTGACATGGCACCGGAGCTTGATTTCGATTCGCGGGCTCTCTCGCCGGTTAATATTTCTCATTTCCTTGGGTTCAACACACGCGACTTTACCGCCCGCGATACCGGGGCATCAATGCCGTAAATGGGTTATACGGTGCTGTTGCCAAAGGTTATCAGGAGGCAACGTTACGGAAATGCGGCAATTCGGTGGAAATACCCAGGCCGAGGAGATAAGAAATGGTGGGGTTGCGGCGGGCGGGGGCAAAACCGGGGCTATGGGAATTAGAATAGTACTAATACCCCTAAGGAACTAGTACTTCCACAAGTTGACTTTTGTAGTACTCCAGCATACTCCGATAAGGTTAATCATCGGCGACTGCCGGATAATTTTTTTGCAATTTTTTTTGGAGGCAGCGAGTTAGCCTCGATATTGCAATTCATAAATTGTTGGTATTATGGATGTTATATTAGAAAATTAAGCGAATAATAGCTGTCAATATTGGCCATTTTTGGCCAGTGTAAGCCAAAAATAAGCATATTGTTCGTTAATTATCTGTTGACAATGGGGCCAATACATCGGAGAATTCCTAAGAAGCCCCAGGCGATAAGCACGGTACGAAATCACCCGAATCCGCGCTCCGCATGGTTGCTAGCACTGCTCGAAAAAGGAACAAAGAGAATTATGACGCGGATTCTTCTTTACAGCGACGAACCGATATTGGCGAAAGGGCTCGAATCGGTGCTCCGGCAGGTGGAGGGATTCGAACTCCTGCCCATCTGTTCCACCGTTACGGGCATGATGGAACAGGTAGCTCACGGCGCCCCAGACCTGGTCCTGATGGACCTTACTCATGAGGTGACATTCGCTGTTTTGAGCGACATGAAGCACACCATGATGAGCTGCAAAATCGTTCTCTGGGTGAATTCGATCTCGACCGAGCTGGCCTTCCAGGCCATGGGCCTCGGCGTTCGCGGTATCCTACGCAAAACCCTTCCCACCGACCTCCAGGTGAAGTGCCTCCAGAAGGTCCAGGCCGGTGAATTGTGGTTCGAAAAGGCGCTTACCGACAGCTTCCTCTGCGCCCGCCGCATTGCCCTGACGCAGCGCGAAGGGCAGCTCGTCAGCCTGCTCTCCCAAGGCCTGAAGAACAAGGAGATCGCCACCACCCTGATGATCTCCGAGGGCACCGTAAAAGTCTATCTTTCCCGTCTGTTCCAGAAGGTCGGCGTGAAGGATCGGTTCGAGCTGGCATTGTTCGGATTGAAAAATCTCACCACCGGCCAGCTTCCCGTAAACGACAAGGGCCAGCGGGTTGGCGCCAGTTCCATGCCTGGCCTCCGCTCTCTGGTGCTGGAACGCCCGGCCGAACCGCGCGCCGAATCCCCCGCCCGCTTCCCGACCCCGCTGCGGCCCACCGCCTCGCGGTTCTAAGAATCAGCCCCAAGTACGCGCCGCGGACAGCCTTGTCCGCGGTCTCCCCGTCGAGACGCCGCGCGTGCCGCACCAGGACCGGTGCGCTGAGGCCGGCTGAAGCGGCCGACAGAGCCTTGGCCTCACCCGCCAATCGCAGGTCGTGGGAAGATGGTAGTTCCCCCGGCCATGACACAAATTAAGGCGCTTCCGACCGCGGTACTCGTCCACATTGCCAAACTGCTGAACGTGCCCCTCAAGGGGCTGGTGTCCGTCATCACACTCCTCGACGAGGGCGGCACCGTGCCGTTCATCGCGCGTTACCGCAAGGAGGCTACCGGCAGCCTGGACGAAGTGCAGATCCGTGACATTCAGGAGAAGATGGAATACTTCCGCGAGCTGGAGGACCGCCGCGAAACGGTCCTCCAATCCATCCAGGAACAGGGCAAGCTCACCGCGGAACTGAAATCCAAAATCGAAGCCGCCCTCGAGAAGACCGAGCTCGAAGACCTCTACCTTCCCTTCCGGCCCAAACGCCGTACCAAGGCGTCCATCGCCCGCGAGCGCGGTCTGGAACCGTTGGCCCAATTCCTTTGGGACCAGCAGGCGGGACCAACTTCACTGGCCGATCTGGCGGCCACCTTCGTCAGCCAGGAGAAGGGCGTCGCCTCCTCCGCCGAAGCCCTCGAGGGCGCCCGCCACATCATTGCCGAATGGATCAGCGAAAACGCCGAATTTCGTAAAGCTGTGCGCGCCATGATGATGGCCGAGGGCGTGGTCGTCAGCCGCGCGGTGGAAGGCGCCGCCGATCCCGAGGGCAAGTTCCAGATGTACGCGAACTACAGCGAACCGGCCGGCAAGATCCCTTCGCATCGCATGCTGGCCATCCGGCGAGGCGCCAAGGAGGGAGTGCTCACCTTCGAAATCGAGCTCGCCCCCGAGCAGCCTCTCGCCTGGCTCCGCTCCCACATCATCCATGCGCCAGGCGAGTGGGCGCCGCAGCTCGAGCAGGCCGTCGAAGACTCCTACGACCGCCTGCTCAACCCCTCGATCCAGACTGAAGTCCGCCTGGAATTGAAAGACCGCTCGGATGAAGAGGCCATCAAGGTCTTCCGCGAAAACCTCGAGAACCTGCTCCTCTCGCCGCCCGCCGGCATGTTGACGGTGCTGGCGATCGACCCCGGCATCCGCACCGGGTGCAAAATCGCGGTGGTGGACGATACCGGCAAGTTCCTGGAAAACGCCGTCATCTACCCGTTCGAGCCGAAAAACGACCTGGCCGGATCGGTCAAAACTCTGGCTTCTTTGATTGCGCGCCACAACGTGCAGGCGATTGCGATCGGCAACGGCACGGCTTCGCGCGAATCGGCGGCCTTTGTGCAGGATTTTCTCCGCCAGGCGAATCTGACCAGGATCTTCAGCGTGACGGTGAGCGAGTCGGGCGCCTCGGTCTATTCCGCTTCGGAGATCGCGCGCCAGGAGTTTCCCGACCTCGACCTGACGATCCGCGGAGCGATCTCGATCGCCCGCCGCCTGCAGGATCCGCTGTCGGAACTGGTGAAGGTCGATCCCAAGTCGATCGGGGTGGGTCAATACCAGCACGATGTCGATCAGCGCCGGCTCAAGCAGAGCCTGGAGGCCACCGTGGAGTCCTGCGTGAACCGCGTAGGCGTGGACCTGAATACCGCTTCCTGGGCACTGCTGCGCTACGTGGCCGGCATCCACGAACGCACTGCCGTGAAGATCGTGGAATACCGCAATACCCACGGCAAATTCCGGTCGCGATTTCAATTGACAGCGGTTGCCGGCTTCGGGCCCAAGACCTTCGAGCAGGCGGCCGGCTTCCTGCGGATCCGCGGCGGCGAGAATCCCTTGGATATGACGTCGGTACATCCGGAGTCGTACCCGGTGGTAGAGAGGATCGCGGCGTCGCTCGGGGTCACCGTGCCGGAGCTCATTGCGCGCCCTGAGCTGATCGAGAGCGTGAAACTGGAGGGCTTCGCGACCGAGTCGGTAGGGATGTACACGCTGGGCGATATTCGCGAGGAGTTGCGCAAGCCGGGACGCGATCCGCGCGAGAAATTCGTCGCGCCCCACTGGCGCGAAGACGTGAAGGAGATCGCGGATCTCAAGGCCGGCATGACGCTCGAAGGTGTGGTCACCAATGTGACCCGCTTCGGAGCGTTCGTGGATGTGGGCGTACATCAGGACGGGCTGGTGCACGTGAGTGAGCTGGCGAACCGCTACGTGAAGGATGCCGGCGAGGTGGTGAAGGTCGGGCAGATCGTCAAGGTGAAGGTGCTGAATGCAGACCCGAAGGCCAGGCGGATCGCGCTTTCCATCAAGGCCCTCGAGCCCGCGGCGCCCGAACCCAAGCGCAAGAATTTCCAGAAGCCCCCTGAGAAGAAGCCTTCCATCGAGGAGCAGATGGCCTCCCTGTCATCGAAATTCAAAGTCCGCTGAGTCCCCCTGTAGCAAGGCGCTCATGCCGGCGGGCGTTTGATGATTGTGCCGCGAGGGCATTTTTCCGCGATCCTTTTCAGTCTTATCCGGCCAATCGATGCTTATTTTTTGGGGATTGGTGGTTTTGCGAAGATGCGCAGAGATTCTGGAGAGGCGAACCGCAAAACGACGGACTCTGGCTGACAGTCTGGACATCGTCGCGGGATCTGGTCCAAAACCGTGGTGCTCCAGTCTCCAGGCTTGCCGTTCCAACTCGAACAGCGCGATGACAAGAATCATGCCGGGGTGGAAGCACCGCTTAGAACCTTGCCCGTCAAAGCTGGCTCGGCGGCCTTCCACCCCCTCTATCTATAAGAAAACCCAATGGAAAAAAATACGCCATCGTCATCCTGTCTCGCCACTTCCCGTTCTCGCATTGGCCGGATAACTGGTCACAGACTTTTGAAATTTTTTCTTCCCTTGTAAATCCCTCAATCCAAACAACCGCCTCCCTCCCCCAAGCCCCTTCACCGCCCTCTTCCACTTGACCCCGCCTGTTACTGTGGAACTTGTAAAGGGCTTGCGCCCCACC